>CANIVU010000004.1 GCA_947470805.1 Acidobacteriota bacterium | reverse complement strand
TTCGCCCCCGAATTCGGCAACACCGTCGGCACCGTCTTCAACACCATCACCAAATCCGGGTCCAATGAACTCCACGGCTCCGGCGCCTACATCTTCCGCCGCACCGGCTTCAGCGCCCGCCCCGCCCTCCTCGCCTTCAATCGCCCCACTCCGGAAATCAACGTCAATGGCGTCAACGCCTCCGCCGGTGGCCGCCTCATCAAGGACAAGCTCTTCTTCTTCGGGTCGTATGAAAAGGTCGTCCGCGATCTCCCCCAACCCGTCTCCCCCACCGCCGCCGTCATCGCCCAACTCGGCCTCCCCGCCAGCTACGCCAACGCCATTCCCTTCAAGCAGGACGTCACCTTCTTCCTCGCCAAAACCGACTGGCAGATCAACTCCGCCAACCGCCTCTCGCTCCGCTACAGTGGCCACCGCAACGACTCGCCCTACAACAACGGCGGCGGCCTCACCCTCGTCTCCCAGACCTATAATTTCGTCGACCGCTCCCATGCCGGCGCCCTGCAGTTGATCTCCGTCATCAATCCCAACGCCGTCAACGAACTCCGCGTCCAAATCCCATACCGCTCCCAGGCCCAGAACCAGTTCGAAGCCAACGTCGCCGGCCCCTCCATCACCATCGCCGGCGTAGCCAACTTCGGAAACTCCCCCAACACCGGCTTCCTCTACGAAGAAAAAACCCCGGAAATCACCGAAAACTTCAGCTGGAACCGCGATCGCCATTCGCTCAAATTCGGCGGCTCTCTGCGCTGGATCCCCGACGTCTACACCCAGCAAACCAGCGCCATCTACACCTTCCCCTCGGTCGCCACCTACCTCGCCGCCGTCGCCGGGACCAACACCAAAGGCTACACGTCATTCGCGCAAACCGTCGGCAACCCGTCGCTCTCCTACCGTTCCCAGTTCACCAGCCTCTACGGCCAGGACTCCTGGAAGCCCCGCTCCAACATCACCATCACCTACGGCCTCCGCTACGACGTCTTCACCCCCCCGGCCGCCAACAGCAGTTCGCTCTTCAACTCCTCCAAATCCTTCCGAACGGACAAAAACAACTTCGCCCCCCGCCTCGGCGCCTCCGTGGGCCTCGGCAAATGGGTCGTCCGCGCCTCTAGCGGCATCTTCTACGACCCGTTCCAGACGGATCAATACCGCAAGTCCATCCTGCAAAACGGCTCGCCCATTTTCTTCTCCATCAGCGTGCCCCCCACCAACGCCGTAGCCCCGGCCTTCCCGAATGTGTTCCCCGGCATCCCCACTGGCTTCACCCTCGCCACGCAGGACATCAGCACCGTCTCGCCGGACTTCGCCACGCTCTACTCCGCCAACGCCAACGTCAGCCTCTCGCGTGACCTTGGCCACAACGCCGGCTTCACCGCGACTTACCTCTACACCACCGGCAACCGCCTCCCCATCTGGCGCAACATCAACCTCATCGCCGGCCCCACGTCCCTCGCCGACGGCCGCCCTATCTTCGGCTCGGGACGCATCGACACCCGCTTCAACAACATCCTCTCCGCCGAATCCGTCGGCAAGTCGAACTACAACGGCCTCAACTTCCGCTTCGACAAACGCTTCTCCCGCGGCCTCGACGCCTTCGCCTCCTGGACCTGGTCCCACGCCATCGATGACGCTCCCGAACAGAACAACATCGACTCCGGCGCCGCCGCCCTCTCCGACGCCTCCAACCGCCGCCGCGACCGTGGCAACTCGCTCACCGACCGCCGCCAAGCCTTCAACGCCAATCTCGTCTGGAACACCTCCGCCGCCGTCACCAACCAGGCCCTCCGCTACCTGGCCAACAACAACCGCATCGCGCTGTTGTTCAACGCCCAGTCCGGCGAAAACTTCAACATGGGCGGCAACCGCATTTTGAATGGCGACAACACCGCCACCGCCGGCTTCCAACGCCCCCTGTTCATCGGCCGTAACACCCTCCGCGCCCCGGCGACTTCGGAACTGAACCTCCGCTACTCCCGCATCTTCCCCATCAAGGAACGCTGGAAACCGGAGTTCTTCTTCGAATCGACGAACATCTTCAACCACACCAACGTCACCGGCATCAACGCCACCGCCAGCGTCGATACCCTCGGTGCCATCACCACCCCGGCCACCCTCGCCTGGACCTCCGCCCTCGACCAGCGCCTCGTCCAGTTCGGCCTCAAATTGGTTTTCTAAAAAATCTTTGGCACAGTTCTCTGCCTGTCTCCGACGGTACAGGCAGAGAACCTCATGCCATCTATCTTCAATAAGTTTTCCGCCAGCCTCGCGCTCGGCCTGCTTGCTGTCGCCCCCGCTCTCCGCGCCGACGACCCCAACACCCTCGACATCCAGAAGGTCACCTTCACCTTTGTCTCGGGCAGCTCCAACCCCACCCAGATGGACATCTACGGCACCGGCTTCGGCGCGTCCGTTAAGCCCACCGTAACCATCGATGGCGTCCTGCCCAACGTCAGCCTCTTCACCGACTCCCGCATCATCGTCACCCTCGCCCCGCCGATCCTCAACGCCGGCAACTACCGCATCACCGTCAAGTCCAACTCCAAGTCCAACGGCGGCGACGACTCCAAGAAAACCGGTACCTTCGACGCCACCATCGCCGCCCCGGCACCCGCACCTGTCTCGGTCGCCTCTCTCCTCGGCAACAAGTCCTGCCCGGCCAACACCTATCTCTCCGGCTTCGACGCCGCCGGCAACCTGAGCTGCACCCCGCTCCCCGCCCCGACGCCGGCCCCAGCACCCGCTCCTGCCCCCGCCCCGAGCCCCAGCCCTGCTCCGGCCCCGGCGCCCGCTCCCGCACCGAGCCCCGCTCCCGCGCCAGCGCCCGCCCCGGCTCCCACCCCCAACTAAGTAACTCAAAACCCGCAAAAGCCCCGCCCCTCCGGCGGGGCTTTTCTATTTCACCGCCACAAACTTAGTCCCCGTCCAACGCAGATAGTCCGTCCGCGCCTCTTCGCCCTTGCAATGCCGCACGATCAATAATTCACTATCCAACCGGTACCACGGCGCACTTCCCGTTTGGCACTGCATATTCAACGAACACATCAAATCCGAACACCCCAGTTCCGCCCCCGGCAGATGGAAAACGGTCCCATTCCCCGCGTCTACAATCACCGTCTCCACACAAGCCGATCCGCACCCCCACTGCACCACCGTAAACCGTCCCGCAAAGTTCGGCCCCTTCGCCGCCCCCTCCCGGATCCGCGTCCGGTACATCCGGTCCCCTGCCCGCTCCACCTTCGCCGTCGCCGGCTTTCCGGAATGCGTCTTCGCCGCCGGATAGTCTTCAAACTTCGGCTGCGCCCAGCCAACCGCAATAAACAGAAAAGAAACAAGGAGACGGGTCATAGGAGTCCCATCAAAATTAACACCCGCTGCCAACACCCTGCATCTTTACTCTTGTGAATATTCGTCTCTTCGCCGCCCTGGTAAGCGCGGCCCCTTTACTGCTTAGTCAAGACACCACCGGCGTAGGCTCCATCCGCGGCTCCGTCGGCGCACCCAACGTTCGCATCTGCGTCCAGAACACACAGAAATGCGCCACTTCCGACGCCAAAGGCGACTTCCGCCTCTCCGAACTGCGCGCCGGCTCCTACATCCTCGATGTCGGCGGCCGCCTCACCACCGCCGTCGAAGTCCGCGCCGGTCTCGAAGGCCGAGTCGATATCCTCCTCGCCCAATCGGTCACCGTCACCGAATCTGTCTTCGTCACACCTGAAGAAATCAAGAATTCCAATTACCTCATCCAGGCCCGCGAAATCGGCAAATCCGCCGGCGCCCTCCAGGACGTCTCCCGCTATGTCCAGACGCTCCCCGGCGTCGCCATCGGCTCCAACGACTTCCGGAACGACATCATCGTCCGCGGCGGCAGCCCGCTCGAAAACCTCTTCGTCGTCGACAACGTCGAAATCCCCAACATCAACAACTTCGCCAACTTCGCCTCCGCCGGCGGCACCGTCTCCATCCTCGATTCCGAGCTCATCCGTGACGTCAACTTCCTCACCGGCGGCCAGCCCAGCCCCTACATCAACCGCCTCTCCGGCGTCCTCCAAATTGCCCAGCGCGAAGGTAATCGCGAGAAATTCTCCGGCCGCGCCACCCTCGGCTTCGCCGGCGCCGGCGCCATCCTCGAAGGCCCCATCAAGAAGGAAAAAGGCTCCTGGATCATCTCCGCCCGCCGCAGCTTCCTCGACCTCTTCACCAAAGACATCGGCTTCGGCGGCGTCCCAGTCAACTACAGCTTCAACACCAAAGTCCTCTACGACCTCACGCCCAAGGACCGAATCTGGGCCGTCAACTTCACCGGCCTCGACAACATCCGCCTCGGCCCAACGAACGACAAAAAACCCGACAGCGAAATCGCCACCCTCGACATCCGCTACGACGGCTGGCGCTCCGCCACCGGCTTCAACTGGCAGCGCCTCATCGGCGACCGTACCGTCGGCCTCCTCGGAGTCACCCACTCCGAAGCCACCGTCAACCAGCAGGTCAAGGACCTCATCCGCTTCGGCACCGTGGGCTCGAACGCCGATGAGTTGATCTCCAAAGCCCCCATCGTCTACCGGGAAAAGAACCGCGAAGGCGAAACCACCATCAAGTACGACCTCACGACCTATGTCCCCATGATCGATAAGGTCCAACTCGGCGGCAGCTACAAGATGTTCCGCATCAACTACGATGCCTCGCAGCCCCTCGGTGACGACAGCCCCTTCACCGCCGAACGCAACATCAACCGCTTCGCCATTCGCCAGTCCTACCACGCGCGCCAAACTGGCGCCTACCTGCAAACGGCGAAGAACATCGGCACCCGTCTCAACGTCACCTGGGGCGGCCGCTTCGATAACTACCAGTACATCGGCGCCAGCCGCTTCAGCCCCCGCACCGGTGCCAGCTTCCGCCTCACGAACAAGCTTGCCTGGAAAGCCAGTTACGGGACGTTCTATCAACAGCCCTTCTTCCTCTTCCTCTCCGTCTTCCCGGTGAACAGAGGCTTGGCCCCCATCCGCGCCGATCACTACATCACCGGCTTCTCCTACGTCGCCAGCGATACGCTCCGCATGACCATCGAAGGCTTCGCCAAGAACTACTCCACCTACCCCGTGTCAACGGACTACCGCTCACTCTCCCTGGCCAACACCGGCGACACCTTCGCCGTCAGCGACCTGCTCTTCCCCATGACCAGTGCCGGCCGCGGCCGTGTCCGCGGTATCGAGTTCTTCGTCGAAAAGAAGTTCTCGCAAAAGTGGTTCGGCCAGTCGAACCTCTCCTTCAGCCGCACCCGCCACGCCGGCCTCGACGGCATCATGCGCCCCGGTTCGTTCGACTATCCGTTCCTCTTCAACGCCGTCGGCGGCTACCGGCTGAACTCCAAGTGGGAGTTCTCCTCCCGCGTCGCCTACTTCGGCGGCCGCCCCTACACCCCCTTCAACGAGATCCTGTCGAAGCAACAACGCCGCGGCATCTACGATCTCACGAAGGTCAACGGCGTCCGCGCCTCCGACTACTTCCGGTTCGATTTCCGTGTCGACCGCACGCTCACCTTCCGCGACAAACCGCTGTTAATCTGGCTCGGCCTGCAGAACGCGACGAACCGCAAGAACTTCGCCAACGCCACGTGGGACCGCGAAAAGAACGAGCTGAAAATCAGCAATCAGCTGGGTCTGTTCCCGCTGGTGGGTCTGGACTGGCGCTTCTAAACGAGTACGCCCGCTCCACCCGCGCCACGCGCAGCTCGAACGCGGAGTACCAACGCGCATAGCCTAACCGCTGTGCCTCCAGGTGCTCCGCGTTTGCATGCCAAGCCGCAATCGCCGCCTCGCTCTCCCAGTAGGAAACCGTAATCCCCGGCGCCGATTCGATCCCCAAAAACCCCGGCTGCAACGCAGCCAACTCAACCATCCGCGCCGCCATCTCGGCATACCCCGCATCGTCCCCCGTCCGCGTCGAAGCAAAAATCACGGCGTAATAAGGAGGCTCCGGAGTCCGCGCCGGCATGGCCTATTTCAACGCGTCTTTCAAACTAGCCGCATCCAGCGCCCGGTCAAACCACCGATCCAGCTTCTCAATCGGAGCCGCATCCACCTTCCGCTGCGTAGCCGTCGACAGCGGCCCAAACCGCCGCGTCAACAAGCGCACCAAATCCTCACGCCGCGCCGCCAAACGCCCTTTATTAATCAAATACTGATAAGTACTCGACTCTTTGAGGATTTCTTCGGAAATAATCATCTGGTCCAACCTCTGCAAAAACGCTTCTTTACTACCATAGCGTAGTCCCCCCAGCAGAAACAGCCGCGTCCGCAACACGCTCTCATCGGCGATATCCAGCCGCCGCATCGCCTCTTCCATCTCCTCCGTCGACGCCCGCAACAATGGAATCCACGGCAACAACTGCGCACTTTCGAGCCGCAAAATCCGCTCCGCCGGAATCCGCCACAGCCGCACCGCCCGCAGCCGTAAAGTCGCCTCATAGTCCCCATGTACACGCCGGATTGTCCGCGGCAACACCCCCGGCACGCCCTTCTCCGTCAACAAAACCAGATAGCTCCTGCACGCCATCCGGTACTTCGTAACAATCGCCTGCACATAGTCAAACTGCCTGTCCAACGCCGCCGTCCGAAATCGAGTCACCGCCTCAATATGAACCAGGAACTCCGCATCCGCCGTCCGGCACCGGTACAGATTATCCACCTGTAGCGCCGACAGGTTCACCTCGCGGTCCAACACGCGAACGTCCATCGCCACCGTCAACGGAATCCCAGCAAACAGCGCCAGCGTCGCTCGCGGGTCCTCCTCCGTCAGCAGCTTGAACGCCTGGTCGTACGGTTTCGTCACTCAAAAAGATAGTGGCGAAACCGGCCCAAACTTCTCAAGCAATCAAATCCCGAATCACTTCCCCATGCACATCGGTCAGCCGGAAATCCCGTCCCGCATGCCGATAAGTCAACTTAGTATGATCAAACCCCAGCTGGTTCAAGATCGTCGCATGCAGATCATGCACATGCACCCGATTCTCCACGGCCTTGAACCCGAAATCATCGGTCGCCCCGTACGAGAACCCGCCCTTTATCCCGCCCCCAGCCAGCAAAGCCGTAAACGCCGGCGGATTATGATCCCGCCCGCAACCCAGCTTCTCCAGCCCCGAATTCTGAATCATCGGCGTCCGCCCAAACTCGCCCGTGATCACGATCAGCGTCTCGTCAAACAACCCGCGCGCCTTCAAATCATCCACCAGCGCCGCAATCGGCCCATCGCTTTGCCGCGCCAACTTCGCATGAATCCGAATGTCGTCGTGATGATCCCACGGCTGGAAATTGCCGAAGTAAATCTGCACCATCCGCACGCCGCTCTCCACCAACCGCAGCGACATCAAACACCCGCGCCCGAAGTCCGAAACATCATACCGCCGCCGCACATGCTCCGGCTCTTTGCGAATATCGAAAATCCCCGCCGCCTCCGTCTGCAACCGGAATGCCGACTCCATCGATTGCACAGCCCCCTCCAACTGCGGCTGATCCCCAACCCGCGCCATGTACCGCTGATTCAACTGGTCCAACAGCGCCAACTGCCCCTTCTGTTCGTCGACGCTCAAATTCGAATTCCGCAAATGCCGGATCAACTTCTCCGGCTCCACCTCGGCATTCTGAATATGCACGCCCTGGTACGACGACGGCATGTACCCCGCGCTCCACAGCGTCGAACCCAACACCGGAAACCCCGGACACAGAACAATAAAACCGGGCAGATTCTTGTTCTCCGTGCCCAGCCCATACGTCAGCCACGACCCCATCGACGGCCGCCCCGGCAACTGATGCCCGCAGTTCATCAACTGCAACGAAGGCCCATGGTTCCCGTTGTCCGTGTACATGCTCTTAATCAGGCAGAAGTTATCGATTCGCTCCGCAATCTGCGGAAAAATCTCGCTCACTTCCAAGCCCGACTGCCCGTACTTCTTAAACTCCCAAGGGCTCCGCATCAACGTCCCGCTCGCCCGGTCCGTGCGAATCTTCGGCCCCGGCATCGGCTGCCCGTCATACTTCGCCAGCGCCGGCTTATGGTCGAAGGTATCCACCTGCGACATCCCGCCATTCAGAAACAGAAAAATGACATGCTTCGCCTTCGGCGCAAAATGCGTCTTGCGCGCCGGGTCCGCCTGCAGCATCCCCTGCAGCGCGCTCATGCCGAAGCCGCCGCCCAACGTCTCTAGAAATTTGCGTCTGGGAAACATATCAGTTCACGCTCGAAAATTCGCTGGAGCCCAACAGGGCTTGTAGATATTTCGGCCAGGCATTCGCACCCGCCGATGTCACGTACTCCACACCAATCTTAACCTCGGAAGCATCCGCCGGTCGCCCATACAACAGCGCATACGCCCGTTGAATCCGCGCCTCCGAAGCCGCCCCGGCCTCACGTGCCAACCGCTCCACCAGAACGCCCGCCTGCCGAGTCACAAACGCGCTGTTCAGCCAATACAACCCCTGCAACGGCCCCGCCGTCACCGCCCGCTCATCGGTCGTATTGTTCGCATCCGGAAAATCAAACAGCGCCATCGCCGGGTCCAGCCGCGTCCGGCTGACAGTCAAATACACCGACCGCCGCTTGTTCTCATCCGTGATCTCCGCCGGCGGCCCGCCCGCTTTCAGATCCAACTGCCCCGTCACCGCCAGCACCGAATCCCGAATCGCCTCCATGTCCAAACGGTGCAGCAGCGGAAAATGTCCCAATAATTTATTGTCCGGATCCGCATCCCCACTCGCCGCCGTCGCCCGCCCATACGTCTCGCTCAACAGTATCTCCCGATGCAGTTTCTTCAAGCTCCACCCACCCGCAATAAACCGCGCCGCCAACTGGTCCAACAGCTCCGGATGCGTCGGCCGCTCGCCCATCCGCCCGAAGTTCGAAGGCGTCCGCACAATGCCCTTCCCGAAGTGATGCTGCCATACCCGGTTCACAATCACCCGCGCCGTCAGCGGATGCCGGATCACAGCCTCGGCCAACTCCGCCCGCCCGCTCCCCTGCGTAAACCGCGCCGGCTCATCGTCGCAAAGCGCCTGCAAAAACCGTCGCGGCGCCATCTCGCCCGGCGTCTTCGGATCCCCGCGCAGCGCCACCGGAATATCCGCCGGCTTATCGCCATCTTTCACCGCATGCAGGAACGGATACACCGGCGGCAACTCTTTTTCTGCAGCCGCAATCTCGACCCGCAACTTCTCCGCATAGGCTTTCGCAATCCCACCCAGGAACCGGTCCAACTGCTTGGCGTCATAAAAATAAACCCCACCCGGCGCCTTAAACCCATCGGTCACATACGGCTTATACGCCAACTCCCGCCACTGATAAAACTTCAAGACCGGCAGCGAAACAATATTCGTATACTGCCGCGTGTTCTCGTTCTTCTGCCCCTTCCGCCCGCCAAACGCCACGTAGTTCTTATCGTCGACTTCCCGCGCTTCATCCAACAGCTCCAACACAAACGCCTGATACTTCTCCGCCTCCGCCCGCACCTGCGCCTCGGTGGGCTTGGTCTTCAACAGGTCATACCAGCCCTTCAAATACGGGTGCTCTTTGTTGTCGTCAGCCAAATAAGTCTTCCACCGCCCCAGCGTCTCCGCATCCAACCCTGCGCCTTCGCCCGTAACCGTCGCCACAAGATACTTCGCCGTATCCCGCGCCAGCAGATCCGTCAACTGCTTCGTCTGCTCCGCCAGATAATCAGCCAATATCTCCTTCAAATCATCAACCTTCTTCTTCTGCGCCTTATACCGCGCCACTTCCGCCTCGCCCACCAACGGATGCTCCACCGTCTTCGTACTCCGAAAAACACCCAGCAACGAGTAATAATCCTTCGTCGGAATCGGGTCGTACTTATGGTCGTGGCACTGCGCGCAACCAACCGTCATGCCCAGGAAAACCTTCGTCGTCACGTCCAGTTGATCGTTCGCGCCGGCCCCCAAAGCCTGGAACCCCAGCCCCGCCAACTCCCCGTTCGTCTCCGTAATCTGCGCCTTCGCAAACACATCAAACCGCAAGTCCCGATTCAACGCGTCGATCACCCAATCCCGATACCGCCACGCATTCGGCAACGGCGTATCCTTGCTCGCCGCCAACTCCCCATCGGAGTACCGTGCCAGGTCCAGCCAGTGCCGTCCCCAGCGTTCCCCGTACCGTGGCGATGCCAACAGCCGCTCCACCGCCGCCGCCTTGTTCGGATTCTTCGCAAACGCCTCCGCCTCCTCCGGCGTCGGAACCAAGCCCGTCAACGAAAGTGTCACCCGTCGCAACCACGTCCTCGCATCGGCCGCCTTCGCCGGAGCAACCTTAGCCGCAAGCAGCCGGGCGTTCACAAACCCATCAATCGGCGCCGCACTCACCGCCGGCAACGGCTGAAACGACCAAAACGCCCGCTGCTCTTTTGTAATCTTCGCCGCCGTGGCAACCACTTCCCGCTTCACCTCCGGCCACGGCACACCCATCCGCACCCACTCTTCCAAACTGGCGACTTCCTGCGGCGAAAGCGCCCCCACCGGCGGCATCTTCAACCGCACATGCGTCCGCTTCACGGCCTCAATCAACAGGCTCGCCTCCGGCTTCCCCTCCACAACGACGCGGCCCGACTTCCCGCCCTTCAGCACCCCCTCCCGCGAATCCAGACGCAGGTTCCCCAACGCGCCCCCCGTGTGGCACGCGTGGCAATGCGTAGCCAGCAACGGCCGTATCTTCGACTCAAAAAAGTCGTCACCATCAGCGGCAAGAAGAGGAAGGGCGCATGCGGTCAGCACCAGCAAAAGGCGTGACATATCACGTCATTGTATCCGACCCACAAAATTAGGGTCACCGCAATTACCAATCTCTCCCTGCCCCGATTCCCCGTAAAACACCGAAGATCATGCGTAGGGGGGGCCACTTGCGGGTGTGCCGCTCGTTCGGACCTATTCGGGGACCGGTAGCGTGGCCCATCCCGCCCGCGCCCACCGAAACAAAGCACGCCGGTCCGGCCCCCAGAAAACCGGCGCAAAACTACGCCGCCTCCTCCAACGGCATCAGATCCAGCCGCTTCCCGCCCGAGTGCAAATCGCACCGCACAATCGCCCCCGGCGGCACACACCCATCGGCCACCAACGCCGACAGCGGATGCATCAGATGCCGGTGAATGGCCCGCTTCAACTCCCGCGCCCCGTACTGCGAACTAGTCCCCTGTTCCAGCAAAAACCGCCGCGCGCGCCGCGGAACCTGCAGGTAGAACCGCCGCTCCCCCAGCCGCTTCGAAATGTGGTTGGCCAGATCCTGCAACTGGATATCCAGAATCTTCTCCATCGCCTCGCCCGACAGCGGCCGGTACGTCAGCATCAGGTCGATCCGGTTGATAAACTCCGGCGGGAACTTCCGCTTCACCGCCGAAATCGCCACGTCTTCCAGTCGCGAGTAGTCGTCGGACGCCGTCGCCCCACCGCTGATCGCCTCAAAACCAAGCGTCGGCCGCAACTCGCGCGCCATCTCCCGCGCCCCTAAATTCGAGGTCAGGAAGATCAGCGTCCGCTCAAACTGCACCGTGTTGTTGTCGCCCAACCGCAGCGTGCCCTTGTCCAAAATGCCCAACAGCAACCGCGTCAGCGACGGCGCGGCCTTCTCCACCTCGTCAAACAGTACGATGGCGATATTGGCCCGGTCACTCATCACCTGGTTCAGCCGCAGTTGCGTCAACACCGGCTGCGTCTCCCGGTGACCCAGGTATCCCGGAGGCGCGCCAATCAGCTTGGCCACCTCGTGCTCCATCTGGTACTCGCCGCAATCAATCCGCAGGACGTTTTTCGCCGAACCATGAATGACTTCGGCCAACGCCTCCACCGTGCGCGTCTTGCCCGTGCCCGTCGGACCCAGGAGCAGGAACACGCCGGCCGGTCGCCCTTCCGGTGCCAGTCCCGCCTGGTACATCTGTACGTAGGGGACAATCGCATCCAGCGAGTCCGGCTGACCAATGATTCGTTCCGCCAACTGAGCCGCCATGCGCGCTCCGGCAGCGCCGGTGAAGGACGAGGCCTTCCGGCGATTGCGTGGGGAGAAAGAAAGTGACTTCACGACCCCATTCTATGAAATTGGCAAGCAAAAACGGCTCGGCGCCTCTCAAAACCGGGTCACTTTACGAAAAAAAGTGAAATTTTTATTTCCTTAAGAATGAATGGATTGCAGCCGAAATCCGGGCGCTTGCGTGCCCATCTCCGTAAGGGTTGTGAACGAGTTTCATGCGGTCGTATAAAACCACGTCATTTAAAAGGATTTCAGTCTCAATTACAATCCGATTTTCGTCCGTTCCGACCAGTTTTACCGTCCCCGCTTCCACCGCTTCCGGCCGCTCGGTCTTCTCCCGCAACACCAAAATCGGCTTGCCCAACGACGGCCCTTCCTCCTGCACCCCACCCGAATCGGTGATCAGCAGATACGCCCGCCGCATCAGATCCACGAACGGAATGTAGTCCAAAGGCGCGATCAAATGAACGTTTGAAAGGTTCGCCAGCAGCCGGTTCACCGGGTCCTGCACGTTCGGATTCGGATGCACGGGATACACAATTTCCACGTCCTCGCGCGCCGCCAGCCGCGCAATCGCCCGGCAAATACTCTCAAACCCCGCCCCAAAACTCTCTCGCCGGTGCGCCGTGACGACGATCAACCGCTTCGCCGGGTTCAAAAACGACCAGTCCACCCCGCTCGTCAACGTGCCGTTCTCCAGCCCGTCGCGCACGTACAGCACCGCGTCGATCCCGGAATTCCCGGTGACGAACGTTCTCTCCACCGGCACGCCCTCGCGCACCAGATTGGCCTGCGCCCACGGCGTCGCCGGGAAATGGATGTCGGCCATCCGTCCGGTCAGCACCCGGTTCATCTCTTCCGGAAACGGCTGGGCCATGTCCCAGGTACGCAACCCCGCCTCCACGTGGCCAATGGGAACCCGCGCGTAAAACGCCGCCAACGCTCCGCACAGCGTCGTCGTCGTGTCTCCCTGGACAATTGCCAAGTCCGGCTTCAGGTCTTTGAACACCGGCTCCAGCGCCGCCAGCATCCGCGACGAAGACTGGAACAGCGTCTGGCCCGGCAGCATCAGGTCCAGGTCGACGTCCGGCTTTACCCGGAACGCCTCCAGCACCTGGTCCAGCATCTGCCGGTGTTGCGCCGTCACGCAAACCTTCACATCGAAGTGTTCCGGCTCCGACTGCAGATGGCGCAGTACGGGGCACAGCTTAATGGCCTCCGGCCGGGTTCCAAACAGAAAAAGGGTACGAATTGGCAAAGCGATTGTTCTCGAAACCCGGACGGTGAGGACGAAAGGTTACAGGCTACTTGTGGCGATAGGTGATGCGGCCTTTTGTCAGATCGTAGGGCGACATTTCTAATGTGACGCGGTCCCCCGCCAGCACGCGGATACGATTCCGGCGCAACTTTCCGGCGAGATGGGCGAGTACGAGCCGTTCCTGGTCTAACTGCACACTGAACAACCCGCTAGGGAACTTTTCGACCACAGTTCCGGTAACTTCAATACAATCCTCTTTGCTCATTGGCCTCCTGGGCGCTTACGTTCATCGGAGAATAGACAAACTCTCTCCGTTACAAGTATAGCGGCATCCACGCAAGGGTCTCAAATCCTCTCAATCTCTCTCCAATCCAGCCGATAAGTTTCGTTGGAGAAAGGAGCGGGATGATCTCGGTGAAAGATGCAGTCTCGGAACTAGACCGGCAGACAAAGGCGATGGAGGAGCGGACGCGCCTCGCCCGCAAATGCCTCACCTACTGGCAGCAGTCCATGCTCTCCATGGAGGAGCACGTATTCCCGCTCTTCCCCGGTGCCGCCCGCAAAACGGAGGAGGACTGGCAGCAAGTCCACGCCTGCCTGGAGGAGGACGTCCCGGAAGCCGTGCTCGATTCCACGCCCCGCCTCGTCGAACGAGTTCTCTACAACTACGCCCAGGAGTCTCGCCGCACCCAACGCGAGGACATGGACGCCGTCAAATCCATCCTCTCCGTCATGGCCTCGGCTGCCGAATCAGCCCGCTCCCGGTCAGACCTGCAAAGCGGGGACCTCGAAGGGGTCTGTGAAGCGCTCGGCCGGCTTGTCCAACTGGACGACCTCGAACAACTCCGCCGCCAACTCACCGCCGAAGCCTCCCATCTCCGCGAAAGCGTCTCGAAGATGGTAAGGGAAAATCATCAGTCCATTGCCGCCATGGAGGCAGACCTCGCCCAGTTCCGCACCCGCCTGGCCGAAGCCGAAGCCGCCGCCTCTACGGACTCGCTCACCGGCCTCGCCAACCGCCGCGAACTCGAACGCCAGCTCGACCACCGCATCCAATCGATGACGCCGTTCTGCGCCCTGCTCTTTGATCTCGACTTCTTCAAAAGCATCAACGACCGCTTCGGCCACGAATGCGGCGATATGGTACTCCGCCAGTTCGCCAACGTGCTCAACGAACAGGTCCGGCCCGGCGACGTCGTCGCCCGCTGGGGCGGCGACGAGTTCTTCGTCATCTTCGATTGCCCACTGAAAGACGCGCTCCGCCGCTGTGCCCAGATTTCCGAAAAGCTCAGCCGCCGCTACGAAATCCAGTGGCAGGGCAAATCGATTCTCCTTCCCATCCGCGCCAGCTCCGGCGTTGTCGAGTACTGCTGTGGCGAATCGGCCGCCGATCTTTTCCGCCGTGCGGACGAAGCCATGTACGCCGCCAAAGCCTCCCGCCCCGGCGCTCGCCCCTGATCCGGCCCCCCTGATCCGTCCCCGATGTGGCTAGAATGGGGAGGAAAGGGATGTAGCCGCGGCCGCGCCAGGTTTCGCTCGGTTCGCTTATAGAATGTCTGATACGCAGGTTGTTGCTGGAAAAAATATTCTGATCACCGGAGCGGGCCGGGGAATCGGAAAACGCTTTGCCCTTGGAATGGCGTCTCGCGGTGCGAAGATCGGGCTCCTCGCTCGCAGCCGCGGCGAACTCGATCTCGCCCAATTGGAAATCGAACAAGCCGGTGGCATCGCCATGCGCCTCCGCGCCGATGTCCGCGACGCCGAACAGGTCTCAGCCGCCGTCGATCGCATGCGCGTCCACTGGGGCTCCATCGATATCCTCATCTGTGCCGCCGGGATCCAGGGTCCCATCGGCCGCCTGGTCGACGTCTCCCCCAAAGCCTGGTGGGACACGATTGAGACCAATCTCCACGGCGTTATGCTCGCCACCCGCGCCGTCCTCCCGGAGATGATCGCCCGCCGCTCCGGCAAAATCATTGCCATCTCCGGCGGTGGAGCCCTCACGCCCCGACCCAACTTTTCCGCCTATTCCGCCAGTAAAACCGCCCTCGTTCGTCTCATCGAAACCATCGCCGCCGAAATTGCCGAAGACAACGTGCAGATCAATTGCCTCGCCCCCGGCGGCGCCTATACGTCGATGACCGATGAGATCCTCGCCGCCGGTGACCGCGCCGGGTGGAAGGAAATCGAAGACGCCAAGCAGGTCCGCATGACCGGCGGCGCCAGCCCGGAAAAGCAGATCCAGTTGGCCCTCTTCCTCGCCAGCGAACGGTCCAATCACATCAGCGGCAAGGTCGTCCATGTCAACGACGAATGGCGCAAGCTCGAACAGGGTCAGGTCAACCAGGAGCTCTACACTCTCCGCCGCGTCGTAAAGGTATAAACTACCGGGTGCCATGCGCCCGATCCGCCTTCTCCTCGCCGCCCTCCTGCTCGCCACCCTGGCCAGCGCCCAACAGCCCCCGCAGGCCCCTAAACGCAAGAAGCTCCTCGCCATCGGCCAAACCAAAGGCTTCCAGCACGATTCCACCTCCGACGGCCTCGCCACGTTATGGAAAATCGGCAAAGAGACCGGCCTCTGGGACACCTACATCCGCACCGACACCCAGCTGATCACCAAAAAGAAGCTCGGCGCCAACGCCAAAAACCTCGACTACTTCGACGCCATCTTCTTCTACACCTCCGGCGAACTCGACCTGGACGACGAGCAAAAACAGGCGCTTCTCGAATTCGTCCGCACCGAAGGCAAGGGTTTCATGGCCGCCCACAGCGGCGTCGACACGCTCTACACCTGGCCCGAATACGGCGAACTGGTCGGCGGCTACTTCGACCTGCACCCCTGGAATCAGATCAAAGCCAAGATCATCAACGAAGATCCCAAGCACCCCGCCACCGCCCACTTCCCGCCCGATTTCTTCCTCTTCGACGAAATCTACCAGCTGAAGAACTACTCCCGCGACCGCGTCCGCGTCCTCATGCGCCTCGACGCCGACAGCGTCGACCTCACCAACAAAAACGTCCGTCGCACCGACCGCGACTTCGCCGTAAGCTGGGTACGCAACTACGGCCGCGGCCGCGTCTTCGTCTCCACCCTCGGCCACCGTTCAGAGATCTGGGAACTCCCGCAAGTCCAGAAAATGTGGCTCGAAGCCACCAAATGGGTCATGAATCTCCCCAAATAACCCCCAGACAATTCCTGGGTGACTGTCACCCAGGAATTGTCTGAGCTTAAGCGCGCAGCCGCCGCCCCACAAAAAACAGCACCAACGCCACGCCGAAGATACAGAGCGCCACCACAAACAGCCCCCGTACGATCCCATCGCCCACGCTCAACAGCGCATTCCCCACCACCGTCGCACCCCGCGCCACCACCTCAATCGGATGCGCGTTCGCATCCAGCGCCGGCCGCACCGCCGCCGCCGGAGCCATCCACTGCTTCACCACATCGATCCCGAAATAAACACTCGCCACCAAAGACGGCAAGCCCAGCACCGCCCCGGCCCACATCAACACATTCCCCACCACCAGACGCGCGCTCATTGGATCGTAACCAGATCCTCCGTCTGCATCTTCTTCAACTGCCCGCACGCCGCATAAATATCCAACCCCCGCGGCCGCCGCACATAACACGGCATCGACTTCATCACAATCTTCTGGAAACTCGCCACCCGCTCCGGATCCGGCGTCTGGAACGGAATCCCCGGCCCCGGGTTCAGCGCAATAATATTCACCTTCGCCCGCATGTTGGCCAACAGCGCCACCACCCGCCGCGCATCGGCATCGGTATCGTTCACCCCGCGCAGCATCACATACTCAAAAAACAAAAACTCCCTAGGCCGCAACGGAAAGGCTTTACAAGCCTCCATCAAATCGGCCAGGTGATACTTCTTCGTAATCGGCATCAATTCCCGCCGCTGCTCCTCGTGCGAAGCATTCAACGAAATCGCCAGATGCGGCCGCACCTCCGCCGCCCCCAACTCCGCAATCTTCGGCACAATCCCCGATGTCGACACCGTGATCCGCCGCTGCGAAAAACCCACCCCATGCGCATCGCACAGAATCCGCGTGGCCTTTAAAACATTCGGCAGGTTCAACAGCGGTTCGCCCATACCCATCATCACAATGTTGACGTGCTCGGCCCGCGGGTCCAGCCCATGCTCTTTGCAAACATGCAGCACCTGGCCCACAATCTCGCCCGCGCTCAGGCTCCGCTCCAGCCCCATCTGCGCCGTCAAACAGAACTTGCAATCCACCGGACAACCCACCTGCGACGAAATGCAAATCGTGTGCCGGTCGTCCTGCGGCATCAAAACCGTCTCCACGCTCCGCCCATCGTCCGGCAGTTTCAACAGGTACCGAGTCGTCCCGTCGGCCGAGTCAAACCGCTGGTCTACCTCCAGCCGCCCGTGCGGCATCCGGCTCCGCAGTTGGTCCCGTAACTCCTTCGGCAACGCCGTCTGCTCGTCCAGATCAGCAACGTTCCGGCGATACAATGCATCATATATCTGGCGGGCACGATAGGGCCGCGCTCCCTCGCCCAGCAGTTCCAGCAGGTCGGGGACATCAAGTCCAAGTAAAGTAGGCTGAGCGCGTTGTCCCATCCCTTCTAGAATAGAAGGGAAACCTGCGCTAGCGCATTCCATGTCAAAAACTTTGAATCGATCTCTTGCCGTCGAGACCACGGTGCTCCCCAACGGCCTCAAAATTATCACCGAGTCCATGCCCGGCGCCCGCTCGCTTTCCCTCGGTCTCTGGCTCCGCTCCGGTTCCCGCCGCGAAACCGCCGCCGAAAATGGCATCAGCCATTTTATTGAGCACATGCTGTTCAAAGGGACTGAACGCCGCAGCACCCACGAGATCGCCCGCGAACTCGACACCATCGGCGGCTACTCCGACGCCTTCACCGGCAAGGAAATCGTCAGCTTCAACGCCAAGGTTCTCGACGAACACGCCCCCCACGCCTTCGACATTCTCTCCGACATGATCCTCCGCCCGCTCTTCCGCGAGGAAGATCTGGAGAAGGAAAAAGGCGTCGTCCTCGAAGAGATCAAGATGGATCTCGATAGCGCCGAATCCCAAACCCACGAACTCTTCTGCAAGAAGTTCTGGAAGGAAGACGCCCTCGGCTGGCCCATCCTCGGCACGCCCAAAACCGTCAAGAGTTTCCACCCGAAGATGCTCCGGGAATACTGGAGCCGCCACTACATCCCCGGCAACATGCTGATCACCGCCGCCGGAAAAGTGAAGCACGCCGCCTTCGTCAAAATGGTCGCCGGCATCATGGGCTCCATGCCCAAAGGCGCCCCGCTGCCCGCGCTGCCCGAAGTCAACGTCTTCCCACAGATCGCCATGAAGACCAAGGCCTCGCTCGAACAGGCCCAGGCCTGCATCGCCGCGCCGTCGTATCCCATGGTCCACGCCAAACGCTTCGGCTGCTACCTGCTCAATACCATTCTCGGCGGCGGCATGAGCTCGCGCCTCTTCCAGAACGTGCGCGAACGCCAGGGCCTGGTCTACAACATCGGCAGCGAACTTTCGCTCTACCGCGATTCCGGCGCCATGGCCATCTACGCCGGCACCTCGCCCGGCTCCCTCCGCAAAGTCGTCTCCAGCGTGATGGAAGAACTGCGCGGCATCAAGAACGGCCCCATCGCCGATGAAGAGCTCCGCCGCGCCAAGGAAAACCTGAAAGCCTCGGTCGTCCTCGGTCTCGAATCCCCCGGCTCCCGTATGTCGAATCTCGCCCGCCAGGAGATCTTCTTCGGCCGGTTCCTCGATCTCGATGAAACCATCGCCTCCATCGACGCCGTCCAAATAGCAGACATCCACGACATCGCCCAAACGTTCTTGAAACCAGAGAACATGGCCCTCACCATCGTCGGCCCCGCTGGCACCGAAAAGTTCACCCGCCGCGATCTCGTCTGCTAACTATGCCTCTACGGCACATTGCGAAGCTCTGCGCCCTGCTGCTTGCCGCCGCCGTGGCGCCCGCGGCCGATTGGGGCGCGCTGCAACCGCAGGGCTTCGTCAGCGATTTCGCCGGCGTCATCGACCCGGCCTCCCGCCAGCAGATCGACGCCTACTGCGCCGCCGTCCAGAAGGCCACCGGCGCCCAGCTCGCCTTCGTCGTCCTCCGTGATCTCGACGGCGAACCGGTCGAAGACGTCGCCAACACCATCTTCCGCAAGTGGGGCATCGGCCAGAAGGGCGAGAACAACGGCGCCATGCTGCTGCTCTCCGTCACCGATAAACGTAGCCGCCTGGAAGTCGGCTATGGCCTCGAACCCATCCTGCCCGATGGCTCGGCCGGCGATATCCTGCGCGCCATGCGCCCCGCGCTGCGACAAGGACAGTACGGAGAAGCGTTTCTCATCGCCGCGCATCAAATAGGGGAGAAGGTTGCTCGGGAAAAAGGTGTGACCATCGACGAAGCCGTGCGCCCCCGCCGGCCCGTCTCCCGTCCGCAAAAAGGCCTCCCCTGGCCCATGATCCTGTTCGGCATCATCCTGCTGCTGGCATTGTTCGGCCGTGGCGGTGGCGGTCCCTGGTGGCTTCTGCCCATGATGATGAACGGCGGCCGGGGCGGCGGTGGCGGTGGCTTCGGCGGCTACGATGGCGGTGGTGGCGGTGGTGGTTTCGGTGGCTTCGGCGGTGGCGATTCCGGTGGAGGAGGCTCTTCGAGCGACTGGTAAATCTATGGCAAACGAAACGGATAAACGGCTCTCGGAACTCACCACGCGGCTCTCCCGCGCCTTCGGCGAGCAACTGCTCTCGGTCGTCCTCTACGGCTCCGCCGCGTCCGGGGAGATGCATGGAAAGTACAGCGATCTGAACGTCCTCTGCGTGCTCAAAACCATCGGCCCCGCCGAACTGCGCCTCGCCGAATCGCCCATCCGCTGGTGGCGGTCTCTCTCGAACCCCTCCCCCCTCTTCCTCAGTGAGGAGGAGTTCTACAACTCTACCGACTGCTTCGCCATCGAGTTCCACGACATCGTCGAATGCCACCGCGTCCTCGCCGGGGCCGACCTCGTCACCGGCCTCATCGTAGACGACACCTTCTACCGCGGCCAGGTCGAACACGAACTCCGCGCCAAACTCCTCCGCCTCCGCCAGAAAGCCGGCGGCCTGTTGAGCGAACCCGCCCAACTCGTCCTCCTCATGGGCGAATCGGTCTCGACGTTCTGCAACCTCTCCCGTCACGCCCTCCGCCTCGCCGGTGCCCCATCGCCCATGCATAAGCGCGAAGCCATCGGGGCTTGTGCTACCCAGTTCGGCATCGACCCCGCCCCGTTCTATACTTTGTTGGATCTCCGCGAAGGCGTCGCCAAGGCGCGCGCCCTCGATCCCCCGGCGCTCCTCGCCGCCTACATGAAACAGATTGAAGCGCTGACCGGTGCCGTCGACCGATTAGCCAAAAAGTAGTTCGATAATAAGGAGCTCTATGAAAATCGCATTGATCATTCTTGGTGTGCTGCTGCTGCTGGTGCTGCTCGTCGGCGGTTCGTTCGTCGGCGTCCGGAACGATCTGGTCGTGCAGAAGAACGCCATCGATGGCGCCTTCGCCCAGGTTGACGTCGTCCTCCAGCGCCGTGCCGATCTCATCCCCAACCTCGTCGAAACCGTCAAAGGCTTCGCCTCCCAGGAAAAGGATGTCATCGCCAGCGTCTCCAACGCCCGCGCCGCTCTCGGTGGCGCCCGCTCTCCCCAGGAGAAAATCACCGCCAACGGCCAGCTCGATGGCGCCCTCTCCCGCCTCTTGATGGTGGTAGAAAACTACCCCCAACTGAAGTCCGACGCCAACTTCATGCGCCTCCAGGACGAACTCGCCGGCACCGAAAACCGCATCGCCGTCGAGCGAAGAAAGTATAATGAGGCTGTTCAGAAGTACAACACCAGCATCGAACTGTTCCCGAACAACATTGCCGCTAGCATCTTCGGGTTCCAACGCAACGATGCGTACTTCAAGACCGACCCGGGTTCCCGCCAGGCGCCCAAAGTAGATTTCAACAAGAAGTAAGCTTCAACCCACCGGCGTCACCGCGCCCTGTTAGCCGTAACCACTTTCCACGAGGACAGCACAATCATGCCGGAAGTTTTCCGCAATTACATCAATGGCGAATGGGTCGATGGACCCACCTTCGAAAATCGCAATCCTGCCAATACCGATGAAGTCGTCGGCCTTTTCGTCAAAGGCACGGGCGACGACGTCCACCGCGCCGCTGACGCCGCTCAGGCCGCCTTCGCCGGCTGGGCCAACATGCCCGGCCCGGCCCGTGGCGCCCTGCTCTTCAAGGTTGCCGACATTCTCGAAAAGAAATTCGACCAGCTCGGCGAAGAGATGTGCCGCGAGGAAGGCAAAACCCTTCCCGAAGCCAAAGGCGAAGTCCGCCGCGCCATCAACATCTTCCGCTACTTCGGCTCGGAAGGCTCCCGCCTCCCCGGCCACCTGGTGCCTAGCGAACGCGATCGCGTTCACATGTTCGCCATCCGTAAGCCCATCGGCGTCATCGGTCTCATCAACCCCTGGAACTTCCCCATCGCCATTCCAGCCTGGAAGCTCGCCCCGGCCCTGATCTGCGGTAACACCGTCATCATCAAGCCCGCCTCGGTCTCCCCGCTCAGCTCCTGGCGCATCGTCGAGGCGTGCCACGAAGCCGGCATCCCCAAAGGTGTCGTCAACTTCATCGCCGGCTCCGGCGGAGAAATCGGCAAGGCCCTCGTCACCGCCAAGCCCCTGAAGGCCATCTCCTTCACCGGCTCCTGCGAAATCGGCGAATGGATCCACACCGAAGCCTCCAAGCGCCGCCTCCGCATCCAGCTCGAAATGGGCGGTAAGAACCCGACCATCGTCCTCGCCGACGCTGACTTCAAATCGGCCGTCGAAAACGTCGTCAACGCCGCGTTCTTCTCCACCGGCCAGAAGTGCACCGCCACCAGCCGCGCCATCGTCGAAGAGTCCATCTACGACAAGTTCGTCGAAGCCGTCGCCGAACGCATGTCCAAGCTCAAGGTCGGCAACGGCATGGAGCCCGGCATCGACATCGGACCGGCCGTCGACCAGGGCCAGCTCGAAACGGATCTGAAGTACATCGAAATCGGTAAACAGGAAGGCGCCCGGCTCGTCGCGGGCGGCAACCGCCTCACCGGCGGCGCCTACGACAAAGGCTACTTTGTCGAGCCCACCCTCTTCGCCGACGTCACCGAAACCATGCGAATCGCCCAGGAAGAAGTGTTCGGTCCCGTCCTCGCCGTCATGAAGGCGAAGGACTTTACCGACGCCCTGCGTATCGCCAACAACATCCCGTTTGGTCTCTCGGCGTCCGTGCAGACGACGAATTTGTCGCGTGTCTTCGAATTCGTGTACGGTGCCGAAGCAGGCCTGTTGACCATCAACCTCCCCAGCGCGGGCGTGGAATATCAACTCCCCTTCGGCGGCACCAAGGACTCCAGCTTTGGACCCAAGGAACAAGGCCCGGCCGCCCTGGATTTCTACAGCGATTACAAGACGGTGTATCTCAAGTACTAACCCATGCGACTCGGACAAATTAAGTGGAATAACGAAGTTACGGCGGCGATCTTTGAAAACGGGAACGCCCGCCCGATCCCCGGTCATACGCTTTATGACCTCATCCGCCGCTCGGAAGTGGAGAACACGGACCTGCCCAAGCTGGCCAAGTCCATGGCCTCCTCCAACGCCGCCCCGGCTACGCCGCTCATCCCGCTCGCGCCCAAAGAAGTCTGGGCCTGCGGCTGTACGTATGAGATGAGCGCCAGCTTCCGCGACGGGGAACACAACACCCGCGAAGGCTTCTACGCCTACGTCTACAACCCGGCCAACCGTCCCGAGATCTTCTTCAAGGGCACGGCCCGCGTCTGCGTCGGCCCCGACCAGGGTGTCGGCATCCGTTCGGATTCGGTCTTCACCGCGCCCGAACCGGAACTCGCCGTCGTCCTCGGCAGCAAGGGCCGCGTGGTTGGCTATACGATCGCCAACGACGTTTCGGCGTGGGACATTGAACGGGAAAACCCGCTCTACCTGCCCCAGTCGAAGGTCTACACGGCCTGCTGCTCGCTCGGCCCGGTCATGGTGACCGCCGATGAGATCCCCGACCCTTACTCGCTCGAAATGACCTGCGTCATCAAGCGCGGCGACACGACGACGTTCGAAGGCTCGACCTCCACCGGCAAGCTCGGCCGCAAGATCGAAACCCTGGTGGAATACTTGCTCCAGTCGAACCCCGTCCCCTGCGGCTCGGTAGTTCTGACCGGCACGGGCATCATCGTGACGCAAGAGTCCGCGCTCGCCCCCGGCGACGTGGTAACCATCACGACGAGCGGCATCGGCACGCTCTCCAACCCCTGCATCACCGTTTAACCACCCGCCTCAGACAATTCCTTGGTGACTGTCACCAAGGAATTGTCTGAGGGTAACCTCTCCTCACCGCCTCCCAAGCCCCCGGTACCCCCGCCCTAAATCCGCCGCAAAGCCCGCAACCACGTACTCATCCCGTGCAAATGGTCCACATGGTCCGGCGCACTATTCCCCGCAAACCCCATCACCACCAACCGCCCCCGCCGCGCATCCGATAGCTGCTGCATCCCCACCGGCCCCCACCGCAACACCGGCATCCGCTTCAACTTCAACTGCTTCAGCAACCAATCCGTCGTCTCCGTCGTACTCGGAAACGTCCCCGGATACACCTCAGAATGCGTAATCAGCATCCGCTTCCGCCCCAAGGATGCATCCCGCGCAAACTGCAAAAACACATCCAACCCCACCGGATCGATCTCTTTCCCCAGATAGTCCGAGTGCAACCCATCCATCAAAAGCACCGTATCAATCCGCCGGTACGAATGCTTCAATATCGCCCGCACCGCCCCATACCCCGCACTAAACGCACTCAAATACACCGGCCGCCGCCCCGCCCCGGCCTCCGTTAACAAAGCCTGAAACGCCTCCGGCGTCTTATACGCGTCCTGGTAATTATCGGAGATCGAACCCAGATACAACGACACAATCGTCACATCCGGAAACACCCCTGCGATCGCCTGCTCCGGCAACCACGTGTCCCCATGAAAATGCAGAATCACCGGCGACGTTGGCCCCGGATGACCAACAATCAGCACCCGCCCCTTCCGCCTCCCCGTCGCGACTCGGTGCTGCACCACCCGGTCATGCGTCCGGGTAGCCTCCGTCATGGGAGAAGGGTTCTGTGGCGATGGGTTCTGCGGCGTGGGTGTCTGCCCCACCTGCATGGCCAGACCTGCGAACAACAGGGCGCTGATCATGCCCTCATTCTACGCCCGCGGAATTACTCCACGGGACGAGGCGGTCCGATCTTGCCCATGATTTTACGGACGTATTCCTGCGTCTCCGGAATCGGCGGCACGCCCCCGGCCGCGTCTACCCGCGCCGGTCCCGCATTGTAGGCCGCCAACGCCTTCGCAATGTCACCTCCGTACCGCTCCAACATCTGCTTCAAGTACTGCGTCCCCGCCGTGATGTTCTGACTCGGATCATACGGGTCGGTCACCTGCAAACTCTCCGCCGTCGCCGGCATCAGCTGCATCAACCCCATCGCTCCCACCGCCGACACCGCGCACGGCGAATATGCCGACTCGGCCTCCACCACCGCCCGCACCAACCCCGCGTCCACCTTGTTCTTCGTCGCCTCCCGGTCAATGATCGGCTTCATCGCCGCCGCCGTCACAGGAGGACAATCGGCCGGCGGAGGTGGCCCCGGTGCCGCAGTCGAAGACGCAACCAGTGTCGCCGGCTGCCCGCCAAACGGCGGCGGAAAGTGCTCCCGAATCCCCTGCATCTGCCGCTCCACACTCAACCGTTGCCGCTCCAAACTACTCACCGGCTTTGGAACTTCCTTCGGCGGCTCCTTCGGCTTCGCAGTCTCCTCCGCCCCAAATACCCCCATCGCCATCACGAAAAGAATCAAAATCCACATCACTCAACTTATCGACCACCCACTCGAAAACAAGAGATAAGATTTTCCCGATCCCCCGCAGGCGCTATCCTGAGAGAAGACCGCTTCCCCAACCCGGCCGAAGCGATCGCACAACCGAATGAGTCTGGTCTTCCCCACGCAGCAACCGTTCCGTCGCCGGTCCGTAGTAGGCGAACTCCTTGAAGAGCGCCAAAGCCTCCGCGACGCCGCCCGCGCCGCCTCCGAAACCAGCGCCCGCTCCCTCGTCGAAAAACAGTTCGCCGATGGCTACTGGTGCGGCGAACTCTTGGCCGACGTCTCCCTCGAAGCCGATTACGTCCTCCTCGAACTCTGGCTCCACCCCCCCGATCACGGCCTCTGGAACCCACCCACCAAGCCGCGTCTCGAAAAGGCCTGCCGCCGCATCCTCTCCCAACAAATGGCCGACGGCGGCTGGTGGATCTACCCCGACGGCCCCGCCGACGTCAATTCCACCGTCAAGGCCTACACCGCCCTCCGCCTCTGCGGCTACTCCCCTAACGACGAACCCATGCGCCGCGCCCGCCTCCGCGTCCTCGCGCTCGGCGGCCTCCAGGCCTGCAACAGCTACACCAAAATCAACCTCAGCCTCTTCGGCCTCTACCCCCGCAAGTACGTCCCCAGCATCCCCCCCGAACTCGTCCTCATGCCCGGCGGGTCTCTCTACATGGGCGGCGTGCTCTACGAAATGGCTTCCTGGACCCGCGCCATCGTCGTCCCCCTCTCCATCGTCCAATCCGTCGGCGGCGTCCGCCCCGCCCCCGATGGCATCAACGTCGACGAACTCATCCACCCCGATCGCAAACTCAGCCTCCCCAAACGCGATCGCTTCCTCTCAACGATCTTCCACCACGTCGACAAGCTCCTCAAAATCTGGGAACGCCGCGGCCACCGCGACGCCCGCATCGCCGCCATTCGACAAGCGGAAAAGTGGATGATCGACCACTGCCGCAACTCCGACGGCCTCGGCGCCATCTACCCCGCCATGCAGTACACCATCATGGCCCTCGAAGCCCTCGGCTACCCCGAAGATCACCCCGACTTAATCGACGCCAAAGCCCACTTCAACAACCTCATCACCGAAACCGACGAAGAGCTCTACTTCCAGCCCTGCTTCTCCCCCGTCTGGGACACCGCCTACGCCGCCTTCGCCCTCGCCGAAGCCGGCCACCCCAACCCCGAAGCCCTCCGCAAATCCGCCGACTGGCTCCTCTCCAAAGAGATCCGCCGCCGCGGCGATTGGTCCGTCAAACGCCCCCACCTCCACCCCTCCGGCTGGGCCTTTGAATTCGCCAACGAACAGTACCCCGACATCGACGACACCGCCATCGTTCTCATGTGCCTCGAACACGCCGTCGCCTCCGACCCCGTGAAACAAAAGGCCGTCGAAGACCGCGCCCTCGCCTGGCTCAAAGGCATGCAGTCCCGCGACGGTGGCTACGCCGCCTTCGATGCCGACAACGACTGGGGCGTCCTCAACGCCATCCCCTTCTCCGACCACAACGCCATGCTCGACCCCACCTGCCCGGACATCACCGGCCGCGTGCTCGAAGCCCTCTGCCGCCGTGGCGTGCCGAAATCGGATCCATCCGTCCGCGACGCCGTGCACTACTTGGTCAACACCCAGGAAAAGAACGGCAGTTGGTACGGCCGCTGGGGCGTAAATTACCTGTACGGAACATTCCTCGCCGTCCGCGGTCTCCAAGCCGCCGGTTACGACGATCCCAACCTCTACCGCCGCGCCGCCGACTGGGTCATCTCCGTCCAAAACGCCGACGGCGGCTGGGGCGAAAGCTGCGCCGGCTACGTCAACGACGAGTTCATCGGCGCCCCCTCCACCCCCTCCCAAACCGCCTGGGCCCTCCTCACCCTCCACGCCACCGGCCGCAAGGACTCCCCCTACGCTGAACGCGGCGTCCGCCATCTCCTCGAAACCCAAGCCCCCGATGGCTCCTGGCCCGAATCCCTCGCCACCGGCACCGGCTTCCCAAATGTCTTCTACATGCGATATACCATGTACCGGCACTACTTCCCCCTCTGGGTATTAGGACTCTACGCAAAATGACCCGCCGCACCCTCCTCACCGCCGCCTCCGTTCTTTCCACCACGCAAGTCCGAGGAGCCAATGAGAGGGTGAATGTCACGCTGGTCGGCCTCGGCGGCCGCGGCCAGGATCACGCGAAGTTCTACAGCGAAGTCGCCACCGCCAACATCACCGGCGTCTGCGACGTTAACCAGGCCGCCCGCGAACGCGGCGTGGCGATGATCGAAAAACTGACCGGCCGCAAGCCCAAAGAATATAGCGATATGCGCCAGGTCTTCGACGACAAGTCCGTCGACGCCGTCTCCCTCGCCATCCCCAACCACTGGCACGCGCTGGCCACCATCTGGGCCTGCCAGGCCGGCAAAGACGTCTACTGCGAAAAACCCGCCAGCCACAACATCTTCGAAGGCCGCCAGATGACCGCCGCCGCCCGCAAGTACGGCCGCATGGTGCAAGTCGGCTCCCAAAGCCGCTCCATCGCCCACAAAATCGAAGGCATCAAACTCCTCCACGAAGGAGTCATCGGCAAAGTGTATTTGGCGAAGGGCCTCTGCTACAAACGCCGCAAATCCATCGGCCGCAAGCCCGATCTCCCCACCCCGCCCCCCGGCGTCGATTGGGACAAGTTCCTCGGCCCCGCCCCCATGCGGCCCTTCAACGAGCTACGCTTCGCCTACAACTGGCACTGGTTCTGGGACACCGGCAACGGCGACATCGGCAACCAGGGCGTCCACGAAATGGACATCGCCCGCTGGGGCCTCGGCAAGTCCGAACTC
This sequence comes from Acidobacteriota bacterium, assembly GCA_947470805.1. Lineage (GTDB taxonomy): Bacteria > Acidobacteriota > Terriglobia > Bryobacterales > Bryobacteraceae. The sequence continues at coordinate 130,816 of CANIVU010000004.1, read as the reverse complement.
CCCAAGACCGTCTACTCCTTCGGCGGCAAATTCGCCTACGACGACGCCCAGGAAACCCCCAACACCCAAACCGCCATCTTCGATTACGGCGACGTCCAAATGGAGTTCGAAGTCCGCGGCCTGCTCACGCCGGAAGAAGGAAAACTCCCCTTCCGCAACGGCCACACCATCGGCAATATCTTCTTCGGCAGCGAAGGCGTCATGGTGATGGATCTCATGGGCTACCAGGTCTACAAAGGCGAAGAGCACCAGAAGGTAATGGACGTGAACTACAAGGAAAAACGAGCCTGGGACACCGCCCCCCACATGGCCAACTTCCTCGAAGCCGTCAAGTCCCGCAAGGTGTCCGATCTCCACGCCGACATCGAAACCGGCGCCAGCGCCGCGGCCCTGTGCCACATGGCCAACATCAGCTACCGCACCGGCCGCAAGCTGACGTTCGACCCGCAAGCCCTGCGCTTCACCAACGACAACGAAGCCAACAAACACCTCACCCGCGACTACCGCAAGCCCTACGTCGTCCCGGAAAAGGTCTAGCCCGCCCGCTGCATCCCGAACTCCCCGGCGGCCTTCAACAACGGGTCGGACAACGTCAGCCGTGCCACCACCTTCTTCGGGATCAGCAGCGTGTGCGAAACCGTGGTCAAGTAGTTCGGAATCTGCCACGGGTCGTCTTCCGAAGTCATCCACCCCGTCGCATCAAACCGAGCCAAATTAATCGGCCGCGAATACCCCCGCAACGTCCGCTCCCCGCGCTGGTTGAAGTAGTGTTCGAAGTACGACATCGCCAACTCCCGCAGCGTCTTATACACCGGCTCCCGATACCGCAACCCGGCGTAATTGGACTTGCCCATCGCCCCCCACAACCCATCCCGCCGAAACACAGCCAGCACATGATCATCGTCCCGCTGCGCTTCCAAATCCAAAATCAACGGTGGATATCCCACTAGCCGCAACGCCGTCGCCGCCAGCATCGCCCCTTCCATGCAGTGCCCGCGCCGCTCCCGCAACACGCGCCGCGGCGACCGGCAGGAGACGCTCGGGTCGTACAGAATCTCCTCGTCCAAAAACCGCTGCATGCGCTCCGGCGTACGCAACTGGCGCAGGACGGCAAGCTCCTCCCGCGTGAATCCCAAGCGACTGGCGACCATTCCCGGCATAGCTGACTTTAGGTACTGTACACCCAAGCCCGCCAGCGAGAAAAGTGAAAAGTTCAGCTTTTTCGTCGCATGGATCCCACGGCAATCGCCCCAATCCCCAGCACGGCCAGCACCCAGGCGCCCGACTCGGGAACCGAAACATCCGGCGGCGGAACTGTCGGTGGTTCAAACGGAGGCGGTCCTGATGGAGGTGGCCCCGAAGGCGGCGGCCCTGACGGCGGTGGTGCAGAAGGTGGTGGTCCCGACGGAGGTGGCCCGGTCGGAGGCTGCCCCGAAGGAGGCGGCGTGCCCCCCGGCGGATTCTCCGAAACCGGCGGATGCAGTATCGGTGGCGTCCCCGTCGGCGGTATCCAAATCTGGGGTGGCTGTGGCGAAGCAACAGGAGGATATGGCAGATCCGGCGGCGTAAAAACCGGATACTCCAGCATCACCGGCGTCGACGGCGGATGCGTCAGCGCCACCAGCACCAACGGCGGCGGAATCGTCACAGCGGTCGACTGCGTCACCATCGGAATCTCCGGCAACACCGGCGCGCCAACGCCCGTGTTCTCCGGCGCTGTCGTACCCGGAATGCCCGCGCTCCCGCCGCCTCCTCCGCCGCCAAAGCCTCCCACACCCATCACGCCGGCCCCCGGCCCGGCAATTCCTCCCCCCGCCACCCACACCGGCGGCAGCGCATCGTCGTTCGTCGGCGTCGGCAGCACACTCCCATTGGTGATGCTCTCGGCAAACCCCTTCGGATTCTCAAACTTCTCGGTCGCCACCGGTGCCTCGGCCCGCATCTCGGGCGATGCCACCAGTTGCGCCGCCCGCACCGGCTCTTCCATCGCCTTCTCGGCCGGTTCCACTTCCACCGGCGCCACCGGCTCCCGCGGCGTCTCCGAAAATAGATTCCCGCAACGCCCGCGCACCAGCGTGCTGCCGTCCGTTAAGACCTGTTCCCCCGCCGCCAGCGTCACCATCCGCAGCGTCCAGTAGATCTTGTCCTTGATTCGATAGGAGACGTACCCCTGCTTCTTCTCCGTCAATCGCTCCGGATGAAAAGAGCCCGGCTGCAGTCCGGCGTAATGCGCGCCCACCACCGGGTCGACCTCCATCGCCGCGCCCATCGCCTTCGACGAATCCAACCCGCCCGCCACCACCGACCACGGATATACCATCTGGTTGCTCGGCAACGGGTTACCCGGCAGCGTCATCTCCGCCACGGTCACCGTCTCGGCGTCCTCTACCCCCGCCGTCACAGGCCGGTTCTGTTGGCACCCCATCAACGCCGCCACCAGCACCCACACGGCCGTCGCTTTCCAATTTCGTCCGGTCATAGAAGAGCCCACACGATCTCTTTTCGGATGCGAAGGGAATAATGTGAGTGCCTGTTGAGGATACTGAGTACGTGAACCGTTTCTGGAACAGCCGTCTCGCCAAACCCGTCGTCTTCTTTCTCTGCCTTGTCCCTCTCTTCCTGCTCGCCTGGCGCTGGCAGGCCAACGAACTTGGCATCAACCGCATCGAAACCGTCGCCCGCTACACCGGCAACTGGGCCCTCCGCTTCCTCCTCATCAGTCTCTCCATCACCCCCTTCAAACGCCTCCCCGGTCAATCCGGCATCGCCCGCTTCCGCCGCATGACCGGCCTGTTCGCCTTCTTCTACGCCACCCTACACGCCCTTCATTACTACGGCCTCGACGTCCAATGGAACCTCGACATCATCAAGGAGGACCTCACCACCCGCCGCTTCTTCATCGCCGGCATGGCTGCTCTCGCCCTCATGGTCCCGCTCGCGTTGACGAGTTTCAACGCCGCCATCCGCCGCCTCGGCGCCCGCCGCTGGCAGCTACTCCACAGACTCGCCTACGTCTCCGCCGCCGCCGGTGTCGTGCACTTCTTCTGGCAAGGCAAAGCAGCACTCTGGACGCCCATTTACTACGGAATGTTCTTAGGCGTTTTACTCCTTTACCGGCTGGGCTACTGGGCGACGCACCGGAAGGCTTGAAGATGTGAGTGTATTGCACTCATAAAATCTAAAATAAAATTGTTGACATGATCGGGCGCATGTTTTATGCTGTAGGTGTAGTTACATTTACGGAGACACCTATCATGCTTATCACCAAATTCAATCCCGCCCTTCCGGCTCCCTTCCGCTTCTTCGAGGACGCCCTGAATGACCTCATTCACGAACCCTCCGGCCGTCCCTGGACGCCCGCCGTCGATATCTTCGAAACCGACAACGAGCTCGTCGTCAAAGCCGACCTCCCCGAAGTCAAACTCGAAGCCATCGCCATCAACATCGAAAATGGCATCCTCTCCCTCAAAGGCGAACGCAAGTTCGAACACAAAGAGGAAAAGGCCGGCTACCACCGCCTCGAACGTGGCTACGGCGCCTTCGCCCGCAACTTCGCCATCCCGGAAACCGTCGATGCCGAAAAAGTTGCCGCCGCCTTCAAGGACGGCGTCCTGACGATCACCCTTCCCAAAAAGGAAATCGCCAAGCCGCGCGCCATCAAAGTGAACGTCGTCAGCTAACCCGGCGCTCACCCAAACCGGGGCGGCCCTCACGCCGCCCCGGCTAAACTGGTAGGAAGTGCAAAACCGCCCTTCCCTCCGCATTCAAAAACGCGCCGCCGATCGTCTCGCCGCCGGCCACGTCTGGGTCTACGCCTCCGACGTCGACCGTCCCGACAACGCCCGCCCCGGCGACACCGTCACCGTCCTCGACCCCCGCGGGCTCCCCCTCGGCACCGCCCACTTCTCCGCCTCTTCCCAAATCGCGCTCCGCCTCTTCTCCACCCAGGTCGAACCCCTCGACGAAGCCTTCTTCCGCACCCGCCTCCAAGCCGCCATCGCCCACCGCCGCAAAGCCGTCCAGAACTCCACCGCCTGCCGCCTCGTCTTCTCCGAAGCCGATCGCCTCCCAGGGCTCATCGTTGATCTCTACGACGACACCCTCGTCCTCCAAACCCTCACCCAGGGCATGGACCGCGCCCAACCCCTCATCGTCCAACTCCTCGAAGAACTCCTCTCCCCCCGCGGCATCTGGGAGCGTAACGACGCCCCCGTCCGCACCAAGGAACAGCTCTCCTTCCGCTCCGGCCCCCTCGCCGGAACGCCCGCCCCCCAAGTCGACGTGCACATGAACAACTTCATCTTCCACGCCGATCTCGCCCGCGGCCAAAAAACCGGTGTCTATCTCGACCAGCGCGAGAACTACGTCGCCGCCGCCCGCTGGGCCCACGGCGAAGCCCTCGATTGCTTCACCTCCACCGGCGGCTTCGCCATCCACATGGCCCGCTCCTGCCAGTCGGTCGAAGCGGTCGATTCCGGCGCCGCCGCCCTCTCCGCCGCCGCCCGCAACGCCCTCCGCAACGAAATCACCAACATCAATTTCAAGGAGGCCGACGTCTTCGATCTCCTCTCCGCCTACCGCTCCGCCAACCGGCGCTTCCAGACCATCGTCCTCGACCCACCCGCCTTCGCCAAAACGAAAGGAACTCTCGAAGGCGCCGGCCGCGGCTACAAAGAGATCAACCTCCGCGCCCTGCAACTCTTGGAACCCGGCGGCGTCCTCGTCACCTGTTCCTGCTCCCATCACATGAGTGAGGAGATGTTGCTCGACGCCGTCACCGCCGCCGCCCGCGACTGCCGCCGCACCCTCCGCCTCCTGGAACGCCGCGTCCAGGCCGCCGACCATCCCATTCTCCCGGCCATCCCCGAAACGCTCTACCTCAAGTGCCTGATCCTCGAAGTCCTCTAACCCAGCCTTTTCCTACTCAATTCGAATCCGAAGCCCGCGCCGCCATCCGCGCTTCCCGCATCACACGCCCGTGCCGAACCTGGCTCTCATGCTCGGCCAACCGCAGCATCTCATCCGTCCGCCGCCGGTCCCGAATTTCCACCCACAACAAATACACCGCCGCCAACGTTCCCATCGATGTCACACACTGCTGCACCACCGCCGCCGCCTGCATCAGGCTCTGCCCCTGCAAGTGGCAAAGGAACGCCGCCGTCTGCGTCATCGACACAATACTCACCGTCAACACCAAATGTCGCAACCGTCGATTCGGCTGCCGCCCCAGTAACTTCAGTGCCCACGCCAGCGTCAACACATTCGCCGAAATCAACAGTATTGGCATCAAATCCATCTCGAACTCCTTCACTCCCATCCTTTATCGTCGCAACTGGTACCGATCTTGAATGGAATTTACCCCTATGCCAAATGGGCTATATAGCCCTAGGCGGGTCGTTCTATTCGCGCCTTGATTAGAAATACAAAATTTGCTTCCGTTAACCTTCTGCTGATAGAGTGTGTTTCGGCCCAAACCAGGGTCGTTCTCGAAGCTTTGGAGGATTCGTTAGAATGCTCTCGCATTCCCAGTTGCGATTTAATTCGCCCATCCCGCCCGCCGGAGAACCTTCCGCCCGCGGCTCCCGGACTCGCATTATGCGTGTCCTTCTTTTCGTCTCGCTCCTGGCCCTCATAGGCGTCTGTGCCTACGCCCAGGACGCTGCGCCCGTTCGGCACAGCGGCGGCGAGGCTAATCTCGTTCTGCCCGATTTCAACCAGGCCACTTTCCTCGACGGCGTCTCCGGCCGCACGCTGCTCATGAGTGGACTCGTCGTTGGTTTCCTCGGGCTCCTCTTTGGCCTGCTGATGTACAACCACCTCCGGAACCTGCCGGTTCACAAATCCATGCTCGAAGTCAGTGAGCTGATCTACGAAACCTGCAAAACATACTTGCTAACTCAGGGCAAGTTTCTGCTCATCCTGGAACTCTTCATCGGCGTCATCATGATCTTTTACTTCGGCGTGCTACAGCACTTCGAGTTCATAAAAGTCGCCATCATTCTTCTGTTCAGTCTCGTCGGTATCGCCGGTAGTTACTCGGTCGCCTGGTTCGGCATCCGCGTCAACACGTTCGCCAACTCCCGCTGCGCTTTCGCCGCCCTCCGCGGCAAGCCGTTCCCCTGCTACGCCATCCCGTTGCAGGCCGGCATGAGCATCGGCATGTTACTCATCTCCGTCGAACTGCTGCTGATGCTCTTCATCCTCCTCTTCGTCCCCCGCGACTACGCCGGCCCCTGCTTCATCGGCTTCGCCATCGGCGAATCCCTTGGCGCCGCCGCCCTCCGCGTCGCCGGCGGCATCTTCACCAAAATCGCCGACATCGGCGCCGACCTGATGAAGATCGTCTTCAAAATCAAAGAGGACGACGCCCGCAACCCCGGCGTCATTGCCGACTGTACCGGTGACAACGCCGGCGACTCCGTCGGCCCCTCCGCCGACGGCTTCGAAACCTACGGCGTCACCGGTGTCGCTCTCATCAGCTTCATCCTCCTCGCCGTCAAGGACCCGCTCGTGCAGATCCAACTCCTCGTCTGGATCTTCTCCATGCGCATCATGATGGTCGTCGCCTCCGCCGGCAGCTACTTCCTCAACGAAGCCATCGCCAAAGCCAAGTATGAGAACGCCGACAAGATGAACTACGAGGCCCCGCTCACCATCCTCGTCTGGCTCACCTCCATCGTCAGCGTCGTGCTGACCTACGTCGTCTCCTACGCGCTCATTCCGAACATCGGCGGCGATGCCTCACTCTGGTGGAAGCTCTCGACAATCATCACCTGCGGCACCCTCGCCGGCGCGATTATTCCAGAACTGGTGAAAATATTCACCTCCACCGAATCCGGCCACGTCAAGGAAGTGGTGATCAGCTCCCGCGAAGGCGGCGCGTCGCTCAACATTCTCTCGGGTTTGGTTGCCGGTAACTTCTCCGCCTTCTGGCTCGGCATGGCTATGCTGCTCCTCATGGGCGCGGCCTACCTGGTCTCCAACATGGGCATGGCGGCATTGATGCTAGCCCCCGCCGTCTTCGCCTTCGGCCTCGTTGCCTTCGGCTTCCTCGGCATGGGCCCGGTCACCATCGCCGTCGATTCCTACGGCCCCGTCACCGACAACGCTCAGTCCGTCTACGAGCTCTCCACCATCGAAGCCATCCCCGGCATCGAAAAGGAGATCAAGAAGGACTTCGGCTTCGATCCCAAATTCGAAATCGCCAAACACAACCTGGAAGAGAACGACGGCGCCGGCAATACATTTAAGGCAACGGCCAAACCCGTGCTAATCGGTACCGCCGTCGTCGGCGCCACAACGATGATCTTCTCCATCATCGTCAACCTAACCCACGGCTTGAAACCCGAACTCATCAACAACCTGTCGATTCTCCACCCCCCGTTCCTGCTCGGCCTAATCGCCGGCGGCGCGGTCATCTACTGGTTCACCGGCGCGTCCATGCAGGCAGTCACCACCGGCGCCTACCGCGCCGTCGAGTTCATCAAGGCCAACATCAAACTCGAAGGCATCGATAAAGCCAGCGTCGAAGACTCGAAGAAAGTGGTGCAGATCTGTACCGAATACGCGCAGAAAGGTATGTTCAATATCTTCCTCACCGTGTTCTTCGCCACTCTCGCCTTCGCCTTCCTGGAACCCTACTTCTTCATCGGCTACTTAATCTCCATTGCCCTGTTCGGCCTCTATCAAGCCATCTTTATGGCGAACGCCGGCGGAGCCTGGGATAACGCCAAGAAGATTGTGGAAGTGGAACTGAAAGCCAAAGGCACTCCGCTGCACGACGCCACCGTCGTCGGCGACACCGTTGGCGATCCGTTCAAGGACACCAGTTCCGTGGCCCTCAACCCGATCATCAAATTCACCACCCTCTTCGGCCTCCTGGCCGTCGAATTGGCGGTGTCGTTGACGGAAACCCAGGGTGCCATGTTCACCAACATCCTGGCCGGCGGTTGTCTGGCCGTGGCGTTGTTCTTCGTCCACCGCAGCTTCTACGGCATGCGGATCGGCAAAGAGTAGCACAGTCAAAAAAATCCAAAGGCGAACTCCGTCCTACCGTCATCGGTAGAATAGAGTTCGCCTTTGGTATTTGAAGTCATATTCTTTTTCGTATCGCTGACCGTGCTCGGCTTCTGGCTCTTCGCCCGCGAAGCCACGGTCGACTGGCGCCGTCAGTACCGCAACCGCCGCGTCCAAGCCCTCCTGAACGCCTGGGATGGCCAATCCGTCCAAAAGGCCGAGGCGCGCTTCGGCCCGCCCAATGAAATCGTCAACGGCTCCGCCGGCCGGTCTCTGTATATCTGGAAAGACCCGCCGAAGATCCCCAAAGCCCAGACTCTCCTGATCATCACCCTCACCGTCAACGCCCAAGCCCAAATCACCCAATCCGCCCTCGAAGAACGCTAACAAACGCAATATTATGGTGTCAGTCACCTCATTTTTTTCCGTAAAGCGTACTACGGAAAAATCGCCCCTGTGGAAAAGTCAATCACAAGGCAAATGACTTTATTTTCCAACCGCTAACCCAAACGAAATCAACAACCTGCAGCCAAATCAGAAAATCCCAAGCCGCCGGTTACTAGTCAAACACCCCATAGCCTAAAACTATGGGATTGCAAAACCACTCCAACCGACGCGCCGAATCCGCCCGGATCAACGGCGCCAAAAGCCAGGGCCCGAAAACGCCCGAAGGCCTGCTCAAAGCAAGAACCGCGACATTCACCCACGGTCTCTACGCCAACGAAGAAACGCTCAAACAATCGGTCAGCCAGGAAGGCTTCCTGAACCTCCGCGAGAGCTTCTACAAATACTGGAAACCCGAAGACGAATACATCGCCACCCGTGTCGACGAACTCACATTCGCCCACTGGGAACTGGCGCGCCTAATGCTAGTAAGAAGATCCGAACTAGCCGAACTCCACTCGAACACCGGCGGAGTTCTCCAAGCTGAACTCGAAGCCTGCAAACCCGGGTCTCTCGTCTACCGCCTGGAAGTCCGCATCAACCGCCACCAGTCAACGATCTCAAGACTGGAACGCGACATCATGCGCCTAAAGAAATTCGCAGCCAATCAAGGACCCTCCCAAGAGTCATTGAAAACAAACGACGAGCCCGAAACCCCGCCGCCAACGGAGTCCGAAACCGCCGAAATCCCGGCTCCGACTCCGGCCCAAACCATCGTCAACAGCCCGCCCGCTGGCGAAATCCAGCCCGTAATGTAACCCCAAAATGCCCGGACCACACCCGAAGTGTGTCCAAAAATACAGCACCCCAATACCCCGCGCCGCAATGACAACATCCCCCCGCCCTTCGCGCCTGCAAGAGTAAATGCCAACCCCGGCCGAAATCGTCGAAGCTCTCAACACCGCCTCCCGCCAGGCCGAGCAACTCGCCGCAACCGATGCCGCCACGCTCTCCCACCTCGCCAAAGCCAACTTCCTCTGCCTCGCCGCCATGCGCGCCGCCGCCCGCCCCGCCCTCCATCTCAGCAATCCCCAATCCACCACCGCCATCCGCCCCGGCCTCCCCACCCGCTTCTTTCTCAAGCGCCTCGAATCCGAATCCTACCCCCACCCCCGAACGTCCGTTGACCCAACCACCGCCCTCCGCGAATTCCGCCGCTCCCACGAAGCCGCCCTCGAACTCCTCGCAGAGTGCCGCCACCTCGACCTCAACAAAATCCGCTTCCGCTACCCCTTCGCCCCGCTCCGCTTCACCCTCGGCGCCGGCTTCTTAATCATCAACGCCCACGAACGCGCTCATCTCGGGCACAATCAGAAGCAGTAATCTCCCAATGCCAGGCGCTGACGTTCTTCCTGTCAATCCCACTGCCGCCGCTCCCACGAAGCCGCCCTCGAACTCCGCGCCGAGTGCCACCATCCTGACCGCAACAAGATCCGATTCCCCTACCGCCTGATCATCAACGCCCACGAACGCGCCCATCTCGGGCACAATCAGAAGCAGTGATCTCCCGACGCCAGACGCTGCCCCTCTTCCTCACAACCCTCGCCAGCCCCGCCGGCCCGTTCGATAAACTCGCCGCCCGCTGGCGCTCCCGCATCACCGTCATCCGCAACGGCCGCCCGCTCTACACCCGCCTCCGCCTCACCTTCACCGCCGCCGGCAGCTTCGTCATCGAGGAGTACGCAACCGGTGGCCAACTCGCCTGGCTCTACAAAGGCGCCGCCCGCCTCAACGAAGCAAGCGAACTCTTCCTCGACGTAGCCTCCGTCACCGATCCCAACGGCGCCGCCGCCGATCCCGGCCGCGCCCGCTACGACGCCGGCGAAACCTACAACCTCGGCGCCGTCGAATACACTTCCTCCGCCCGCGTCCGCATCGGCTCCCTCGAACTCCAAAAGGAGCTCGACTAACCTACCGCGCCGTCATCGAGTACTTCACCACCAGCCCCTCCACCGCAGTCACCGCGAACACCTGGCTCGGCGTCACAAACTCCCACTGCTGCGTCAGGATGCCATCCGCGCCCACGTTCTCCGACAGCAACCGCCCGCTCCCCAACTTGTCCTTCACCTCGTCAATCGACATCCCGCGCCGCAGCGCCGGCCCGTCGTTGCGCGGCGCGCTCTGCGGCTGCGGCGCCTGCCGTGGCGAAGTATTGCTCATCCGCAGCCCCAAATCCGCGTACTCCCGCAACCAGTCGGCCAGCTGCTCCGGCATCACGTCCATCACGCTCACCACCCGGCGCAGGTTGAACCGCGAACCGCCGCGCATCCGCTTGTCCATCACCTCTTGCCGCTTCACCGCGCTCGCCGCCTCGGCCTGCTGCCGCGCAATCCGCTCTTCCCGATACCGCCGCGACCGCTCCCGGTCCAGATCGGCCTGAATCCGCCGCCGCCGCTGCGGATCGGTCTCCCGCTTCAAGTCCCGCTCCAGGTCGTTCTCGAACCGCGACTTCGGCACGTACGTTGAAACCGACGTGTTCGTATCGTCGCCAAACGTGCCAAACCCGCCGCCGTCCAACTGAAATTCGATCAGGTCTTTCTTCACCACAATCGCCGTCACCGTCGCCGTCCGGTCGCGCGGAATCGATACGCCGAAGTTCTTGATCCGTTGCGAATACTGCTTCCAATCCATCGGGTCGTCGCGATCCAGATTCAGGTCCACGCCGTTGTGCGATCCCGGCATATCGATCTTAAGCAAGATCTGCTTGCCCAGAAACGCGCGGCGCAAGTCCGCTTCCCCAGCCTGCAGCAACGCGCAGGCGGCCAGCCCCAGCAACAGTCGAACGGTCATGACTATATAGTCCTACGCCGCACGTCCAGAGGGGAAATGTGCCGCGCCGCCTGCTTCCCCGCCAGCTTCATTGTGATCGCGAACTCGGTCTGGATTAACTCCAACACCCGCTCCACTCCCGCCGCCCCGAAAGCGCTCAGGCCCCAGATGTACGGCCGTCCTATGCCCACCGCGCTCGCCCCCAGCGCCAGCGCCTTGAACACATCCGTGCCGCGCCGCACGCCGCCATCGATCATCACCGGAATCCGCCCGTTGATCGTCTCCACAATCTCCGGCAGCGCCTCCAGCGTGCCCTGCAAGCTGTTCTCGCTCCGCCCGCCATGGTTGGAGACGATGATGCCATCCGCGCCATTCCGCAGGCAGTTCGCCGCGTCCTCGGCGGTCATAATGCCCTTGATGACAATCTTCATCTTGGTCACCGCGCGCAGCCGCTCCACCAACGTCCAAGTCACCGCGCGGCCGCCGGGCTTGGCGAACGCCGGGTCGATGCCCTCGTACATCCCGTGCTCTTTGTAGTAATCGGCCTGCGTCGTTCCATGGCACGCCCGGCACCGCGCCTCCGTCTTCACGCCGGCGCGGTTGGCGGTCACGCGGTTGGAGGTCGTCGCCGAATCGACCGTGATCGCGAGCACCGTGCACCCCGCCTGCTCCGCCGCGCCGACGAGGCGCTTGGACACTTCAAACTCCGCCTGCGTGTAGAGCTGATACCAAAGCGGAGAACCAAACGCCGGCGCCACCTCGCGCACGTGCAGCGACGCGTTGGTGGATAAAATCATCTGCGCCTTCCGCGCCGCCGCCCCGCGCGCCGTGGCCACTTCCCCTTCTGCGTGAAACGCCTGGTGAGCCGCGGCTGGCGCCACCCAAATCGGGTAGGCGTGCTTCTGGCCGAACAGCTCGACGGAGGTGTCGATCTTGTCCACCTCCACCTGCCGCCGCGCGCGGATCTGCCACTGCGAATAGGCGTTCTCGTTGGCGCGCACCGTGCCGTCGTCATCGGCGCCGCCCATCAGGTACGCCCAGTGCTGCGACTGCACGTTCTTTTCCGCCAGCGGCAGAAAGTCAAAGATGTCGAGCGCGTCCTTCGGCGACGCCAGCGCCTTGCGGGCGGGCTGGCCGCCCAACTCCGCCGCCAGCGCCAGAAGCGGCGACTGCTGCAGGTACCGTAAAAACAGACGCCGGTTCACGCCGCCACTCCCAGTTGGCGCGCCAGGTCGACAAAGTCCTTCGCGTAGATATCCATCCAGTCCTCTCCTCCCCGGTCGGCTTTGCCGCCGGGGCCGTGCTCCAAGGGCCGCTCGACGAAAGCGGTCTTCAATCCCAACTTCCGCGCGGCCTGCAGATCGCTCTTGTGCGCCGCCACCATCATCACTGCTTCCGGCTTCAAATCGAGCGTCGCCGCCGCGCCCAGGTAGACGGCCGCGTCCGGCTTGTAGGCGCGGTAGATCTCGCCCGACAGCACGCAGTCCCACGTCAGTCCGCCATGCCGCGCCAGATCCACCAGCAGCGACACGTTTCCGTTCGACAGCGTCGCGCAGATGTACCGCCGCCGGAGCATCGCCAAGCCGCGCGCCGAGTCCGGCCACGGGTCCAGCCGGTGCCAGACGCTGTTCAGCCGGGCGCGTTGCGGCTCGGTCATCGTTTGGAGCGAATGGCGTTCGATCAGCTCGTCCAGAATCATCCGATGCAGCACGTCAATATTCGTCCACCCGAGCGCGCCCGCGCGCACTTTGGCCATCGCCGGCTGATACCCGGCGCGCCATTCGTCTGCGAATTTCGCCGCGTCAACGGGCAGTTCCATCGCCGTTACTTCGTGGATGACCGATTTTCTCCAATCCACAACGGTTCCGAAAACATCGAAGGTGAGGGCGCGAACGCCAGCAATGGACATGTCCCTGTCATAATAGAAAATAGAAAGATCGAACGGGAAGGATTGAACTAGGGATGCCCATACCGGTGTCGCAGATGTGGACCGTCGCGACCTATGTGATCAAGCAGAAGTTGATGGGGCGAAAGCGCTACCCGCTGACCCTCATGTTGGAACCGCTCTTCCGTTGCAATCTCGCCTGCGCCGGTTGCGGCAAGATCCAGTACCCCGCGCACGTGTTGAAACAGAACATGACGCCGGAGCAGTGTTTCAAAGCCGCCGACGAATGCGGCGCGCCCACGATCGCCATCCCCGGCGGCGAGCCGCTGTTGCACCCGCAAATTCACGAAATCATCGAGGGCCTGGTCGCGCGCAAGAAGTACGTCTACATGTGCACGAACGCGCTGCTGCTGAAAGAAAAGCTGCACCTGTTCAAGCCGTCGAAATACCTGAGCTTCTCCGTCCACATGGACGGCCAGCGCGAACACCACGACTTCGCCGTCTGCAAAGAAGGCGGCTACGACGTTGCGCTCGAAGCCATTCGCGAAGCGGTGGCGAAGGGCTTCCGCGTCACCACCAACACCACGCTGTTCGACGGCACCGACCCGAACTCCGTCCGCGCGTTCTTCGATGAGATGATGGACGCTGGTGTCGAGGGCATGATGGTTTCGCCCGGCTACTCCTACGACAAGGCGCCGGACCAGAGCCACTTTCTGGGCCGCGCGCGGACGCGCACGCTGTTCAACACGATCCTCTCCAACCGCAAGGCGAACTGGCAGTTCAACATGTCGCCGCTGTTCCTGGAGTTCCTGATGGGTAAACAGCACTTCAAGTGCACGCCCTGGGGCATGCCCACGTACAACATCTTCGGCTGGCAGAAGCCTTGCTATCTGCTGCAGGACGGCTACGCCGATACCTACGCCGAACTGCTGGCCGACACCAACTGGGACAACTACGGCACCGAGTCCGGCAATCCGAAGTGCGCCAACTGCATGGTACATTCCGGCTACGAAGCCTCGGCGGTGGATTATACGTTCGGGTCGCTGAAGGGGTTGTTCTACACGGCCCGCGCGACGCTGTTCGGCAAGTACGAAGACCAGGCCGCGATGGCGGCGTTGGATAAACACTTCAAGCATCCGGCGGCCGGACCGCTGGTGCAGATTCAGACGAAAGCGAAGGACGAGGTTCAGGTTTGAATCCCGATGAACTCGAAGTAGCACCTGGCTTCGCCCACGAAGAGTTGCAGGGGCAGGTCTGGGCGGCGGAGACCGAAGAGGATCTGCGCACCGGGTTAGAGAAGGCCTTCGACTATCGCGGCGACGTGACGGTGACGAAGAAAGACGGTACCACGGTGGATGGGTATCTGTTCGACCGCAAGAGCGGCGTGACGTTGCACGACTCCTACATCCGCATCATGCCGCCGGGGACGACGGACCGGGTGAAGATCCGCTATTCGGAGATCGGCGGCGTGGCGTTCACGGGCCGGGACACGGCGTCGGGCAAGAGCTGGGACGCGTGGGTGAAGAAGTACATGGAGAAGAAGGCGGCCGGTGAGAAGAACATCGAGCTGAAGCCGGAAGCGCTGGATTAGCGGATCGGCGCTGCCCCAATGGGTCCGCGCGAATGGCATCACGGCGGTCCCGCTTTGGATTGTGCTGGACGCAGTTTATTCGCGGATGCCGGTGAGTTCGATGCGCCGCTGGACGTGGGCGATGGGTTTGCGGAGATTGATGTAGATGCGGCCGTTGCTGTAGACGGACTGGGCCTGAAAGCCGCCGCGCAGGATGGTGACTGGTGTGAGTTTCCCCGCCAACGGGGCACCGTCTTCTGCTATGGACAGCACGGCCAGGGAGTTCGTTGCCGGGTCCTTGGCGGCCCAACGTCCATCCACGCGGTCGGTGGTGCCGAGCACGGTCTGGCATTGGACCCGGAGATAGCCGTCGGACCAACTCTGGCAGCGGCCGAAGCCGGGGATATCGATGGACTCGCCGACGGCGACGGAGAACGTTCGGGGCGCTTCGTAGACGGTGAGTTCGGCGGTGAAGGAAAGGTCGTAGGGTTGTTGCTGATGACGGCGTCCGAACTCCCTGGGCAGGAGGACGCTGAGGTCGGTGGCCCCAGGTGGACGGCGGACTTCGGCATCCGTCGTTTGCTCCCCGCCGGCGGTGACCAGCGTGTGGTGAAATCCCGTGAACTCCACGGTCTGGCCTAGGGCGAGCCCGGCGAAAGAAATGGGGATTTGGATTAGGGGGCGGAAGCCGGCGCGGAAATCGTTTCGGAAGTTAATGGATTCCGGGCGGAGTTCGAACTGGATCGGGTGGGCGGGCGAGAATACGCGTTGGAGCGCGAACCACGCGGGCTCCGGTAGCCAATTGGGGAGGGCGCGGAGGACGAGAGTCAACGCGATGACGACCATGCGGCCGGCGCGGGTTGAGCGGGTGCGGTACTGCCAGATGAGGATGGCGAGGAGGGCGACGATGTTGAGCGCGTTGGTGACGGTGTTGGCTATCGCAAAGGTTTGGGGGGCAATCGGGTAGGCCTGCATCGCCAGGATGCCGGCGGCGAAGATGGCCAGGACCCAGAGGATTAATTGCTGCAGGTTGCGCGTGATGGCGGCCAGAACGGCGACGGGCAGGATGTAGAGCGCGACGATCATGGCGGCGTTCCAGGCGAGCGCGGGGAGATTCGGCGCGACCGGGAGGCCGTTGGCGGCGACGACGATGGCGTGCGTGGCGAGGATGGGGAGGAAGATGGCGACGGCGACGACGATCGATTTGGCTTGGAGTAAGTCCTGCCAGCGGAGTGGACGGGCGAACCAGTAGGCTCGCTGGCCGGGGAGCGGTTCGCGTTGCCAGAGCATTCCGGTGGCGATCATCCAGGTCACCAGGACGACGGTTTCCAAGTCTACCCACTCGCTTCGCGGTTGGCGGGGCGCGGAGAGTGTCCAGGTGGTGAGGAGGAATAGAGCGAGCGTGGCGGCGAGGAGGGCCCAGGATTGGCGAAGGTCCTTCTTTGCGATGTGGAGGAGCAGGTTCACTTGGCATAATCCTGCAGGCGGAGGCCGGTGAGGGTGAACTCGGTTTCGATGTTGGCGCGGGGATTGGCGATGGAGAGTTCGATGCGTTCTGTCGGGAGCAGGTCGTGGCCGGTGGGGACATAGCCGATGAAGCGCTCGACGGGGATGGGGTGTGTTTCGATGTCGAGCGGGGAGAGGGTAGATTCGCGGACTTGCAGGGAGATGGCCCGTTCGGGGTCGGCGCCGGTGAGGAAGAGTTCGAGGAGCGCGGTGATGCGGAAGGGCGCGGTGCAGCGGACCTGGAAGATGGCGCCGGCTTCAGCGTGGCAGCGGCCGAGGCCGGGGATGTCGGTTGGCGCGGTAGTGATGGGGACGATGCGGCGGTTGTCGTAGAGCGTCATCCGGGCGCGGAGGCGGATGTTGATGGGGTCCCTGGCGTGGCGTTGGGCGAAGGCGGGATGGAGGGGGATTTGGAGCCAGTAGTTGTTGCCGGTGCCGGCGCGGCGGAGTGCTGGGAAGAGGAAATCGACCTTGGCCATGCGGTCGCCGGCGGCGTCGATTTCGAGTTGGTGAGTGGGGCCGAGCGTGGCGAGTTCTGTATCGCTGATGCCGGTGACGCGGACGGGGAGGAAGATGTGGCGCGCGTAGTAGTCGTTTCTGACGGCGTTGTTGGGAAAGGCGCGGGGAGCGTCCAGCGTGAGGGCGGCCACTGGGGCGGTCGCCGCGGCGCGGGGGGACATGCCTTGGAGGGCCAGGAAGAGAGGTACGCCGGCGGCGAGGGCGATGCGGGCGACGCGCGCGCCGCGGGTAGCGTATTGCCAGATGGCGATGGCGGTGCCGAGGACGGCGATGAGGGCGAGACTGGCGATGTTGGAATCGCCGTCGCGGCCGTGCAGGAGGGAGGCGGCGAGGATGAACGCCACGAAGAGGCCGATGAGCCAGAGGGCCATTTGTTGGAGGTTCGCGGTGACGGTGGCGAGGGCGGCGAGAGGGAGTACCCAGATGGTGAGAACGACGGCGGTGCGCCAGCCGATTTCGGTCAGGTGGTTCGCGGGCGGGAAGCCTTCGGCGGCGAGGAAGACGGTCATCAAGAGCACGACTGGCAGGGCGGTGGCGGTGATGGTGAGGAGGGATTTGGCGGCGAGGAGATATCGCCAATCGATGGGGCGGCCGAGCCAGTGGGCGCGGGTGCCGCAGAGCGATTCGGAATGCACGAGGATGGCGATGAAGACAGCTGTGGAGACAATCGTGGCGACGGCGAAGCCGGTGAGAGCGTTGGACCAGAGATTGCGGTCCGGGGGCGGGGCGTGGAAGTTCATGTAGGAGGCCCAGCCGAGGCCGGCGAGGGAGAGCGCCATGGCCAGGACCCACATCCAGGTTTGGCGGAGATCCTTTTTTACGATGTGGAGGATGAGGTTCATTGGGGTGCCTTTGCTGGTGCGCTGTGCGGCGAGAAGTAGTCGGCAATTGGCGAGGTGGGTGTGGGCACGGGCGGCTTGAGGACGTCACCGAGGGGGGAGGATTCGTTTTCCTGGGACTCGCGGGGTTTGGGCTGGGGAAGAAGATCGACCAGTTTGACGCCGCGCAGTTGCAGGGAGCGCTGGATGTGGGCGATGGGTGTGCGGGTGCGGAGGTGGATTTCGGGGTACTTGGCGCTCCAGTTCACGAAGACGTCTCCGCTGAGCAGGGCGATGGGGTGAAGGTGCGGGAGGAGGCCGAGTGGCGCCTGTTCGCTGGACGATGCGAGGGAGGATGTTTTGGCGTTCGGTTCGACGCCGATCTGCCAGACGGGGACGATTTCCAGGCGGTTGGCGGCGCCGAGGACCGATTGACACTCGATGATTTGCAGCTTGTCGACCCAGCCCTGGCAGCGGCCGATGCCGAGGAGGAAACGTTCGCCTTGGGTGGGGACGGATGCGTGGCGCGGTTCGGAGAGGACGGTGAATTCGCCGGTGATGTCGACGTTGACGGGTTCGGCGGCGTGGTCGGTGAGGAAGCCGGACGGAGTGGAGAGCCCGAGGTCGCCGGCTTGTCCGAACTCATACTCATCCACGGTACGGACGTCGGTGGTGGCGACTTCGCGGGTGGAGATGTGGACGAGCCAATCGTTCCGTCTGAGTTTGGATTTGGTTGCCAGATGGCTGGCGTGGAGGGGGACACGAAGGACGTCGCCGTCCCATTCGATGGGCGGGCTGAGGGCGAGGGTGAGGGGGTTGTCCTTGGTGTGGATCAGCGTGCGCCAGAGGGCGGCGGGCCAGTGGGGGAGGGTGGCGATGACGAAGGCGAGGGCGATGGTGGCGATGCGGGCCGGGGCGGTGCGGCGGGTGGCGTATTGCCAGAGGAGGATGGCGGCGCAGGCGAGGATTACGGCGGCGACGGTGACATCGTTGACGACACCTTGCAGGGTCGTTGGCAGGGCGGGGTCCCATTGTTGGACGGCGAGGATGCCGGCGGCGAGGGCGAGGATCCAGAGGGCGAGTTGTTGAAGGTTGCGGCAGAGGCTGGCGAGGGCGGCGACCGGGAGCAGACCGGCGAAGACGAGCCAGAGGGCGTTGGCGATGACGGGGGAGGCGTGATCGGCGAGGGGGAAGCCGCGGAGGCTGAGTTGGACCAGATGGGCGGCGGCGACGGGGAGGGCGAATAGGGGAAGCAGCAGGAGTTTGGCGGCGAGGAGCGACTGCCAGCGGAGGGGACGGGAGATCCAATGCTGGCGGGTGCCGGGGATGGTGTCGCCGAGGAGGACGACGCCGTAGTAGAGCGCCCAGGTGATGGCGAGGAGCCAATCGAGCGGGAGTTGGATGGCGAGGGCGGCGGCTTGTTCGGTGCCGCGGGTGGCGAGGACGTGGGCGAAGTTGGCTGTGTTTACGACGAGGAGGGCTAGCGCGGCGGCGCCGTAGGGCCAGGCTTGGCGGAGGTCCTTGCTTACGATGTGGAGGATGTGGCGCACACTAGGCCGCCTTCCTCGCGGCTTTGGCGAGGGCGACGAAGATGGCGCGCAGGGGCATGGCGTTGGCCTGGAACGCGGTGGCGGTGGGGAACACTTCGTTGATTTCGCTTGCGGTGCGTTCGGGGTGCCACTGTGTTTCGACGAAGCGGACGAGGGCGGCGGTGGTTTCGGCGCGGACCCAGGTTTTGGGGAGATTCGAGGGAAGTTGGGCGATTTCGGTGCGGACTTCGATTTCGCGGAAGCGGTTGGTGAGGGTGGTTGTTTCTTCGGAGAAGGCCATGTGGCCGTCTTCGAGGAGGCCGACGTGGCTGGAGAAGCTTTCGATTTCGGCGAGGTCGTGGGAGGAGATGAGAATTGTCGACTCGTCGGCGTGAGCGAGGAGGCCTTCGATGAATTCATCGCGGATGAGAGGGTCGAGACCGCTGAAGGGTTCGTCGAGGACGATGAGTTCGGGGCGGTAGGAGAGGGAGCTAATTAGGGCGGCCTTCATGCGCATGCCGCGGGAGAGGTGTTTCAATTTGCGGTCGAGGGGAAGGCGGAGGAGTTGGAGGAGTTCCTGTTCGCGGGCGGGGTCCCATTTGGGATAGAACGGCCGCCAGAAGGCGAGGAATTCAGCAACGGTCATGGAGTCCGGCATCTCCTGGCCTTCGGAGACGTAGCCGATGCGGGCGTATTCTTTGACGGTGAGATGGCGGGAGTCGACACCGAGGACGGTGGCCGCGCCGGTATGGCCGCGGAGGAGGTTCATGAGGATTTGGAGGGTGGTGGTTTTGCCGGCGCCGTTGGAGCCGACGAGGGCGTAGACGCTGCCGCGCGGGACTTCGAGGTTGAGTCCGTTCAAGACCGTGTGGCGGCCGTAGCGCATGCCGAGATTGGTGGTGGTGATTACGTGGTTGCTCATCGTTTTCCTCCGTCGAGGCGGACCCAATGTTCCGCGAGTGCCTTTTGTACTTCGTTTAATTCGAGACCGAGTTTTTTTGCTTCGACTACCAGCTCTTCGAGTTCTTCCTGGAGCAGTTCGTTCTTTTCAGCGCGGGTGGAGACGGGCCGTTTGGCGACGACCGTGCCGATGCCGGGGAGGACTTCGAGGAGGCCTTCGGCGATTAGATTTTGTTGGACTTTGTGGGCGGTGTTGGGGTTGATTTTGAGCGCGGTGCTGAGGGCGCGGACGGAGGGGAAGGGGTCGCCCGAGCGGAGTTGGCCGGCGAGGATGGCCTTTTTCGCGGCGTAGACCACCTGCTCGTAGAGAGGTAGTCCGGGCTGGAATTGTACCCGGAAGGGAATCGCAGGTGTATCATGACACGCAGTACACCTCCTTACAAGAGTTTTGTTTGGGGGCGGCGGGGCAGGAGTTATGGGGTAGGAGAAAATCGGTAATTGCGGTGACTGTCCCGGAGGGCTGGCCGCCGTTTATTCGATTGTCAGCGGGAGGGTGGCGGTGCTGCCGTTGACGGTGGCGGTGACGGTGTATCGGCCGGGCGGGAATGGCGTCGCCGGGGCGGTGTAGAGGGGAATGCGGACCCAGCCGTTTGCGGGGGACTCAAAGACCGTGGCACCGGTGGGGTCGGTGAGCGTCAGGCGGCCGGCGGCGCCGCGGACGTTGGCTTCGATACACGGCTTGTAGGTGTTGGGGGAATCGGCACCGAAACAGGCCACGAAGTAGCACGGAAGCGCGCAATTCCGTGCGCTTTTTACCCCCATATTCACTGCCTGTGTTTCGAGTGACAGTTCCACCGCCGGGTAGTTGGGGACGAAACGGGCGCCGCCGATCACGGCTTCCAAGAGCGTGTAGCCGACGCCGAAGCCGCCGGAGGAACCGGCGATGACATCGCCTTGATAGTACGTCGGGCCGACGCCGCGGGCGAGGCGGCCGGAGTCGCGGGCGAGGGGGAGGACGATTCCGAGCCAGGTGAGCTCTTCGCTGAAGACGCCGGCGAGGGTGATGGCGATGGGGGAGCGGGCGGTGACCTGCCAGATGCCGGGTTGGAGGCCGGTGGGGTCGAGGAGGAGGCGTTCGACGCCGGCGGTGGACAGCGTATAGACGCGGCCTTCGGGGTCGGTGCGGAGGCGGGTGAGGTCGGTGGGGGTGCCGGAGAGGACGGCCCAGGTGACGCCGTTGACCTGTTCCTTACGGACGACGCGCCAGACGGAGTGGTTGCCGGTGGCGACACGATCGTTTCGGCGGAAGTGCCACTCATTACCGACATCGAGAGGGAACCAGCCGCCGGCGTCGCACTTGACGACGGCGCGGGCGGTGGCGAGGGCCTGGCCGGCGGAGTTGCGGAGGGTGAAGATCATGCCGTCGGTGACCCAGGAACCGGTGCGGGCGGCGCCGGTGGAGGGTTCCTGGCCGGTCATGGGCGTGTCGGCGGCGAAGAGGGTGACGGGGGCGACGCCCCGGCCGTCCCAAAAGATGGTGGCCTGGCCGGAGGCACCGTTTTCACAGGCCGTGATGACGGGCGGGTCGATACGGACCGACTGCGCCACGGTGATGGCGGCGGCGGCGAGGAACAACAGAATTTTCATACCGCTTGCTCCTTCTAGAGCATGTTGGATTCGGTAAGCGGTTTCTGGTGGATCTCCATGCAGCCTCGCCCGGTGGGGAGCACTTTGCCGGGGTTGAGGAGACAGGTGGGATCAAACAGGTTCTTGAACGAGCCGATCATGTCGAGCGAGTCGGGGTCGAACTGTTTTTCCATGAGCTCCATTTTTTCCATGCCGACGCCGTGTTCGCCGGTGATGGAACCACCGACGGAGATGCAGAAGGCCAGGATATCTTCGCCGGCATGCTGGGCCTTTTCGAGTTCGCCGGGTTTGCGGGCATCGAAGAGGATGATGGGGTGCATGTTGCCGTCGCCGGCGTGGAAGATGTTGGAGATGGTCAAGCCGTACTTTTCGCCTACCTGCCCTATAAAGCGCAGAGTCTCGGCAATGCGGGTCCTGGGAACGACGCCATCTTGCACGTAGTAGTAGGGGCTCAATCGGCCGACGGCGCCGAAAGCGTTCTTGCGGCCCTTCCAGAGGAGGTCGCGTTCGACGGCGTCTTTCGCGACGCGGAACTCGCGGGCGCCGCAGGCGAAGCAGGCTTCGCGGACTTGTTCGACTTGCTCTTCCACCGCTTCTTTGAGGCCTTCGAGTTCGATGAGGAGGACGGCCGCGGCATCGAGCGGGTAGCCGGCGTGGGTAGCCTCTTCGACCATGCGGAGCATGACGCCATCGAGCATTTCGACGGCGACGGGGGTGATGGCGCGGGCGGTGATTTCGGCGACGGTGTTGCCGGCTTCGTCGGCGGAGTTGAAGATGGCGAGCGTCGTCTTGACCAGTTCGGGCTGGCGCATGAGGCGGAGGATGATTTTGGTGACCAGCACCATCGTGCCTTCCGAACCGGTGAGGAGGCCGACGAGATCGAAGCCGACGGGGTCCTGCGCTTTGCCGCCGACCTGAATGACGGAGCCATCGGGGAGGACGGCTTCGAGGCCGAGGACGTGATTGGTTGTGACGCCGTAGGCGAGGGTGTGGGGGCCGCCGGCGTTTTCGGCGACGTTGCCGCCGATGGTGCAGGCGCGCTGGCTGGAGGGGTCGGGCGCGTAGAAGTATTTCTGGCCCTGGACGGCGAGGGTGACGTCGAGATTGACGACGCCGGGTTCGACTACGATGCGTTCGTTTTCGAGATCGATTTCGACGATCTTGTTCATTTTGGCGAACGAGATCATGATGCCGCCGGTGCGCGGGATGACGCCACCGCTCAAGCCCGTCCCGGCGCCACGGCCGACAAAGGGGATACCGCGTTCGCGGGCGAGGTTGACGACTTTGACGACGTGATCGGTGGTTTTGACGAAGACGACGGCTTCGGGGCGGTGTTTGTCGACGCCGCCATCGTATTCGTAGAGGCGGAGGTCGATGTCGGTATCGAGGACGTTATTGTCCCCGACGATGGCGCGGAGCCAGCGTTTGGTATCGATATCGACCATTAGCGGGCGTACCCCTTGAGGCGGGTGATGATGGCAGGGTCGGTCCAGGGCTGGTCGGCGATGAATTTTTCGAGCACCTTGCCGTCGCTGTTGATGACGTAGGTTTCGGGGTATTTGAAGGTGCCGTATTCGGAGGAGATGTCGGCGGCGGGGTCGCGGGAGGTCTCGAAGTTGAGCTTCACCTTTTTGAGGAACTTGTCGTAGGCCGCCTTGTCCTTGTCGACGGAGATGCCGAGGACGACGACGCCCGAGCCCTTCACTTCGGCCGCCATTTGGTTGAGCGACGGGAGTTCGGCGATGCAGGGCGGGCACCAGGTGGCCCAGAAGTTGACGACGAGAATTTTGCCGCCGAAGTCACTGGTGGAGATTTTGCGGCCGGTATCGGTGGTGACGGAGAAACTGGGGGCGGAGTCGCCCGCGACGACCAGGTGTTCTCTCAATGTACTGGCTACTACCGCCACGAGGGCGAGCGTCAGGACCAGGATTCCCAGCCGGAGCGCTTTGTCGATTCCGAATTTCTGCATGACCATCCCTTATAATTTTAGTGTATCGTCTCCCCGCCCTCGCGAATCCAATGCAGTAGTATCTTCCGCCATGATCATTTCCCGCCGCGCTGAATTTTCCGCCTCCCACATTTGCCGGAACCCCAACTTTTCCGAAGAAGAGAACGTGCGGCTGTATGGCGCCGCGGCGAATCCGAACGGGCACGGGCACAATTATGTGCTGGAAGTGGCGTTGGAGGGGACGCCGGACGCTGTGACGGGGATGATTTTCGATCTGAAAGATCTGAAAGACATCATGATGCGGGAAGTCATCGACCCGATGGATCACCGCCATTTGAATTTTGAAGTGCCGCCGTTCGACAAGGTGATTCCGACGACAGAGAATCTGGCGATTGAGATCTGGGGGCGGCTGGCGCCTCAGTTCGAAGGGACGGCCGCGCGGCTGCACGCGGTGCGGTTGTACGAGACCGAAGACACGTTTGTGGATTATTTCGGGAAGTAATGGCGACGCTGCGGTTGACCCATACATACCGGTTCAGCGCTTCGCATCGGCTGCATGCGCCGGAGTTGAGTGACGAGGAAAACCAGCGGTTATATGGCCGTTGTAACAACCCGCACGGGCACGGGCACAATTATGTGGTGGCTGTGACGGTGGAGGGCGCCGTTGACCCGGAGACGGGGATGGTGGTGCCGCCGGGGGCGCTGGATGAGTTGCTCCAGAGGCAGGTGGTTTCCGTGTACGATCACAAGTACTTGAACTTCGACGTGCCCGAGTATGCCGGGATTACGGCGACGACGGAGAACGTGGCCGTTGCGATTCAGGAACGCCTGCGCGCCGCCTGGCCGGCGGGCTTCCCTGCCCTGGTGCATATACGGGTCCAGGAAACAAAAAGGAACTCGATCGAACTTTCCGTCATCGAAGAGGTCGTATGAAGAGAAAAGGTGTAGTCCAATCGATGCCCCTTCCGCAGGCTGGCAAGATTTCCGAGAGCGTCCGGGCGATACTGAGCGGTTTGGGGGAAGACCCGGAACGCGAAGGACTGCAGCGCACGCCGGAGCGCGTGGAAAAGGCGTTGAAGTTTTTAACCGGCGGGTATACCGAGAACATTCCGAAGCTGGTGAATGGCGCGCTGTTTTCCGTGGATTACGACGAGATGGTGATCGTGAAGGACATTGAGTTCTTCAGCATGTGCGAGCACCATATGCTGCCGTTTTATGGGAAGGCGCATGTGGCGTATATCCCGAATGGGAAAGTGATCGGGCTGAGCAAGATTCCGCGGATTGTGGATGTTTTCGCGCGGCGATTGCAGGTGCAGGAGCGGATGACGCAGGAGATTGCGCAGACGCTGATGGATATTTTGAAGCCGAAGGGTGTGGCGGTGGCTTGCGAGGCGCAGCATTTTTGCATGATGATGCGCGGGGTGGAGAAGCAGCATTCGTCGACGGTGACGAGTTCGATGCTGGGCGAGTTTCGGGAGCGGAAAGATACGCGGGATGAGTTCTTGTCGTTGATTCGGGGCGGGCGGTAGCCGGATAATTCCTGGGTGACAGTCACCTAGGAATTGACTGAGGGCTTGCGGGCGATTAAGGCTTGCAGGCCGGGGTAGAGACGGAAACGGCCGTAGTTGGGTTGGACTTTCGTTTGGAAGCCGATTGACGTTAGCTCCGCCGAGATTTCCGAGGGCTCCAGGAGGCGGAGGCGGTGGGTTTCCTCACTGCGACGGTAGTGTCCTTCCTTGCCTTTTCGGAAGGTTACTATTTTTCGGGTTAGCCAGTGGCTGGCGGGGTTGCCGTCGACTTCGACGTGGATCGACCAGTCGGCTCCTTCCTTCCAGTAGTTGGCGGGGACTTCGGCCGGGACGCGGGCGGGGGTGGCGATGTCGAAAATGAACACGCCGCCGGGGCGGAGGGCCTTGTAGGCATGGCGGAAGAGGCGGGACAGGGCCGCGCGGGAGTGTTTGGGATCGAACTGGTAGTTGACGATCTCGCCAATGGCGGTGATGGCGTTGCAGGCTGGGATGGCGACGGTTAGCAGGGACTCGGTTTCGAAGCGGGCGTTGGGGGCTCGTTGCTTCGCGAGTTGGATTTGGGCGGGGGAGAGATCGACGCCTAGGACTTCGTAGCCGGCGTCGGTGAGAGTTCGGGCCCAGTGGCCGCTGCCGCAGCCGAGATCGACCACTAGACCGTTTTTTACACCTTCGCGGCGGAGGAGGGCGAGGAGGCCGGGGGAGGCGCCGTGGGCGAAGTCGGAGAAGCCGGCGTCGTTGATATGGGCGAGATCCTCGCGGTAGCTACTCACCCTCTCAGGCTAACTGATACGCTATCGCGAGATGCGATTCTTACTGTTCGCGATTCCGTTGCTGGCGGCCAATCCGGGCGCCGAGGTGATCCTGTTTCCCGGCATGAATGCCGACGCGCCGGCGGAGGTGACGCGACTGGCGCCGCCACACGGGGAGCGGGTGGTTTCGAGCGTGCACCGGCCCACGATTACGCCGTACCTGCCGGCGATGCCGACGGGGGCGGCGGTGATCATCGCGCCGGGCGGCGGGCACCGGGAGATGTGGACCGACCACGAGGGGCACAACGTGGCCCGGTGGCTGAGCGACCACGGCGTGGCGGCGTTCGTGTTGAAGTACCGGTTGGCGCGGGAAAAAGATTCGAAGTACACGATTGAGGGCGATGCGTTGAACGATACGTTGAAGGCATTGGAAGTGGTGCGGGCGCGGGCAGCGGAGTGGAAGGTTGATCCGGCGAAGGTGGGCGTGATGGGGTTTTCGGCGGGGGGAGAGTTGGCGGCGTTGGCCGGGGTTCATGCGGCACGGCCGGCGTTCCAGGCGCTGATTTATCCGGCGATTCCAAAGAACATGGCGTTGACGAAAGAGACGGCGCCGGCGTTCCTGGTGTGCGGGGAGAACGACCGGCAGAACATTTCGCAGGGGCTGCCGGAGTTGTACCTGGCGCTGAAGAAAGCGGGGGTTTCGGCGGAGATGCATGTGTACAGCGGGGTGGGGCACGGATTCGGGTTGCGGGCCGAGATGAAGGGCCCGGTGAAGGAGTGGTTGATCCGGTTCCACGAGTGGCTGGGGGCGCGTGGGTTGCTGAACGGGCGGCCATAAGCAAAAGGCCTATTGAACCCCGTTGGAAATGACCGCTACAATAGCGGATGCATGAGCGAATACTACCGCACCTTTGAAGCGGGGCCGGATCCCTTCGGCGCCACCTGGAAAGCCGAGTTCCGCTGGGCGCAGAACGCAATCTCGATCCGCCACGCCGACACCGTGGATGTGAAGTTTGAGATCACCTGCGGCGACATCCATGAAGAGAAGATCATCGCTCTGCCGCACAAGATGCTGCTCCAGGCGAGCCACGCCACCGAGCAACCGGTGACCGATCCGTGGGTGAGCCGGATTGCGGCGCTGCATCTAAAAAAAATGATTACAACGGGCGATGACGTCGAAAAGACGTTGGTGACGCTCGACTACGACACCCTTCTTGGCTACGCGGAGACGTTGCGTCCCGAAGCGGCCACGCACGGCCACTAAGTATTCCTTCACCTTGCAATGGTCCGGCGGCTTTGTACAATGGCTGAGAACCGGAGCAGGCGTCGTTCAGGCGCCGAACAACAATTCACTTTTCGTGACCCAATCTCACTTTTCGTGACCCAATACCGTGACATCGATTCACGGAGGAAGGAAACACAGGACTTAAAAAATGGTCAAATGCCCTTTATGTAACGCAGCCCTCGACTACGACGAGGAAGAACTGGACGAGGGAGACGAACTAACCTGCGAAGAATGCGGGGACATGATTCGGGTCTCCAGCAAAGATCCTCTTGAGCTCGAAGGCGTCGATGACGACGACGACGAAGACGAGGACGATGACGACGAAGAAGAAGATGACGACTACGAAGAAGGCGACGACGACGAAGACTTCGAGGAAGAAGAAGAGGACGACGAAGACTGGAGTTAGTCTCTGCCGCAGGGCCTTTCTGTTTTTGCCGGCGACGCTGGTTGCCGCCGGCAAAAAAGAGAAAGAAAAAGAGAAGAAGCTGGTCGCCGTGATTGCGGGAACGGTTTTCCGCGATCCCGGTTTCGCCCTTGCCGGAGTGGAAGTTGAACTCGTGGAAGTCCGGACGGATGGGAAGAAGGCTAAGAGCGTCAAGTCCGTTACAGACGGGCGCGGCGAGTTCGCTTTCTACCTGCCTGCCAAAGAACAGAAGTACAAGGTGAAGGCCGCCGCCAAGGGCCTTCAACCGGAAGAGAAAGAAACCACGGCGACGCCGGGCGCGCGCATGGATGTTTTCTTCACCTTGAAACCGGCAACCCCATGATCGCATCCAACCACCAGGAGTCCTTTATGTCCCGCACCTCAATCGCCCGTCTGCTTGTTGCCGTCGTATTCTGCGGCGCGGCGCTTGTGGCGCAGAATTCCAAGGGGCCGGGGTATGGCAACTGGCTGCCCGGTTCGCAGAAGGACAAGAAAGGCGACGACAAGAATGTCCGCGCCGTGACGGGCACGATCCGCATGGAAGACGATTCGCTGGTTGAGGGTGCGGTGGTGCAGTTGAAGAACACCAAGACCATGCAGGTGCGGAGTTTCATCACCAAGGCCGATGGGATTTATTCGTTTCAGGGCTTGTCGATCACGACCGATTACGAGTTGAAGGCCGAGGCGAAGGGGATGATGAGTTCGGTGCGGACGCTTTCGACCTTTGACAACCGGCCGCGCGCCATTATGCACCTGAAGCTCGAGAACAAGAAGCCGTGAACCGGCGGCTCTTCCTAGGCGGTTTTCTTCCGGCGCCCCTTTGGAGCGCGTCGGCGATCCGCCTGAGCCGCACCGATGGCCTTCCGGAGTACGTGGAGTTGAAAGACTCGCGGGTGACCGTGTTGGTGTTTTTGTCGACGGTGTGTCCGATCTCCAACGCGTATCAGGACCGCATACGCGGACTGATCGCGCATTGGGCGGCGAAGCCGGTGCGGGTGTTGCTGGTGAACGCGAACGACAACGAGACCTCGGCGGAGACCGCGCAGTATGCGGCCGATGTGAAGTTTCCCGTGCCGTTCTACAAAGACTGGCGGAACACGGTGGCGGACCGTTTTGGCGCGACGCTGACGCCGGAAGTCATCGTGGTGGACGAGACGGGCGCGGCGCGTTACCGGGGCGCCATTGACGACGCGCAGAACCCGGCGCGCGTGAAGACCGAGGCAGTGAAGATTGCCGTCGACGACCTGCTGGCCGGGCGGCCGGTTTCTGTAAAACCCATACGCGCCTTCGGGTGCGCGATCAAGAAGGTATCGTGATGAAGACCTGGATCCTGCTATTTGCCGCGTTGGCGGTGTCCGCCGAACCGCTGGCGAAGATCAATGAAATCAGCTATCCGAAGATGCTGGCGGCACAGAAGGGGAAAGTCGTCCTGGTGGACTTCTGGGCCACCTGGTGCGTGCCGTGCCGCAAGGAGATGCCGGAGTTGGCGAAGCTGGAGGCCAAGCTCCGTGCGCGCGGGCTGGTGGTGATTCCGATCAGCGCCGATGAGCCGGAGAACGAGGCGGGAGCGCGGGAGTTCCTGACGAAATCCGGCGTGAAGATGCAGGGCTACTTGAAAGCCCCGAAGGACGACGACGCGTTCATTCGCGCCATCGATCCGAAGTGGAGCGGCGAGTTGCCGGCGGTGGTGTTGTACGACAAGACCGGCAAGAAGACGCAGATCTGGAAGGGCGAAACTTCGGTGGCGACCATTGAGGCCGCCGTGCTGAAGCTGCTGTAGTTACTCTTCGCCGCGGACGAGATCTTCGTAGGTTTCGCGGGTGCGGATGAACTTCCAGGACGCGCCCTCCACCAGCACTTCGGCGGGTCGGGGGCGGGTGTTGTAGTTCGACGCTAAGACGAAACCGTAGGCGCCGGCGGTGCAGAGGGCGATGAAATCGCCGGGCAGGACATTGGCCATTTCGCGGTCGCGGGCGAAGAAGTCGCCGGTTTCGCAGACCGGGCCGACGACGTCGGCGACGACGGTGCCGGGCATGTGGGCGCGGAGCGGGACGATCTCGTGATAGGCCTGATACAGCGCGGGGCGGATGAGATCGTTCATGGCCGCGTCGACGACGACGAACTCTTTCGATTCGGTAGATTTGCGATAGAGCACGCGGCTGAGGAGCGCGCCAGCGGGGCCGACGATGGAGCGGCCGGGTTCCATCATGAGCTTCAGGTCGTGGCCGGCGCAGCGGGCGCAGACGTCCTGGACGTGGGCGGTGACGTCGGGTTCGACTTGATCCGGCTTGTAGGGGACGCCGAGGCCGCCACCGAGGTCAAGATGCCGGATGGGCACGCCGCGGGCGCGGAGGCGGCCGACGAGGGCGAGCACGGCATCGAGCGCTTCTTTGAGCGGGGCGGTGTCGAGCAGTTGCGAACCGATGTGGCAGCTGACGCCTTCGGCGACGATGTGTTCGAGTTGCAGGGCGCGCGAGTAGACGTCTTCGGCGGCGGTGATATCGATGCCGAACTTGTGATCGCGAAGGCCGGTGGAGATATAGGGGTGGGTTTGGGCGTCGACGTGGGGGTTGACGCGGATGGCGACACGGGCCTTGACGCCGAGACGGGAGGCGATGGAATCGATGAGCGTGAGTTCAGATTCCGATTCGCAGTTGAAGCTGTGGATGCCGCTCGAGAGAGCGTATTCGACCTCTTCGCGGGTTTTGCCGACGCCGGAGAAGACCACCTTTTCCGGGCGGCCGCCGGCGCGGAGGACGCGGTAGAGTTCGCCGCCGGAGACGATGTCGAAGCCGGCGCCTTCGGCGGCGAGGAGGCGGAGGATGCTCAGGTTTGAGTTGGCCTTGACGGCGTAGAAGACTTCGTGGGGCGTCGAGCCGAAGGCTTCGTCATACCGGCGGTAGCGCTCGGCGATGGCGGTGGCGGAGTAGACGTAGACGGGGGTGCCGGCGGAGCGGGCGATCTGTTCGAGTTCGACGTCTTCGACGTATAAATTCCGGTCGCGGTAGGAGAAAGGGGGAAAGGGCATCAAGATACTCGGAGGATTAAAACTGTCTGGTCATCGAACTGCGGGGCTTCGCCGACGAAGGCTTCGACTTCGGTGTAGAGGAACTGCACAATCTCCTTCACGGAGAGGTGGCAGCAGGCCTGGATGGCTTTGCCGAGACGCTCGCGGCCGTACTCCTGGCCGTCCTCATTTTGGGCGTCGAGGATGCCGTCGGAGGTGAGGACGATGAGGTCGCCGGCCTGCAGGTCGGCCGACATTTCGTCGTAGACGCGGGCTTGGAGGAGGCCGACGGGAACGCCTTCGGCGTTGAGATCGAGAAGCGTGTCGCCACGGCAGATGATGGGAGGCAGGCCGCCGGCGTTGGCGATGGTGAGCTTGCGCGCGGGGGCATCCCAGGACATGGCCAGGAGGGTGACGTATTGGGCTTCGGCGCGGCGCTCGGTAAGGGCGTTGTTGAGCGAGCGCAGGAGTTCGGCGGGGCGGCGGGGACGGTGGCCGAGGGAGCGGAGCAGGCCGCTGACGAGCGCGGCGTAGAGGGCGGCGGCGGGGCCTTTGCCGGAGGAGTCACCGAAGACGATGGTGGCCTGGCCGTTGTCGTATTCGAAGAAGTCGAACAAGTCACCGGTGATGTCGCGCGCGGGGCGGAGGCCGACGGCGATATCTAGCCCTTCGATGGCGGGGGCTTCGCTGGGCAGGAGGAGGGATTGCAGCTTGCGGGCGGCTTGCAAGTCCTTGTCCATGCGTTGTTCGCGGGTGGCGATTTCCTCGTAGAGGCGCGCGTTTTCGACGGCGCTGGCGACCTGCGGAGCGAGCAGGGCGAGAGTTCGCATGTGATCGACCGAGTAGTAATTCAGGCGCTGGCTTTCGAGGTCCATGACGCCGATGACGCGATCGCGGAGCATGAGCGGGACGGCGACTTCGCTGCGGAGATTGGGGTGGCTGGCGATGTAGCGGGGATCGGCGAGGGTGTCCTCGACGCGCATGGGGCGGCGAAGGCGGGCGGCCGAGCCGGTGACGCCGATGCTGAGGGGGATTTCGTCGAGTTCGCGGCCGCCGCCCTGGGAGATGGAGATGCGCTTGCGGAGGACCTGTTTCGGTTCGTCGAGCAGCCAGATGGTGAACGAGTCGTAGTCCATGAGGGCGCGGACGCTTTCGGCAACGGTGCCGAGGAGTTCGTCGAGATCGAGAATGGAGCTGAAGCCTTGGGAGGTTTTGGTGAGTGTGCGGAGGGTGCGGTGCTGGAGGTCGACGCGGCGGTAGAGGCGGGCGTTGTCGATGGCGCTGGCGATGCGGGCGGCGATGAGGCGCATGAGCGCGACGTCGTCGACGGTGTAGGCGCCGATTTCGGTGGATTGAAAATCGATGACGCCGACGAGCTTGTCGCGGGCAATCATGGGGATGGCCATCTCGCAGCGGACGGCGTCCATGGCATTGAGGTACGACTTTTCCTTGCGGACGTCGCGGACGAGCATGGGTTCACGGGTTTCGGCGGCGTGGCCGGTGATGCCTTCGCCGAGGGGGATGAGGAGACGGTCGACCAGTTCCTGGCGGTGGCCCATGGCGTAGCGGATGCGGAGGGCTTTGCGGCGATCGGAGTGGAGCAGAATGGCGAAGAGCTGCGCGGGGATGACGCGGGTGATGACCTTGGCGACGGCGGTGAGGAGGCGGTCGAGATCAAGCGTTTCCGAGGTGACGGCGGAGACTTCGAGGAGGTAATCGAGAAGTTCCGAGCGGTCGCGAAAGCGGCTGACTTTGCGGCGGGGCTGTGTCATTGCGCCGCCGATTCCTGCACGATACGGACGCTGGCGCTGGCGCCGATGCGGCTGGCGCCGGCGGTGATCATGGTGCGCGCGTCGGCGAGGGAGCGGATGCCGCCGGAGGCTTTGACGCCGAGGCCGGGGCCGACGGTTTGGCGCATGAGGGCGATGTCCTTCGCAGTGGCGCCGCCTTTGGAAAAGCCGGTGGAGGTTTTAACGAAATCGGCACCGGCGGCGACGCAGAGTTTGCAGGCGGTGACCTTTTGCGCGTCGTTCAGCAGGCAGGTTTCGAGGATGACTTTGAGGATGGCTCCGCCGCGGTGGCAGGCCTCGGCGACGGCGCGGATATCCTTTTCAACCGCGAGATCTTCGCCGGCGCGGAGGAGGCCGACGGCGAGCACCATATCGACTTCGGTGGCGCCGTTGCGGATGGTTTCTTCGGTTTCGAAGACCTTGGCGGCGGTGGACATGGCGCCCAGCGGGAAGCCGATGACGGTACAGGTTTTGACCGAGGTTCCCTTGAGTTCGCGGGCGACGAGCGGGACCCAGCTGGAGTTCACGCAGACGCTGGCGAAGCCATGGGTACGGGCTTCGGCACAGACCTGGAGGATCTCGGCGCGGGTGGCGTCGGGGCGGAGGAGGGTATGGTCGATCATCGAGGCCAGACGCTTGTCGGTGGGTCCGGTGGCGACTGGGGCGGTGCCGGCGGGGGCATCGTAGCCGGATGTTGCGGGCGCGGCGGGCGCAGGCTTGCCGAGGCGGGCTACGAACTCATCGCCGATTCGCGCGACCAATAGATCCAGTTCAGCGTCGGTCACGCGCGGTTCCCCTTCGAGTTTTTCATTTCAATAGCGGTAATTTTGTCGATGCGCGACTGGTGGCGGCCGCCGCCCCAGGGAGTGGCGAACCAGGTGCGGACGACGTCTTCGAGTTGCGTTTCGGTGAGCATGCGGCCGCCGAGCGTGAGCACGTTGGCGTGGTTGTGTTCGCGGCTGTTACGGGCAGAGGCGCGGTCGTAGCAGAGCGCGGCGCGGATGCCGGGCACTTTATTGGCGACCATGGCGGAGCCGATGCCGGCGCCGTCGACCATGACGCCGGCGAAGGCGCGGCCTTCACTGACGGCGAGGGCGACCTTTTCGGCGAGGTCGGGATAATCGACCGAGCGCTCATCGAAGGCGCCGACGTCTTCGACGATGTAGCCCAGCGAGGCGACAACGGTTTTCAGCAATTCCTTGGCGCGGAAGCCGCCGTGATCGGAACCCATGACCACGGTGCGGTGCGGTTCCTTAGCGGTTTGATACTGTTCGGGATCGACTTCCACGATGGGCACGCCGCGATCCCGCGCCAGTTCGCGCGCCGAGGGTGTGACGATGGTGCCACGCAGGACTTCCAGCACTCCGCCGAGTGGAACATCCCCCGTTGTGATCACATTGCGCATTGGGCGTACTGACTATTGTAAATGCTGGCGCGCAAAAGCAAACGCGGAATGGTTTCCCATTCCGCGTCGGCGAACTGATTCAAGAATCAGCGAGAAAAAGTTAGCTGTCCTTCTTCTTCTTCTTGCCGCCCTTTTTCTTGCCTTCTTCTTTCTTCGTGTCGTCGCTGGTGGTAGCGGCGGCGAAGGTCACCATCGAGAAAGCGCCGAGAACCATCAGCGCGAGAATCTTCTTCATGTGTCGTTAATCTCCTTAAGGATTCTGGCAACCGGAGAGGCACCAGACACAACCAGCATGCGGCAGATTTGTTTTTCCCGCGATCCCGAAAACAGGTTAATTCCTGATACGAGTTAGGGGGTACTCTTCTGTCCGGTCAGTCCGATTGCAATTCGGTTAGTATATCCCCTTTTTAGGGGATTGTGTAAACAGCCGGTTCCGATACCCTGGAGGGAGAGGGCGGATGTTCAAGCAAATCACCGATAAAAGCATTCTGCGCGTACTCATCAGCGGGTTCGCGTTGGTGATCGTGCTGTTGCTGGTTTCCGGGTATGTCGGCGTGCGGAATGCGCAGCAGATTCGCGCCTCGGCGGAGCGTTTGGCGGGCGAACAGGTGGTGACGAACCGCTTAATCGACGAAATTCACCGCGAACAGGGCGCGTTGAACGCTGTTTTCACGAATTTGAGCCAGGAACCGGATTCGGTGGACCGGGACCAGATTCTGTCGCAGTTGAACGAAGCGGACCGGGTAATTGAGCAAATTGTGGCCACGGGTAGCGGCACCAAAGACGAACCGCTGTGGAAAGAGCTGCGGCAGGCGGCGACGGCGTTTTCCGGCGAGGCGCGGCGGTTACTGGCGGTGGAGGATGCCGAATCGTTGTTTTCCTACGATTTGTTGGAGAGGCACGAGCAGGTGATTGAAATTGTACGGAAGTTGATTGCCAGGGGGTCGGAGCGGTCGGCGCAGGCGCAGGGGGAGTTGACGCAGAAATCGGCGCGGCTGGTGGACCAATCGATGCTGCTGATGGGCGCTTGCTTGTTTTTGGCGTTGGTGGTGGCGATTTTCACGGTGCGGACGACGGCGTCGTTGTCGCGGACGATGGAGTGGCAGGCGGGGGAGTTGAGCCGGGTGTCGTGGCACATGTTGGAGAACCAGGAATCGGCGGCGCGGCGGTTTTCGCACGAGTTGCATGATGAACTGGGGCAGTCGTTGACGGCGGTGAAGGCGAATCTGGTGGCGCTATCGGCGGCGGAATCGAACCGGCGGTTTGAGGATTGTTTGCACCTGGTGGATGAGGCGATTAAGAACGTGCGGGAGTTGTCGCAGCTGTTGCGGCCGACGATTTTGGATGACTTCGGGCTGGATGCGGGGTTGCGCTGGCAGTGTGAGCGGTTTAACGAGCGGACGGGGATTGAGGTGCATTACGAGTCTTCGATCACGGTTCGGCTGCCGGATGAAACGGAGACCCACCTGTTCCGCATCGCACAGGAGGCACTGACCAACGTGGCGCGGCATTCGAAGGCGACGCGGGTGGAGATGGGGCTGCGGCGGGAGGATGGGAAGATCCGGCTGCGAATCAGCGACAATGGGAAAGGGATCGATACCGCAGAGAAGTCCGGGCCTCGCGGCATTGGCATGACAGGCATGCGGGCACGGGCACGCAGCGCCGGCGGGGAACTGGAGATCCTGAGTAGTGGCAAAGAGAAAGGCCTGACGATCGAGGCATGGGTTCCCTCGACTCCGTTACCGGATGAGCAAGAAGATACGAATCTTATTAGCCGATGACCACGCGGTGGTGCGCCAGGGGTTCCGCATGATCCTGGGGGCGCAGGCCGATATGGAGATCATCGGCGAAGCGGGCAACGGGCGCGAGGCCGTTAGCATGAGCGAACAGCTGCATCCGGACGTGGTGGTGATGGACGTGGCGATGCCGGAGTTGAACGGGATTGAGGCGACGCGGCGGATTATGGAACTGGCGCCGCATACGCGGATTCTGGCGCTGAGCATGCACAAGGATTCGGTGTATGTGCGGGAGATTTTGCGAGCCGGGGCGCGCGGATATTTGTTGAAAGATTCGATTGACGTGGACCTGCTGGCGGCGGTGCGGGCGGTGGCCAAGGGCGAGGGGTATTTGAGCCCGGCGGTTTCTGATTCCGTGTTGTCGGACTACCGGAAGCATGTGACCGATCCGTTGGATTTATTGAGCTCGCGAGAGCGGGAAGTGCTGCAGTTGATTGCCGAGGGGAAGACGAATAAGGATATCGCCACGGGGTTGAACCTGAGCGTTTATACGGTGGACGCGCACCGGGGGCGGATCATGGAAAAGCTGAACCTGCATTCGACGAGCGAACTGGTGCGGTTCGCGGTGCGCAAGGGGTTGATCGATTAATCGAAAATCGGCAGCCAGTAGCGATACTCGCGGCCGTTGTGGAGCAGGGTGAGTTGCCAGAGAATGGCGCGGTTGGGGTAGCGGCCCGGGAGACGCGTGGGCCAGGTTTCCGGGGCGAGCAGGGTGATGACGGTTTGCGTGTCTTCGGAACGGCACTCGCAGGTGTGTTCTTCGAGGACGTAGGTGATGCAGTTGAAGCGGCTGGTGAGGACGTGGATGGATTCCAGGCGGGCTTCGGCATCGGGTGTTTGGACGGTGGCGACCGCGGCCACGCCGAAGCGCATGGGGACTTCGGCGAGTTGGATGGGTGGGGCGCCGTTGTCCAGGGTGAACGCTTCGTTGCGGCGCCAGTGGGCGTTGGCGCGCCAGGGTTCATCGGGGGCGGTGGCGAGATCCTTGGTGACGGCGCGATTCCAGGCGCGGCCGCGGGACTCCAGCCACAGGGCGCGGATCAGGAACCAGAGCAGCGCGCCGCCAACGGCGGCGCAGCCGATGGCGGCCATGGTTTCGGCACGCCAAGCCAGCGCGAGCGCGCCACAGCCGACGACGGCGAGGCCCACGTAGACGGCCAGTAGTTTTCCATCGCCCATCGTCTGGTGTTCGTTGGGCAGCCAGCCGCGGAGTTGCGGGCGGTCCTGTTCGAGGGCTGTTAGAGTCTGCGCGAGGAGCTGTTCGGCGTTGTCTGCAACCTTGGTGATTTCGCCGCTCTCGAGTTTCCAGAAGATACCGGCGGCGTCGAGCAGCAGGAAGCATTCGGGCTCGTCGAAATCGTAGCCGGCGACGACGGCGGCGCGGGGCGGGAGGGTGCCGTCTTCGCGCAGATCGACGGTATTCCAGACGAGCTCATCGACGCAGAAGAGCATGTAGGGCGGGAGCGCGCCGTCCGGCGAATTGGCCCACTCCTGGCCGCCGGTGCGGCGGAGCCAGTCTTCAACGGCGGGGCTGGCGTCGGCGCCGAGTTCCGTCATCGCCCAATGGATTTTTTCCGGAGACGGCGGCGGTAACAGCGACCGGTGTACGTCGGGCGCATGTGCCGCGAGCCACGTCGCGATTCGTTCCATCTACAGCAACGCCCGCAGGTTCCGCGCGCCGAGGGCGGGGATGTCGTCGGGCTGGGCGGCGAGGTCGCGCCAGATGCAGGCGGCCGCGGCGATCTCCTTGATGCCGGGGCCGAAGCTTTCGATCACCAGCCAATCGTCGTAGCCGATTTCCTTCAGCGCGCCGATGACGCCGGGCCAATCGATGGGGCCGGAGCCGGGGATGCCGCGATCGTTTTCGCAGGTGTGGACGTGGAAGATATGCTTGCCCAGGAGGCGGATGGCGGCGGCCTGATTTTTCTCTTCGATGTTGGCGTGGAAGGTGTCGTAGAGCACGCCGATGTTTGGGTGGGCGACTTCTTCGCAGAGGCGAAGGGCGTCGGCGGCGGTGTTGAGGAAAAACGTCTCGAAGCGGTTCAGCGGTTCGACGGCGACGCGGACTTTGAACCCTTCGCTGTAGCGGCCTAACTCCTGCAGGCCGTCGACACAGCGCTTCCACTCTTCGTCCGTACGGCGGCGGCCGGGCAGGTAACCGACGGCGCTGCAGAACGGGCCGATGAACAGGGACAGGCCCGCTTCGGCGGTGGCGCGGACGCCGGCCTGGAGGAACGCCATGGACTGAGCGCGGAGGGCCGCGTCGTCCGTGGCGAGGCTCATACCGGCGACGAGCGCGCTGCAGAGAATGCCGGGCATCTGCTGGGCTTCCAGCTCGCGGCGGGCGGCGGCGGCGGGGAAGCTGGCAAAGTCGAAGGTGGCCAGTTCGATGCCGTCCAGGCCGAGCGCTTTGGCTTTGGCGATGAGCGGCAGGTGGGCTTCGGAAAAGCCGGCCGTCCAGAGCAGGGTGTTTACTCCGATTTGCATTCGATGAACTCCTCGGCCTCGGGATGTCCGGGCCCGTAACATTTCAATATCACAAGCGGTTCGGTGCGGCTGGCGTTCGTTATGGCCACGCCGGCGGCGGCGGCTTCTGCGGTGACGAAGAATTCGTCGGCGGTCATCTGGCCGAAGCGGATGAGGGTGGGGACTTCGCAGTCGAGGCCGTTGATGGTGCCGCGGCCTTGGACGACGAGCGCGCCGTAGGGACGGGCGTCGGCGATTCGAACGGTGGCGCCGGGGGCGATGGCGAGTTCGCGCGCCGAGAAATGGGGGCTGCCGTAGACGATCCACTTTTCGATGTGGAGGTCGCTGTCGTTGGCCTTGATGGGTTCGCGGTAGTTGAACTGGGCGAAGAAGGGATCGGTGTTTTTTTCGAAGTCGATCCAAGAGAGGATGTAGTCGAGATCGTTCTTCTGCGGGTCCGGCATCTGGCCGTTGAGGGCGTCCCAGGGGACGGGATCGCCGGCGCACATGGATTCGAATTTCGCGCCGATATCGGAGGGGGCTTGGGGCTCGTAGGTGACCATGGTGCCGGGGGCGTGGAGAATATTCGTGTCCACTTGCCAGCCGGTGCCGGGTTTTAGTTTATAAGCCTGGGAGAGGTTGAGGATGCCGTTGTCGCCTTCGCTCCAGCGCTGCAGGCAGCGGCGCACGGCGTCGCGGGAGGTATGTGTTTGCAGGCCGAAAAAGGTGTAGGGAAAAGCGCCGGGGTTGGCGTTGTACTGGGCGGGATAGTAGTAGGCTTCGGGCTTGCCGCGCTTGCCCATGGGGCGGGCCTGGGCGTCGCTGGGGTGGACGTGGAGCGGGATGGGAACGGCGTTGTCGAACAGCTTGCAGAGTACCTGCCAGGTGTCGCCGGTGAACTCGCGGAGAGGGACGCAATTGCCTTCGAATTCGACGTAACTCAAGCCTTCGTCGGGCGGGGTGCCGGGGCCGTTATCGGCCACAACGTTGGAGGCGAGCCAGCGTTCATCGATGCCGCCGCGGTGGCCGCCGAGGGCGTAGAGATCGTTGGGGTGGAGGCGCAGACGGCCGCCGGGACGGAGCATGGCGCGGGGCACCCAGGTGGGGGCAAGGCGCAGCACGCCCTGGCCGGGTTCGGCGGCCAGGCGGAAGAATTCACTTGTGTTCATCGGACATCCTCGAAGGTCACACTTCCATCGTCCCGCATCGTGACACGTCTTTGCCCGTTGGGAGAAAGGGCGGTGCGGCTGGTGTGGAATTCGAGCGGCTGCGCCGGGACTTCCCTTCCCGTGGCGGATTCGAATATTCGTTGGATTTCGGGGCCTTTGGCGGCGACGAGTGTGCCGTCGGCAGAGAGGGCGATGGCGCGAACGGTGCCCACTTGCGCGGCGATTTTGCGGGTGAGCTGGCCGGTGGTATTGAAGAGGCGAAGTTCGGCGCCGTAGCCCGCGGCGATGGTGGAGCCGCGCCAGAGGAGGCCGCCGGGATCGGACCGCGCGCCGTTGTCGATCCAGTTCTTTACGACGGCAAGTTCGGCGACGGTCAGCTTGTCGTCGCCCATCGGCATGACCGGTTCCAACGCACCGGTGAGCGTGAGATAGAGGCGCGATTCGGCCGATTTGCCGGGGACGATGATCGTGCCGCGGTTGCCGCCGCGGAGCAGACCGTCCATCGTCTCTACGTCCAGGCTTCCCATTTTTACGTTGGCCGCGTGGCAGGCGTAGCAGTGCTGCCGGAAGACGGGCTGCAGGTCACGGTCGAAGCTCTGCGCCGACACCAGGACGCTGACGGCGAACAGCCAGCGCATGGGCTAGGCGAACAGCTCGTGAATGGGCTGGACGTTGGGCTCGACCACGGCGAGGCCGGGTTGCAGTTCAGTGTGGAGCGGAATGCCGAGGCCTTTGTAGATCGTCGCGGCGAGTTCGCCGGGGTGGACGGGGCGGTCCTTCGGTTCGGCGCCGATCGCGTCGCTCGAGCCGATCACGGTGCCGCCCTTCAGCGGCCCGCCGCCGGCGAGGACGGTGTAGCACTGCGTCCAATGATCACGACCGCCGGCCGCGTTGATGCGGGGCGTGCGACCGAATTCGCCCATGGCGATGACCATGGTGTTGGACAGGAGACCGGTCTGGGACAGGTCTTCGAGGAGGCTGGAATACGCCATGTCGAACATGGGGCCGACGGTGTCGCGGTAGGCCGACATGGGCGTGAAGGGGCGGGCGCCGTGGATGTCCCAGGTGAGTTCGTCGAAGACGGTCTGGAACATGTTGACGGTGACGAAGCGCGCGCCTTTTTCCACCATGCGCAGGGCCTGGTAGCAGCTCTTGCCGAATTGGCCGGCGCCGTAGCGGGCCGGGGCGATGACGTCTTCGCAGGCCATGAGCGTGGGGCTGTGCTGTTCGCCGAGGAAGCCCGCGCCTTCGCCGTGGGGCATGTTGCCGCCGGTGGCGCCGATGGGGCCGGGGAGCACGATGTTTTCTCCGCCGCGGAATTTCGCGGCGACACAGCCGAAGCTGGGGTGTTCGACGTCGTATTCAAACAGGCGGCCGGTTTGCATGACGTGGTGGCCCGAGTCGTGCACGGCGGCGCCGTCGTGATGCATGGAGCGGATGAGCGAGAACTTGTCGGCGTGGCGCGCGGTGCGGGGGAAGATCTCGGAGATCTCGATGCCGGGTACGTTGGTTTTGATGGGGCGGAAGGGGCCACGGATTTCGCTGGGCGCGCCGGGCTTCATGTCGAAGGTGTCCAGTTGCGACGGGCCGCCGACCATCATCAACACGATGCAGGCGGTATCTGTTTTGTGGAGATTCACTCCGCCCAACGCGGGAACACTGGCTCCCAAGCGCAGAAACGCGCGTCGATCGAAACCGTCCAGCCGTGACATGCAACGATTCTATATCACGCGGCCACCGTGCGGATTCCGCTCGAAATTTGTCCCTTTTTGTGGCACTCTGCCGCTTAGATCTTTAGTTCATTCGGAGAAATCATGCGAGTTACCCAGTCAGAGAATGGCATCACCGTAAAGGCGTACGCCGGTTCCACCGGTGTTCTGCTTGGTTTTAATGTGACCGAGAAACGCCGGAAAGGGCTCTTGGGGTTTGCGGTGGAACGGAAGTCGGGAGACAAGAAGGGGTTCCTACAATCGGCGCTGCATTTCCCGGGGGTGGAGGCGCCGGCGGGTTCGCTGCTGTCGACCGCGCAATCGCCGGTGCAGAAGTTCCGCTGGTCGGACTACCGGGTGATGCCTGGGCAGAAGCTGGAATACACAGTGCACCCTATTTATGGGGAGCCGAAGATGCTCGACATTCAGGACGGCCCAACGGTTCAGATTCAAACCGCCGGGACCGATTTGAAGGGCGACAGTGTGTTGTTTAACCGCGCGGCGGCGGCGAGCCAAGCCTTTTCGCGCCGGTTCCCGGAGGTGGAAGAGGCGTTGAAAAAGGCGAAGGATAAGAAGACGGTGGAGTTGCCGCCCGAGGCCAAGGACTGGCTGACGCGCGGGGTTCGAGGGCAGATTACCGGGTTCATCGGCAAGGCAACCGGGGCGGGATTCGCGCTCGATATTGCGATCTATGAGTACGAATTGGCCGATATTGTGGAGGCCGTCAACAAGGCGCACGACGCGGGAGTGCAGGTGCGCGTCGTTTATCACGCCAAGAAGAACGACGAGCAGACCACGCTGAATGAGGAGAACCTGGCGCACTTGCCCGACGACGTTAAGCGCGCGCGTGTGACCAGCAA
The DNA here is from genome assembly GCA_947470805.1 of Acidobacteriota bacterium. GTDB lineage: Bacteria > Acidobacteriota > Terriglobia > Bryobacterales > Bryobacteraceae. Next base: position 89,076 of record CANIVU010000004.1, on the reverse strand, counting down.
GATCTGCCATCACAAGTTCATCGTACTGAGTAAGGTTACGGGCGGGAAAAAGAAGCCGGTGGCGGTGCTGTGCGGGTCCACCAACTTTACGGAGAACGGCGTTTACCGGCAGGCGAATGTCGTCCATGTGCTGAACAACGCCGCCGCCGCGAGCGAGTATGCGGAGCTGTTTGAGTTCCTCTTCGAGGGGAATGACCCGGCCGCTACTCGTAAACACAACACGGACAACAACCCCATGCCCACCGCCGATGGGCCGATGTTTATTGGCTTTTCGCCGCGCTCCGGGGAGACCGATCTCGACTACTTCGTCTCGCAGATCGGGCGCGCGAAAAACGACTTGCTCTTCGCCACCGCATTCCAACTTCCCGACAAAATCACGACGGCACTGTTGGGCGCGGCGCACGATCCGGTTCTGCGGTTCGGCGTGCAAAACACGGCCAGCGACATCACCGGCGTGCATGCCGACCGCACGGCACTGTTTACAGCGGCGGCCTTGCTGCCGAGCGGGCTGGAGGGCTGGCAGAAGTCCTGGCTCAAGGAGAGCAAGGCCGGCCAGCTGGGCAACATCCTGATTCACACGAAGATTGTCGTGGTGAACTTCACCTCTGACAATCCGATTGTGATCAGCGGATCGCACAACTTATCGGTGCCGGCGTCGAACGGGAACGATGAAAACTATCTGGTCTTCCATGGCAATACCGACGTGGCCGACTGCTACGGCGTCGAGGTAATGCGCATCTACGACCACTACCGGTTCCGCTTCGCCACCAAGCAGAAAGGCAAGTCCGCGAAGCCGCCGATGCTCACGCCCGACGACTCCTGGACCAACCGCTATTTCGTGAAAGACTCGCTACCGTTCCGCGACCGGATGCGATTCTCCGGCGGGAAGGGTTGAGCCCTAGATATACCCCACACTCCCATCCGCCCGGTAGGCGAAGCCGCGGTGCCAGCTTACCGGCGGATACTTCTTAATTGCCTCTTCATTCAACTCGATGCCCAGGCCCGGCTTGGTGGGCAGCGGAATGTAGCCGTCCTTCACCATCAACGGTTCCTTCAACACGTCCTTACGCACGCCTTCGTCGTCGGGGTGGTATTCGAGGATGAAGAAGTTCGACGTTGACGCGGCGAAGTGTACATTTACCGCCGTTGCCACCGGGCCCATGGGGTTGTGGGGGGCGACGGTGACGTAGTGCGCCTCGGCCATAGCCGCGATCTTCTTCATCTCCATCAGGCCGCCGCAGAGGCAGATGTCGGGCTGGATGATATCGAGCGCGCCGAGTTCCAATAACCGCCGGAACTCGTGGCGCTGGTAGTTGCACTCGCCGCTGGCGAGCGGGATGGTCACGCGGTCGGCCAGCTTCTTCATCGCATGCTCGTTCTCCGGCCGGATGGGCTCTTCCAGCCACATGGGGTTGTACGGCGCGATGGCCGCGGCCAGTCGCGCGGCACGGCTGACCTCAAAGAACCGCGCGTGGATATCGCAGCCGATGTCGATGTCCGGACCCAGCATTTCGCGCATCGCCTTCACACGGGCGGCGGCGCCGCGGGTGACTTCGTTGTACGGTTTGCCGTTGTCGTTGTCCGGCTGCGGGCGCATCTTGATGGCCGTGTAGCCGTACTTCTCCACCAGCCGCTTGGCCGCTTCCGGCGTGCCCGCGCTTTGATACGTGCGAATTTTGTCGCGACATTTGCCGCCCAACAACATGTACACCGGCAGCCCGGCCGCTTTGCCCGCTACGTCCCACAGCGCGTGTTCAATGCCGCTGATGGCCGCGTTGACCACCAGCCCGCCGGGGAAACGGGTGAAGTTCACCATCATCGAATAAAGATGTTCGATGTTGCGCGGGTCCTGGCCGATCAGCCAGCCGCGGAAGTCCTTGACGACTTCGACGATGGCCGCGTCTGGGCCGCAGGAGTAGGCTTCGCCGATGCCCTGGATGCCCTGATCGGTCTCCACGCGGACGATGCAGTAGTTGCGGCCACCGCCCCCGATCAGGTGCAGCTTCACGTCGGTAATCTTCAGCGGACCACGCCCGCCTACTTGGGAAGCCTGTAAGAATGGCGCCGCCGCCGTCGCCTGCGTAAAGAATTCGCGTCGTTGCATGGGTACCTGTCTATCACACCGGCAGGCACGCGCGCTAACGGGCGGCTACGGCTTCCAGGCGCCGATGGCGGCGAAGCTCCCATTTTTATGGATCACGTCGGCCTGGAATCCGGCCGCGCGCAGGTGATGGAGTTGGAACGTCACGCTACGGGGGGAATCTTCGTGTTCGATATAAGCAAAGACGTGATCGCGGTAAGCCTCGCCTTTGAACGCCGTCAGATACTCTCCGTAGCGCGCCCACATGGTTTCCTGCACGCCGGGAATTTCGTGCGACACGAGATCCCAAATGAACAGACTTCCGCCCGGCCGAAGGGCCGCGTAGAGCGCGTGGAACACCGCCGCCCACTCCACCTCCGCCCGCAGATGATGCAGCACCGCGGCCGCCACGATGACATCCTGCGATTCCGGCTCCAAGTCCAAATCCCGCACATCGCACTGCAGCGCCCGCAATTCAGCGCCGGTTTTGGCCAGCCGCTCCATGGCCCGGTCCAGCATGTTCGCACTCAGATCGACCAAGGTCACTTTCTGCAGCGTGAACACCTGGGCCAGCTTCAAACTGAAGTTCCCCGCCCCGCAGCCCAGGTCCAGGAGACGCGCCGCATCCGGCGTAACGCGCTTGGCAGTGGCGGCGATCAGTTCCAAGCCAAGAGCCGCGTCCTGCGTCGCCGTCTGCCCGGTTTCCAGATTCGAAAACCGCTCCACATCAGCGTCAAAGCGGGCCCGGATCTCATCCATAGAAGCCTTGTTCACGCCTCGGCCACCTTTCGCAAACTCAATTCCCGCCGCAAAAACGCTTCACCCAGCGCCAGGTCCCGCTTCACCGTCGCCAGCGTCATCTCCAGCGCTTCTGCAATCTCGTCGCGGTTCAGCCCGCCAAAGTAGCGCAGCTCAATGACCTTGGCCTTTCGCTGATCCTGCGCCTCTAGCCGGTCCAGGGCCTCATGAATCGCCAACAACTCATCCGTACGATCCAGGCTGATGGCGTCCTGGTCCAACAGGCCGACATGTTCTGCCCCGCCGCCACGCTTCTGGGCCGTCCGACTGCGGGCAAAATCGATCAGGATCTGCCGCATGATCTGCGCCGCCACACCGAAGAAATGCGACCGCCCGTTAAACTGCGGCATGTTGCCGTCCACCAGCCGTAGATACGCCTCGTGAATGAGTGCCGTTGGTTGGAGGGAGTGGCCCCGCCGCTCGCTCTTCATGTGGGAAGATGCCAGCCGGCGCAACTCCTGATAGACGATCGGAGTCAACGCATCGAGCGCGGCCCGGTCGCCCCCGCGCCAGGCGCCGAGAAGCCGTGTCACTGTCTGCGCGCGCGTCTCGTCCACCATAGCGACTCTATACGATCAGGCGGAGCCTTCGGCCAACAGCGCGCCCCAATGGAAACCGGCGCCAAAAGCGGCGAAGCAAAGCGCCTCACCAGGAGCCAGTTCATTCGTGCTCGACCACTCCGCGGCGGCAATCAACATCGACGCCGACGAGGTGTTCCCGAACTTCCGAATGTTTGAATAAAACTTGTCTTCGGCCACTTCCAGAGCCTGCGCCACCCGGGCGATCAGATTCTGATTCGCCTGGTGCATCAGGAACACACCCACATCGGCAGCCCGGCGCCGATGCTGTTCGAGCAACGTCGCAATCGCCCGCGGAATCTTCCGCGAAGCCTGCAGGATGACCGAACGCCCGTTCATCTCCAGCGGAGAGCTGAACGGCAGTTTCAAATCTTCGGCGTAGGCGCCATCGGAATACAGACCGCAATCGACGATGCGGGCGAAGCCATCGGACGGATGCACCAGGCACGCGCCCGCGCCGTCACCGAAGAGAATCGCGACACCGCGCTCCATCGGTTCCCGCTCCACCACCTTCGACATCTTTTCCGCGCCAATCACCAAAATCGGTCCCAGCGAAGCGCACAGCCGCGACGCCAGGGAGATGCCGAACAACGAACCGGCGCTCGCCATCGGCATGTCCAGGCACGGTGTGGAGTCCAGTCCCAACCGGTTGGCCACCGAAGCGGCCGGCCCGGGGAACTGCCGCTCCCACGATCCGCTCGCCACCAGAATCATCCCCAACTCCGAAGCATTCACTTTCGCCCGCTCCAGACAATCCTGCGCCGCACGCAGCGCCAGATCCGTCACCGACTCGTCGTCGCGCGCGAACCGCCGTTCATCGATACCCGACACGTTCCGGATCCACTCGGCGTCACAACCGACCCGGGCTCCGATCTCGGCGTTGGTTACGATCCGCTCCGGCAGATAGGAACCGAATGCTTTCAGAAACGCCACGTTATTTCCCGTGCTCCTCGAGGTATTCTTCGATGCGCTCAATCGAGTCAAACTTGCGCGGCGTCAGATCCGAATCCGGAATCTTCACGCCAAAACTCTTCTCCAGGCCCGTCACCAGGTCCTGCAGACCGAACGAGTCCAGCACGCCGCTGTCGAACAGCGACTCATCGGGAGCGATGGTTGGCTCCTTCCCGGCAACAGCGCGGATGATTTCAAGGATTTGTTTGCGTTTGTCCATTTGTGTCGGGGGCGGCGTACACCGCAGTCTTAGGTTCCATCGTCTCACGCCGGACGCGTGCGAACGTGGCAAATTGACCCATTAGTTCCTTATACAATGCGGCGCCCAGCAGACGGTAACCGGGGCCGGTGAAGTGCACATAGTCGCCCTGCGCCATGCCGGCGAAAACCCACTGGCGCATGGCGCCTTTTCCACCCATCCGGTCCCGCACGTCCCAGAACGCCGCCCCACGCGCCTGACAGGCAGCGCGCTGGGCTTCCATAATCACGTCAATCTTTTCCACCGAGGCCCACCCGGCGCGCGTACGCCATTGATGATCCGGCGGTCCAATCACAAGAATCGACGCCGCCGGCGCCAGCCGCCGGTACTTGTCGAGCAATGCGACAAACATGTCGCGATAGCTCTCAAACGTCCAATCCTTGTTCCGCGCCTCGTTGGTACCGTAGGCCAGCACGATCAACCCGGGCATGTGCGCCTGGTAGACCGGTGCCAATCCAGCGTCTTCCCACTTCAGGCCAATCGAAGCCTGGGCGCCGTTGATGCCCATCATCTCCCACGTCAGCCCGCGCGAATTTTCTGTTACCCAGCCGTGCAGGCGAACCGGTTTCCGGTCCAGCGTCCGCGCCGCCAGCAGATGCGATCCAGGCGTGAGAGGCAGCTTGTGAATCATCGGCATGCCCGGCCCGTCCGTGTCGATAACCTCCACCAGAGATCCGTTGTCGGAGATCTCCACCCGGCCGCCGCCCGGCTGCCGCAGATAGTGAAACTCCGCCCGTTCGGCCTCCGTTTGCAAGTTCACCATCTCGCCAACCCGCTCCGTCGACATGCTGACTCCGGCCAACCCATACAAGCCGTCGCCATCGCGCCCAGCCAACCCATCGCTATACCAGCCGTTGGTGTTCCAACTCTTCAAATCCAGGCGCCGGTATCCCAGCCACGGCCGCCCGGCATGCGAAAAGCCATTGCCGCCATCGCCAAACCGCGCCTGCAACAGGTAACGCAACGTTCCGGACCATTCATCGGCCGCGGTATGCGAATCGCCGTACTGAAATACGCGCAAAACTTCTTTCGATTCCCCACGCTCCAGCCGGTACAACTGCTCAAAAAAGGGGATCAGCGCCGCCGGGTTTTCCATCAACCCGGGCACGTTCAGCCACTGCGCCACCGCATCGTTAGCGGTGGCCCGCACCGCCGCCGGCATGACAGTAGGCCGGGGCGCGGGGCGTGCGGCAGGACGGCGGGCAACCGTCGTCGTGGTTCGCTTCCGGGTGGCAACCGTAGCCGATTGCTTCGTTGCCGGAGCCTTGCGGACGGCAACGGCCTTCTTCTTCGACGCAGCCTTCTTCTTCGGCGCGGCAGCCCCAAACAAGGCCATCACACCAAAACCAAGGCACACACACATTGTGGCGAAAAAGCGCATTCTCTCCTACGTACCAATTCGGCAGAAATGCCCGGACCCTTTATTGTCTCAAACTTCAGGGTCGCGTTTCGCCAGCCGGGGGAGGCCCGAACTTCTCTTTGGCAAGCGCCAGCTTGTACCGCCGGTAGCCGTCCTGCAACGACTTATACAACAGGTTCCCGACGATTTTCGCCCCCGATGGCATCGGGTGAATCAGATCGGCGCCCACCATACGCGGCTCCGCCGTGTACCAGCGCCCCATCGTCCCCGGCCCGCCCATAGCCTCGAACGTATTAAAGAACGCGCATCCATATTCGGCCGCCACGCGCTGTTCCAGGGCCACCAGCCGGCTCAACGGCGGCACGGTGCCGATCTCCCCCGTCGGCATTCGCTGCCCGCGGTCCATGGGGCTCATGATGAGAATCGACGCCTCCGGCACCGCCTTCCGCACCCGCTTCACCGCCCGCACCAGTTCCAGTTCAAACGCAGTGTCCACATACTTGGCATAGACGCTTTCGTTCGTCCCATAGTTGATGACCACCAGGTGAGGTTTTACATGGCGCAACTGCTCAGCCCAGTGTTCTTCGCCCACGTTGCGCGCCAGAATCGTGATGGCCGCGCCGTTGACGCCCATCGAGTCGTACTCCACCCCGGGTGTATCCTTCAGCAACCGCACGCCGTACAGACGGACTTTCCCGGTCACTTGGCCAATGGCCACTTCCTTAAACCCACCCGGCACGGTGATCGTCTGGAAGCTCGGCGTCACTTCCGGCGCCATGGTGTCGATCGTGCCCACGGTCTGCCCATCGGCGGACACCATGAAGGAGCCGCCCTCCGGCTGCGACAGCCACGCCACTTCGAACTTGGTATGGCCGGCGTCGCTCGCCGTAATTTTCGACGATGCGCCCGGCCCGCCGCGGAAGCTCACCGCGCCCAACCCGTACTGGCCGTCCCGTAACTCGGCCGTGTTCGCCGGCTCAATCTTCCAGCCCGAACCCTTCACCGTCACGCCCCGATGGCCGTACCAGGCCCACGGCTTGGCCACGAGAACAAAGCCGTGGCCGGCGTCGCCGAACTCTTTTTGGAACAGCGCCCGCACGTCGGCGGTGATGAGGTCGGCGGTTGTGGGCGAGTCGCCGTAGTGCAGAATCCGCGTCACGGCGCCTTCATCCCGCCGCTCGGTGGAATGCAGAGCTGCGTAGAACCGCTGTAGGTCGCCCTTGGTGTCGATCAACTTCGGCGCGTCGGCCTTCTCCGGCGTCGTGTCCGGACGCAAGCGCACCTGCTCGTCGGCCACCGGATCCTCCGAACGCGTCCGTACCTGGAAATCCAGCACATTCGGAACGGTGGTCCAATCCAGCATGCGGTAGTCCTTGAACGCAGGCAGGAGGTCTGGCGCGGTCATCATCGCCGCCAGTGTGGCCAAGGTCAACGCTGCTTTCTTGGGAATCGCCATCAGAATTTCGTGTAGATAAAGGGAGCCGCGCCGGTCGCCGCGACATATTGAATCGCGATCGCCAGCAGCAGCAGGACGACGGCCTGGGCAAAGAACGACGCGCGGACGAACAGGTCACGTGGCGCCTCCAGCCAGGATTTGGGAGCATAATGCCCGGCCAGCGCCAGCGCGAAGACCGACCACAAACCGCCGGAGACATTATCGAAAGCCCAGGAATTGGACAGGATCCGCTCCACGACTAGATTGGCCTGTTCGAGCGACGAGGCGCGGAAGTAGATCCAGCAGTAGCAGACAAATTGAACGGTGACAAAGGTGCGGAACCAGGTGGGGGTCCAGGGTTTGGCCTGGCCACGTTTGGACTGCCAGAAGCGCGAAATGGCTTGGCCGGCGCCGTGGAGCAGGCCCCAGATGACGAAGTTCCAACTCGCTCCGTGCCAAAGGCCGCCGAGCGCCATGGTGATCACCAGGTTCAAATACGGCATCACGGCGTTGCGCTTGCCGGGCAGGGAGAAGAACAGATAGTCGCGCAGCCAGTTGGAGAGGCTGATGTGCCAGCGGCGCCAGAAATCGTTGATATTGGCCGCCGAGTACGGCTGGTTGAAGTTGATCGGCAGTTTCAAACCCAGCAGCAGCGCGGAGCCGATGGCGATATCGCTGTACCCGGAGAAATCAAAGTACAGCTGCAGCGCGTAGCAGTAGACGCCCACCAGCACTTCGCCGCCGGAATAGAGGCCGGGGAAGTCGAAGACGCGGTTGACGAGATTTTCGGCCAGGTAGTCGGCGATCAGCAACTTCTTCATCAGCCCCAGGCCGATGAGGAACAGCGCACGCGAGCCGTCGGCGGCATCCAGGGCTCGGTCCGGCTTTTCGAGTTGCTTGATGAGGTCGGCCACGCGGGTGATCGGGCCGGCGAGCGTGGTGGGGAAAAACGAGACGGCGGTGAGGTGCGACAGGTAGCTCGACGTCGGCTTGGCGTCTTTCCGGTAGATATCGATCGTGTAGGTCAGCGACTGGAAGCAGTAAAAGGAGATCCCCAGCGGAAACGCCCACTCCCACTTGCCCACGGCCTGGCCGGTGATCTGCCCCCAGCTTTCCAGGAAGAACCCGGCGTATTTGAAGACCGCCAGAATACCCAGATTTAACAGGACGGATAGAGTGACTAGAACCTTTCGGCCGCCCGGCGATTTCACCCGGCCGAGCCAGAGGCCGATGGTGAAGTCGATCGACGAGGCGATCGGAATCAGCGCCAAATAAAACAGGTCCCACTTCGCGTAGAAGAAGTAGTTGGCAAACAACAGCACGCTCAGCCCCGCCGCACGCCACTTGGAAAGGGGCCAATACAGGAAGAAGACCGCGATCAGGAAAAAGAAGTAGACGGAGCTCGACAGGAGCATTCGAAAGGCTGGGCCGAAGTTTCAATTGTAGCGGGGTGGCTGGCCCTTACACTAGGGGATTTTTCCAGCGCAGACCGGGATAGCGGGCAAATCCGCGGTCGGTCGTGTAGAAAACGCTGCCCAACTCGATAGCCAGTGCCGCCAAAGCCGCGTCGCTCCCCAAGGGCCCAACGGCCTGCCCATCCACGAGCATCCGGCGAAAGTGCTCCCAGTGTTCGCTGCCCGGTCCCACGGGCCGGATATTCGGCAGACGTAACCACGAATCGATCACCTCAGCCGCTTCCACAGCGCTAAACCGCCGTCCCGGCAACCGGGGGTTCGTCAAGATACGAAAAAATCCGCAGATGCACTGCCAAGGCAGATACACCAACGGGACGTTCGAGAACACATCTTCCAGCCAATTGCGCGCCGGCGTGTGCTGGACCGTGGTCTCGTCATAGGCGTAGACCAGCAAATTCACATCAACGACGATCACCTGTGTTCCGGCCCTTCCAGAATCTCCAGCAACTCGGAAACGCTATCGGACTTCCAGATTTCATTGAGTCCTGCCCGGATCGGCGTCACCTGAAACCGCTCCCGCGGAAGCGCTGGACCATGCAACCCCTTCCGCAACGCCCGATTCACCGTCTCCTTGAACGACGCCCCGCTCCGCCGCTGTTCTTCCGCCAACAGCGCCGCCACATCGTCGTCAATCGTCAAAGTCGTCCGCACATCATGATGCTTCCACGCGACGCATCATGATGTCAACCCTCCTACTTCACCTCCCGGTCCGTCCCTCGCAGCACGTTCAGAACCCGGTTGGCGACTCGCGACGGATAGTTCGTCTTATCCCGCGGATCGTTCAACCGCGCCTCCAGCGCCTTTTCCAAAGAGCGCGCTCGCTCGCCAATCCGGTCGGCCGCGTTCCCGGCTTCCAGCCGGATCATCTCCTCCGGATCCTCCAGAGCCGCCCGCAACACCTCCACCGCCTTCGCGTCTTCTCCCGCGCGCAAGCAAGCCATCGCCGCCGCAATCCGTACGCTGGGCGATTCGTCATCGAGCGCCTCCGCCCGCAACTTCAAATTCGCCAGGCCCGTGGCGCCCCAGTAACGGACCGACGCCTCCGGATGCGCCAAAGCCGCCCGCAGCACGCCCGGATCGGTAGTTCCAGCCACCGCCCGCAGCGCCGACAGCAGCTTCCCCCGCCCCGGTTGCCGAAGAATCGCATGACGGTTTCCCAGCTTCTTTTCCTCCCGCAGAATCTCGCCCTCCGGAAACAGGCCCAGATCCTGGACCTCCTCCTGCCAGGCGACGTGCGCCTTCCGCATCCGCTCCAATACGGGCCGGAGGGCGATATCCCCGGCCAGATTCCGGATCTCGTGCGGATCGTTCTCGGTGTCGTACAACTCTTCGACCGGCTTGGTGTCGGCCATCCACCGGGCGGCGATCGGAGTTAGTTTCCCTTCGGCATGCAACCGCCGCAGGTCCTTCATCACCGGGGAGCCTTCGGAGGTGTTCATGTACTGGTAGTACGGCAGGAACGGCCGGTAGTTCCGAATGTAGCGATAGCGTTTATCGCGTGTGGCGCGGATCGTCTCGTACCGTTCGTCCATCCGGTCGTGGCAGGAGTAGATGTACTCTCGCGCCGCGGTGAGCGTTGGCCCCAGGAATGCCCGGCCCTGGAAGTGCTTCGGCACCGGCACGCCGGCCAGATTCAGCACTGTCGGCGCCAGATCGAGGAACGACACCAATTGGTCATCCACCGTCCCCGGCTTGGCCTGTCCGGCCGCGCGCCACTTCTCCGGGATGTGGACGATCAGCGGCGCCCGCGTACCGGACTCGTAGTTCCAACGCTTGGACCGCGGAAGGCCCACGCCGTGGTCGGACCAGAAAAACACGATCGTGTCGTCGGCCAGCCCGTCTTCCTTCAACTGCTTCAGGAGCTGACCGGCCTCGTAGTCGACCTCGCTCACGCACTCGTAGAAGTTGGCGATCTGCTCGCGCACGGCGTCCGTGTCGGGCCAGTAGGGCGGCACGGGCACCTTCGCTCGATCCACGCGGCGGGTCACATGCGGTGTTACCTTGGCATGTTCTTCGCCCGTCACGCGAATCTTCGATTCGTGCGAAGTTTCCGTATTGAAAACGGCGAAGAACGGCTTGCCCGCCGGCCGTTTGCGCCAGTGCGCTTGCCGGGACACCTCGTCCCAGGCGGCCTTCGGCACGGCGAAGTTGTAGTCGGTCTTTACGTTGTTGGTGGCGTAATAACCGGCATCCCGCAGATACTCCGGAAAGCAACGAACGAAGGCGGGCCGCTGAATCTGGCAGCGCATGAACTGCGAACCGATCGAGGCCGGGTACATCCCGGTAATGATCCCCGACCGCGTGGGCGCGCACACACCGGCAACGCTGTAGCAATGCGTGTAGCGGACACCGGTCTTGGCGAATGCGTCGATGTTCGGCGTCCACGCCAGCGGGTCGCCATAACAGGAAAAAGCGTAGGGACTGGAGTCTTCGCAGGAGATCCAAAGTATGTTCGGCCGTGGCTTATCCGCGGCATACCCCATCGCGGCCAGGGGAGCACCCGCGGCGCGAAGAAACTGTCGACGTTGCATTCATGCATCGTATCAATTCAAGAATCTTCGCCGGTCGCCGATACGACAAAGGAATGGGACTGTGGCCTACATCCAGTCAACCTGTGCCTCCGCCTCCGCCACCGGAAAGCGAGGAGGTGCAGTTTGCGTTCGTACAGCCCAGGCACATCCTTGTCATCGACCCATCCCCGGAGACCTATGGCGATCTGACGAATAGCCTTACCAGCGCCGGATACAGTGTCGATATGGCCGCCACCGCGGGGGAAGCCCTGGAGCGGATTCGCGAAAGCGAAGTGGAACTGATCCTGCTCGGCGAAACACTGCCCGGTATGGCCGGCCTGGATCTACTCCGCCTGCTGCGGGCCGCCTGGACGCCCCAGCAACTGCCCGTCATCATGCTGGCCAATGAAACCAAAGGCGGCATTGAAACCGCCGCGCTCGAAGCCGGTGCCAATGACTGTCTGGCGATCGGGGTCGAGGGCGGACGGGGGCTGGCCCGCGTGCAATCCCAACTGCGGCAGAAGGACGCCGGCCAAGGCGCGCGCGACCGCGCCGAACGGGTCTTCCGTGCCACCGCCGTCTCCACCGACGTTATCTGGGAGTGGAACGTCTCCACCGATACTTTCTGGTTTTCGTCGGAATGGGGTCGCCTCAGCGGCCGGCCAATCGTGGGCCCGACGCATCTGGAGGACTGGCTCTCCGTCGTCCACCGCGAAGACGTGGAGACGGTGGAAACGGCCTTCCGCTCCTTACGCGCCAATCCAGATCAGTTCGAATTTGGCCAGGAGTACCGCATCGTCACCCCTTCCGGCGAGATCCGCTGGATCTACTGCCGGGCAAATGTCGAACGCGATCGGGACGGCCAGTTGCTGCGCCTGACCGGGCTGCAGACCGATATCACCCGCAACAAGAGCATCGACTGGCTGACACAACTGCCGAATAGAGAGAACATTCTGGAGCGCGTGGACAGGATGTTAAGTGCCGCCAGGCAAGGCGCGGCGGTCCCCTTCGCCCTGTTGCTACTCGATATCGACCGGTTTCGCGTCGTCAACGAAAGCCTGGGAGCGACGGCCGGGGACCGCATCCTCCGCGAGATCGCGCTCCGTCTGGAACGCGCCACTCGTACGGTCTCCACCGATGGCCGTCCGGAGGATTATCTCGCTCGCGTACACGGGGACACGTTTCTGCTGATCTTGAACGACGTTGCCAAAATAGAAATGGCCCGTTCCATTGCCGATCGCCTGCAGGCGCAGGTCCGCCGTCCGCTCCACCTCGCCGGCCGCGAAATCCGCCTCTCCGCCTCCATCGGTATCGCCCTCAGCCACGGCGACAACTACGAACACGCCTTCGAACTCCTACGCGATTCGGAAATCGCCCTCCACAAGGCAAAGGCGCTGGGCCGCGCCCGCTCCATCAATTTTGATTGTGAGATGCGGCGCGACGCCATGCACCGCATGGACCTGGAAATCGACCTGCGGCACGCACTCGACAACCAGGAATTCGTTCTGTTCTATCAGCCCAAGGTCGACATCGTATCCGGCACATTGGCGGGCTTCGAGGCGCTTATTCGTTGGCGCCACCCCACGCTCGGCCTCGTCCCGCCGCTCAAGTTCATCCCCATCGCCGAAGAAACCGGCATGATCATCCCCATCGGGGCCTGGGCCATGGAAGAATCGGCCCGACAGTTCGCCGAATGGCTCCGCCTCCTCCCCGGCGCGAATCTGCAGGTCTCCGTAAACCTGAGCGTGAAACAGTTCTTCGACCGGGAACTGATCGACCTGGTCTCCCGCGTGGTGACAGACCTCGCGCTCCCCGAAGGCGCTTTCTGCCTGGAGGTCACCGAAAGCGTTTTGATCGGCGAAATTCAGGTCGCCGCCGACATCCTCCGGCGTCTGCATAACGTCGGCGTCGGCCTCATGATCGATGACTTCGGCACCGGCTACTCTTCGCTCAACTACCTCACCAATCTGCCCTTCGACGCCCTCAAGATTGACCGGTCTTTCATCTCCCGCGTCGAGGTCGATGACAACTGCGCCGAGGTCGTCAAAGCCGTCGTTTCTCTCGCCCGCAACTTGAAACTCGACGTCATTGCCGAAGGCGTCGAAACCATCGAACAACTCGAATGGCTGCGCAATATCGACTGTCCCTATGCCCAGGGCTACTACTTCGCAAAACCAGTGCCCGCGGAGACCGCAACCGGAATGGTCGCAGCCTCCCGCATCTGCCACTAACAGCTACCGCGCGCCGTAGTTCTTTTCGTAAAAGTCGCGATACGCCCCGCTGCGCACATTGGCGATCCAGGCCGCGTTCTCTTTGTACCAGCGCACCGTCTCCGCCAGCCCGGCTTCAAACTCCACCTGCGGCTTCCAACCGGTCTCGCGTTCCACCTTCTCACTCGTAATGGCATAACGCCGATCGTGCCCCGGCCGGTCCGCCACGTATTTGATCAGCGATTCCGGCTGCCCGGTCGCCTCCAGAATCCGCTGCACCACTTCGATATTCGGCAACGCCCGGCTCCCGCCGATGTTATAAACCTCGCCCGCGCGCCCATTGTCCAACACCGCGCGGATCGCCCGACAATGGTCATCCACATACAACCAGTCCCGAATCTGCATCCCGTCGCCATACACGGGCAGCTGCTTGCCCTCCAGCGCATTGGCGATCATCAGCGGAATCAACTTCTCCGGAAACTGAAACGGGCCGTAGTTGTTCGACGCCCGCGTCACGCTCACGTTCATTTTGTACGTCGTGTAGTAGGAAAGCGCCAATAGATCGCTGCCCGCCTTCGAAGCCGAATACGGGCTGCTCGCCCGCAGCGGATACGCCTCGTCGGCATCGTGCGGCTCGTCGATCGAACCGTACACCTCGTCGGTGGAAACATGCAGAAACCGGGGAGTCTTGTGCCGCCGCGCCGCCTCCAGCATCGTGAAGGTGCCGTTCAGGTTGGTCCGGATCACCGGCTCCGGCGAATGGATACTGCGGTCCACATGGGACTCCGCCGCGAAGTGCACCACCGCGTCCGGTTGGAACTCGGCGAACACCGCTTCCACGCCCGCCGCGTCGGCGACGTCGGTCTTGAAGAACCGGTAACGGGCGTCACCCAACACTGAAACCAGATTTTCCAGATTGCCCGCGTACGACAACACGTCCAGGTTGCCCAGCGCCAAATCGTCCGATCCCGACAACGCCAGCCGGACAAACGCGGACCCGATGAACCCGGCCCCGCCCGTTACGAGCAGTCTCATTTGTGCTGCAACTCCCAGTCGTAATTGATTCCTGGATCGTTGTACGCAATCCGGCCCTCGTCGGCGGGATTGTAGATCCGGTTCGTCACGTACACCAGCATCGCCGGCTCGTGGCTGATCACTTTATACCCATGGCCCACGCCCGGCGGAATCAAAATCTGCCACGGCCGCAGCGCCCCCACATAGAACGTGTTCCGTCGCCCGAACGCAGGCGAATCGGCGCGCAGGTCCACCAGCGCCACCTGGAACATGCCCGACGCCGGCGACCAGTAATCGGTCTGGAACCGGTGGATATGAAATGCCTTGATCGTGCCCGGCAAGCTCAACGCCGCCGACACCTGCGTCGACTCGTGCGGGAAGTCCGCCACCCCGCCCTGCCCCATCCGCGCCACTTCCAAAAAGTAGCCCCGGTCGTCCGGCCACAGCGCGTACGGAATCACCTTCACGCCGGGAATCAACTGTTCCGCCTCGGCCTTCAGAATGACATTGCCAATCCCCTTCTCTTCGTTCCAGGGAATCGAATACTCTATTGGCTCACTCACCCTTGCGCTCCTGCGTTTCGGCAACCAGATTGTTCGCCCGCAGCAGGCTTTCAAACGTTCCGGCGTCGGTCCACCAGCCCTCGAGCTGCGCAAAGGTCATCGAACCTTCGGCGATATAGGCATTATTGACGTCCGTGATTTCCAGTTCGCCGCGGTCGCTTCGCTTCAGCTGCTGCACCTTATCGAACACCGTTTCGTCGTACATGTAGATGCCGGTAACGGCCAGATTCGACTTCGGCTTCTTCGGCTTCTCTTCAATGCCCAGGATCTTTCCATCGGCCATCTCGGCCACACCAAACCGCTCGGCGTCTTCCACTTCTTTCAGCAGGATTTTGGCGCCCGACGGCTGTTTCCGGAAGTCCTCAACGGCCTCACGAATGGAGCCTTCGATGATGTTATCCCCGAGAATCACGCACAGCCGGTGCCCGGCGCCAAAGTGATGTGCCAGCCCCAGCGCTTCGGCGATGCCGCCTTCGCCTTCCTGGTAGGTGTAGTCCAAGTGGGTCAGACCGAACTCCTTCCCATTGGCCAGCAGGCGTAGAAAATCGCCGGCGTTCCGCCCCCCCGTCACGATCAGGATGTCTTCAATACCCGCATCGACCAAGGTCTGAATCGGGTAGTAGATCATCGGCTTATCGTAGACCGGAAGCAGATGCTTGTTCGTAATTTTGGTGAGTGGAAAGAGGCGGCTTCCCGTCCCTCCAGCCAGCACAACACCCTTCATTGCCATGTGTGTTCCTGTGACCCATGATACACTCGCCCCTCGTATGAAGCTTCATCGTTGGAAAAACATCCCGCTCGAACAACTGAACCCGACCTTTGCCCGGCAGGCTCTCCACACCGACCGCATGACCATCGCCTACCTCCGCCTGGCCAAAGGCGGCATCGTTCCCGAGCACCACCACGAGAACGAACAAGTATCGATGGTTCTCGAAGGAAAACTGAAATTCATCGCCGCCGGCGAGGAGTATATCGTCGACGCCGGCGAGGTGATGCAGATCCCCTCCAACCTCCCGCACCGCGTCGAAGTGCTGGAAGATTCGGTGGTCTTCGACCTCTTCGCCCCCATCCGTGCCGACTGGCTCGCCGGCAACGATGCATACCTCCGTCAAAAGCAGTCGCAGCCCCCAAAGTAAAGAAGTGCAAAGATCCGGGGCGGCCCGAAACGGAATCCCGGAAGGGGGCGTTAATTGTTACAGAACAATAAAACTCCCTGTCATTTTCCTGGCGGCGATCTCCGCCCTGTTCGCCCAAACGCCGCCCCCGCATCCCGCCTGGTCCGGCGACAAGGTCCACGAAATCCGCATCCGCTTCGCCCAGCCCGACTACTGGGCCCAGCTCGCTAAGAACTACCTCGGCACCGAGCAACAGGCCATATACCTCGAAGGCTCCCTCGAATGGGGGCCCTATAAGTTCGCCTCCGTCGGCGTCCGCTACAAGGGCAACAGTTCCTACTCCGGCGCACGCACCCTGAAAAAGCCCTTCCGCATCAAGCTCAACGAATTCGTTAAGGGCCAGAAAATCGAAGGGATCGGCGCCTTCAACCTCTCCAACGGCCTCAACGATCCATCCCTCGTCCGCGAGCCTCTCTACTACGAGATGGCCACCGCCCTCGGCCTCAAAGCCCCCCGCACCAACTACGCGGCGCTCTACGTCAACGACGAATACATCGGCCTCTACGTGCTCGGCGAAGTCGTCAATAGCGACTTCCTGAAAAACTACTTCGGCAGCAAAGAAGACACCGGCAATCTCTACAAGGGCAACATCGGCGCCAGCTTCGCCGACCTCGGCGACGACAAAGCCAAGTACAAAGAGGTGTGGGAAAAACAGACCAACGAAGAGGCAGACGACTGGGCCGACCTGATCGAACTCTGCAAAATCGTCGACACCACGCCCGCCGCGCAGCTCAAGGCCAAACTGGAACCGCTGATGGACATCGACAGCGTCCTTACCGCGCTCGCCCTCGACAACGCCACCGTCAACCTCGATAGCTACGTCGGCCTCAATCAGAACTTCAACATCTACCGCCGCCCGTCCGACAAGCGCTGGGTCTGGATCGTCTGGGATCCCAGCCTCGCTTTCGGCGCGCTGAACATGGGCAACGTTTCTCTCACCGAACTCGCCACCGAATACACGCAAACCGGCGGCGGCTTCCCCGGTGGGGGTGGCGGTCTGCCGCCCGGCGGGCTTCCTCCCGGAGGCCTGCCTCCAGGTGGTCTACCTCCCGGCGGACTCCCTCCCGGTGGCCTGCCTCCCGGCGGTGGCTTCCCAGGAGGCGGCGCCGCCAGCGCCACCCGCCCGCTTGCCACGAAGCTCTGGGATATCCCGGAATACAAGGAGCGCTACCGCCAGATCTATAAGGACCTCGTCACGCGCATCTTCAACGGCGAAAAACTAGTCGCCCGCGCCAACGCCATCCGCGCCATGATCCGCCCCTATGTCCAGGCAGATACCCAACTGCTCAACACGTTCGACCAGTTCGAGACCGCCATATCCGCGCCTCTCCCCACAATCACGCAGCAACCGGGCGGACAACCCGGTGGACAGCCCGGCGGCGGGCTCGACGGCGCCAACACCCCCGGCCTCCAAGCTGTCATCGACGGCCGCTTGGCCTGGCTCAAAACACAGTTCGCCACCCAAACCTTCCCCGCCGCCAAGATCACCGCCAACTCCGCCCGGCTCAACTTCGCGGCCACCGCAACCCAGAAAATCGAGCTGAACTACACCGGCGTCAACACCCCACCTACCTGGTCACTCTACGCCTCCACCGAAAATGGGGGCAACTGGCTCACGCCAAACATCACCGGCGGCGCCCTTCCCGGCAGCTTCGACCTGGCCATCAGCGCCAAGGACCTTCCCACCGGCGTCTACAACGGCGCGGTGACCGTCTACATGGGCGGCGCCACCGAAGTCCGCATCCCCGTCACCCTCACAATCGGCACAATCCCCACGCCCGCAGTCACCGCGGTCGTCAACGCCGCCAGCTACGCCAACGGCGCCATCGCCCCCGGCCAATTGGTCACCATCTTCGGCACGAACCTCGGTGTTCCCGGCCTGAAGATCACCTTCGATGGCACAGCCGCCCAACTCACCTACACCACCGCCGGCCAGGCCGGCGCCATCGTCCCTACCGCCGTCAGTGGCAAAACGCTAACCAGCGTCATCGCCACCTACGGCGCGCAGTCCTCGCCCGCCGCAACAAAAACGGTAGCCCCCACCGCCCCCGGCCTGTTCACCATCAACGCCTCCGGCACCGGCCCCGGCGCCATCCTCAACCAGACCGGCACGCTCAATAGCGCCACCGCCCCGGCCGCCAAGGGCACCATCGTCGCCATCTACCTCACCGGTGGCGGCGTGAACATGTCCACCGCCAACACCACCGTTACCATCGGTGGCCAAACGGCAACCCTCGCCTACGCCGGTGTCGCCCCGGGCGTCCCCGGCCTGAACCAAATCAACGCCACCATCCCCGCCGCCAGCGCAACCGGGGCCCAACCAGTGGTCGTCAATATCGGCGGCGTCGCCTCGCAAACAGGCGTCACCGTCAACGTGCAGTAACACCCCCAAACAACCCTTGGCCCCGGTCTCCACTAGGAACCGGGGCTTTTTTTCATCGCCCCAGCACTACCAAAGCCTCCGCCAACTTCTTCCGCGCGTTGTTCAACCAACTCACCGCCTGGTTCGCCGGCTCCCTCAATATGCCGAACCCCGGCTGATGCTTTTCAGCCGCAACAGCACGCGCCCCAATTGAATCCGCCCAACCCCCATATTCAGGTACGCCGGCGCCATCCTCACCGCATACATTGCCGTCGCCTCGCGGTGGATCGCCACCGCGCCTTTCATTTACGCCGCCGAGACCCGTCCCGCGCAATCGCCGGCTTCCTCAGCGCAGTCACCGTCAACGCCCCGTTGAATGCACCATCCCATACCCCCGCTGACACATCCCTACTGCCCCGCCCCCCGCAACGGAACCACCGCATTCCACGTCCGCGTCATATCCTTCAAATCCCCCGGCCCATCACAAGTAGCCGCAAACAAATGCGTCGGACGGCCCTTATCAAACAACAGCTGTGGCCGCTCCAACGACGCCTGCTGCACCGTCTTCCCATCACTCCACCGCAGCTTCCGCGTATACGCCAACGTCGCCCGGTCGAAGTCCCAGTGCAACCCATCCTTGCTCGTCACATGCACGCCCGCGTGCTTCTCCCCGCAAATCTCCCCCGTCATGTCTTTCATCAATGCCTGCACCAACCCGTCCTCATACCAAAGAAACGGATCCTCCACATGCGCCGGCTCGCCCTTGAACAACCACGGCTGCGGCTGCCGCGTCCACGGCCCCAAATACGACGGCCCCTTCGCCACCCCCACCTGCAGCTTCCCCAAATTCTCCTTCCGCGACTTGTACGCCAACAAAAACGACCCATCCGGCAGCGGACACAACGACGGATTCGTCGTCGCAATCGAATCCCACTCCCCCGGCCGCGGCTCCAACAACGGTTTGTCCAACCGCTTCCACGGCCCATGCACGCTCTTGCTCGTCGCCAATCCAATCCGCTTCCGCGCCCACGTCGCCAAATACCGCGGCGACCGCCACACCTCCTGGTGCGCAGCATCCGGCGTCGGCCCCTCGTAAGTCGTGCCCATATACAGCAGCACAAACGTGTCGCCAATCTTCCGGATATGCGGATTATGCGTACTCCGCCCGTCGAAGAATTCCCCGCCGCGCGGCGGCAATGCCACCTCGGCAAAACGATACGGCCCCTCCGGCCGCGCCGCCTCCGCCCGCACAATCTCCGAACAAAACAGCCAGTGCGGCTGGAACGTCAAATCCTTCGGCACCCGCGAAGCGAAGAGGTGATACCGCCCGTCTTCCCCACGGATCGGCGCACCACACCACACCCAGTAATTCGGCAGTTCAAATCCCCCGCCAACAACGGCGGGCTGTAGCCGCGATAGAAACGAGGAAGGCGCGGCCGCGGCCACCGCCGTCATTGCGGAGAAGAAAAAAGCGCGTCGGTCAATCACGCCGCCAGTATATCCCCGCGCAAAGCGCCATCCTACAGCGAATGCTGGCCGCCACCCTCGCCACCCTGGCGCTCTTCACCCTCTCCTACATCGCCGTCTGGCTCAACGCGCTCAGAACCGCCAGCCCCCGCACCCCCTCGCTCGCCTCCCTCATCACCGGTTTCGTCACCAACTTCTTCGACA
This sequence comes from Acidobacteriota bacterium, assembly GCA_947470805.1. Taxonomy (GTDB): domain Bacteria; phylum Acidobacteriota; class Terriglobia; order Bryobacterales; family Bryobacteraceae. Next base: position 68,635 of record CANIVU010000004.1, on the reverse strand, counting down.
CCCTCGGCATCGGCTCCTTCGCCACCACCACTTCGATCTTCAAATTCACTCGGATGGTCCCGGACCAACTCATCCCCGGCACCCTCAACGCCGGCCACACCATCCCGACAATCTTCCAGGCCTTCATCTACATCGCCGCCATCGAGGTCGATCCAACCACCCTCCTCCTCATGATCGCCGGCGCCGTTGCCGGATCCCGAAAACCCGTGTCACACACGAGTTTTCGGATGAAAAGGTCCGGCGCTTTCCGACTCACCTCGAGAAATGCCGGATTCTCTTCAAAAAGGTCAGCCGAAACACAACAGCTACCCGCCCCGCCGAAGCATCCGGCGACAAGCATCGGACCGAAGTGTCCACCGCCAGGCATTTGAGTAACGTAGTAGCCTGAGGAAGAAAACGCGATATCGGAGAACAGGGAGGGAGCACACCTTTAGCCAATGTCAGTTTGGATCCAAGAGCGTAGCCGTCGGCAGTTTGAAACGGAAGGCTACATGGTGATTGGGAATGTAATCCCTCCCAACCTCGTCGCCGGCGCGGTCCGCGACATCGCCGCCTTTGTGGGTGCGGACCTCGGCGATCCTCGAACCTGGTACAACGGGCCGCCGGTATTGGATGGCGTCGTCCCGATGCACCACGCACAGTCTCTTTGGGATATCCGCCAACACCAGAACCTCTACGAAGTGTTTTCCGAGTACTTCGGAACCGGGAAGTTAATGTTGGACATCAATCGCTGCATGTTTCGACCACCTGTCCATCCTCTGCACCCAACCCGCAGCCGCGGAGACATCCATTGGGATGTAGACCCCCGCGCCGACGTGGAGGCAACGTTACAGGCCGTCGTTTTACTCAGTCCAATCGGCCCCAACCGGGGTGGTTTTCAGTGCATCCCTGCGATCTACCGCACTCTCGATACGTGGCTCGAAGAGAATTGCACAAACGATATCGACTTCGACTTCCGTCACGCAGGCATAATCCACCCCGAGACCTTGCAGGTGGAAGGCAATGCGGGCGACATCATCCTCTGGTCCACAAAATTGCCGCATGGATCCGCGACGAACCTCTCGAACCAGCCCAGGATGGCGATGTTTGTCACCCTACAGCCGCCAGACGACTCGCCGGAGCATCGCGATTGGATGAGAGAGTTGTGGATCACCAGGCGCGCCCCTGAATGTTGGCGCGGATTGCCTGGCCAACTCGATCCCGAGCCGGGTCCGCCGGCCGAACTCACGGTACTCGGACGGAAGCTATTGGGGATCCTGCCGTGGTAGGCTGTGCCATGTCCTGCGGACCCCAGGTCGAGCGAGACCGCGTGGCCCCTCTCGAACCCGTGCACCCCGTAGCCGGCGAGTCCGCGCAATTCCGTGCGTTTCCAGGCAGCATCGCGCCACCTCGCCATCCGGCGCACCACAATCCCGCACCCCACAACACGCTATCCTACAGCGAATGCCAGCCGACGTCCTAGTCCGCTTCGCCACCCTCGCCACCCTGGCGGCCTTCACGCTCTCGTATCTCGCCGTCTGGCTTCAATCCCTCAAAACCACTACCCACCGCACCCCCTCCACGGCATCACTCATCACCGGCTTCGTCACCAACTTCTTCGACACCCTCGGCATCGGCTCCTTCGCCACCACCACCTCCATCTTCAAAATTACCCGCATGGTGCCCGACCAACTCATCCCCGGCACCCTCAACGCCGGCCACACCATTCCAACAATCTTCCAGGCCTTCATCTACATCGCCGCCATCGAGGTCGACCCCACAACCCTCCTCCTCATGATCGCCGGCGCTGTCTTCGGCTCCTGGTTCGGCGCCGGTTGGGTCGCCGCCCTGCCTAAACACAAGGTCCAAATCGGCGTCGGCGGCGCGCTCCTCTTCGCCTTCCTCGTCTTGCTCCTGCGCCAGTTCGACCTCTTCCCCGCCGGTGGCGACGCCCTCGGCCTCACCGGCACAAAACTCGTAATAGCCGTCACGCTCAACACCGTCTTCGCCGCCATCAGCACCCTCGGCATCGGCTTCTACGCCCCTTGCATGACCCTGGTCGGCCTCCTCGGCATGAACCCCATCGCCGCGTTCCCCATCATGATGGGCTCCTCGGCCTTCCTCATGCCCGTCGCCAGTTCCCGCTTCGTCATTGCGAAAGCCTACTCCCCCACCGTCGCCATCGGCCTCACCCTCGGCGGCCTCTGCGGCGTCCCCCTCGCCGCCTTCGTCGTCAAATCCCTGCCCCTCACCGCCGCCCGCTGGCTCGTCATGTTCGTCATCCTCTACGCCGCCGTCCGCATGCTCCAATCCGCTTATACTGAGAAACAGAATTCATGAAAATCACCGGCATTCGCGCCTATCAAGTTGATCTCCCCCTGCACGAAGGCAGCTACAAATGGTCCGGCGGCAACTCCGTCGATGTCTTCGACGCGACCGTCGTCGCCGTCGATACCGATGCCGGCCTCACCGGCTACGGCGAAGTCTGCCCGCTCGGCTCCGCCTATCTCGCCGCCTACGCCAACGGCGCCCGCACCGGCCTCAAGGAACTCGCCCCCAACCTGATTGGCGCGAACCCCACCGAACTCGGCGCCCTCAACCGCCGCATGGATCAACTCATGCGCGGCCACCCCTACGTGAAATCCGCCATCGATATGGCCTGCTGGGACATCCTCGGCAAAGCCTCCGGCCAGTCCGTGGCCACCCTCCTCGGCGGCCACTATGGAGCCGACTTCGCCCTCTACCGCGCCATCTCCCAGGACACCCCGGAGAACATGGCGGCGAACGTCGCCGGCTACCGCGCCGAAGGCTACACGAAATTCCAGCTGAAAGTCGGCGGCAACCCCGACGTCGATATCGAACGCATTCGCGCCGTCGCCAAGGAAATGCAGCGCGGCGACGTCCTCATCGCCGACGCCAACACCGGCTGGCGCCAGCACGAAGCCGTCCGCATCGCCCACGCCGTCCGCGACGTCGACGTCTACATCGAACAGCCCTGCCTGTCGTACGAAGAGTGTCTCGCCGTCCGCCACCATACCGACCGGCCGTTCGTTCTCGACGAAGTCATCGACGATCTCAGCGCCGTCCTCCGCGGCGTCTCCGACCAGGCCATGGACGTCATCAACCTGAAAATCTCCAAGGTCGGCGGCCTCACCAAAGCCCGCCAAATCCGCGACCTCTGCGTCTCCCTCGGCATCGCCATGACCATCGAAGACACCTGGGGCGGCGACATCATCACCGCCGCCATCGCGCACCTCGCCCACAGCACCCCGCCCGATTTCCTCTTCACCGCGACCGACTTCAACAGCTACGTCACCGTCAGCAACGCCGAAGGCGCCCCGCAGCGAAATCACGGCCGCCTCGCCGCCAGCCGCCAACCCGGCCTCGGCGTCACCCCGCGCTGGGACGTGCTCGGCGACCCGGTCATGTCGGTAGGCTAGCGCCCTAAAACACCAAATTCTTCGAAAAGAACCCCAAAACCTGCCCCTCCACCCGGTCGCTGATGTGGTTCACGTGATCCCCCTCGTAAACAGCGAACGAGTGCCCCACCCCGCGCGAAGTGAGTAGCTGATCCAACTCCTTCGCGCTCCCCGACAACCTGTCTTTATCCCCAACATCAATCGCAATCCCCTTCAGCTTCTTCAAATTCCCCACATACTGGTCCAGCATCGCGATCGGGGCATTGGCGATCCAACGCGCCATCACGCCCGGCTGCGGCTCCCCATTCTTCACCGGCAGATCAATAAACAGCGGCGGATTCTGCGGATTCGGTGACCAAGCCGCCGCCGAAGCCAGCATCGCCTTCGTCCCGAAATCCGCCTTGGCGATCTCTTCGGGCGTCTTCACCGCCTCCGCCTTCGCCGCGTTCTGCACCGCCGCCGGCGGAATCAGGCAACACGGACTCATCGCATAAATGCTCGAAAACACCCCCGGCCGCTTCATCGCGATCCGAATGGTGCCATACCCGCCCATCGAGTGCCCCGCCAGCCCCCGGCTCTCCGCCCGCGCCAGCGTCCGGTAGTGCCCGTCGATATATCGAACCAACTCCTCGGCCACAAACCCTTCCCAATCCCCATTCACCAGCGACGACGAATACATACTCCCCTGAAACCGCCCAAAAGCGTTCGGCATGACGATAATCATCTCCTTCGCCCCGCCCGCCGCCAGCACCCGGTCCACCACCTCCGGCACGTTGATGAAGTGTTTCCGCATCCCCATCCATTGCTCGTCCCGATCGGTGAACCCATGCAGCAGATACAGCACCGGATACCGCTGCCCCGGGCTCTTCGCATAACTCGGCGGCAGATAGACAGTCACCTCCGGGTCCGCCGTATCTCCCGCCAGATTCCCCTCCAGCCCCACGCCGTGAACGCGAATCCGCGTGACTTCGCCCTTCCCCTCCGCCGCCAACAACCCCGCCGCGCACACCGCGGCCATCGCGATCATCTTCCAAGACATGCCAACAAGTCTACCCAACCGCCAAACCGAAGAAGCCCCGCTCGTCCCGCTACCGCACCGCGACAGCAACAACCCCTACCCCGTAACCCCAGCCACCTTCCGGAAAATGCTCCCCAACCCCAGCGAAACACCCAAACCTTCCAGTCGCACGACCCCCTCCGGCCCCACCGCCTCCCGGTAGGTCCACGCGCCGTCCGCCTCCCGCGTAAACCACTCCACGCGCATCGCGTCTTGCGAAACCAGCACATACTCCCGCAGGCTCGCCACGCGCCGGTACTGCGCGAACTTCTCGCCGCGGTCCCATCGTTCCGTCGATTCCGACAATACCTCCACCACCACCGACGGATTCGTCAGGAGGTCCCGATGCCCTTCGCCGTACACAGGTTCCCCACAAACCACCATCACGTCCGGATAGACATAGGTTTCACCCGCCGCTACCTGCAATCGCATTTCCGAGACAGTCACAATGCACGGCCCGTCTTCCAGCGCATTCGCCAACTCCCTGCCGACCTGCAAAATCAACTGGGCATGCGCCAATCGCCCACCCGACATCGCAAATGCTTCCCCGTTCACAAACTCACTCCGGAACGAAGCAGCCCTGTCCGCGGCCAAATACTCTTCCGCCGTCACTCTCGGGATCGCATTCGCGGCCATGCTTCATCCTACCCCAAAGCCCACCACCTACCGCTTATACAAATACAGCGTGTGACTCCGCCCTTCCCCGTCATCCTCAATCACTTCCGTCTTATCCGGCCGCCAACCGCCCACCTCAAAATCGTGCGCCACCACCCGCGCTCCCTTCTTCAACTGCTTCTCCAATAACGGCCGCAACTTCTCATTCGACACCGGCAACAAATACACCGTAATCAAATCCGCCGCCGTATAATCCTGCTGCAACAAATCGCCGTGAATGATCTTGGCTTTCTCACTCAACCCCATCCGCCGGATCCGCTCCGAACTCTGCGAATACAAGTCCTTGTCATACTCCACGCCCGCCGAGTGCATGCCAAACTTGTCCGCCGCCATGATCACAATCCGTCCGTCCCCGCTGCCCAGGTCGAACATCTTCTCGCCCTTCTTCGCCCCGCCCAACTGCAGCATCTTCTCCACAATCGCGTTCGGCGTCGGGTAGTACGGCGCCAACTTCTCAGCCTTCTTCGGCTCCTGCGCCAGCAACGGCACAATCCCCAACCCACCCAACAACATCTTGCGTCGATTCATTCCGCTCTCCTCACTCCTCACGGTTCAGTATAGAGACGCACTTTGTTGGTCAGAGAGTTGCCAGCTTCCAAAAATAACTCCGACGCCCCGCTATTCACCACATCCGGCAACCGCACTTCCACCAGATAATACCCGATGTATCCCGGCGCCAGCGTCGCCCGAACCACCTCCACCGCCGCCCCATCCAGATACGCCTTCACCTGCGCTACCACCGCCGGAGCCGACTCGCCCATCGGCGCCGCCATCCCCGCCGGCCACGTCGGCGTCACCCGGCCCAACCCGCTCACCAGCACCTGCACCAACGCCCCCGCCCGCGCCGGATTCCCACCATCCACTAATGCCCCGTTCGCCCCGTCCATCACCATCGGTGTCCCATCGCGGTCCACCAGAATCGCCGGCGCCGCCACCGCCAGCGGCAGGCTCGACCGCACCCATCCGCCCTCGGCCTCCAACGACAACGAAACTGTCGACCCTTCCAGATCAAACGGCAACTGAATCTGCGTCTCCCGCTCCCCGCGGCTCAACACCGTCACCGGCCGCTCCCCCGCCCGCACGTTCTGCACCCGGCCGCCCATCACGCTTAACAGCGCCCCGGGAGCCGCCGCCCGCGCCGTCCAATCCGCCGCGCTCACAATCTTCCAATCCCGCATCCGATGCGGCGACGTCTCCGCATACACCCCATACCCATAAACCGCCGCGTACAGCGTCTGCCCCAGCGCGTCCAATTTCACGTCAAACACCGGCGCATCGGCCACGGGCGAAGTCATCTTTTTCCACGCCGTCGCCGGCCCCATCGCCGTCAAATCAGTGGTCGTCCAATAGATCCCCGCCTCGGTCGCCGCGTACACCGCGCCCGATTCGAAATCCGCCGCCACGCCATACACCGCCGCCAATCCCAAATTCGACGAAACATCGTCCCAGATCAACCCGCCATTCGTCGTCCGCAGCACCACCGGGCCAGCCTCTCGCCGCAGCAAACTCACCACCGCCCGGCGCGGCTCCCGAACATCTAAACTGAACGACTCCACAGTCGCCCCCGGATTCTGCACCGGCGGCAACCACGTTGCCCCCCGGTCCAGCGAGACATAAATACGTCCGTCCCCCGCCCCGGCATAAACCACGTCACCCGAATACCCCAGCGCCGTCACCGTCACGCCAAACTCCCGCGACAACGCCGCCCGCGTCGCCTGCTCCAACGCCAGATCCCCCGGCACCGGCTGCCAGGCACTCTTCTCCCCCGGAGCCCACTCAAAAACCGCCGGCGTCATCGTCGTCGGCGCCATCATCGCCACCCGCAAACCGGATGTCTCTTTCGGCAGACTCACAATCCGCCGCACCGGCAACTGCGGCAGGCTCCCGTTCAGACTCGCCCAGGTGATCCCCGCGTCCGCCGACTTCCACACACCCGTCGCCGTCGAAACCGCGATCTCCTCCGGAACGCCCGGCCGCACCGCCGCCTCGCTCGCCGGCCCACCCAGAAGCGAAGTCTGCTTCCATTGCGTCAGGTTCCGCCAGCTCTTGCCGTTATCTTCCGTCCGCCACACGTGGTCGCCATACGCATAGGCCCACCCGGACCGTCCCGCGCCAACCACTCGCGCCCGCGGCTCCGGCAATCGGTCCACCACCGCGCTCGCGCCCTCCACGGGCCGCCCAGCGCCCGCCGTCCAGGTTTCCCCGTCCGTCGTCACCAGCCAGCGCCCGACCGCGGTCCGCGCAAAAATCGTCCCGCCATCCGCCGACCAGCCAATCCCGTCCACCGGGCCCGTCGCCAACCCGCTCAATCGCAGGTCCATCGCCGCCGTCCCCACGCGCCGCCATTCAGCGCGCGCAAGTCCGCCGCCCGCCACACTCAGCAGGACCATCAGCCCTATTTTCCGGACCGCGTTCGGCATCGTTTTGTTAGTGATACGTATCAACTGGGACAATCGGACTCAGCTATTGCGTCCATTGTACCCGCTGAAACGGCTACTGTCTCCCCATTCTATCGGTCAAAGCCACCAAAAACTGTTGATTCCATGGGCCTTACTCAGAAAAATCCCAGAAGGACCCACTTTTGCTATGCAATTATAGTGGTACAATCAGGACGCGGTATTCTGTCCGATCTGCAACTCTGCGGATGGGATGGCGTTCTTACCCACAGGAACTATCATGCACCGGAATCTCACTCAAGGAACATTCGCCCTCACGGCCATGCTCTTCGTGTGCCCGGCGTTCGCGCAGCTGCCTAACCTCTTCCCGGAAGAAAAGCAGTACTCCGCGCAGGTCCTCCAACTCACCGGTCAGGTGTCCGTCCTCAAGGCACGCGAACCCTGGGTCCTGAATGTTGGCGATTGGATCCAGAAACGCCAGGAAATCGTCACCGGCCCCACCGGGTACGCTCTGTTCCAGGTCAACGATGGCAGTACGTTCGAAGTCTTCGCCAACTCCCACGTCGTCTTCCGCAACAACGCCGGCGATTGGAAAGATCTCCTCGATCTTATGCTCGGTCGCGTCAAGGTCCACGTGCAGAAGTTCGGCGGCCAGCCGAATCCCAATCGCGTCACCACGCCCACCGCGGTCATCTCCGTTCGCGGGACGATCTTCGACGTCCAGATTGAAGACTCCGACGCGACCACACTGGTCCTCGTCGAAGAAGGTCTCGTCGCCGTCCGCCACGCGCTCATCCCTTCCAGCGCCCCGAAACTTCTCAGCGAAGGCGAATATCTCCGGGTTTACAAAACCCAGCCCATCGCCAAATCGAATTTCGACAAAGGGAACGCCCTCAAACGCGCCCTGCAAACGGCCAGCGACGCGGCCTCCGCCGCCATCTACCGGATGCCTCGCGGCGGCGCGGGCGGCGGCACCACCACCCCGACTCCCGGCGGTGGCGGTCTCCCCGGCGATACCGGTGGCACCGCTCCTCCGCCGCCTCCTCCCCCTCCCCCGCCGCCTCCTCCGCAGTAGTTCAATAGAGGTATGCGCGTTCTCACTCTTCTCTGGTCAATCAGCCTGACCGCGGTATCCCTGTCTGCGCAGTCCGCCGGTGTTCCCCCGGAATGGGAGACGCGCAAACTGCTCGATAGCCTCGTCAACAACGCCAAGAAACTGGAACCGCTCGTCAACCAGATCAACCCGGCCGACTGGAAGGAAAAAGGCGCTCCCGATGCCTACCAGGCCCAGTGGAAAAGCGTCCGCAACGCCATCGAAGGCCTCCAATACTCCTCCGGCCGCCTCTCCAAAGAGCCCACCCGCCTCTCCTACGCTCTCGACACCCTCTTCCGTCTCGACGGTCTCAACACCTATCTCGGCTCCCTCGCCTCCGGCGTCCGCCGCTATCAGAATCCCGCCCTGGCCGACCTCCTCCTCGGCATCGCCGACGAGAACTCCGCCAACCACGAGAGCCTCAAACAATACACTCTCGACCTCGCCACCTCCAAAGAAGGCGAACTCAAAGTGATGGAGTCCGAAGCCCAGCGCTGCCTCGGCATCATCGTCAAGCAACCCCCAGCCATTCCAGCCAAGCCGAAGCCAGTCGCCCCGCCAAAGGATCGTAAGTGACCGTACCTGCCCATTTCACCTGCTCTATCTGCGCCGAACCGTCCATACAGATCTGTGTCTGGTGCACCAAGGACATCTGCACCTCCCACCGCTGCGGTCGCTGCCGCCGCTGTTCGGACTGCTGCCCTTGTGAACGCCCGCTCACCAGCGACCCAGTACCAACCCCGGACGATTCGCCCAGAACCTGAGTCCCGCGTAATCCCAACTCCGGGACCATCGCCCCCTGCGCCCCCGCATCGCAGCATAGGAATATGCGATGCATGCTCTCTGTAATCCTGTGGCTGACGTTGATCCCGGCCGCCTTCGCCCATATCATCGAAGACCCCACGAAGCTGGCCATACCCTCCAACTTCGAACAGTGCGACAACCTCAAAGCGCTCTATCCGGATCCCCTACAGGCCCCCGACAACGCCTTCCTAGAAGCGACCATCGGCAGTCTCACCGGCTTTGCCGACTTTACCAATACCGACACCTTCCTGCGCTTCATCGACGAATACGTCGTCTCCAACCTCCAGTCGCTTGAACTTCGCAACACCCTCCAGTACCACCTCCGGATGGACTTCTCCGGCATCGACGACCAGATCGCCGCTCTCTACAGCCAGATCTCGCTCAACTAGGCCTCACCACCGTCCCGCCTATTGGCAGGAAATCGCCGGACGGTACGCCTGGTGGAACACCGTGCCGCTGCTGCCTCCAATGGTGGTGCCGCCACCCGGCAGGTGAATCAGACCATTCAAAAAAGCCGCGCCGGTCACCCCGTGCACCGGAATCGGCATCGGAGCCAAACTGGTCCACTTCCCGGTCCCCGGATGGAAAACGTCGTAATCGGGAAACACGCCCATCGGAGTGTCGTCGTTCCCTTCCCCGCCGAACACATGCAAGCAGCCCAGCGCGGCAATGGCATTCACGCCCCCGCGCGGTCGCGGCAGCGGCGTCGACGCCGCCCACCGGTTCGCCACCGGATCGTACACATCCATCCGGTCCGTCTTCTCACTCTGGAATCCGGCTTCAAACCGCCCGCCCACCACATAGACTTTGCCGCCGATAGCCGCCGCCCCAATGTGATTCCGCTGCACCGGCAGATCGGGCAGCACGTTCCACCGATTGGCCACCGGATCATACACCGCGAAATCGCTCCCGCGCGGCGGGCGCCCGCCGGCCACGTAGATCTTCCCGTCAATCACCGCCGCCGCGCCACCGCCCCGCGCCGTCGGCATCGGAGCCCGCGCGCGCCAAGCCGCTGTTGCTGGATCGTACTCGTACACCGTGTCCACAAACGGCCCATTCCCGCCCGCATCCGGCTGCCCGCCAATCACGTAAATCTTCCCGTTCGCCGCGATCGACATCGTATGATTCAGCGCCACCGGCAGCGGCGTCGCCAGCTTCCACGTCCCTGCAATCGGATCGTACACCTGCACCGTCCGCACACTGACACGTGTCGACGGATACCCGCCGATCACATAGATCTTCCCGTCCAACTCAGCCACCGCCATCTCCGAAATCGGCTCCAGCAGATCCGGCCGCCGCACCCACGCCCCCGGGCTGGAAGACAGCACCGAAACCGTCACCGGATTCGCCGCCTGCCCATCCACCGTCAGCGCAATTTCTATCTGGTCCCGCCGCCGCAGCGCCGCCGGCAGCGGCCCGATGTTCACCTGGTCCAACCCGGCGAACGTGCCCTGCGCCACCGCCCCCAACACCGGAATCGTCTCTCCCGCCGCCGTCGCCGTCACCCCGCGTGACGTGTTACGGATCCCGGTGCCAAACAACAGCAGATACATCTCGCCCGCCAGGTCAATTGCCTCCGGACCGACGGCCGCCGTGGTTCGTTCCCCATTCCCGGCAACCCGCAGCACCAGCGCAGCCGGAATCCCACGGCCACTGTTGTTGGCCGTAAACAGCGCCGGCGCCACCGTGGCAACCTCCACCCGCCCGGTCACGGTCACCCCGGCCGCATCCCGCGCCGTCACCGTGGCCGTCCCCGTCGCCGTTTCAGCCGGCACCAGAAAATTCACCTGCCCGTTCGCAGCCGCAAACAGCGATGCCGGCCGCGCCACATCGTTCCGGCCTGTCACCGTGACCGATGTGGCCAACAACGGCGCAAACCCGGAGGCAATCGACCCCGGCGCCACCGGCCCCGCGTAACTCGCCGCCGACACGACCGTAATCGTCTGCGCCGGCAACGCGAGCCCGCCAACAACGAGAATGAAAAGAAGCTGTCGCATCACCGGATCGTGACCGTCACCGTATTCGCAATATGCCCATCCACGCTTAAAACCACCGGAACCTCCCCGCGCCCCGCCAGTGTCCGCGGAATCCGCAGATTCACCTGGTCCAGCCCCGCGAACGCCGGCTGTGGCCCGGCGTACAACACGTCCGCCCGCTGCCCCCCAATCGTAGCCGACACGGCCTCGATCGATGGCCGCAACCGCAGCCCCGTCCCGTACAGCGACAAGTACAACTCATCCGTCGCCGGCCCCAGATCGATCACCGAGGTCGCCAACTGCGTCGACTGGCTCCCATCCGCCTTCACCCGCAGCACAACCGCCGCCGCCGTTCCTTTCCCGTCCGCGCTCGCCGAAAACAGTCCCGGCGCAACGCCGTCCACCAGCACGTCACCCACCGAACTCCCAACCGTCAACTGCGCCCGCCCCGGCTTCGTCCCGGCCGGAATCACGAAGTTGACCTGCGTCCCCGCCGCCGCCAGCACCTCCGCTTTCCGCTCCACCCCGGCCGAGTCTTTCACCATCACCGTATTCCCCAATCCTGTCCCATACGCCGCCACAATCGATTCCGGCGCAACCGTCCCGCCCGTATAACTCGCCGCCGAAATCGCCCGCACGTTCGTCGTGCGCGCCTTCAGCGTCCACGTATCGCCCACCATCCCATTCTTCCGCGCCGCCGTCTCCTGCGCCGGCAGCCACGTCTGTATGTATTCCGATTTGATCTCGCTCGGGCTCACCGTCACCCGGATGTAGCCCGTCCCGCCCAGCACCGTCCCATTCGTGTAGCTGTAGTCGATCCCGCGCGTCCCCAAGTTAAAGTTCCGCGCGCTCGGCTGCGGCCCCTCCTGATACACCACGCCGTCCAGATCCTGTTTGGCATACAGATGATCGTGGCCGTGAAAAAAAGCGGTCACGTTGTTGGCCACCAACAGTTGATGAATCGGCATCGGCCAGCCCGGCCGCGCCTTCTCAAATCCCCAGCTGTCGTCCATGTTCACGCCGCCCCACTCCAGATACTTCGCGGTCTCAATCCCGCCCCGCATCGGGCCCTGCAAATCGCGCCCGCCGATCAGGTTGTGAGCAAACACAAACTTGTACGTGGCCTTGCTGCTCTCCAGTGTCGATTTCAGCCAGTCATACTGCGTCCGCCCCAGCGTCAGGCTCCAGTCCCCGGCAGCTTCCGGCGCCACCGGACGGTTCCAATACGGGTCCAGAATCACAAACAGGGCATCGCCCCACTCAAACGAATAATAGGCTTCACGCACCCCAACCAGCGGTTCCACTTTCGTATCCCCGCTGAAGAAATCCCCCGGCACCGGGTTCGGAAAATACTTCTTCCGCAGCAGCGTATCCCACACCGCCACATTGTTCACCGTGCCATTCAGGTTGCGTCCCCACTCGCCCTCATGATTCCCCAGGCTCAGAAACATCGGCTGCGAATGGCCCACGATGTCGTAATAGGTACGCATCAACTTCACGCGGTCGTGGATGGCCGGCTCCGTGATCGGCTGCAGCTTGTCGGACATGAACGTGTCCCCAAGGTCGATCAGGAAATCGTTATTACCGGCCAGTTGATTCCGCAGCGTCAGCTTATACACCTCCCCATCGGAGTTCTCGTCCATATGCGGGTCAAACTGCATCGCGAACGAAAACGTGGAGCCCCGCGGCCGCTGCGTCCGGAAGCTCCGCTCCGCCCCCTCCAGAAACGTTGCTGTGCCCGTGTCGCGATACCGCAGCCGGTAGTAGTACCGCGTATCGGGCTGCAGCTTATCGATCACCACATGCAGCGGCGTCGCCGTCGGCGTGCTCACCGCCGCCGTCTTGCCGGTATAGTTCCCCGGCGTCGTGCCGTACTCAAAATAGAAATCCAGCGCGTTCACCGGCGCCACGTTCACGGTCACCGACGTGTTGGTTACGCGCCCCAACAACTCCCGTCCATAAAACGCGGGCTGGGAATACAGCACGCACATACCGAGAAATAGAACAATCCGTTTCATTGGAGATTCACCGTCGTGACATTCGCCGTGCGGCCCTCAATCGTGACGACGACACCACTCTCATCGGTCGCCGCCAGATCCCGGGGAACGCGCACGTTCAATTGATCGAGCCCCGCAAACGTGCCCTGCGGACCCGCGTAAAGAACCTGGGCGCGCACGCCGCCCACATAAACAATCACGTCTTCCAGAGACTTGCGATTCCGGAACCCGGTCCCATAGAAGGACAGGTAAAGCCCATCGGCGCCCGTTCCCATATCCAGCGGCGCGGCCACGCAACTGCCCGCCGTGTTACCACACCGGAACACCGCCTGCGGCACTTGGCTCCCGTCCCCGCGCGCCAGAATCGCCGTCGCCGCGGCCACGCCCGACCCGCCCGCGTTCGCCGCGAATAACGCCGGCGCCAACGTTTCCATCCGCACAGCAGCCGACCCCACGCCCGGAATCGTCACCGTCGCCGGCCCGCTCGCCGTGCCCTCCGGCACCACAAAACTCGCCTGCCCCGCCGCGCTGTTCAGGATCTGCGCCGTCCGCGTCTGTCCCAGGCTATCGGTCACCGTAATCGTCGTGCCCCCCGGAAACGCGGTCGCAATCGAACCCGGCGCCAATGCCACTTCGCTATAGCTCGCCGCTGAAACCACGGCCAGCTTCGGCGCCGCAGCCGGCTTTACCGTGAAGCTATCGGCCACGCGCCGGTTCACCCCGATATCGGTGCCGGCCACCCGCGCGTCAATGTACTCCACCTTCACGCCCTCCGGCGAAACGTTCACCCGCACGTGCCCCGAACTCGGCAACGAAAGGCTCTTCAGATACGCATCAAAATTGCCCGCCGTCTCATTCCCCGGGAAGTAATCCGCCGACCCCGGCGGCCCCGCGCCCGGCTGCGGCACCGAAACATAGCTCACGCCGTCCAGCACCGCCCGCGCGTACAGATGATCGTGCCCCTGAAAGAACACGTTCACGCCCGTCTCCTGGAACAGCTGATGAATCGGCTTCTCCCAGCCCGGCCGCGCCTGCGCGAACGTCTGCGTCCGCCGCGGGTCCACCCCGCCCCACTCGTACTGCGACGCCACCTCCACCCCGCCGCGCCCCTGCCCCAACAGGTGGTGCGCAAACACAAACTTGTACTTCGCCTTGCTCGCGCGCAGCGTCTCCTTCAGCCAGTTGTACTGCGCGTCGCCAATCACCGGCACCCAATTGTTCGCGTTCTGCGCAGGCATATTCCAATACGGGTCAATCGCCACAAATAGCGCGTCCCCCCACGTGAAGGCGTAATAGCTCTGCCGCAATCCGCCGTTCACCACGCCCGGATAAACAGTCTTATCCCCGCTGTAGAACGAATCGGGAACCGGGTTCGGATACTGCGAAACACGCGCATTTGTGGACCAAAGCGGCAAATTCGGATCCTGCCCCGATTCGGCCCGCGTGTAGCAGAGGTACTCCGAATCGTGATTCCCAGGAACCAGGAACAACGGCGCGTCCGGCGTAATCACATTGAACAGCGGCCGGTGCGCAATCGCCCGGTCCACCACCATCGGATAGCTCAGCGTCGCCCGCGGATTGACGATCGTGTCCGTCCGGAACGTATCGCCCAGGTCGATATGAAAGTCCGGATTGTCCTCCCGCGCATTCGCCAGCGCCAGCGCATAACGTGCCGGCAAACAGTGCCGAACAGTGAACAGATGGGAGTCGGCCACCAGCGTGAAACTAAAGCTGCTGCCCGCCGCGCGCTGCGTCTGAAACCGGTGCTCGGCGCTCGCCAGATGGTCGCCCGCATTCGTCTTCCGGTAGCGGACGCGGTAGTAGTAGCGCTTGTTCGCGTCCAGCCCCCCGATCACTTCCTGATACGGCACATTCGCCTTGATCGCCAGCTTCGGCGGTGTCTGGCGCGTGTAGACGCCCGGCTGCTCCCCGTACTCCAGGTACACCGAATCATGATCCGCCGTGAACAACGCGTTCACCGTCACCGACCGGTCCGTCGGCCGGCCCAGCACAATGTTACCGCCGAAGGACTCCGCCGTCTGCGCAGCCCCGGCCAGCGAAAAAACGAATGCAAATAGAACGAATCTCATAATCTCCGTCTCACCCGGCTCGGCCCCATCTCTTATTCGACCGTCACCGTTAACCCGGCCTGGCTCACCGCCTCGCCAATTTTCACCTGCAGCGCCACCGCCCCCGGCGTCACCGCCAGCGGCACCCGCGCATTCACCTGCAACAGCCCCGCCGGCAACCCCGGCACCAACCCGGCGTACAGAATCTCGCACAACTTCCCGTCCATCCGAACCTCCACCGGC
Source organism: Acidobacteriota bacterium (assembly GCA_947470805.1). Lineage (GTDB taxonomy): Bacteria > Acidobacteriota > Terriglobia > Bryobacterales > Bryobacteraceae. The sequence continues at coordinate 52,927 of CANIVU010000004.1, read as the reverse complement.
AGCGTCAACTCTTGCGCCGCCGTCAACACTCCATGCCCGGTCGCATAGAAAACCACAATGCCTCCCCGCGGCGTGGAAACAGTAGCCGCCGCCGGCCCCGTCCCCGCCGCGTTAGCCGCATAAATCCCCGGCGCGGCCTTGGCCACCGCCACCGGAAACGCCGGGCTATCCCCAACAGTCACATTCACCGTCTCCCGTTCGGCAACCGAGTCCGGCACAATCGCGTTCACCTGGTTCGCTGTCCCCGCAATCACCGTCGCCGCCACCCCGTTCATCCGCACCGGCTCGCCCGCAAACGGCGAGCCAAATATCGCCACCACCTCACCCGGCGAAATCGGCCCATCGGCGTAGCTCGCTGCATTCCGCACGCCCGTAAACGCAATCCGCGGCCCCCCGCCCCCACGCACCGCGCGCAAATGAAGCCGGTCGGTCTTGGCGTTGTAGCTCACAACCCCATTCGTGAAATCCAGGTTCCACGCCGTCACGCCGTTCTGCCCGATCTGCGTCGTCGACGACCAGAAAATCGCCTGCGCCGTATTCGGGAAAAACTTCGTATCAATCGACGGCCGCACCGAATAGTCGGTATGCAGCGAGCGCAGCTCCTTGATATTCGGCACCCGCCAATCCGTATACCCGCCCAGCGTTGAAGCGCTCGCCGCCGCGAACGACTCTTCCCACGTCACCGCCGCCGCCGTCTCCGTCCGCGCCCACATCAGCCCCGTCCGCTGATCGGTCACCGTGCCGTCGCCGTTGTCAGTGTACTGGCTCGCCAGCTCCGGCCCCGTCGCCGAGTGCCGCACACACCGCGCATGGAATCGCTTCGTGCCACCCGCGCTCACCGTCTCCGTCACCGGATGCGCGCCAATCCCGCCCCCCGCGTTCGCCGCCCACGCAATTGTCGTGCTGTCCGCCCGCGGCTCAATCGCCCACCAGTACTCCGCGTTCGACCGCGTGAACACCGCCGTATCCAACGATGGGTTCGACACGCCGTGATTCTGAATCGTGAACAGCTCCTGCGCATACGGCAGCCGCCATCCCGTCACCCCGCCCAGCGTCAGCCCCGCGCAATACCCCGCCGCGCCATCCCACTTCATTTCCCCGCCATCGGCCTGCTGCCACTGCAACCCCGTCACCAGGTCCGTCACCGTGCCGTTGCCATTCACCCGGAACGCCGGCGGGTTGATCGTCACCGTGGAGTCGTCCCCATTGGCCACCGCGTACCGGCGCGTCTGCCCGGTATCGGGCAACCGGTGAATCGTCCACGGAACCGCGAGAAGGAGAAAGTAAGGCAGCATCGGTTATCGGATCGTTACGTTGACCGTGTTCGAGGCGCGGTTGGCGATCGTCACACTGACGTCCACCTTCCCCGCTCCCACCAGCGACGGAGGCACCAGAATGTTGTACTGCGCCACACCGTTAAACGGCGTCAACGGCCCGGCATAAGCCAGCTGCGTACTCACACCGCCAACCGTCGCCGTCCCGTTCGCATTGGCGCCCAGGTTGCTCCCGTACAGAATCAGATACACCTGCCCGTTCGCCACATCAATCGGCAGCGCCGAAGCCGCATTCCCGGTGCGCTGCACGAACTGCTCGGTCGTCTGCTGGCTGCCATTGACGCGCGTCACGTAACCCGTCGCCAACCCCGTGCTGTTCACCGTATAGAGCGCCGGATTCGCCGCCGGGCGCTGATACGTCTGGCTGGTCGAAGCCCCGCCCGGATCCACGTTCGTGAACGTGTAAGAGCCATCGGCATTCATCTGATAGTTGACGAAGTAGCGCCGCCCCGTCAGCTCATATTCCAGCGAATACTTGTTCGGTCCCGGCCAGGTAAACCCAACAATCTTTGCCCCGCGCAACGGATCCCCGGCGGGCCGGATCGGAAACGTCTGCGGTTGCGGCGTAATGGCGTCGTTCACCACCTGCACCACCCCACGCAACCCGCCGTTCACGTACGGATAGGTCTTCGTCGCGTGGTAGTGGTAAACCCCATTTACCGTGTGCCCGTTAAACGAATCCAGGTCCTTCGGCGTCGTCCCGTCCGGGTCGGTCAGCCCGTACAGCGCAAACCCATCCAGCGCATAGCCAATCGGGTTCGCAACGCCCACCGTGTCCACCAGGTGCAGCGGCGCAATGTGATAGTGATAGTCGTCGGCCCGCCCGCAGTGCCCGCCGAACTCGTCCAACTCCCCGGCCAGCAACGTATCCGTCACCCCGTCGTTCTTGATCGGATTGAAGATCGGCACACCGTTCACCGCTACCGCGATCGCCCCGCTGAACAGCGCGCTCTTCGCCGAAATCGGATTCGCCGCCATCACCGGATTCCGCGGAATCCGGAACGCATTGCCGCCCGTAAAATCCTGCGGCAGCGGGAACTGCTGCTGCCACGCCGTGATGCCCACCATCATCTTGTGCGTCGGCAATCCATTCGATTCCAGGTAGTGATACTTCTCATCGGAGTGCCACCGCGCCAACTGCGTGAACGCCGCCCCCCGCTGCGTCAACAGCGCCGTCAAAATCCCCACCGCCGCCATCGTGCGAACCGCATAGATCAGTTTCATTGGATATTCACCAGTACCGGATTGGATGCCTGCCCATTGATGGTGACGACGACCTCCGCCGCCCCTTTACCCGCTAGCGACCGCGGAATCAGAATGTTGAACTGCGCCACTCCGTTGAACGGAGTCAGCGCCCCCGCATAGGCCACCGTCGCCGGCGTCCCCGCAATCGTCGCCGTGGCCGAAGTCACCGCCGGCAGATTGCCCCCATACAGCACCAGATACACCTGATCGGTCGCCGGGCCCAGGTCGATCGGCGTCTGCGCGAACTGCTCGGTCGTCTGCTGCGTCCCGCGCACCCGCGTCAGGTATCCCGTCGCCATGCCATTGCCGTTCACCTGGAACAGCATCGGAGCCGTCGGCGGCGTCAGCCGTCCCTCGTGAACGATGTTGGTGATGTTGATATCCCCATCGGCATTCCAGCTCTTCGTGTACCCCGCCGGCTTCTGCGCCGTGTAGCGAAAAATGACGGTGTTATCCAGGTCGATATCATCGCTCCAGATGAACTTCGCGCCCGTAAAATTGGCGGCGTTATAGTCCCCGTCCGGACCCACCCGCGCCTCGGTGTACTCGGTCGCCTGCGCCCACGACGAATCGTCGAAATCCGGCGCGAACCAGTTCGCCGGCACCGGCGTGTACTCCACCTGCGGCGTCACAATATTCCTATTCAGCGGTCCCTTAAAGAACGTTTTCACCTTCCACGCCGACGACGTCACGGTCCCATCCGAAAGCTTCAAACTGAACCCCGCATCGCCAATCTGCGTCCCATACTCCAACCCCGTCTTCGGATCCGCGTTGTCCTTCGCCAGCACGGCGATCGTCATCGGATAAATCGGCAGAATCGAAACCGAAATCACGTTATGCGGCAGGAACTCAATCGAATCGGTAGCGATCAGCTTGCCGTTGATGTAGATCATGCACCAGTTATCGGCGTAGGCGTTCAGCTTGATCGTGTTGTTGAAGGTGGCCTTGATCAGGTTCGGATCGGGTCGCGGTGGCGGTTGCGCAATCGCCGCCAAAGCGGCCAGAACGAAGAGGAGAGAAGTTCTCACACCCTACCAATACCAGCCATTTCTTAACGGCGAATGTGGAACGCCGGAGAATTGTGAGCGGAGTGTGAGTTTTGCGCGATTCCCCCGCCACTCTCGGCTATCCTGAAGCTGAAATGGGAGCCACCATCCGCGCGCTGGTGATCGACGATGACCGGCTCATCTGCCAGTTGCTGGCCGAATATCTCGCCCCGCACGGCTACGAAGTCTCCGCCGCCCACAACGGTATCGACGGCGCCGCCAAAGCCGCCAGCTCCGAGTTCGACGTGGTCATCCTCGACGTCATGCTCCCCGGCATCGACGGCTTCGAAGTCCTCAAACGCATCCGCGCCCGCAGCGACGTCCCCGTCATGATGCTCACCGCCCGCGGCAGCGAAAAGGAACGCATCGCCGGCCTCGATGGCGGCGCCGACGACTACGTCCCCAAAACCTTTTCCCACCGCGAACTCCTCGCCCGCCTCAACGCGCTCATGCGCCGCGCCCGCCCCGGCGCCCGCAACACAATCCTCGGAGCCGTCGGCATCACCGTCGACCCCCACCAGCGCATCGCCAAAAAGGACAGCCAGCGCATCGATCTCACCGCCGTCGAATTCGACATGCTCCTCGCCCTCATGCGCGCCGGCGGTCGCGTCCTCAGCCGCGAACAACTCCTCGCCGAAGCCTCCCAGCGCGGCCCCGAAGTCTCCGACCGCTCCGTCGACGTCCACATCTCCTCCCTCCGCCGCAAGCTCGGCCACGAACGCGCCTCCGGCTGTATCGAAACCGTGCGCAGCCTCGGCTACCGTTTCCGCGACACAGAGGACGAATAATGCGCAGCGATCTCCCCCAAAAAGACGTCACCATCCACCATTCGCATATCACAGGGCTCGCCCTCCGAAGCCCGAAGGGCGAAGGAGGGAGCCGTGCTACCGGAAAACCCCTCAATCACGGAAATTTCCGATGCAACCGCCACAGGCTTAAACAACACCAGTACCGCGCAGCCGACTCCCGCCACACAGAGGACGAATAATGCGCTACCGCCTCGGCGTACAAATCGGCATCACCCTCGCGGTCAACCTCGCCCTCCTCTCCGCCCTAGGCCTGCTCCTCTTCCTCCAGCAAAGCCGCACCGGCCTCGAATCGTTCCTCTACACCCCCGCCCGCGAACGCGTCCGCGAACTCGGCCGCCAGGTCGAGGAGGAGTTCCTCGAAGCCCCGCCGGAAGAACGCACCGCAAGCCTTGCCCGCATCCAGGAAGGCAGCGGCCTCACCCTCTCCGTCTACCAGGACACCGGCGAACTCATCGCCGGCCCCGATCTTGGCATGCCCCCCGAAGTCACCCGTGAAGTCACCCGCGGCGCCGACCGCCCCCGCGGCAAACGCCGCGGCCCGCCCATCTTCGTCGTCAAGGAATCCGCCCGCGATCGCTTCTGGATCGGCTACCACTTCCCCCTCGTTCTCGAACCAGGCTCCCCGCCCGTCCGCCATACCCTCGCCGTCGTTTCCCCGTCGCTGCTCACCGTCCCCTTCTTCCTCGACTGGCGCCCCTGGGCCGCCGGGCTCTCCCTCGCCGCCCTCGTCACCGCCCTCTGCTGGATCCCGCTCCTCCGCCGCCTCACCCGCTCAATCCACGCCGTCCAAACCGCCTCGGCCGACATCGCCCAGGGCAAGTTCGACGTCAGCATCCCCGTCACCGGCTCCGACGAACTGGCCGACCTCGCTGGCTCCGTCCGCCGCATGGCCGAACAACTCTCCCGTCTCGTCCACGGCCAGCAACGCTTCCTCGCCGACGTCGCCCACGAACTCTGCGCCCCCCTCTCCCGCATCCAACTCAGCACCGGCATCCTCGAACAGACCAGCAGCCCCGCCGCCCTCCAGCGCCTCGAACGCGACGTCGCCCACATGTCCGCCCTCGTCGGCGACCTCCTCTCCTTCACCAAAGGCGCGGTCCGCCAACCCGACCTCGTGCCCCTCGATCTCCCCGCCCTCGTCGAACGAGTCATCCTCCAGGAGAACGACAACGGCGCCGACGTCGGCATGGACATCGACCCCGGCACCACGGTCATCGCCGACGAAGAGTACCTCACCCGCGCCCTGGCGAATCTGGTACGCAACGCCATTCGCTACGCCGGCGCCGACGGCCCCATCCGCATCGCAGCCACCGGCAACCAGATCACCGTCCGCGACTGCGGCCCCGGCCTCCCCGAAGCCGACCACGACATGATCTTCAGCCCCTTCTACCGTCCCGACGCCGAGCGCACCCCGGAAACCGGAGGCGCCGGCCTCGGCCTGGCCATCGTCAAAAGCTGCGTAGAAGCCTGCGGCGGTAAGGTCTACTGCCGCAACCGCAAACCCACCGGCCTGGAGGTGGTCATCGAAATGGTAAGCCCCCCAAACCAGAGTCCGCGCAAAACGCTTTCCCCGGAATCCACCACGTAACGCCCCAGACCCGTCACATAGCTGCGGCTACCCTACACACCCCGCACTCCCCGCAGTGCGGAGAATAACCGCGATAATCTCCGCAGCGGATGCGGAATAAGTACATTCATCAGCGTAGCGAGTGGCCCCGGTTCCATTGGAACGCCACCACGATTACTGAACCCCTCGCGTCAACCCGCCACCGCCAGGGCCGTCTCCTCGGGCGAATGGAAGGACTCGGCTTCAACCTCCAGCAGGAAGCTGTCCTCCAAACACTCACAACCGATGTCCTCAAAAGCAGTGAGATCGAGGGTGAAAAGCTTGACGCCGGCCAAGTCCGTTCGTCCATCGCCCGTCGCCTCGGGATCGATATCGGTGCCCTCACTCCCGCGGACCGGAACGTCGAAGGCGTTGTCGAAATGATGCTCGACGCCACGCGCCACTTCAGCCAACCACTCGCCGCCGAACGTCTCTTCGGGTGGCACGCGTCGCTCTTCCCGGCCGGACGCAAAACCGGGCACTGGCGGGACGACAGCGCAGGGCCGATGCGGGTCATCTCCGGCCCCATAGGAAGGGAGCGGGTTCACTACGAAGCCCCGGCGGCGGATCGCATCGACCGCGAAATGGATGCGTTCCTGCACTGGTTCGAAGGCCAAACCTCGATGGATCCCGTGTTGAAGGCCGGCCTTGCGCACCTGTGGTTTGTCACCATCCACCCCTTCGACGACGGCAACGGCCGCATCGCGCGCGGTCGCCGATCTCAGCCTGGCTCGATCCGAGAACAGCCCCCAGCGCTTCTACAGCATGTCGGCGCAAATCCGGCAGGAGCGCGATGCCTACTACGGCATCCTCGAGCAAACACAAAAGGGAACCCTCGACATAACACCCTGGATGGAGTGGTTTGTCGGCTGCCTCGCTCGCGCCATCGATGGAGCGCAGAACACGCTCCATCAAGTCCTCGAAAAAGCCCATTTCTGGGAACAGATCAAGAGCGTCCCCCTCAACGAGCGGCAACGCCAGGTCATCAACCGCCTGTGGAACGGCTTCGAAGGCAAACTCACAACCTCCAAGTACGCCGCCCTGGCGAAATGCTCACAGGACACCGCCCACCGCGACATCCTCGCCCTCGTCGCCCGCGGCGTTCTCCTGCAAAACCCCGAAGGCGGCCGCAGCACCAGCTATGCACTGGCGCCAGTACGCTGATCTGCGCCCCCGCTACTTCCCCTCAATCCGGTACAAATGCGTCCGCGTCCGCAAATAAAACGCCTTCCCCGCAATCGCCGGCGACGCCAGAAACCCATCGTCCAGCTTATTCTCCGCTAGCTTCTCAAACGTCCGCCCCGGCTTCAGCACAATCGTCTTCCCATCTTCACTGAACAGCCACAACTTCCCGTCCGCATACACCGGCGAAGCCGAATACTCCCCGCCCACCCGCTGCTGCCAAACCACGTCCCCCGTCTTCGCATCCACGCAACTGGCAATCCCCGTGTCCCCGATCATGTAGATCAGCCCGTCCACCAGCAAAATCGACGGCTTATTCGGCACCCCCCGCTTCACCCGCCACGCCACATGGCTATCGGTAACCAACCCATTGCCACCCGTCCGCACCGCCAGCAACTGCCCCGCCGAAAACCCGCTCGGGAAATAGACCATCCCATCCCCCAACACCGGCCGCGTGCTCGCCGAATGCTGCCCCCGCTCCTCCACCCGCCACAACTCTTTCCCCGTGAACGGATCGTAGGAATAGGCGGCCTTCGCCCCCAGGCTGATCATCTCCCAGCGCCCGTTGATCCGCGCCACATGCGGCGTCGCAAACGCCTTCCGCATGTCGCCCTCCGCCGCCGGCTTCCCGTCCTTATCCAGGTCCTGAAAATCAATCGACCGTTTCGTCTGCCAAACCGTCTTGCCCGTGCGCTTATCCAGCGCCATCACAAACTGCACATCGCTGCCGTCAAAGTGCATCAACAACAGGTTCTGGAAAAGGATCGGCGACGATCCCGCCCCGCGAAAGTGATTGCACTCAATGTCCCGCCGTTCCCACACCACCCGGAACGTCTTCGTGTCGATCGCCGCCGTCCCCGCCGACCCGAACGTAATATAGACCCGGCCCTCTTCAATCACCGCCGTCGGCGAAGCCGGTGTGTTGAAGGAGTGGATAAACTGCGGCTGCGCCACCTCGAACAGCTTCCAGTCTTTCAGCACCTTCCCGGTCTCCCGGTCCAGACAAAGCACAAACAGCTCCCGGCCGTCTTTACTAGCCGATGTCAGCCAAACCTGTTTCCCGTAAACGACCGGCGACGACCACCCCCGGTCATGAATCGCCGTCTTCCATACGACGTTCTTCGACTCATCCCAAACCAACGGCAACCCCTTGGAGTCCGAGTGTCCGGTCCCCTCCGGCCCACGGAACTGAGGCCAACTCTCCGCCCCCCGCGCCGCCACGGACAAGAGCACAACCATAACCGCTGTAAGTCGACTGGTCATCATAGGTCTCTACGGATTGTCGCACTGACCGAGTCCCGTCCGCGCCCAATCAAGTTTATTTCTCCCACCGAATCAACCACCTACGGCGAACACCCCGCAAAATGCTTGCGGACGGCTGGTAGGATGAAAGTAGAAGGTAAGGCTCGCTCCGTCTCAACGGAGCGAGCCTTTTCGCTTCTCGACTCCCCATCCCCCGCATGCAGCGAAACACTGCCGACGAGTGGCAAGCGAGAAGGCCGGACAACCGTCAGGATCGACACACCAGGGTCCCAGGTTTTTGTTGAAAATAAAGATCTTACAAATCGGAGCTTCGCAACAAGGTCCCACCCAGGCCGCAACAGCCACTCCGAAGAGGTGCCGGATTACTCCAGCTTGTAAGGCGCCCGATACTTGTACCCCAAATACCGGTTCGCGGCCTCATTATTCGTAAACCGCTCCGCCTTCCCGTCCCACTCGAGCAGACTGCGAGTCCGCAACGAGATATGCGCGATCACCGTATTGGCCGTCGACGTATGCCCCTCTTCAATCGGACAATTCGTCCGCGCTCGGCTCTTCACACAGTCCAAAAAGTTCCGGCAGTGCGGCGGCGTACTCGTCGTCCCGTTCACCACCTTCGCCTCCAGCGTCGCCTTCTTCGACGGGTTATACGCCTTCTCAGAAGCCCGGTCCAACGGCGTCCGCGCCCCGAACAACACCTCGGTGGTCTTCTCCGGCACCACTTCCCACTTGTTCGAGTAAATGTACATCGTCCCCAGGGTCCCGCGAATCTCCATCTCCGCCCCCCGCAACGACGCCGGCGCTGCGTTCGCGTTGTACTGCACAAACCCCATCATCATGTCGCCAAAATCCCAGTGCACCTCGCACGTATCAGGAATCTCGCGGTTATCGTTGACGCCGTACTTCCCGCCAATCGCCACCACCGCCTTCGGCGTTCCCTTCCCCAGCGCCCACCGCAACATGTCCATATAGTGGACCCCGAAATTCGTAATCTGCCCTCCCGAATAATCGTAAAACCACCGGAAATTGTAGAACGTCCGGTTCCGGTTATACGGCACCTTCGGCGCCGGCCCCAGCCACTTGTCCCACTGCTCGGCCGACGGCGCCAAGCCATCAGCGGCATTTCCAATCCCGTTCGGCGCCTCGTTCTGCACATGAAAGCCCCGCGCCACGCTGATCTTCCCCAGCGCCCCGGTCTTCAAATACTCAACGGCCTCCATCAGGAACTTCGACGACCGCCGCTGGATCCCCACCTGCACCACCCGCTTCGTCTCCCCGGCCACCTGCACCATCCGCCGCCCCTCGCTAACCGTCAGCGACAACGGTTTCTCGACATACACATCCTTCCCCGCCCGGCAGGCGTCCACGAACATCAGCGCATGCCAGTGGTCCGGACTCGCAATCGCCACCGCCTCGACGTCTTTATCCTCCAGCAGCTTCCGATAATCGGCATACCGCTTCGGCGTCGACCGCGACTTGGTCGAAGCAAAATCCAGGTAGTCCTCCCGCAGATCGCAGATCGCCACCGTCCGCGAATCGCCATACTCCAGAAACCCCTCGTGCACCTGGTCGCCCCGGTTCCCCAGGCCGATAAAACCCATCTGCACGCGGTCATTAGCGCCCATCACCCGCGAATAGCTCAACGCGGTCATGGCAAACTGGCGGCGATTCATGTCATCCTCCTGTAGCTTCCACTTGCTACCCTGTCAGTGGTGCGAAACTCGATTATACTGCCCGCTCTCCTGCTAATCATGCCCCTAGCTGACGCCGCTCCCCGCATACAAGTCCACGGCCACCGCGGCGCCCGCGCCCTCCGGCCCGAGAACTCCCTCCCGGCGTTCACCTACGCCATCGAACAAGGCGTCGACGTGCTCGAGCTCGATCTCGCCGTCACCAAAGACGACGTCCTCGTCGTCTCCCACGACGCCCACATGAACCCCGCCTTCTGCTCCGGTCCGGCGGGCAGCCAGACGCTGATCCGCCAGATGACCCTCGCCGAGCTCCAGCTCTGGGACTGCGGAGCCAAGGCCAACCCCGGCTTCCCGAAACAACAAGCCGTCCCCGGCACCCGCGTGCCCACCCTCCAACAGGTCTTCGACCTCGTCAAAGCCAAGGGCGCCAAGGTCGAATTCAACATCGAAACCAAGATCTCCCCGGCCAAGCCCGATCAGACGCCGACGCCGGAGCGCTTCGCCGAACTGATGCGCGACGTAGTCCGCGCAAACGGCCTCACAAGCCGCGTGATCTTGCAGTCCTTCGACTTCCGCACCCTCCACGCCATGAAGCGCCTGGAGCCCTCCATGCGCCTCTCCGCGCTCTACCCCAACAGCATGAAGGAGCCCCATCGCACACTGCTCGATCTGGCCAAAGAATCCGGCGCCGGCATCGTCAGCCCGCACTTCAGCACCGTGAAAGCCGAAGAAGTCGCCGCCGCCCACAAAGCCGGCCTCGTCATCGTGCCCTGGACCGCCAATGAGCCAGCCCAGTGGGACGCGCTCATCGCCGCCCAGGTCGACGCCATCATCTCCGACGACCCGGCCGCCCTCATCGCCTACCTGAAATCGAAGGGCCTCCGCTAGGCCTACTTCTTCTTTTTCGCCGCGGCCTCAAAGGCCTTCAGAATCTCGTCGACGGCCGCCACGTGCGTCCCCGCCGCCCACGTGTCCTGGATCTTCTTCTCTTCCCACCCGGCCGTCCGCGCCAGCAGAATAAAGCCCGGCAGCGCGTGCGGCAAATGCTGCCACCGCGCCATATCGGTCATCGAATCCAACGCCCGGTCTTTCAACATCCCCAGCGTCTGCGCGTCCCGGCTCTCCGTCATCGATACCAGCGCGAACGCCGCCTTGTTCCGGTCGCTCCAAGTCAGCGAGTTCATCTGCTCCACGAACCACGTCGGGCTGATTTGAATGTCCATCAACGGCTTCAACTTCCCCAACACCGCCAGCGACGCCAGCGAGCGCATGGCGTTGTTCCGCACCCCGTCATCGGGGTCGCGCACGCCATACTGCAAGTCGTCGATCACGCCCCGCTTCTTGGTCGCGTAGGCAATCGTGTAGGCCGCAATCGCCCGCTCGGTCTCGTCCACACTCTTCCGCAGCACATCGCGAATGGCGGCCAGGTTCCCATCCACCAGTGCCGGAAACTTCAGCTGCAAATCCCGCGCCGGAGCATACTGCATCAGGCTGTGCCCGTTGGTCAGATCCTCGGCCGCCTTGCCCTCTTTCACCGCCACCTGCACCTGCTCCATGAACAGGTTCCAGGTGTCCACCAGCTCGTCCGGCAACTTCACCGTCTCATCGGTGGGCTGCTCGTGATATTCAAACTTCGGACCACCCTTTTCCAGGATGCCGACGTAGAGAATCGCCTCGCCGTTCTCGCAACAAACGGCCTCCAACTGCGCCTGCACGACGTTGTTCACGAGCTCGATCTGCATCTCAATCTCGCCCTTGGACTTCGGCAGCGGGCCGCCCTTCTTCACTTCCAGGGCCTTCTCCACGCGCTCGCGGTTGGCCTTCTTCAGGCCAAAATAGTCAATGATCCCAACCTTGGGAACGGTCATCGGCTGCCCCCATACGAAGGCAGCCGACAGCAGACACAATACGGGTACTCGAACGTTCACGATTTCCTAGACGCGCGCCAAAGCCAATCGGCTACGCCTGTTTTTCGGCCAGATCGCCGATCACCGGAATCTTGAACATTTCGCGGTTGTACGCCTTGTACATCAGGAATGCCCAGGCGCCCAGCATCGCGAGCGACAGTCCCAGACTCAGCAGCGTGAAGAGAGTCCACATACCGAACGGCAGCAGGTGCCTCATGATCGAGACGACGATCGAGAAGGCAATGTTCACCACGATCGCGCCGATGTTGAAGAAGATCGACTGGAACGCGTGGAAGCGTACCATTTTGTTCTTGTTGTACGGCTCCAGCACCAGGAACAAAACGCCGGTGATCAAGCCCAGGAGATAGCACAGCGCCGAGGCGACGTTGTCTTCCATCCCGCCCGCGGCCGGCGCCGGCTGGCCATATTGGGGCTGGCCGTAGGGAGGCTGCTGTTGCCCGTAGGGCTGCTGCTGTTGCGGGTACGGCGGCTGTTGCTGCGGAGGCTGCTGCTGTTGCGGAGCCCCACTCGCCACCGGGGTGCCACACCGCATACAGAACGCGCCCTGCACCTGAGCGCCACAATTTGCACAAAAAGCCATAATATGATTCCTCCGTTTAGGTAACGCGGAAACCGCACCCTGAGATTATCAGGAAACGAAAAAAAAAGAAGGCCAGGGCGTGAACCCCAGCCTTCTTTGTTGAGTTAAAGTTTGTTCGGTTAGAACACAAAGCGGACGCTGAACTGCGCGCGGCGAGCGTTCGTGCCGTCCGGGAAACCCTGGCTGGCAGAACCTTCGCCCAGTCGCGCCGTCGGCGCCAACACACCGTTGGTGGCCTGGAAAGCCTGGCCGTTCACGGAGGTGTTGGAGACGTGGTTGAACACGTTGAACGCTTCGAAGTTCAGGAACAACTGGTACCGTTCGGTCAGCGCCAGGATCTTCGTCAAGCGCGAATCGAGACGGACGACCTGATCGATGTCCAGGCTGGCCGCCGGCAGGAACGGCACGCGGCTGGAGCCGCCGAAACCATTCAACGTATTGGTGAACGCCGCGCCGGCGAACGGGTTGCCGCTGACGAAGATCGTCGGAGTCTGCGGTTGCGCGCTCGCGCCGGTGAAGATGTTCGAAAGCTGCCAGCCGTTGACGACCCACTTGGAGAACTTGTCGGTCTTCTTCGTGAAGGTCGGCGTGAAGATCGCGGTGCCCACAAAGCGGTGCCGCTGATCGAGAGCAGAGCTCGACTTATCCAGCCCGTAGTTGCCGTTGAACAGCGACGTCGGACGGCTGGAGAAGAAGATGTTGTTGCCGGCGCCGCCCTGGTTCAAATCAATGGCGTGCGACCAGGTGTAGGCAACCGAGCCTTCCCACATCTTCGAGTAGCGTTTCCGCATGGAGATGGCCATGGCGTCGTAGTAGCTGCGACCGCCGTTTTCCACCTGGTTGACCGAGCGCCACCGGGTGTCGACGCGGTTGGCCAAGCGATAGGTCGGCGTGGTGTAGCTGCCCACCTGGTTGCCGGCCGTGTCGTTGATCCGGTAGGTGACATCCGGGCCCAGGGCGCCGACGTTCAGATCGCGAATCGTGTAGAGCTGCACGCCGCGGCTCCAGATGTAGGAGGCCGTGATGCCGAGGTCACGGGTGATCTCGTGCTCCAAGCCCACGTCACCCTGCTGGGTGTAGGGATTGCGGAGGTTGGCATCCGGAACCGTCAAGTCGATGGTGCCGGCCGGCGGGTTGCGGTCGATCGAGGCCAGCTTCTGCGGGAACACCGGGCCCAGCGCCAGATCGGCCGCCACGGCGGCGTTCAAACTAATCTGCTTCTGGTAGATGCCGTTGCCCAGGTGGAAGGTGTTGATCATCCCGCCCGGGGTGCGGGCGTAGAAGATGCCGTAGCCGGTGCGGAGGACCGTCTTGTTGTTGTTAAACGCGTACGCCAGGCCCAGGCGAGGACCGAAGTTCTTCCCGTAAGAGGGAATCTTGCTCGTCTGCGCCGGGTAGTCCGGATTCGTAACGGTGGGCTGCGTAAAGGTCTGATACTCGTAGCGCAAGCCGTAGTTCAAGGTCAGCCGCTGGGTGACGCGGAACTGATCCTGCACGTAGAAGCTGACGTCCTTGATCGTGGTGTTCACAATCGGATTGCCGAAGCGCTGCGAGTAGGTCTGCCACCGCTTGGCGCCAGTCGTGTTGCCGGTCAGGTCCTGGGCAAACGCGGTGAAGGTCGGGTAGGTGTAGCTGCCGGCCTGGTTGGAAAGCTGATTCTGATAGTCCTGCGCGCTGACGAAGTCGCCGCCGAACTTGACGGTGTGCTTACCGACCGTCCAGGTCAGGTTGTCGGCGATCTGGTGCTTGTTCTCCGAGGGGTTCAAGCGCGGGTAGGACGTCGCCACGCCGAGGTTGGCCTGGCCCTGCACGGTGATGCCGACGGCCCCGGTGAGGGCCGGAATCAGCGAAGCGTTCACGTCGTCAAACAGGCGATCCTTGAACCACCCGTAACGGACTTCGTTCACGATCGTGTTGGTCGGGATGTAGGTCCACGAAGCGCGGCCATAGCGGGTGCGCACGGTGGAGTTGGCGTTGTTGCCGATACCGTTGCCGTCGTTCAACACGGCCTGGGTCTGAATGCCGTTGGGCGAAATCCAGCGCAGGTAGTTGAACGAAAGGCTGACCGCGTTGCGTTCGTTGGGACGGTAGTCCAGTTTGGCGAAACCGAGTTCAGAATTGGCGGTACGGTTCAGCACCTGGGTCATACGGCCCAGGAAGCTCTGCGCGGCCTGGCACTGGGCGGCGGTCGCGGTGCAAACCCCGACGAAGGTGCCGTTGGGATCAAACAGCGGAGGCCGGGTCAGCGAGGCGACCAGCGGAAAGTTGCGGCGCGTAGCTTCGAGGTTGGTGAAGTAGAACAGCTTGTCCTTCTTGATGGCCCCGCCGATGGAGCCGCCGAACTGGTCGCGGCGCTCTTCCGGGTTCACGGTGGCGTACGGGTCGCGGGCGTTGAAGTCCTGGTTGCGGAAGAACCAGTAACCGGTGCCGTGGACGTTGTTGCCGCCGGAGCGGGTGACGGTGTTGATGACGCCGCCGGAGGCGCGGCCGAACTCAGCCGAGTAACCGTTGGAGAGCACCTGGAACTCCTGGACCGCGTCCTGGGAGATCTGGCTGCTGATGCGGGTACGGCCGGCGTTCTCGTTGTAGAAGTTGTTAGTGGTGTCGTTACCGTCGGTAAGGAAGGCGTTGCCGCCGGCGATACCGCGGAAGCTGATCAGGCCGAACGTGCCGTCAGGCACCACGGCGGGCGTCAGAAGCGCGAACGCGTCCACGCGGCGGCCGTTGATCGGCAGGTCCATGATCTGCTTGGAACTGACGACGGCGGAGTTGCCCGTCTTGGTCTGTTCCACGATCGGAGCGGCGTCGGAAACTTCCACCTGGGTGGCGGAACCGGCAACGGCCAGCGGCACATTCAGGCTGACGTTCTGGCCGATGAGGACTTCGATTTCCTTCACTTCGAAATCTTTGAAGCCGCTCTTGTTCACACGGACGGCGTAGCCCGAGGCGGGGACGAGGGCCGGCGCGGCAAAGATGCCGGCGTCATTGGAAGTAAGAGTGCGGCGAATGCCTTTGGAGGCGTTTTCAACGATTACATTGGCGGATGGGACAACGGCACCCGAAGCGTCGCGAACGACACCGGAGATACCGCCGAACCCAGCAACGGCCTGCGCGAGAAGTCCCGCGGGCAGGCAGAGCAGTAGCAGGGCTACGACTAGGCTTTTTTTGTTCATAAAGAGTACCAACCTCGAAGTGGTGGGAGCGGGGAGATACTTTTATTTTAACAGAGCCCTGTTACATGCTCGTTTCACGGGAAAGTAAACTTGCCGTGCCCACCCAGAGAACGGCCGCCGAAAGCAGCGGGAGAATACCGAAGAGCAGGAAAACCGGCTGGTAGGAATAGTTGTCCACCAGCCACCCCGTTACCAGAGAAAACACCATGCCGCCGAAGCCGGAGCCCATGCTGCACAGGCCCCAGGAGGAGGCCAGCGCGCGGCGCGGCAGCACGTCGGCCGGGATGGAAAGCAGTACGGCGTTGGCGCCGGTGTAGCCGGCCATGGCGAGCGAGATGCACGCCAGCGAAACCCAGACGCTATCGACGAAAACGGCCGGAATGGCCGACGTCATGCACAGCGCGGCCAGCGCCACGGTGCCCTTCTTGGCCAGGTTGACCGGCACCCCGCGCCGGAGCAGCCACCCACAAAACCACCCGCCAACGATGTTGCCGGCATCCGCGACCAGGAACGGAATCCAGCCATACTTACCGATCGCGGCCATGTCCATGTGGCGGCCGTTCTTCAGGTATTCCGGGAACCAGAAAATGTAGAAATACCAGACCGGATCGAAGAACAGTTTCACCACAAGGAAGCCGCGGATGAAGCGCATCCGCAGCATGTCGAGCACCGGCAGCGGCGGCTCTGTTTCCGGCGGCAAGCCGGGCGGCGTATCGTACAGAGACCACCACGCCGCCAGCCACAGCAGGCCGGAGAGACCGACGGCGACGAAGGCCGCGCGCCACCCGTAGTGCAGCGAGAGATAGACGACCAGCGGCGTGGCCACCAGCGCGCCCACCGCCGAGCCGCTGTTGAAGATACCGGAGGCAAGCGTTCGCTCCTCCAAGGGGAACCATTCGGCCACCACGCGAATGCCGGCGGGCCAGTTGCCGGCTTCGCCCATGCCTAGCAGGAAGCGCGTCGCGGCGAGCGACACGCCCCCGGTGGCGAAGGCCTGCAGGATCGACGCCGCCGACCACCAGCCGACGCAGAGCGCATAGCCCAGGCGCGTACCAATCCGATCGATCATCGGGCCGGAGACGCCGTTCATGATCGTGTAGGCCACCATGAAGGCGCTGACGATGCGGGAGTAATCGACGTTCGACAGCCCGAACTCCTGCCGCAGCACCGGGGCCAGAACGGAGAGCGTCTGGCGGTCCAGATAGTTGATCACCGTCGCCGCGAAGACGAGCGCGATCATCAGCCAGCGGCGAGGCGACGGTGTCATTGAATAGCGATGCTCGCGATGTTCCAGGGCAGGTCGCGCAGTTCGTGCACGAGGTTGCCGGCGGCGTCGACTTCGACCAACCGGCGAGCGGTGAAGTCGGCGATCATCAGGCCGCCGTCAGGCAACAACGCGATGCCGGCGATCCAGCCCAGGCGGATCTTGCTGGACGCGCCGCCGATGCTGCGGACCACTTTGCCGGCGGGGTTCACCTCGATGACTTCGCCGGGATCGACGAGGCCGATGAGCGTGTTGCCATTGGCGAGACGCAGGCCCTGATACGGGAGGCGCGCCGGGTCGATTTGGAACTGCCAGACAGTCTTGCCGGCGCGGTCGATCTCGTAGATCGTGCCGCCCTTTTGGAAGGCGACGAGCACCGTTCCCTTCTCCGTGGGCCGGGACATGCGCGGCCACATGGGTTCCAGTTCGGGCCGCGCCCATTGCCAGGCCGTCTTGCCATCGGGGGTGAACTCAGTGACGCGGGCGCCTTTGGAATCGGTGACCAGCGTGTTGCCATTCACCAGACGGCGCACGCTGAACGGCGTATGCAGGCCGGCTTCGGCGCCGAGACTCCAGACGGTTTTCTGGTTCGCGTCGATCTCGATCACCTTGTGGGCGGCGTGATCGGTGAACAACACGTGGCCCTCTGGCAGAGCCTGAACATCGAGCCCCGTGCCATTGGGCACACGCCACAGCACGCGGCCGGAGGGCCAGCCGAGGGCGAGCAGTTCGGCGCCGGTACCGTGATCGGCGGCGAGGACGGTGAAGCGATCGGGCGTTGCCAGGAGGTGCTTCTTCAAAAACGGGACGGGGTCGCCCGAACGCAGGATCGGCGTGGGGCTACGCCAGTTGGCGGGATCGGCGGCGGGGACCGGTTCGGTGGTGCCGAGAAAGGCGGGCG
Organism: Acidobacteriota bacterium; assembly: GCA_947470805.1. GTDB lineage: Bacteria > Acidobacteriota > Terriglobia > Bryobacterales > Bryobacteraceae. The sequence continues at coordinate 34,908 of CANIVU010000004.1, read as the reverse complement.
TGCCGGGAATGCCGTCGAAGGCGACGGCGCACCGCAGCGGCTCCTGCGCGGCCAGCAGTTCGACAAGCGTCGCGCCCGCCTCCTGCCCGGCGGCGCAGATCGGATCGGGCTGGACGCGGAGCGTGGCGGCGTTGGCCTTGAGATATTGCACGGCCGCCTTCAGATCCTGCACGGGGCTGGGGAATTGGAAGCGCGGCGCCAGGCGGTAGGTGACGAGCGCGGAGGCGAGGCCGGACCGCCGCAACTGTGCCGCGAAGGTCCGCATCGACTCGGGCGATCCGCCGCTGAAGCCACCGCCGTGGACCAGTAGCACCACCGGAAACGGGCCGGGGCCGTCGGGGGTGACCATCTCCATGGTGAGCGGCGGCGCCTGGCTGCGGGCCTTCTGATAGACCAGTGGCTTGGGTTGGGCGAGGAGCGCGACGGTGGTGAGTAGCCAGAGCAGATGGATCATTGCGCTGCCTTGCGGAAGTCGGAGAGGCCGCGGGCGTAGACGCCGACATCGCTGCCGAGGCTGATGGCGCGGAAGCCTTTGGCCAGCCAGTGCTGCATGTCGGCGGGCGTGCCCGGCAGGAAGCCCGCGGCCACGCCGTGCTTGCGGCAGGAGGCGACGAGTGAGTCCATGGCATCCAGGAAGATGGGGTGATCGAACTGCGCGGGGATGCCGAGCGAGACGGTCAGATCGAAGTGGCCCATCCAGGCAATATCGAGGCCCGGCGTACCGACGATGGCGTCCAGATTTTCGAGCGCCTTGGGCGTCTCGATGATGGCAATGACGACCGTCTCGTCGTTGGCCTGTTCGAAGTACGGCGCGCCTTTGGAGTGATAGTCATCATGGGCCAGCCCGAGCGCCACGCCGCGCCGGCCGGCGGGCGGATACTTCAACTGGGCCACGGCGTCCTGCATCTGCTCCGGCGTTTCCAGCCGGGGGATCATCACACCTTTGGCGCCGATGTCGAGCAGGCGGGCCATGGGATGGGCATAGACATCGGCCACGCGGGCGATGGGCGTCAGGCGGGTGCCGCGGCAGGAGGTGACCATCTGGCTCAACAGCTCGTAGCCGCAGCGACCGTGCTCCATGTCGTAGATGACGAAGTCGAGCCCGGCGTGGTGCAGCAGCGGCGCGACGCCGGGAGTGAAGAGTTCCAGGATCATCTGGCCGAAGACGGTTTCGCCGGCCTTGAGTTTTTGGCGGAGGGTCATTGAGCACTTCCGAGGCGGGCGAGTTTGGCGAGGAAGCCGGGACGGGTGAGGACTTCGGGGTTGACGACGTTGACGGGCGCTTCGCCGTTGGCCAGCGCCAGCACGCCCGCGAACGATTCGCGGCCCATGTCGCGGAACAGTTCTTCTGTCCAGCAGAGCGAATGGCTGGTGAGGATGGTGTTATCAAGCCCCGTAAGCGGGGAGCCCTGTTGGAGCGGCTCTTGTTCAAAGACATCGAGCGCGGCGCACTTGATGGCGCCTTCCTGCAGCACCTTGGTGAGAGCCGCTTCGTCGACGATCGGGCCGCGGGCGGTGTTGATGAAGACAGCGTCTGGCTTCATGCGGCGGAGCAACGATTCGCCAATCAGGCCGCGGGTTTGGGGCATCAGCGGGCAGTTGATGAGGACGAAGTCGGACTCGGAGAACAGGGTTTCGAGCGAGACCATGCGGACGCCTTCGGACGCGGTCACGGCCGGGTCGTAGGCGAGGAATTCGGAGAAGCCGAAGGGGGTGAGCAGGCGCAGGGCTTCGCGGGCGATGTTGCCCAGGCCAACCGTGCCCAGCACGCGGCCACGTGGTTCCTTTCCGAGCTTGCGCGTGCTGGCGACCCATTCGCCTTGGCGCATCAGCCGGTCCTTCCACACGAGGTTGTGGGCACTGGCGAGGACCAGTAGAACAATCGACGATGCTACGGGTCGGACGACGGCCTGGCGCGTGATGTAGACGGCCACATCGGCGGCGGTGCAGGCGGCGATATCGACGTTGTCGTACCCCACGCCGAAGCGGCCGATGGCGGCCAGGCGCGTCACGCCTTCAAGCGACGCAGCAGTGACCTTGGGCTTGAGCGAGAGAACAACGTCGGCGCCCTGCAGCTGGTCCGGCGTGTACTCGGCCCGGTAGTCCGGGAGAAAGCGATGTTGCAGCCGTGCGTTGCCGGCGATGGTACTGAGCCCGATATCGGGGAAGACGAGAGAGCCGCTTTCATTGAGGAAGTCGGCGGAGAGGGCGATGTCGACGTTGGCCATGGGATCCGGCCTTATAGTCTACTTGCAAAAACTAGACGCGTTCCAAGACCTTCAGAATTCCGGCGCCGTACCGGGTGACGGCGCGGGGCCCGACGCCTGATACCTGCAGCAGTTCTTCGTTGTTCGCGGGCCGGTCGTTGGCGATCTCCATCAGCGCTTTGTCGGTCAGGACGCGGAAGGCCGGGACGCCTTCTTTCTTGGCCTGTGCGACGCGCCACTTCTTCAGCGCGTCGATGGCGGGATCATCGGTGGCGGCCTTGCGCATGGCCTTCTTCGCTGCGGCGCGCTTCTTGGTTTTGGCCTTGCGTTCGGGGCGCTCCTTAATGAGGAGTTCGAAGCTGTCCGGCGCCTTGATGAGCAGCACGCGGCGGAAGACGATCTCGCGGCCGTCGGCTTCGAAGGTGTCCTCTTTCAACTCAACGAGGCCCGCACGGGCCATGGCGCTGAGCAGCCCTTCGAACGTGTCGCGCTCATAGGCGGTGCCGCCGCAGAGTTCGGTGAAGAGCTTGCCGGTGGAGCGGCCGTCGTTCTGGCCCAACGCCTTCAGCACGGCGTGGGCGAGCGACATGTCCTTCGTCGTGGGTTCGCGGAACTGCTGGGCCTCGCAATCGCCGGGCGCACAGAAGTCGCAGATGCCACAGAGCTGGAGTGAACCTTTTCGATCGCCGAAGTGGGCCACCAGCGCGCACATGCGGCATTCGCTGTTGTCGGCGAACCGTAACATGGCGTTTAATTGCTCGAGTTTCTGGGCGATTTGCACCTTGTACGGTTCGCGCCAGGCGGGACGGCCGAGCGTGACGTTGTCGTTGAAATCGACGACGGCGCCACCGTGAATCCAGAGTTTTTCGAGGGCCTTGTCGAAGACCTCAGGATCGATGCGCGACCTGTGTTGCAGCTCCTCTTTGGCTTGCGGCTCGTCGGTAAGCAGGCCGAAGATTTTCTCCAGCAGCTTCGCGTCGGGGTAGTCGCGCTCGAAGAAATGATCGTGCGTGTAGCGGTCCGCGTAGGAGTGCATGAGCACAGCGCGGGAAGGCGCGCCATCGCGGCCGGCGCGGCCGATTTCCTGGTAGTAGCCTTCAACGGAACTGGGCAGCGCGGTGTGGACGACTGTGCGCACGTCGGCCTTGTCGATGCCCATGCCGAAGGCGATGGTCGCGACGATCACGTCGAGCTTGCCGTCGAGAAAAGCCGCCTGGACGCGGCCGCGCACGTCGGTGGAAAGGCCGGCGTGATAAGGCGCGGCGGGCAGATGCTGCTTCAGTTCGGCGGCCACCTCTTCCGCCTGGCGGCGGGTGGGGGCGTAGACGATGGCGGGCCGGTGGTCCGGGTTTTCGAGCAGCTGCTTCACCAGGTCGGTTCGTTCTCCGGGCGCGGCTTCCACCACTTCGATGGCGATGTTGTCCCGGCGGAAACCCTGGATGAATTTGCCCTCTTCGCCCAAGCCGAGTTGGCGGGCGATATCGTTCTGCACGATGGGTGTGGCGGTGGCCGTGAGCGCAATGACAGGCGCGGGGCGGAGCGAGGGGATGTGCTGGCCCAGCGTGCGGTAGTCGGGCCGGAAATCGTGGCCCCATTGGGAGATGCAGTGGGCTTCGTCGACGGCCACCAGCGCGGGTTTGCGCTTGGCCAGCATCTCCGGGAAACCGGGAACGCGGAGGCGTTCGGGGGCGATGAAGAGGAAGTGCAGACGGCCGGCGAGATAGTCGATACAAGCCTGGCGCGAGGCGGCGCGATCGCGCCCGGAATGGATGCGTTCGACGGCGAAACCGCGGGCCTGGAGCTTGGCCACCTGGTCCTCCATCAGCGCGATCAGCGGACTGATGACCAGCGTTGTGCCGCCGAGGGCGAGACCGGGGAGCTGGTAGCAGAGCGACTTGCCGGCACCCGTGGGCATGACGAGTAGGACGTCTTTGCCATCGACGACGGCCTGGCAGACGGCCTCCTGGCTGGGGCGGAATTCGGAGAAGCCGAAGGCGTCGCGGAGGAGGGTGGGGAGATCCTTGCTGGTGAGGTCAACGGGTTCGGGCGGCGGCGGGGGCGGGGGTTGTGGAGCCGACGCCTTTTGGATAGGCTTCTGGCCCACTTTGCCAACCACTTCGCGGACGTAGTCCTCGATGCCCTCCATGAACGGATCGAGCTCCGCCTGACCGCGTTCGATGCGCTTCAGGAACGCTTCCCACTGGCCGGTCATGGCCGGGCTTTTCACTTCCGGATGGACGACTTCGATGAGGTGAATCCCCTTGTCGGTGGCCTCCATCGTCTTGCCCTGGCGCTGGATGTAGCCGCGTTTCAGCAGCACTTCGATGATGGCGGCGCGGGTGGCGGGCGTGCCCAGGCCGTTCTCCTTCATGGCGTCGGAGAGCTCCTTTTCGTCGAGCGTCTTGCCGGCCGTCTGCATGGCGGTGAGGAGCGTGGCGTCGGTGAAGCGTTTGGGTGGGCGGGTCTTCTTCAGGATCGATTCGGCTTTGACGACTTCCTGCTGCTGATCGGGGGCGAGCTCGGTGGGCAGCGTCTGCTCGGACGGGTCCTTTTCCTTGCCTTTTTTCTCGGTCACGATGTCGAGAACTTTCCAGCCCATCTGGCGGACCAGCGTGCCGGCGGAGTGGAAGTTGTCGACGATGTCGGCGTTGGTGATCGTCGTAATGACGGTGGTGACGTCGGTGAGATAGTCGTCGTGCCAAGCCATCAGCAAGCGGCGGCAGATGAGGTCGTAGAGGCGGCGCTCCTCTTCGATCAGGTTCATTTTGCCGGGGGAGGTGGCGGTGGGGATGATGGCGTGGTGGTCGGAGATTTTGGTGTCGTCGACGAAGCGATTGCTCAGCGGCCGCTCGCCGGTGCCGGGGGCGACGAGGTTGGGATACTGTGGGGCGACGGCGCGGACGACACCTGGGAGGCCGGCGGCGACGGTGCGGGAAAGGTGGCGCGAATCGGTACGAGGGTAGGAGATGAGCTTGTAGGCTTCGTAGAGTTTCTGCGCGATATCGAGGGTTTTTTGCGCGCTGTAGCCGTAGAGGCGGTTGGCGTGGCGCTGGAGTTCGGTGAGGTCGTAGAGCCCGGGAGGGGCCATCTTCTTCGCTTCGGCTTCGATGGAGGCGATGCGGGCTTCGCCCTTCTTGGCGCGGGCGACGATGTCCTTCGCGTCGTCGGTCGCGGCGGGCAGTCGCATGGCCTGCTGCATGGTGTCGCCTTTGACGAGCGGCGCTTTAAACCAGGTGCCGATGTAGGTGGGCTTGCCTTTCACGCCGACGGGAGTAAAGGTGACGTGGACCTCGCGGTACTCCTCCGGGACGAAGGCGCGGACAGCCAGTTCGCGTTCGACGATCATGGCCAGCGTGGGCGTCTGCACGCGGCCGACGGAGAGCTCTTCATCGAAGGCCAATGAATAGGCGCGGGAGAGGTTCATGCCGACGAGCCAATCGGCACGAGAGCGGCCGCGGGCGGCATTGGCCAGCCCGTCGTAATCGTGGCCGTCCTTCAGCGCGTCGAAGCCGGCGCGGATAGCGTCGGCGGTGAGGGAGGAGATCCAGAGGCGGGCGACGGGCTTGTCGCTGTGGGCCGCGTCGTAGATGTAGCGGAAGATGAGTTCGCCTTCGCGCCCGGCGTCGGTCGCGCAGATGACGCGGTCGACTTTTGGGGAACTGAGGATCTTGCGAACGGTTTCAAACTGGTCCTTCGTTCTGTCGTAGACGACGAGTGGCCATTCGCGCGGCAACATGGGCAGCGTGTGACGGCGCCACTGTTTCCACTCGGGGCGGATTTCGTGGGGCTGGGCGAGCGAAACCAGATGGCCGATGGCCCAGGTGACGATGTAGCCACCGCCGTGGAGAAACCCATTCCCCTTCTGCGTGGCGCCCAGGACCTTCGCAATGTCGCGAGCCACGGACGGTTTTTCAGCTATGACGGCAACGTTGGACAAGCTATTTCTCTATTGTACCGGGCGTGCGGTGGAGAATGACGCCAGACGGATCACTTTCAGCGCGGAAATCCTTACCAAACGCTTACCTATTCATGAGGACTTCGCCGCCGCTCCGCACTTATTCTGGCTGCAGGTCAAACATGAAAAGACACCTCCTGCTTCCCATCCTCTTCCTGGCCGGCGCCATGGGCGCCTCCGCCGTATCCTGCGGCACTGTCGCCGTACCGGGCGCCTGCGTGCTGAACGTCGGCGGCCAGGTCCAGTTCAAGTTCTCCAACTTCACGTTTGCCAACGGAGTTGCCTCCGGGACACAACCCATTACGGGTGCCGATATAGGGTTGAACCTGAACGCCGGCTCCGGCCTTTCGGCCGTTCTCAGCATGAACAAGGTCGTCACCCAGGCCAATCCCAATACGGTCTTTGTGGCCAACTCCGGCGACACCAACGGCTTCATATTCACCTAACAACGTCTCCGTAACCCCCCTCGCGCCCGGGACGGTGTTGTTCATTGACCCGACCAAAGTGGAACTAGTCACACGCAGCTCTCTGAACAATGGCTTTGGCAGCGTGCAGTTTACGACGGCTGGCGGAGCGCTCTGCCTGGCCCTTGTTTCGGCCCCCGTAGACACCTGCACACTGCCTCCGGGTACGACGAATAGCCTCACAGGGGTAGGGAACATCCTGAGTCTCTCCGGCAACGCGGGCAATGTCAGTATCGGCACGTTCACGAACACGCTGAACGCCTCCTTCACTCCGGAAACCAATACTGTGCCGGAACCTGCCACCTACGCACTGCTTGCCTCGGGCCTCGCCGCCATCTACCGCCTTCGCCGGCGGTAGCGCACGGTTTAGAATGAGGCCGTGCGTTCCACTCTCATGCTACTGGCCTGTTTACTGGCGGGCGGTTGCCACCGTTCGGCGCGTGTGGCGCTGCCGCCGGGACAGGTGGTGGATCTGTCGAAGGGGTGGGTCGACATCGCCGAAGGGATGGTGTTGCTGGTGGAAAACGCCTACTTCCGCGATGGCGCGACGACCCGGACGATCGCTGACTACATCGGAACAGAGAAACTGGCGCTGCGAGCGGGGCGCCGCGGGCTGACTGTGACCGAACACCTGACACTCCCGGGGCGGCCGTCGAAGCAACCGCCGGTGACCGCGCTATTCCCTGAGAAAGCGCGACGGCGGCGGCAGCAACGGCTGTACTTTCAGGTGGTGGTGGACAAGACTTCGGGCAAGGCGAACGCGGTGGTGCTGGGCGCGGGTTCGCGCGGCGAGATGGCGGCGTTGGCGGCGCGATTGACCGGAAAGACCGTCTGCGCCGGCGGGTGTACGGTGTTTCCGGAGGGCAGTTCGGTGTCACTGGCAATGGAGGTCTTCGTGAACGCACAGCCGCGGACGGTGCTGTGGGGCACCAACGCGCGGAGCGTGGCCGGAGCGGAGCGCCCGTTCACGCTCCGCCGCGGAGGAAAAGTAATGCCGGCCGGACCGGTCACGCTGTTGCCAGGGGACCGGATCGAGTGGTGACCTAAATGTCGTAGTAGAGCGAGAACTCGTAGGGATGCGGGCGCAGGCGCACGGCATCGGCTTCATGCTTGCTCTTGTAGGAGATGTAGGTTTCGATCAGCTCTTCGGTGAAGACGTCGCCTTTGAGCAGGAAGTTGTGATCTTCTTCCAGGCACACCAACGCCTCTTCGAGCGAGGCAGGCATGGACGAAACACGCTTCAACTCTTCCGGCGAGAGATCGTAGATGTCCTTATCGAGCGGTTCGCCGGGATCGATCTTATTGATGACGCCATCGAGCCCGGCCATCAACATGGCGGCGAAGGCGAGGTAGGGGTTGCAGCTCGGATCGGGCGGGCGGAACTCGACACGCTTGGCCTTCGGGCTGGCCGAGTACATCGGAATGCGGCAGGCGGCCGAACGGTTGCGGCGGGAGTAGGCCAGGTTAACCGGCGCTTCGTAGCCCGGGACCAGGCGCTTATAGCTATTGGTGGTGGGGGCGATGATGGCCGACAGCGCGCGGGCGTGCTTCAGCAGGCCGCCGATGTACCACAGCGCCATCTGGCTCAACCCGGCATAGCCATCGCCGGCAAACAGCGGCTTGCCGTCCTTCCACAACGACTGGTGGCAGTGCATGCCGCTACCCGCGTCGCCGTACAACGGCTTCGGCATGAAGGTAACTGTCTTGCCGTACTGATTGGCCACATTCCGCACGATGTACTTGTAAGTCATCATGTTATCGGCGGAGCGCACCAACGTATCATATTTCTGATCGATTTCCGACTGGCCGGCGGTGGCGACTTCGTGGTGGTGACACTCAATGACGAGGCCCGCCTGCTCCATCACCTCCACCATTTCGGCGCGCAGATCCTGGTAGTGATCCGTGGGCGGAACGGGGAAATATCCTTCGCGGTAACGGGGACGGTAGCCAAGATTGTTCTCGCGCCGCCCGCTGTTCCACTGTCCCTCGTCGGCTCCGATTTCGTAGAACGCGGCGTGCCGTTTGGATTCGAAACTAACGTTATCGAAAATGAAGAATTCGGCTTCGGCGCCGACGTAACATGTATCGGCCAGCCCGGAGTTAGTCAAATAAGCTTCGGCCTTCCGGGCGATGTTACGCGGATCGCGGTCGTAGCGCTGCTTGGTGATCGGGTCCTGAATGGTGCCGAGCATAATGATCGTCGGCACTTCAAAGAACGGATCCATGATGGCGGTAGCCGGATCCGGGATGATCAACATGTCGCTTTCGTTGATGGCGGCCCAGCCGCGAATCGACGAACCATCGATCCCAAAACCCTCTTCGAACGAGTCCTCGGTCAGCTGCGAAATCGGGTACGTAATGTGGTGCTGCAACCCGGGAATATCGGTGAAACGGATATCGACTTGTCGCGCGCCTTCGGTTTTGGCAAATGCCAGAACATCCTTCGGACTCATTGGACCTCCACGTGGAAGAATGGGATGATGACTCGACCAGCCTAGCAAATCGAGCCTCCCAGTGGACCAGATGATCGACCTCGAACAGCACCGCCGCGAATACACCGTTGGCGAATTGACGGCCGAAATCGGCGAACTTTTGACCGACGCCTACTCGGGCATCTATGTGCGCGGGGAGATTTCTGGCTTGAAACTGGCCACCAGCGGCCACGCCTATTTCACGCTGAAGGATGACCGGGCCACGCTGAAGGCCGCCTGCTGGAAGGGCACCTACCGGCTGCTGAAGTTCAAGCCGCGGGACGGGGCGGAGGTGCTGGTTCGCGGGCGCATCGAAGTCTACGAGCCGCGCGGCGAGTATCAATTAATCGTCGATTCGATTGAGCCGATCGGCGCCGGCGCGCTGCAGGCCGCATTCGAAAAGCTGAAGAAAAAGCTGGCGGCCGAAGGGCTGTTCGACGAGGACCGCAAGCACCCGCTACCGCGATTGCCGCGGCGGATCGGCATTGTCACCAGCCCCACCGGAGCGGTGATTCGCGACATCCTGCACGTCATCGAACGGCGGTTCCCGGGGTTGCACATCCGGCTATTTCCGGCGCTGGTGCAGGGCACGGGGGCGGCGGAGCAGGTCATCGCGGGGCTGGACTATTTCAGCGAGAGCGGCTGGGCCGACGTCGTGATCGTGGCGCGCGGCGGCGGGTCGCTCGAAGATCTGTGGACGTTTAACGAGGAAGACGTGGCCCGGGCGATTGCCCGTTGCGCGGTGCCGGTGATTTCCGCCATCGGGCACGAGACCGATTTCACCATCGCCGACTTCGTGGCCGACCGGCGGGCGCCCACGCCCTCGGCCGCAGCGGAGATCGTCACCGAATCGCGCGAGGCGATCTACAACCAGGTGCTGACTGCGCAAGCGCGCATCGGGCAGGCGATCCGGTTCAAGCTGACACGGGCGGCGCGGCGGCTGGGCGAGTTGGGCACCGAACGGGCGCAGATGATCATTGAGCGGCGCCTGTTCCGCGCGGGGCAGCGGCTGGACGACGCCTCGCAATTGCTGCAAACGGCGATGCGGGAACGGCTGGACACGAGCACCACCGCGTGCGAGGTGCTGGACCGGCGACTGCGGCGACTGGACCTCCGTTTACGCCTGCAAACAGCGCGCTTCCAGATCCAGCGGGCCGACGCCCGGCTGGAGACGGCAATCCGCCGCCGGCTGACGGCCGCCGCCAGCCGGACGAGCGTCCTCGGGACTCGCCTAACCGCCCTTAACCCGTTGCAAATATTGGAGCGCGGCTTCGCCGTAGTCACCTTGCCGGACGGCCAGGTTCTACGCCGCGCGGCCGACGCGCCGGCCGGCACGCGGCTCCGAATCCGGTTGGCCGAGGGCGCCGTCAGCGCCGACGCTAATCAGGACTCGAAATAGGGTCCATAAATAAATACGTTTGAACAAGGACGGGCCGTCACGCCTATAATCGAGAAATAGCGGCGGATTGCGCCGTTTCCCACCCCGTTACCTGAGGAGATTGAATTGAGCAACCTGCGCGACTTTTTGGAGCTCTCTTACGCAGAGCTGGAAGAGAAAAACCTTGCGATTAAGCAACAGCGGAAGGACCGGGTTCCGGCGGATCAGGTTCGGGAAGAACGGCTGAAGTATCTCACCGAAGAGACCCGGATCAAGGCCGTTACCGTCCTGTTCAGCGACCTTGAAGGCCGCCTCCACATGCTCGACTACGACAAGAAGTTCCTGCTGAAGAGCTGGGACAACTTGACGTTCGACGGATCCTCCATCCGCGGCTTTACGGCCCAGAAGGAAAGCGATCTGCGCCTGGGCATCGACTGGGGCGCTTTCTATCATGCTCCGGCCGACATCTTCGGTTCCGGCAAAGTTCTGGTGTTCTGCGAAGTCATCGACAAAGATGGCACCGCCTACTCCGGCGACATCCGCGGCGTCCTGAAGGGCTACGCGAACAAGATGTACGAGACCGAAGGCTACACCCTGAACGCCGCCAACGAAATCGAAGGCTTCCTGTTCCAGGGCCAGGACGCCGAACGCCGCTTCCACGAAACCGGCAAGTTCGATTACGTCAACACCGGCGGTTACTATCATTCGCTCCCCGGCGACCCGCTCCGCACCTTCATCGACACCGTCGCTGAAGTGCAGCGCGCCATGGGCTTCGAGAACGAAAAGGATCACCCGGAAGTCGCCCCCTCGCAGTTCGAAATCAACTACACCTACGGCGACGTCGTCACCGCGGCCGACCAGATCCAGATCTATAAGCTGATCTGCCGTCAGGTCGCCACGAAGATGGGCCTCACCGCCAGCTTCCTGCCCAAGCCGGTTGTCGGCGTCAACGGCAGCGGCATGCACACCAACGTGTCGATCACCAAGAAGGGCAAGAACCTCTTCTGGGATCCCAAGGGTGAAGAGAAGATCTCCAAGTTCGCCTGGAGCTTCGTCGACCGCATTCTGACTCACGGCAATGACATCTGCTTGCTGTTGAACGCATCCGTCAACGCCTATCGCCGTCTCGACCCGCACTTCGAAGCCCCGAACCAGATCAAGGCCTCGGCCGTCGATCGCGGTTCGATGGTCCGCATCCCGATCGGCAACGAAAAGAGCTCGCGCGTCGAAGTCCGCTCCGTCGGCCCCGACGCCAACCCCTACCTGGTGCTCTTCTCGGTCTTCAAGACCGGTCTCGAAGGCGACATCGAAAAGATCAAGAACCTCCGCCAGGCCGACCGCTACCTGCCGGACAACATCTACGACGCCATGGAAAACTTCAACAAGGCCGAATGGACCGGGAAGTTGCTGGGCGAAGATGTCAAGGCGCGCTATGCCGATCTGAAGAAGGGTTCGGCCGATCGCTGCGCCCGCCTCCTCGGTACAGTTGTGAAGCCCGCCGAAGTCCAGTTCCACCACGAAGTCTACAACCAGTACCTCTGGAACCAGTTCTAAACTTCGTCAACCCTGTTCGACGCGAAACGCCCCGGCCTCTACAGCCGGGGCGTTTCGCTTTTCAGCCCGCCGCCGCGTCGGCCTCGTCGATCCGTTTCAACGCGGCCAGCAGCCCCCGCTCGGTCAGCAGAATATCGCGCGCGGCCTTCTCGCGCACATCCTCCGGAATCGCCTCCGCGCGGCCCGCCAGCACTGGCCATAGCGTAGCTTTCACCGCCGGCGGCACCGCCCGGTCCATGTACTCCAGCGCCAGGTCCATCAACGCGCGGTCGCCACTGTGCAGCGCGCGGAACGCCGTGCGCACCGGCTCCCGCGGCAAAACGAGCGCCAGCAGGCTAAACACGTGCTCCATGCTCTGGTGCGCGCGCTCACGCAATACGTCGTCGAGAAACGAAAACTCGTCCTCGGTCTCCCGTTCATCCAACAAGCGCCGGCTATCCCAGATCTGCTGATTCACGGAGACCTCCCGAATCACGGCGGCGAAAATGGGCGGGGCATCCATGCGCACCTCCGGCAGCTTCAGCAACACGCGGTCCAGCCCGCGGCCGCATTGGAATCGGACGTCGAAGCGGTCGTCCTCCAGGCCCTGAATCAATCCGTCGCAGGCAACCTGGGAGGGATCAGCGGCAAGAATACGCGGAATCCGGCGGCGGACGACGAAGTCCTGGGCGGGGTCGCGTAGACAGTCGATCAGCAGCCCAGAGAAACGTCCCGCCTGCGCCACCAGCAGATCCCGCGCCGCATGGGCCGCCGCGTCCCAGCCAAGCAATACGATCACCGCCGGCGCAAGATGGGCGTCCAACGGCTTGCCGCCCAACCCGGCCAGCGCCGCCTTGACGCGCGAAACAGAACCGCTGCGCAGTTCGGCCAGTGCCTGCACAATCGGGTCTTGCAGGGAGGAAACGGCCTGCTGCTCGCGGGACAAAAACGGACCAACCGAGTCATCACTCAGCACGAGGGATGCCTTGGAGTGATCGTCCACATACCCCGGATTCACTTCCTGCGCGCGATGGATCAGTCCGCGCTCCACCACGTCGTGATACGCCCTGTCCAAACGAGCGGCAATGCGCAACGACACCAGCGCCGCTCCGGCCGTAAAACCCAGGATCACATACCGCGCAGCGCCGGGCGCCGCAACCAGCGCCGTTTGTACAATGACCGAACTCGCCGCATCACCCATACGGTCACAAACAACATCCACGAACGTCTTTACAGCCCGTTTTTCCTTCGCCGGAATGGGGGTGTAGAACAACTCATATCCGTTCTTAAAAAGCGAAATCCGTGCCGACGCCTCCAACAACCGCAATCCAGCGATCATCGGGAAGCCCGGGATGATCGCCGTCAACAGACTGCCCACGCCCACAATCGCGGGCACGCTCCCGGCCAGCGTCGTCAGCCCGGCCTTCTCCACCGAAACACGGGAAATCGCCCACTGCAGCAGAAACGTCAGCACGGCGCCGGCCGTGTGGAACAGCGCCAGAAAGCGCAGCAGGTCCGGCCCCTGGCCGTAGACTTCCCGGGCCTGCGCCTTGAACAGGAAGTCCAACGCCGCCGCGCTCGCGGTTCCCAACAGCACCAGCAACGCCAACGGCCCCAGATAAGGCACCTTGGAGAAAGCGGCCCAAACCGGTTCGCCGGCATCTTCTTCCTCGGCGGCAACGGGCCGCGCGGCCGGCGCCACGCGCCAAAGCAGCGCCGCGCACAAAAGGTGTGCCAGTCCCATCTGCACCAGCACCGCGTTCGTGCCAAACCAGGCGCCGGTACGTTCGGCCAGCAGGCCGCCCACAATGCCGCCGGCCGTGCTCCACGCCCCAATCCGCCCATACAGCCGCCGCGCCTGCCGCAGCATTACCGTCTCACTGATCATCGACCAGAAGCCGGAGCCGAGGATCGCCGTCAGCCCGACGATGTGCAGATACGCCACCGGCGCCACAATCCGGGGAAAGGTATCCACCGCCGCCCATTCGGCGAACTGCAGAAGGCCGCTCAGCAGAAACAGTCGGGAAACGACCCGGCCGGGCCCCAACCGCGCAATCCAACGGGTCGACACCAGACTGAGCACAATCGTCGCCACCGCCGCCGCCATCACCATTGCCGGCAACTGGCTGACGTCGTAATTGGCCAGGAAAATCGCGTCCCGCAGCGCTTTTCCCGCCGTCTGGCACGACACCATGATCGCGCCCACCGCCATGGCGATCCGGCCTGCGGGAGTCACATCCTGTGTTCGGAAAAAACGGCGAATTGCGTTCACGTTCGGCCCGGGCGGCGCCCTGCGTATCGCTCCATCCTACACGAACCCGCTCCGCCGGATGTCATATTGAAATATATGACCCGACGATTACTCCTTGGGCTGTTGGCGATCGGCGTTGCGTGCGCCCAGGACACATGGAAAGGCGTCGAGCGGATCGTCGCCGTCGGCGATGTCCACGGCGGCTACACCGCCTTTGTCGATATTCTTCGCTCCGCCGCGCTCATCGATGAGAAGGGAAACTGGACCGGCGGCAAGACCCACCTGGTCCAGATCGGCGACGTCGTCGACCGAGGCCCCGATTCCCGCAAAGTGATGGACCTGCTCATGGCCTTGGAAAAGCAGGCGCCAAAGTCCGGCGGCTATGTTCACTGCCTGATCGGCAATCACGAAGCCATGAACCTCTACGGCGATCTGCGCTACGTCTCGCCGGGCGAGTTCGCCGCCTTCCGCGGCAACGAATCCGCGGCCCAGGTCGAGCAGTTGTGGGAACAGGAAACCCGCAAGATGAAGCCCAAACCCGATGCCGCCTTCCGCGCCAAATGGATGACCGCCCACCCGCCGGGCTGGGTGGAACATCGCGCTCAATTCGGCCCGCAAGGCCGCTACGGCAAATGGATTCGCGGGCACAACGCCGTCATTCGCATCAACGACACGCTCTTCGTCCACGGCGGCATCAGCCCCAAATACGCCGCCAAATCGATTCGCGACATCAACAACGGCATCGAAGAGGAGCTGCGCGATTTCTCCAAACTCGCCGAGGACGGCTACGTCCGCGACGAACAGGGCGTGCTCTGGTACCGCGGCATCGCCCAGAAGGATCCGGCCATGACCAACCATGTTCAGCGCCTCCTCAAGAACTTCAGCGCCCGGCGCGTCGTCATCGGCCACACGCCCACAGGCGGGAAGATTCTGTCTCTGTACGGCGGCTCGGTACTGGCGATCGACGTCGGCCTGGCGGAAGTCTACGGCGCCCACCGCCTCTGCCTGGTCATCGAAGGCGATCAGGTTTCCACTCTTTCTCCAGATAGAAAACTCCCGCTCCCGTGATAGACTTTGGCCCTGCCCGGCCGATTTTAGCGCTGTACACGGACAGGAGGAGACTTCAATGCGAATTGCTCTTTGTCTGGTTTCCGCCGCTTGGCTCTACGCGCAAGCACCGCAGTTAACACTCGCCGAAAAAGAAGAGTTCCTGCGCACCGCGAAGGTGATCAGCACCAAGGATTCCAAAGGTGGAATTACCGGTACGATCCGCGCCACGCTAAGCGACGGAAAACTCACGCACGATGCGCAGATTCAATCGATCGACGAATCAAAAATACGTTTCGAAGGCAGCCGGGGCATCGAGATCAATTTCCGCGACAGCTACAAGTTCAACATCGCCGGGTACCGTCTGGGCAGGCTGCTGGGGCTGAACATGATTCCGCCTTCGATGGAGCGCAACTATGGGGGCAAGTCGGCGGCGTTCACCTGGTGGGTGGACGATGTCATGTTCGACGAAGCCGCGCGGATGAAGAAAAAGGAAGTCGCGCCGGACACTGAAAAGTGGAACCAGGAGATGAACATAGTGCGCGTTTTCGACCAGTTGATCCACAACACGGATCGGAATCTGGGCAACCTGCTGATCACCAAGAACTGGGATATCTGGATGATCGACCACACCCGCGCATTCCGCACCAGCAAAGAACTGCTAAACGCCAAGAACCTGGTCATGTGCGACCGCAACCTCCTGGCGGCATTGAAAAAACTCGACGGTTCCACGCTGCGGACCACCATGGCGAATTACATCACACAGGTAGAGATCTCGGGCATGCTGGCGCGGCGCGACAAGATCGTGACGTTCTTTGAAGCCGGTGGCGAAAAGGTCCTGTTTACGCTGGAACCGCGCCCGTAAGCGCGGCCGCACCCTTGCGCCAAACTTCCCCCAAAAAGAAAACTCCTTCATGATCGATCGCCGCCGCGTTATCATTGTTCCCAACGAACCCCACGCAGTCGTTCACAAACTTCAGGAGTGAAATGACAATGAAAACGCTTATCCTGGCGGTCTCGCTGGCTCTCGCCACGGCCCCCATGCATGCGCAAGTCCTTTACGGTTCCATCGTCGGCGCGGTCGAAGACCCCTCCGGCGCCAGCGTCCCCGGCGCGACCGTAACCATCACCAACACCCAAACAGCCGCCACCCGCGAAAGCAAGGCCGATGACCAGGGCCGCTACACCCTCGTCAGCCTCCTGCCCGGCACCTACAGCCTGGCCGTTTCCGCGCCCGGCTTCCGCGCGGTCACCCGCACGGGAATCAGTGTAACCATCAACAACGTCACCCGCGTCGACACCCGTCTCGAAGTCGGCCAGGTCAGTGACAAAATCACCGTCGAAGCCACCGCGGCCGCCCTGCAAACGGACCGTTCCGACACCCGCTCCGAAATCACTTCAAAAGCGGTCGTCGAACTTCCTCTCCCCGCCTACCGCAACTTCCAATCGCTGATCAATCTGGTCCCCGGCGCCACGCCGGCCGCCTTCCAGAACTCGGTCGGCTCCTCGCCCTCCCGCTCGCTGACCACCAACGTCAACGGCACCAATCGCAACAACAACAACACCCGCATCGACGGCGCGACGAACGTGTACATCTGGCTCCCCCACCACACGCTCTACAACCCGCCCGTCGAATCCATTGAAACGGTGAACATCTCGACGTCTTCCTACGACGCCGAACAGGGCATGGCCGGCGGCGCCGCCGTCACTGTCGCCACCAAGTCGGGCACCAACCAGCTCCACGGTTCGGCCTTCTGGTATCACGACAACCAACACCTCTACGCCCGCCCCTACTTCTTCCAGCAGAACATCAATAAACCCACTCTGCCCAAGTCCATCGTCAACATCCCCGGCTTCACCGTCGGCGGACCCATCATCAAGAACAAGCTGTTCTACTTCTTCAGCTACGAGCGCACCGCCGAACGCACCAATCAGTTCGGCAACTTCTCAGTGCCGCCCGCTGACATGCGTGCCGGCAACTTCAACGCTTACGCCAACCTCGGCGCCATCTACAATCCGTACTCCGGCAACCTCGATGGCTCCAACCGCGCGCCGTTCCCAAACAACCAGATCCCCTCGTCGCTCTTCTCCCCCACCTGGCTGAAGATCCAGCAGATGGCCCCCCTGCCGAACCAGCCCGCGCAGGACTCCTCCGGCCTCACCGGCAACTACTTCTCCGCGGCCACGCTCTCGCTCACGCGCGACCAGTACGACATCAAGTCGAACTACAACGTGACCCAGAAGCTCATGGTGTGGGGCAAGTACTCGCTCATGAAGGCCCCCGTCCAAGGCGCCGGCGCTCTCGGCGCGCTCACCGGTCCCGGCCTCGGCCAGATCGGCACCGCCTTCTCCCGCGTCGACATCCCGACGTTCGGCTTCAACTACACCCTCAGCCCCACCGTCCTCATTGATGGCGTCTTCGGCTACACCCGCTTCCGCAATGAAGCCACCGGTCCCGACTACGGCAAGAACTGGGGCTCGGAAGTCTGGGGCATCCCCGGCACCAACGGCGGCAAGGCCTTCGCCAACGACATCCGCTACTCCGGTCAGCCTTGCATCAACAACGGCTTCACCGCCTGGGGCAACTGCACCTCGTCGAACCCCAACTTCTACGCGGATCGCAGCTACACCTACACCATGAACTTCTCCAAGATCCACGGCGCGCACGAGTTCCGCTGGGGTGTCGATACCATCCGCCACGCCCTGAACCACTGGCAGCCCGAACTGGCCAACCCGCGCGGCGCTCTCTCGCCCACCGGCAACGCCACCGTTCTCCTCGGCCAGGTCTCTCGCGCCTCTCACCAGTACGCCGCCGGCCTGCTCGACATCCTCGGCAGCGCCGACAAGTCCCTGCAGTTCCTCCAAATGAAAACGCGCGAATGGCAGCACGGCCTCTATATCCGCGACCGCTGGCAGGTCAACCGCAAACTCACCGTCAACATCGGGTTGCGGTATGAGTACTACCCGCTCATGGATCGTGCCGACGACCGCGGTCTCGAACGCTGGGATCCCAAGACGAACCTCGTCACCATCGGCGGCATCGGCAACATCCCCAAGGAAAACGGCCTCAGCGTTTCCAAGAAGCTCTTCGCCCCGCGCATCGGCTTCGCGTGGCGCCTGGACGACAAGACGGTCATGCGCTCCGGCTATAGCGTCAGCTATAACCCCATGGTCATCTCCCGCCCCTTGCGCGGTCTCTACCCCGCCACCATCGCCGCCTCCTGGGTTGCCCCCTCGCAGTACGGCTACTACAGCACCCTCTCCAAGGGCGTGCCCGACGTGCCCACGCCCGACATCAGCTCCGGCACCGTCGTCCTCCCGCCCACTGTCAATATGGGACCCCGCAGCCCCTGGGGCGGCGAGCTCCACCGCGGCTATATTCATAGCTGGAACTACACTCTCGAACGCCGCCTCCCTGGCGAGATGATCCTCTCGGCCGGCTACGTTGGCAACCAGACCGTGCACCAGTTCCTCGACCGCGACATCAACGCGGCGCCCATCGGCAGCGGCCCCACCGGCCGCCCGCTCGCCGCCACCCAGAACCGCCTCATCGAAACCTTGATGTGGGACGGCTTCGGCAGCTCCAACTATCACGCCATGCAGGTGTCGATGAACAAGAGCATGGCCAAGGGCCTCTTCCTCAAGGGCGGCTACACCTGGTCGAAATCGATCAATATGAGCGATGACGACGGCTGGGCCGGTCTCCCCTTGACCAACCTCGAAAGCGCCATGCGCCGCAATCGTGCCCTCGCCGGCTACGACCGCACGCACATGTTCGTCATGAGCTGGGTCTACGAAATGCCCTTCGGCAAAGGCAAGCAGTTCGCCCTCAAAGGCTTGGCTGACAGGGTTGCCGGTGGCTGGCGCGTGAACGGCATCTACTCTGCCTACACCGGTACGCCCTTCACCGTCACCGCCGCCGCCGCGTCCCTCAACGCGCCCGGCTCCACTCAGACCGCCGACCAGATCGGCGAGCTCGTCAAAATTGGCGACGCCGGCCCCGGCACCCAGTACTACGCCGTGACCTCCTTCCGCGATCCCAATTTCCAGCGCGCCTCCAACGCCTTCCGCTTCGGCACCATGGGCCGCAACTCGGTTCGTGGTCCCGGCTTCCAAAAGGCTGACCTAGCCATGTTCAAGGACTTCGCCATCACCGAAAAAATCACGCTGCAGTTCAAGGCCGAAGCCTTCAACTTCACCAATACGCCCCGCTTCGGCAACCCCGCGGCGAACGTCAGCAGCATGTCGACCAACGCGTCCACCGGCGCCGTCGTCGCCACGAACAACTTCATGGCCATCACCAGCGCCGAAGGCGAACGCAAGTTCCGCTTCGGCCTGCGCTTGTCCTTCTGATCAACCCCAACCCCAGGAAAGCGGCGCCCTCACCGGCGCCGCTTTTTTATTTGAACCGCAAGTTCGTCGCCCGCCAGGACGGCTCCGTCAACTCGTTCGATCACCCCCACCCCAAAGGCGCCCACGGCATTGCCGGCGTTCCTGCAATCCTTCGCCTCCTTCCTCGACGCCCTCCAACTCGACGAACTCATCATCCCCACCGTCGTCCACCTCCACCACGCAATTCCCGCACGCCGCTGGCCCCCAACCGCGCAAATCCTGCACCCCCCGCCTCCCCTTCCCCGTTTCTTTGCAACACCCTCGCTCTGGTACACCAATTGCACTCTAAAAGAGCGGAGGTGCAACAAACACCATGAAACAACTACTTCTCGTCCTCGCCGCCAGCGTGGCACTGATCGCGCAACAGGGCCCCGGCCCCAATCAAGGCCCCGGCAATAACCCCAATTGCCCCAACGGTGGTACACCAAAGAGAGACGGCACCGGCCCGGGCGCAGGGCGCGGCCAGTGCGACGGCCCCCACGACGGCTCCGGCCAATGCCCACGCGGACAAGGCAACGGACAAGGCAACGGCCAGGGCCACCGCGGCGGCAAGAACTAACAACCATCCCAGCGGCCGGCTCGCAACAGGAGGCAACCCGATGAATACCCTAACGCTACTCACCCTATGTGGCGCCATCGCCTTCGCTCAGCCGGCCGCTCCCAAAATCCTCGAAATCCACGGCACCATCGCCTCCGTTAACCTCGTCGCCGGCAACATGCCGTCCATCACCGTCAACGCCGAAGGCGGCCGCCGCCTCACCGTCCGCCTCGGCTCCATCCGCTACCTCATCGCCAATGACTTCAACCCGAAGTCCGGCCAATCCGTCATCGTTCGCGGCTTCCCCCAACCCGGCGTCGACCTCGTCGCCATCTCCGTCGAACTCCCCAAAACCCGCCAGAAACTCACCCTCCGCGACGAACAGGGCCGCCCCCTCTGGCGCGGCGGCCCGCCACCCCTGTAACTCCGTACCCAAAGCGAATACGATGTTCCTGAGACCCTCTGTGAACCTCCCGGCCCGGCGACGCCCACTGCACATCATCCTCGCCGCGTCCACCATCCTCTGCGCCGCTGCCCTCGTCTTCAGCGCCATTCGCACCTACCAGGAACTCAACGCCCAACGCGCCGTCTTCCTCCGCTCCCGCGTTGCCGCCCTCGCCGCCCACCTGGAAACCATCCCGCCCGCAATCCCCGAATCCCAGTGGCAACAGATCCTCGCCGACGAAGAGGAATCCCTCATTGGCCTCGCCATCCTCGATCGCCCCAGCAGCCCCGACACCCTCGCCCCCCTCTGGGAAGGCCGCGAACTCTTCCGCACCGAATCCATCGCCTCCCCCGTCCCCACCTTCCGCGCCTACGTCCCTTTCCACGACGGCCCCGGCCTCCACATCGCCCGCATCGACATCGCCGAATCCGCCGCCGATTTCCTCGTCGAACACGCCCGCCACCACCTCTGGTTCGTCGCCCTCGGCGGCCTCATCATCGTCGGCCTCACCGTCCTCACCGTTCGCAATGCCGATCGCGCCGCCCTCGCCGAACGCCGCCAACTCGAACTCCAACACCTCGCCACCCTAGGAGAAATGTCGGCCTCCCTCGCCCACGAAATCCGCAACCCCCTCGGCACCATCAAAGGCTTCGCCCAACTCCTCGCCGAAAAGCTCAACGGCACCCACGCCCCGCTCCTCACACCCATCCTCTCGGAGACCACCCGCCTCGAAGCTCTCGTCAAGGATCTCCTCCTCTACGGCCGCCCCGCCCTCCCCACGTTCCAATCCGTCCACACCACCCGGATCGAAGCCACCCTCCGCCAGCACGCCCAACATCTCATCGACTCCCCCCACCTCCAGCTCGAATCCACCGTCCATCCCTTCTCCTTCGATACCGATCCGCAGCTCCTCGAACAGCTCCTCCTCAATCTCCTCCGCAATGCCATCGACGCCATGCGCCCGCAACCCGCCGGCCTCGTCAATTTCGAAATCACCGCCACCGCCGATTGCGCCGTTCTCCGCCTCCTCGACAACGGCCCCGGCCTCTCCGAAGAGGCCCGCCGCCGCCTCTTCGAACCCTTCTACACCTCCAAAGCCTCCGGCACCGGCCTCGGCCTCTCCATCTCCCGCAAACTCGCCGAAGCGCTCGGCGGCCACCTTTCGCTCGACCCGCGCCCCGCCGGCGGCCTCTCCGCCGAAATCATCCTCCCCCTCCACCACAATGTCTGAAAACACCACCAACACCGAACACATCCTCGTCGTCGATGACGACCCCGGCTTCCGCTCCCTCCTCCAAACCATCCTTGCCGGCGAAGGCTACACCGTCTCCGTCGCCGGCTGCATCGCCGACGCCATCCTCGCCTGCCACCACCGTCAGTTCCATCTGATCGTCTCCGACCTCAAGCTCCCCGATGGCGATGGCCTCGCCGTCCTCCGCTGGGTCAAGGAGCACTCCCCCGCCACCCCCGTCGTCATGATCACCGGCTTCGGCACCGTGGCCAGTGCCGTCGAGGCCATGAAGCTCGGCGCCGAAGACTACCTCGGCAAACCCCTCACCAGCCCCGACGAACTCCGCCTCCTCGTCCGCAAATCTCTCGATCGCCGCCAGCTCCAACACGAACACGAACTCCTCCGCCAGGACCAGGACTCCCGCTTCTCCTGCGGCTCCCTCATCGCCGATCACCCCCGCATGCGCCGCGCCCTCGAAC
The DNA here is from genome assembly GCA_947470805.1 of Acidobacteriota bacterium. Classification (GTDB taxonomy): domain Bacteria; phylum Acidobacteriota; class Terriglobia; order Bryobacterales; family Bryobacteraceae. The sequence goes on along the minus strand of CANIVU010000004.1, from coordinate 12,517 downwards.
TCATTCGCAAGGTCGCCCCCACTCCCGCCACCGTGCTCATCACCGGCGAAAGCGGCACCGGTAAAGAGGTCATCGCCCGCTGCATCTACGCCAACAGCCGCCGCGCCAATCGCGCCTTCGTCGCCGTCAACTGCGCCGCCCTCTCCCCCACCCTCATCGAAAGCGAACTCTTCGGTCACGAAAAAGGCGCCTTCACCGGCGCCGCCGCCCAACACATCGGCCGCTTCGAACGTGCCCACGGCGGCACGCTTTTCCTCGATGAAATCGGCGAACTCGACGCCGGTCTCCAAGCCAAGCTCCTCCGCGTCCTCCAGGAAAAATCGTTCGAACGCGTCGGCGGCTCCCGCGTCATCACCGTCGATGTCCGCATCATCGCCGCCACCAATCGCAACCTCGCCCAGTCTGTCGCCAGCGGGGCCTTCCGCGAAGATCTCTACTACCGCCTCAACCTCTTCCCCATCGAGGTCCCGCCCCTCCGCGATCGCTCGAGCGACATCCCCGCCCTCGCCCGCTTCTTTCTCAACCGCGCCACCGCAGCCCTCAACAAACCCGCGCTCCCCTTTACTCCCGCCGCCGAAATCGTTCTCGCCCAATATACCTGGCCCGGCAACGTCCGCGAACTCGAAAACACCATGGAGCGCCTCGCCATCCTCTGCGACGGCCCCATCGAACCCGACGATCTCCCCATCACCCCCGCCGGCCCGGCGCGCCCCGTGCTCTTCCGCGACATCGAACGCCAGGCCATCCTCGACGCCCTGCAGGCCAACGGCAACAACCGCACCCGCACCGCCCAACAACTCGGCATCAGCCTCCGGACACTCCAATACCGCCTCAAGGACTACGGCATCCCCTCGTAGCGCGCAAACTCTGCGCACCCCAACGCAAGCCCTGCACGCACCGCCCAGGCGCCTTCCCGCAAAATCAACAGCTTAGAATTTGGCCCGCCACCTGCACTTCCAATTAGCGAAACCGGCTCAACAAGAGCGCACAGGCCGCGAAGGCACGGCACCAACGGACGAGGAACTCGTCCACCCCGCCGTGCCGGAGCGTGTCCGTTGTGCGCGTGTCAGAAAAAGCCATCTTTCCTAAGGAGTCCACCATGAAAACCACACGCCTCATCGCCCTCGCCGCCCTGACGCTCGCCACCGCCTTCGCGCAGTACGGCCCCGGCCCCCGCGGCCCCCAGACCAACACCCCCGTCGCCGTCCAACCGGCTACGAACGAAGAGATCAAAGCCCTCACCTACATGCGCGAAGAAGAGAAGCTTGCCCGCGACGTCTACCGCTTCCTGTTCGAACGCTATAACGTCGCCTCCTTCGACCGCATCGCCACAAGCGAACAGCAACACTTCGCCTCCGTCGGCACCCTCCTCACCCGCTACAACATCCCCGATCCCGCCGCCACCGACACCCCCGGCGTCTTCGCCGATCCGCAGTTGGCCACCCTCTATGCCGACATGACCGCCAAAGGCGCCATCTCGCTCAAGGACGCCATCGAAGTCGGCGTCATCATCGAAAAGCAGGACATCGCCGATCTCACCACCGCCAACCAAACCACCAAGCTCGACATCAAGCGAGTCTTCACCAACCTCATGCAGGCCTCCTTCAGCCACCTCGAAGCCTTCGAAGCCAACCTCGAAATGGTCTGCGCCCTCCCGTAACAACCAAACCCAACGAGGGACGCGGACGCCAGCCCGCGGCCCCGATACAATAAGCCCCATGTACCTCGCCCATCTCACCTGGCCCGCCATCCACGCGCTCCCCAAACAAACCCCCATCATCATCCCCATCGCCGCCGTCGAACAGCACGGCCACCATCTCCCCGTCTATACCGATTCCCTCCTCTTGGGCGAAGTCGTCCGCCGCGCCGAAGCCGCCGCGCCCGCCCAAGCCCTCTACGCCCCCCTGCAGTGGCTCGGCAACTCCGACCACCACATCGATTACCCCGGCACCCTCTCCGCCTCCCCCCGCCTCTATCTCGACCTCCTCCGCAACCTCGCCGAAAACTTCCTCACCCACGGCTTCACCCGAATCTTCTTTCTGAACGGACACGGCGGCAACATCACCCCCGCCAAACAAGCCGTCTTCGAACTCCGCCAAAAGTACCGCGACCGTTCGGATCTTCTCCTTCTCTCCGCCGCCTACTGGGACATGGCGAAGCCCAAAGGCTACGTGCAAAACGACATGGGCCACGCCTGCGAATGGGAGACGTCCATGATCATGGCGCTCGCCCCAAACCTGGTCGTCGGCGACCCGGCTGAACTAAAAACCGTCCCCGTCCACTACGGCTTCGAACCCGCCTACCGCGGCTGGATCACCAAGGAGCGCACCCCAACCGGCCACATCGGCCAACCCCAATTCGCCACCCCCGAAAAAGGCGAAGCCCTCTTCGCGCTCTACTCGGCCGGCGTCGTCAACTTCATCGAGCAAATCAAAGGGTGGGACGGCCGCTCCTGGCTCTAGCAAAAGAAACACGTACCGTTCCCGCCAATAGAGACTATGCTTAGGCAGGAGTACAAACAGAATGAAGAGTCGCTATGCAGGACCCGCTTTTCATGCGGGCGACGAAGTCGTTCTGGCCCGCGGCAGTTATCAGGGCACACCCGGCGTTTTCCTCCATTTGAACGAGGATCCCAACTGGGCCGACATCCGCGAACGCGACGGCCGCATTCGCAATCATCCGCTCGAATGGATGCGTCTCTCCAAGGCGGCCAGATAGTTATGGCCCTCACCAGAAGCTGCCCCCATTGCAAATCGATCGAATTCCGCAGCGTCGGCGTCCGCAACGCCATTGAAAGCGCCATCTACTGGCTCTTCCAGCCCTACCGTTGCGAACTCTGCGGTCATCACTTCTTCCTAATCCGCTGGCCCGCCCTCGCCCCGCGCTAGAACGCAGTAGAAGCAGAGGAAAGCGGCGAAAAACAACCGCCCCCAACCAACCCTCCGCCCGGCTTGCCCGCCGAAGCCCGCAGGGCGAAGGGGGGTGCCTGGCACCCAGGGAAAGGGGAGAAGAGATCAGGAAAGCCTCTTATCCCCCAACGCCGAAACCGCAAACGCCGTAGCAATCAACGGGTCATCCTCCTTCACCAGCATCTCCGCGTTCCGCCAACTCCCATCGGCCGATTGCCGCCGTTCCAACTCCGCTCTCCACCCCACGCCCCGCACCGCCCCAGCGACCCGAAACGCCCGCCCCACCGCATCCGCATAGTAATAGCGCAACCCCTCCGCATACCGCCGCCGCGCCTCCCCCACAAACCCAACCGGCAACGCCGCGTCATCGTGCGCCCGCAACCACGCCAACGCCGCCCCGCAGGGCTCCCCAATAAACGACTGGCACAACAAACCATCCGCGGTCGTCGTCCCATAACTAGCAAACCCGCCCGCCTTATTCGCCCCCGTCTCCACAGTCGAAAAGAAGAACCCGCCATCCGCATTCTGACACCGCCGAACGAAAACCCGCGCCGCCCGCATCACCGCCGCATCACGGGAAACGCCCGCCGCCGCCAGCGCCTCCAACACATGCCGCGTCATCGAGATATCGATATGCCCAGAATGCGGTGCCATCCGCCGCTCCCCGCCAATCCCCCACGCCCCATAGGCCACGTCCTCGCGCTTCCACCCATTCCCCGGCCCCATCTGCTGCCCCGTCAACCACTCCACCAACTCCCCCGTCCCGCCCCGCCCCGTCCGCGCCAGCGCCCGTAAACAAAGCGCTGCCGCGTAACAAGGATAGTCATCTCCATAAGAACCCACCTGCCCCCGCAAAAACGAAAACGCCCGCTCCCCCACCGGAGCCCCCGCGTCCAACAATGCATTCACCACCAGCCCCGTCAACGATTGCCCGCCCCGCAACAGCCCATACGTCTCGCTCCGCCACCCGCCATCCGCGCTCTGCTTCCGCTGCAAATATTCCACCCCCCGGCGCATCGCGCCGGAAGGTGAAATCAAAGCCCCAAGAAACGCCCGCCGCCGCATCATCGCCGCCCCCGGTCTGCCGTCAGCGTCAACACCGCCGCGCTCGTCACCGCCACCCGCCCCGTAATGCAGTGATGCCCCGCCCAAGTGCCATCGGCGTTCTGCAACTGCACCAGCTTCGCCGTGATCTCCCGGTTCCACTTCTCCCACGCCGGCCCGCCCACGCGCCGCAAACTATCGGAGATATTCAGGTACGAAAAATACTCCTCCCCGCCCATCGACCCGAACCCGTTGATCATCTCCGGGCGCGCCATTTCATTGGCGATCGTCGATATCGCCTTCGCATTCGCCTTCCGGTCCCCCTCCGTCCGGCTCAACTGCTCCAACGTCTGCGCCCGGTCATAAAGCGCCACCCCCGCCCCCGCCCCGCTCACAGCCGCCGGCCGCGCGCCAACCACCACCGGAGCCGCCGCATTCGCCACAATCTGCCGCGCGTTATTCTGCGTGTAATCATCCACCCGCTTCATCGCCCCCTCCTTCACCGCCACACCCTTATCCCGCGCCTGATACAAACTCCGCGACGCCATCGACGTCCCCAAAATCGGAGCCCACCCGCCCTCGTGGTTCCAACTCCCGTCCTTCATCTGCGCCCCCTCAATCTTCCGTACGCACTTCTCCAGCCCCGCCCGCAGCCGCTTGTTCTGCGCCGCGGTCTCCATCTGCCCATCCAGTTCCGACAGCAGCATCGACGTCAAAAACGTATCGATATACGGCCCCAGCTTCCGCTGAATCTGCGACCCCTGCTTATCCGTAATCGCCAACCCCGCCTCCGGTGCCCGCTCAATCTCCCCCAATAAAAACGCCACTCCCCGCCAGATTTGCGACCCCTTCACACCCCCGTGCGTCAACGCCAGCAGCGCCGCCGCCGTGTTCGCCACATCGTTGGAGTTCGTCTCCAACCGCTCCCCCTGCCGCACGTGCGACGTCGCGCCCCCGTCCTGTCCCCACCCCCCATCAGGCCCCTGCGTCGAGGCCAGCCATTGCAGCCCCCGCTCCACCGGCCCACCCATCAACGTGGCCGCCACGAAGGCCGCCAAAAAAGCAATTCGCATAGTGTTCGATCTCCTTCAGTCTGGAAATCTCACCACCAGCCCGATCCTTTCAAAAATACTTATCCTGAAATGGTGCCCACCCAAATCGCCCTCCTCCGCGGCATCAACCTCGGCGCCTCCACCACCGTCAAAATGGCCCCCCTCCGCGAGCTCTGCGAATCCCTCGGCATGAAGAACGTCCGCACCTACATCCAAAGCGGCAACATCGTCTTCGATTCCAAACGCACCGACGAAGCCACCCGCCTGGCCGAAGCCATCACGCGCGAATTCAACGTCAAAACCTTCGCCGTCATCCGCACCCGCGAGGATCTGGAAACGCTAACCGCCAACAACCCTTTCCCCACCGAAGATCCGAAGAAAGTAGTCGTCGTCTTCCTCACCGCCACCCCAACAGCGGAGACCATCGCCGCCGTCGAAGCGATGCAAATCACCCCCGAACAAATCACCTTCCAAAACCAGGAAATGATCATCTATTTCCCCAACGGCCAGGGCGTCTCCAAGCTCCCCATGGCCAAGATCGAACGCACTCTAAAAGTCACCGGCACCGGCCGCAACTGGAACACCGTCCAGGCCCTCCTGTCCCTCTAAAACACCCCGCGCACTACACTAAACAAATGGACCTCCTCCAAGACGCCGCTCGCCGCGCGAATCTCTATCTCAACTCCATCCACGACCGCCGCGTCACCCCCACACCGGAGTCCATCGCCGCCCTCGAAACGGCCATAAAAACAGAGCTCCCCGAAACTCCCACCGCCGCCGAAACCGTCCTCGCCGACCTCGATCAATTCGGCTCCCCCGCCACCGTCGCCTCCCAGGGCGGCCGCTTCTTCGGCTTCGTCACCGGAGGCACCACCCCCGCCGCTCTCGCCGCCAGTTGGATGATCAGCACCTGGGATCAAAACGCCGCCCTCCGCGTCATGTCCCCCGCCGCCGCCATCTTCGAGGAAACTGCCCTCACCTGGCTCCGCGGCCTCCTCAACCTCCCCGCCGATGCCGCCGGCGCCGTCGTCACCGGCGCCACCATGGCCAACTTCACCGGCCTCGCCGCCGCTCGCCACGCCCTGCTCCAAAAACAAAACTGGGACGTCGAAAACGACGGCCTCTTCGGAGCCCCGCCCATCACCGTTGTCGTGGGCGGAGAAGTCCACGTCTCTCTCCTGAAAGCCCTCGGAATGCTCGGCCTGGGCCGCCGCCGAGTCATCCGCGTCCCCGTCGACGGCCAGGGCCGCATGCGCGCCGACTCCCTCCCCCCGCTCAACGAAACCACCATCGTCTGCATCCAGGCCGGCAACGTCAACACCGGCGCCTTCGATCCAGCCGCCGAAATCTGCGAAGCCGCCCACAAAGCCGGCGCCTGGGTCCACGTCGATGGCGCCTTCGGCCTCTTCGCCGCCATGTCGCCCCAATATCGCCATCTCACCACCGGCTTCGCCCAAGCCGACTCCTGGGCCACCGACGGCCACAAATGGCCCAACGTCGGCTACGACTGTGGCCTCGCCTTCGTCCGCGACTCCGAAGCCCTCCGCGGCGCCATGACAATGAACGCGGCCTATCTGCCCCCCGGCGCCCACCGCGATCCCTGCCACTACACGCCGGAGATGTCCCGCCGCGCCCGCGGTGTCGAACTCTGGGCTGCCATCCGCGCCCAGGGCCGCACCGGCATGGCCGCGCTCATCGAACGCACCTGCAGCCACGCCCGCCGCTTCGCCGACGGCCTCCGCGCCGCCGGCCACACCGTGTTGAACGACGTGGAACTCAACCAGGTCCTCGTCACTTTCGGAACGCCCGAGCAAACCCTGGCCGTAATGCGCCGCGTCCAAGCCGAAGGCATCTGCTGGTGCGGCGAAACCGAATGGCAGGGCCACGTCGCCATGCGCATCAGCGTCTCCTCCTGGGCCACCACCGAAGCCGACGTCGACGCCGCCCTCGCCAGCATCCTCCGAGCAACACAATAGCCCCGCGATCGGTGCCTGGCTCCGGGCAGCAGTCACCCGCAAAAACACAAAAGCACCCGACCCGGTGCCTGGCACCTAGCGAAAAGGAAGCAGAAGGAAACCCTACCCCGCCTTAATCCGCTTCAACTCCGCCTTCGCCGCCTCAAAATCCGGCTGCAGCCGCAACGCGATCGTCAACTCCCGCACCGCGTCCGCCTTCCGCCCCTCTTTCGTGTACAACGACGCCAGCAACAACCGCGTCTGCGCATGCGTCGGCTGACGCCCCTCAGGATTCCCCGAAAGATAGTGGTTCAAATACTGCTCCGCCCGCCGGAAATCCCGCCCCACGTCCACCAACCCGTTCGCCGCAAAATAGTACGGCGCGAAGTCATCCGGCACCGCTTTCGCCGCCCGCCCCAACAAAGCCTCCAACTCCGCAAACCGCTGCCCCGCCGCGTAAACATACGCTAAAGCCTCATACCCCGCCGCCGCCGCCGGGTCCATCCGGATCGCCTCCAGCGCCGACGCCTCCGCCTTATCCAACTTCTTCACCTTCGCCGAGCAACAGTAAAACCGCGCCAGCGAAATCCGCGCCCTATAAAACTTCGGGTCCGCCTTCACCGCCCCCAACAACCACCCCTCAATCGCCGCATCGTCGCCGGAATCCTGCAACAACCGCGCATGAGCCAAATTCCCCCACACCGGCAACGTCGCCACAATCTGATCAGCAACCTTCACGGCCTTTTTCTTATCGCCCCCCGCAATCGCCGGCGCCTTCCAACTGAACATCATCTGAACCAGCAGCGCGTCCAATCCGTTCGGGTTAATCGCCAACGCCGCGTCCAACGCCTTCTTCATCCGCCGCACATGTCCCAACGCCGCAATCGGCCCCGTCCGGTCCGCCAGAAATGCCGACGCCTCCGCCAACTGCGCCTGCGCCCCCGCGTTCCCTGAGTCCAACGCCACCGCCCGTTCGGCCTCCAGCAACGCTCCGTTATGATCCCCGAAGCTCGATTTGATCTTCGACATCCACAGCCGCGCCGCCGCGTCGTTCGGATTGGCCTTCAGCTTCTCCTCCATCATCTGCCGCAGCCGCTTCCAATGCCCGGCTTCCATAATGGCGTCCAACTGGGGATTGGCGCCCGTCTGCCCAAACAGAACCGCACCCGTCAAAAGAAGAAAAGGGAAAACACGCACTATCCCTCAGTGTAACTTGACCCGCCCGAAATTCACCGTCACGCCCACAAAGAACTGGTTGTCCCGGTTCGCCCCGCCCCAGTCCACCTGCTGCACCACCGCGTTCGCCGACACCCGCCCCGTCAACTCCCACTCCAACCCCTCAAACGTCGACCACCCCCCCGGCGTCGCGCTCGCATGTTCACTCAACACATTCCCGTTCAACGTCAACTTCCCCCGCCACCCCGCGCTCCCCAACCGCACCCCACCGCCCAGCCCAAACGCCGCCAAATCCGCCGGCGTCCCCGCCCCCGGCCGCGTCGCCTTGCTCCAAGTCGCCGTCGCGCCCACGCTCCCCAATCCCCGGTCATACCGCGTCACCACCGTCCCGCCCGCGCGCAACCCGCTCCCGTCCTGCCGCACAATCGTCACCGTCGGCCCCACACTCACGTTCCATCGCTCCCCATCCAACAACAACGAATTCGCCGCCAACGTCACGTCGTTCGACCCATGCCAGTAATCGAACCCCACGCTATATTCGGTCTTCCCCAACAGCAGCGAATCCCCCGCCGCCGTGAACTTCAACAGCACCGGATCAATGTTGTCCCCGTACTCGCTGAACCCCGCGCCAACCTCCATCTCAAACGTGCCCGGCTCGGTAATCAACCGGTTCACATGCACCCGGTTCCGCGTCCCGATCGATTGCGCCTGATGATGAAAATGCGGCAACCGCCGCCGCAACGAAATCCCGTACGCCGGCACGCAAGCCACCATCACCACCGCCGCTAATAACCTACTTGATCGCAATGGTCACGCTCTCACTCGGTTCCACCCCAAACGGCCCGTCCATCCCGCCAATCCGCAACGGAATTGCCGGTCCGGACCGCGCCGTCTCCGGTATTCGTATGTTCATCTGCAACACCCCCGCCACCAACCCCGGCGCTCCTCCCGCATACAATACCTCCGCCACTCGATTATCCACCTGCGCCAGAATCCGCAACTGCGGTCGCGGCAACGGCTCCCCCGTCACCTTCCCGTCCACGCCCTCCGGCGCCGTCCGCCCCTCGCCCGTCCCATACAGCACCACAATGGAGCCCTTCTCCGCCGGATTCTCCGGCGTGTTCAACGTCCCGTCCTGGTTCAACACCGCCCCCGCGCCCCGCCCCGAAGAGTTCTGCGTGAAGATCCCCACAATCGCCGGCGCCACCCACAACACCAGCGGGTTCGACCGCAGCCCCTGGTAATCCACCTGCACCACCGTCCGCCCGTTCGGGGCCACGCCATAAGGAACCACCGCGCTCAACTGCTTCGCCGAAACATACAACAACGGCGCCGGAACCCCGTCAAACAACACCCGCACCCCGCCCAGAAACGTGTCCACGCGTCCCTCCGGCGTCAGCCGCAGCGTCGTCAACGCCGCCGGGCCGATCTCATTGCCAAACAGCACCACAATCTGCCCCGGCGCCACCACACCCGTCGAACTCGTCTGATAACTCGCCGCGCTCACCACCGATCCCAACACCATCGATCCCCGCGTCCCAAAATCCAACCGAGCCACAAACGGCGACGTAAACTCCGTCCGGTCCGGCGGCTCCATCGCCCCCAGCGTCCGCGGAAAATTCAGCGACGTCGCAGCCCCGCCTACATATAAATTCCCCGCGCCATCCAAGCCAATATCGTTGATATCGTCACTCGCGCTACCCCCGAAATACGTCCCATAGGTGATCGCCGTCCCCGCCGCGTTCAGCCGCGCCACAAACCCGGCCGACGCCGTCGCCCCCGCCCCCCGCCGTCGCAAACCCAGCCCCGTTTGAAACCCGTCCCCGGTCACCGGAAAGTCCGTCGAGGTTGTCGAGCCAGCCACATACGCGTTGCCCTGCCCGTCCACCACCACGGCGTTCGCCGACTCGTACCCGCTCCCGCCCACCAGCGTCGAATACACAAACGCCCCCTGCGGATTCACCTTCGTCACAAACGCCTCCGTCAGCGCCCCCGTCCGCCGCGCCGCCTGCGCCGTCACCGGGTAGTTCGCCGAATCGGTGTAACCGCTCAAATACGCGTTCCCGCCCGCGTCTACCGCCAGCCCCAGCGCCGCGTCCCCGCCGCTCCCACCGGCCAGCGTCGCGTATGCCATCCCATTGCCCGAAGCGTTCAGCTTCACCAAAAACGCATCGCTCCCCCCGCCGCCATACGCGGTCTGCGCCGCCCCCGCGCTCCGCGGAAACCCCGCCGAATCCGTCACCCCGGCTACATACACAGCCCCCGCACCATCCACTGCAATCGCCGTGCCCGCATCGGTCCCCGCCGCCCCCACGAACGTCGAGAACACCAGCGTCGAACCCAGCACGTCAAACTTCGCCACAAATCCATCCAACGCCCCGCCGCCATACGCCGTCTGCCACGCCCCGTTCGTCACCGGAAAATTGCGCGACGCCGTCCCCGCCGTCACATACGCGCCCCCCGCCGCGTCCACCGCGATGTCCGGAATGCCAACGGTCGCATCCTCGTCCTGCGCGCCACCCAGGTAGCTCGAATACACGAGCGCCGTGCCCGTCGGGTTCAGCTTGGAAACAAACAGGTCCACCCCGCCCTTGTTAATCGGCTGCACCGTCCCCGCCGTCACCGGAAAATTGGTACTGTTCGTCGTCCCCACCACATACGCGCTCCCCGCCCGGTCCACCGCAATGCGAACGCCCAACGTGCTCACCGCCGCCCCGCTCTCCGTCTGCGTCCCCGTCAAAAACGTGGCGTAGAGCAATTCGGTACCCGTCGCGTTCAGCTTCGCCACAAACGCCGCCCGCCCCGCGTTCAGCGAGGGTTGCAACGCGCCCACCGTGCGAAACACGCTCCCCGTCTCGCCTGTTAGATACGTGTTCCCCGCCGCGTCCACGGCCACGCCCAACACCGCCGCGCTCGACGCGGCCAGCAGCGTCGAATACGCCAACACCGGGTCAATCACCAGCCCCCGCCTCCGGTCATACCGCCCCACCGAAAAACCCACCGTCCCATCGCCGTTCACCCGGTACGCCCCCTCCACCGGAACCCGCCGCGCGCCCGCCATCTGGTAGAGCACCGGCTTCTGCAACCGCACCTCACCCAACACCAAATCGCCCACCGCATCCACCCGCGGCCGCGCCCCCGCAAACCGCAGTCGAATCCCGCCAGGGTCCGCCCCAGGAGCCACAACAAAGTCAAACTCCACCTGCCGCCCCTGCACGTAGTAATCCACATCGATGCCCGCGTAAACCCCACGCGCCCGCACCCGCCGGAAGTGCGCCACCCCCGTCCGCCACTGCCGCGGGTCGTTCCCAATCAGATAGTTGCTCTTCCCCGCAAGCGCCTCCACGCCCACCATCACCGCGTCCCGGCGCGCGCCTACAACGTCCATCGTCACCGTCCCGCCGCCGACCTGGAACTCCGCCCGCCCCGGCGTCAACCGCAGCCCCGAAGCCGCAAACGCGCCCCGCCCGTCGGCCTCAAAATGCAACGGCAAATCGCGCAGCGCCGTACCGCCAAAACACGCCGGAATCAGAAGCAGGAGAAAGGTCCGCATAGTCTACTCAGCCTGGAAACAGTACAGCGCACCGCGCGTCCGCACATACATCCGGTCATCCACAAACGCCGGCGTCGCAAACACCGGCTCGTCCATATCATTCACCGCCAGCGCCTCCCACTGCGCCCCGGCCTTCAACACCGTCCCCACGCCGCTCTGGCTGAACAGATAGATCTTCCCCGCCGCCACCACCGGCGACGAATAATACGTGTCCAGCGCCCCCGCCAACCGCCCCTGCTTCAAGATCTCACCGGTCTTCGCGTCAACCGAAGAAAAGATCCCCCCATCCTTCACCAGATACACCACCCCGCCATGAACCAGCGGCGACGGCACATTCGGCAAAAACTTCTGCATCCGCCACACCACCGCCGTACCCGTCAAATCCCCGCGCCCGCCATGCCGGATCGCAAGGAGGGTATTCCGCGCCGCCCGCCGCGCCCGATAAAACTCCCAGTCCCGCGGAACCAGATAGCCCTTGCTGTCCAGATCCAGCAGATAGAAACTCTTCTGCATCTTCGGGTCAATCTCGTCCTGCACAATCCGCCCATCTTTATTCGCGTCATAAAGCGCCAGCGCCTCCGCCCAAGTGGGCGTCTCCGTCGGCGCCTCCGCCTCACCCCCGCCCTCCCAGCCGTGCACGTAGATGACGCCATCCGCGATGACCGGCACCGACTTCGGCTGCCACGAAAACCCGCGCACCCACCACAGCTTCTCGCCCGTCGCCGCGTTGTACCCAGTCACCTGATAGGCGCCCGGCACAATCAACTCGTCCGGTCCCGACTTCGGCGTCAACACCACCGGCGTCACATAGCTCCGCGTCACCTCCGA
>CANIVU010000003.1 GCA_947470805.1 Acidobacteriota bacterium | reverse complement strand
GGGCTCGGCTGTTTGACGAGAAGGGCAATTTCATTCGCGAAGACAAGGCGACTTGGGCTGTTGAGGGCCTGAAGGGCATGATCTCGCAGGAAGGCAAGTACATTGCCGCGAGCGACAAAGTGGCGCAGGCCGGGCTGATCAAGGCGACCGTTGGCGGCGTTGTGGGCACGGCGCGGGCGCGGGTGATTCCGCAGCTCGATTGGAGCTGGGATTTTGAGAAGATCGACGCGGGCAAGGTGCCGATGGAGTGGGTGAACTGCAACACGAAGTACGAAGTGCGGCAGGAAGAAGGCAACAAGGTGCTGGTGAAGTTTGCCGATAATCCGGCGACGAAGCGGGCGCGCGTATTCATGGGCCCGATCGACATGGCCGATTACACGGTGCAGGCTGATGTGCGGGCGTCGCAGAAGCGGCGGCAGATGGGTGACGTTGGGCTGGTGGCGCAGCGGTTCAACCTGATGCTGTTCGGGAATGCCGAGAAGCTGGAATTGCAAACCTGGCAGCCGGAGACGCAACGCACGGCCGGCGCGAAGTATCCATGGAAAGCGGACACGTGGTACACGCTGAAGCTGCGAGTGGAGAATTTGCCGGATGGGCGCGTGAAGGCGCAGGGCAAGGTTTGGTTGAAGAGTGAGCCGGAGCCTGCGACGTGGACGGTGGAGCGGATTGATCCGGCCCCGCTGGCCGAGCGGCATGGCGCGCCGGGCATCTACGCCGATGCCCCGTTTGAAGTGTTTTTCGACAACTTGAAGGTGACCAAGAACTGATGACACGCAAAACTGTGTTGGGTGCGCTGCTGGGCGGCGCGACGTTTATCGGCGGATTGCTCGCCAGCCACGTCGAGAAGGATTGGCCGATGTGGGGCGGAACCATGGACCGCAACATGGTTTCGAACATGAAGGGGATCCCCGATAAGTGGGACCTGAAGACGAAGGAGAACATCCGGTGGACGGCCACGCTCGGTTCGCAGAGCTACGGCAACCCGGTGGTGGCCGAGGGTGTGGTGCTGGTTGGCACCAACAACGAGGGGCTGCGGGATCCGAAGCAGGCTGGCGACCGCGGGGTGCTGATGGCGTTCCGCGAGTCGGACGGCGAGTTTCTGTGGCAGATCACGCATGAGAAGTTGGCCAGTGGCCGCGTGAACGATTGGCCGTACCAGGGCGTGTGTTCGTCGCCGCTGGTGGAGAACGGGGTTGTCTACTACGTCTCCAGCCGCGGGGAAGTGATTGCCGCCGATATCAAAGGCATGGCGAACGGCAACGACGGGCCGGTGAAGGACGAGAAGTTTGCGGGCCCCAAGGATGGCGACATTCTGTGGCGCTACGACATGATGGAAGAGCTGGGCGTTTCGCAGCACAACATGGCGAACAGTTCGCCTGTGATTCTGGGCGATTTGATTTATGTGTCGACTTCGAACGGCCAGGACGAAAGCCATGTGAACATTCCGTCGCCGAAGGCGCCAGCGATTATTGCCATCAACAAGAAGACGGGCAAGCTGGTGTGGGAAGACAACTCGGTGGGCGACAAGATTCTGCACGGGCAGTGGTCGTCGGCCGCGGTGGGGAAGATTGGGGAAGTGACGCAGGTTGTCATTGGCCAGGGCGACGGCTGGGTGCGCGGATTTGAAGCCGTGACGGGGAAGAAGTTGTGGGAGTTCGATATGAATCCCAAGGACTCCGTTTGGCCGAAGACGCGGAACGAAGTGATCGCGACGCCGGTGATTAAAGATGGGATTGTCTATATTTGCAATGGCCAGGATCCGGAACACGGGGAAGGGCCGGGGCACTTGTACGCGATCGACGGGACCAAGCGCGGCGACATCACGAAGACCGGTTTGGTTTGGCACTTCGACAAGATTCGCCGTTCGATTTCGACGGGCGCGCTGCACGAAGGGCTGCTGTACTACGCCGATTTCTCGGGCTTCCTGCACTGTTTGGACGCCAAGACGGGCCAGGAGTTGTGGAACCACGACATGCTGGCGGCGGTGTGGGGTTCGGCGATTGTGATTGACGGGAAGGTGTATCTGGGTGATGAGGACGGCGACATTGCGGTGCTGGCTACGGGCCGGACGAAGAAGTTGCTGTTTGAATCGAGCCTGGAGAGTTCCATCTACTCGACGCCGGTGCCCGCGAACGGCAGCATGTTCGTGGTGAACCGGAATCAGTTAATCGCCATCGGCAAGAAGTAAGAATTTAATATACTGGGCGGCAAGAGAATGGGACGATTCACATTCATTGCCGCCTTCGTATTTCTGGCCGTTTGCGTTGGGGCGCAGCCCCTGCAGTTTAACCGCGATGTCAGGCCGATTTTTTCTGATAAATGCCTGACTTGCCACGGGCAGGACGCGGCGAATAAAGGGATCCGGCTGCGGCTGGATCGCGAGGATTCGGCAAAGGGAGACCTGGGTGGCGGGCGGCGGGCGATTGTGCCGGGGAAGCCGGAGGAGAGCGCGCTATTGACGCGCCTGCGGACCGCCAACAAGGCGCTGCGCATGCCACCGGTGCACACAGGCGCGGGATTGAAAGAGGCCGAGATTGCGCTGCTGGAGCGGTGGATCCAGGAGGGCGCGGTTTGGCAGAAGCATTGGTCGTTCATTTCGCCGGTAAAGGCCGATGTGCCGGCGGGGCGGAACGCGATTGACTATTTTGTGCGGCAGCGGTTGGCGAAGGAAGGCTTGCAACCGGCGGCCGCGGCGGACCGGCGGACGTGGATCCGGCGGGTGACGTTCGACGTGACTGGATTGCCGCCGACGCCTGAAGAGGTGGCTGGATTTGTGGGGGATAGTTCGGCCGGGGCGTACGAGAAAGTGATCGACCGGTTGCTGGCGAGCCCGCGGTACGCCGAGAGGATGGCGATCCGCTGGCTGGACGCTTCGCGCTATGCCGATACGAACGGGTACCAGACGGACGCCGACCGGATCATGTGGCGGTGGCGGGACTGGGTGATTGATTCGTTCCACAAGAACATGCCGTTCGACCAGTTCGTGCGTGAGCAGATTGCGGGCGATTTGCTGCCGAACGCGACGCTGGCGCAGAAGATTGCCACGGGGTTCAGCCGGAACCATCGAGGGAACTCCGAGGGCGGGATTGTGGCCGAAGAGTATTTGATGGAGTACGCGGCCGACCGGGTGGAGACGATGTCGACGGTGTTCCTGGGGCTGACGGTGGGGTGCGCGCGTTGCCACAACCACAAGTACGATCCCATCACGCAGAAAGAGTATTACCAGTTCTTTTCGTACTTCAACAACATTGGCGAGCCGGGGCGGTATTTGAAATATGGGAATTCGCCGCCGCTGGTGGCGGCGCCGACCCCGGACCAGGAAGTGAAGTTGAACGCGCTGCGCGGGCAGTTGGCCGGGGCGGAGAAGCGGTTCAAGGAGATGGAGCCGCGAATGACGGCGGCGCAGACGAAGTGGGAGAAGAGCCTGGCGGCGGACGCGGTGTGGACGTCGCGGGAGTTGCTGGGCGCGGAGCTGTTGGCGACGCCGGTACGGTTTGATGGCGCGAAGAGTTTTGATGCGGGAGAGTACGCCGAATATGGGTTTCAGGACCGTTTTTCGCTGACGTTCCGGATGACGACGACGACGGGCGACGGTGTGATTCTGCACCGGATGGCGGACGATGAAGCGAACCCGGCGGGGTATGGTTTGAACCTGGAGAACGGCAAGATTCAGGTGCAGTTCGCGGTGCGCCGGTTGGACGATGCCATGCTGCTGGAGAGCAAGCGGGCGTTGGAGAAGAACAAGTCTTACCACGTGACGGTGACCTATGACGGGACCCGGTATGCAACGGGTGTGAAGTTGTATGTGGACGGGGAGGCGTGGGAACTGGACTCGCCGTTGGACGCGTTGAACCAGGACTTCAAACGGCCGGGGAAACTGGTGTTTGGCGGGGGCGGCGGCTGGGAGAAGAAGTTCACGGGAGAGATTAGTGGGTTCCGTGCGTATTCGCGCGTGCTGCGCGCCGTGGATGTGGCGATGCTGGCAGTGCCGGACCCGTTGGGAAAGATTGCGCGGGTGCCGGTGGGGCAGAGGAACGAGATGCAGCGGCAGTATTTGCGGCAGGCGTTTTTTGAGCTGGGCGCGGATGCGACGGTGCGCGATGCGCGGGCGGCGGTGAAGCGCGGGATGGACGAGTTGGAAGCGTATGAGCATACGGTTCCGACGGTGATGGTGATGGCGGAGCGGGCGGAGAAGGTGGACACTTTCCTGCGCGTTCGCGGGGCTTATGACAAGTTCGGCGATAAGGTGGAGCGGGTGGTGCCGGCGGCGTTGCATCCGTTGCCGGCAGGCGCGCCGGCGAACCGTTTGGGGTTGGCCGAGTGGCTGGTTTCGCGGGACAATCCGCTGACGGCGCGGGTGACGGTGAACCGGATTTGGCAGATGGCGTTTGGCGTGGGACTGGTGAAGACGGCGGAGGATTTTGGATCGCAGGGGGATTTCCCGAGCCATCCGGAACTGCTCGATTGGCTGGCGCTGGACTTCATGGATAGCGGCTGGAATGTGAAGCGTTTATGGAAGACGATGTTGATGAGTGAAACGTACCGGCAGACATCGATTGCGACGGCGGAGTTGCGGGACAAGGATCCGGAGAACCGGTTGCTGGCGCGGGGACCGCGGTTCCGTTTGAGCGCGGAGATGATTCGGGATCAGGCGCTGGCGGTGGCCGGTTTGTTGGTGAATAAGCAGGGCGGGCCCTCGGTGAAGCCGTACCAGCCGGCGGGTTTGTGGAGCGAGAATGGCGGAGGCGAATACAAAACGGACAAGGGCGAGGGGCTGTACCGGCGGAGCGTGTATACGTTCTGGCGGCGGACTTCGCCGCCACCGTTTATGGCGACGTTTGATTCGGCATTGCGCGAGAGTTGCACGGTGCGGGAAGGCCGCACGAACACGCCGTTGCAAGCGCTGCATTTGATGAATGATGAGCAGTTTTTGGAAGCGGCGCGAGTGTTGGCGCAGCGGGTTTTGACAGAGGCTCCGGACACGAACCGGCGGATTGAGCGGGCGTTTGAGCTGGTGTTGGCCCGGGCTCCTCGCGAGGGCGAGGCGAAGCCGGTGCGAACGATGTTGGCCTATGCGCAAGACCGGTTCCGGACGAAGCCGGCGGACGCGACGGCGTTGTTGCAACAGGGCGAGGCACCTCGGCCGGCCGGCTTGGACCCGGCGGAGTTGGCGGCGTGGAGTACGGTGACGAGCATGATTTTGAATCTCGACGCCGCGGTGACGAAGGAGTAATGACGATGCAGAGCCGGCGAAATTTTCTGACTTTGGCGGCGGCGCAGTCGCTGCTGGCGGCCGATGGGACGTTGCCGCATTTTGCTCCGAAGGCGAAGCGCGTTATCTACCTGTTCATGTACGGCGGGCCGTCGCAGATTGATTTGTTCGACTATAAGCCGCGGCTGGCGGAGTTGCACAAGACGGAGTTGCCGGCGTCGATTCGCGGTGGGCAAAGGTTGACGGCGATGACGGCGACGCAGACGAAGTTTCCGGTGGCGCAATCGATTTACGAGTTCAAGCAGCATGGGCAGAGCGGGGCGTGGCTGAGTTCGCTGTTGCCGCATACGGCGAAGGTGGCCGATAAGCTGTGCTTCATTAAGTCGATGCATACCGAGCAGATCAATCACGATCCGGGCATCACGTTTCTGCAGACGGGGTTTCAGTTGGCCGGGCGGCCGTCGATTGGGGCGTGGCTGGCGTATGGGCTGGGGAGCGAGAACAAGGATTTGCCGGCGTATATTGTGATGGCGTCGGCGGGGTCGAAGCTGGGGGACCAGCCGCTGGCGGACCGGGTGTGGGGCAGCGGGTTTTTGCCGTCGAGTTATCAGGGCGTGAAGCTGCGGTCGGCGGCGGATCCGGTGCTGCATTTGAGTAATCCGGGCGGGCTGGACAGGGATATGCGGCGGCAGTATCTGGATGGGTTGGCGGAGATGAATCGGGACCAGCAGGCGGCGACCGGGGACCCGGAGGTGGCGGCGCGGATTGCGCAGTATGAGATGGCGTTCAAGATGCAGATGTCGGTGCCGGAGTTGAGTGATTTATCGAAGGAGCCGGCGCATGTGGTGGACCGGTACGGGCCGGACGCGCGGAAGCCGGGGACGTTTGCGTACCACTGTTTGCTGGCGCGGCGGATGGCTGAGCGCGGCGTGCGGTTTGTGCAGTTGTTTCATCGCGGGTGGGATCAGCACCGGACGTTGCCGACGGCGCTGCCGACGCAGTGCGGGGCGACCGATCAGCCGGCGGCGGCGCTGGTGCAGGACCTGGCGGAGCGGGGGATGTTGGAAGACACGCTGGTGGTTTGGGGCGGGGAGTTCGGGCGGACGGTGTATTGCCAGGGGCCGTTAACGCCGACCGATTACGGGCGGGATCATCATCCGCGGTGCTACACGATGTGGATGGCCGGGGGCGGGATCAAGCCGGGCATTACGCATGGGGCAACGGACGAGTTCAGCTACAACATTACGGAAGACCCGATGCATGTCCATGATTTGCATGCGACGATTTTGCATTGTTTGGGGATTGACCATTTGCGGCTGACGCATAAGTTTCAGGGGCGGCACTACCGGTTAACGGATGTGCATGGGAATGTGGTGAAGAAGATTTTGGTGTAGGGGGGCTTACTCGGCCCAGAGACGGATGAAGTCGTTTGCGCCTAGATCTACATCGCGGAGAATGGCAGGGAGTGAGCCGATTTTCAATGTCTCGTGTCCATGAACCGGAACCGGTGTCCGCAGTTCCTCTCGCGACATGATGTAGTGGCTGCCCCGAATCCGGGTGGCCGAAAAGCCTTGGGATTGGAGAAATCTAACCACTTCCGCTCCCGTTGGGCGTGGCAGTTTAGGCACGCACTAGATCTTCCAACTCCAGATCGATTTGGCGAAGCGAACTCGGAGGATTCAGGCGGGTTGTTGCGTCCTTAATGCCGAACTCTTCGATGTATGCTGCGAGCGCTTCCCGTAGGTCAGAGATGGCCTCTTCCTCCGTTGATCCTTCTCCGTAGGCGGGGATGTCGGGAACCCGAGCAGTGAACCCACCAAAGTCAGGGTCTGGAATCAGTTCCACCGTGAGGTGTTTCATAGCCCCAATCGTAGTGCCTGGGAAACCGGGAGAGCGCGCGGGCGCGCTCTCCCTACCGGTTGTTATTGGTCGCCGTTGCGGATGCCGTTCAGATCCCGATCGAGGGCCATGCGAACACCGTTGCCTTTGGGCACGGCGGTGTAGGTGATGGCCGTGTCGTCATCGGCGAGGGCGCGGAGTTGTGCGTCGGTTAACGCGGGGTTCCCGGCCTTGTCGCGGAGGAAGACGCCGCCGCTGTAGAGATAGCCTTCGCCGGTCTTGCTGTTGAAGGCGATAAGCTCGCACTCGTCGGCATTGGCGCGGGCGAGGAGAAGGCTGATGCGGGCGTTGGTGGACGCCGCGTTGTCCTCCGTCCTTGTCACCTGCTGGCCGACGATGGGGGCGAAGTTGGAATCCATGGCGAAGATGAAGGCCTCCATGGCGTCCCGCTCGTGGATGCCGGTGGTGTCCATCTTGATGCCGTCGGGATTGTTGATGGCGCCGCCGATGAAGGGTGGGAGGATGGGCTGGACTTCTCCGGTGCCGAAGTTGGCGGCGAAGAAGAAGTTCGACATCCTATCGAAACTGCCGTCGTGGAGGAACCCGAAGCCGCGGATCTGTTCGCCCTGCTGGACGCCGAAACGCGGGCCGTTGAGCCATACCGGCGAGAAGGGGATTCCGAACTTGCCCACCTTCTGATAGGCGTTGCGGAGGTGGGGGTTCTTGAGCGGCGTGAGGCCGGCTACTTCGGTGGTGAGGCTGTTGGTACCGAAGAAACCGGGCTTGGTGGTCTGGCCGGCGTTGGCGTTGCGGTTGATTTCGTGGCAGGCGTTGCAGTTGAGCGAGGGGCCGAAGGGATCAAAGAACGTATTTCGGCCGAAGTAGAGGTTCGAGCCTTCCTGTTGGAGCGGGGTGAGCGAGTTGTCCAGCTTTCGGATGGGGTTGGGCGGGTACATCACTTCGAGGATGAATTTGGTGAACTTATCCATTTCGGTGGCTGGGATTTGACTGTCGCGGCCGAGTAGGCCGGGGAAGGCGACGTTGAATGCCTTGAACGCGAGCGTCTCGTTGAAGGCGCCCGAGTTGGGCTGGGCGTTCGGTTCGGCGTAGCCGCCGGTGCGATCGCCGCGCCAGTGCATGGGGCCCATGTTGTCCATGCCGCGGAGGCTTTGAGTGGCCATCACACCCTTCATGGACCCGAAGCCGAAGCGGGGCGAGGTGTTCTGCTTGACGTTGGGGTCGGGGGCGTTGGGCTGGTCGGGGTCGCCGAGGTCCCAGGCGAGGTGGTCGGTATCGCCGTAGATGTGGCAGCTGAAGCAAGCCGAATCGCCGTGGCTGGAACTGAAGGAGGCGTCGTAGAGGAATCGGCGGCCGTTGACGATGTGGGCCGGTTCGGGATTGAACATCGACGCGCGTCCGATTTCGGTTTTGGTTTGCGTGTTGACGATTTTGATGGAGTTATCGAAGCGGGTCAACACGTAGAGGCGGTTGGCCGATTCGTCGAGCGCGAGGCCGGAGGGGCCGCCGCCGCTGACGGTGATCTGGTTGGCGGTGTTGGGGACGAAGGTGTCGTTTTCCAACTGCGCGGTGTTGTAGACGGCGACCTTGCTGGAGCCGATGGCGGCGACGTAGAGCGTCTGGCCGTTGGCGGAGATCTGCATGTCGACAGGGAAGGCCACGCTGGTTGCGTTTTCGATGGGGTTGGCCGCGCAGCAGTTGGCGTAGTTGATGTGCTTGTTCAGGTGGCGCGGGGTGACGTTTCCGGCGTTGTCGAGCACGGTGATGCGGCTGAAGGCGATTTTGCCGCGAACGGAGGGATCGGGTTTCGTGGTGGCGCCGGCGAAGTGGTTGGCGCCTTCGAATCGCTGCATGTTGTTCGATTCGAGATTGGAGACGTAGACCTTGCCGTTGGCGGGGTTGACGATCATATTGAAGAGCGTCGTGCCGACGTGGGCGAAGACGCCCGCGGGACCCGAGACGGCGCGGGGCGGATTGGCGTTGGCATCGATGGCGAAGACGTCGCGATCGGGGAGTGTGAAGGTCATTTCGGCGTTGCGGTTGCCGCCGTTTTCATCCTTCCAGTTGGCGCCGTCGTATTTGACGATGACGCTGGTCAGGTTTTGCGGCTGGCCGAAGGCGTTGACGTTGATGGGGACGGGGAGGAACGGGAAGAGTTGAGCCGGGGGCAGGGGATTGCCGAGGCCGGGGAAGTTGCCGACGAAGGTGGAGGCGGTGCCGTTGCCGCTGAAGAAGGACGCGGCGTAGACCTTGGCGCCATCGGGCGTGACGGCGAGGGCGCGGGGGGTGTCGGCAAAGAAGGTGAGTATGTTGAGGGGGCTGGCGCTATTAGTGGCGGCGTCGAAGACCCAGACATCGGCGCGGCCGACGCCGGGGGTGGTGAGCTGCGGGTCGATTGGGGCGTTCTGGCCGCGGTGGGCGGTGGTGATGAAGGCCCGGTTTTTGTTGCGGCCGGCAAAGACGATGTCGCGGGGCTCGTCGCCGACCTGGAGGGTGCGTTTGACGTAGGAGTTCTTGTCTTTGAGCGCGATGATGCTGACGCTGTCGGAGACGTGGTTGACGACCCAGGCTTCTTCGTCGTTGCGTACTGCGACTGAGACCGGTTCGAGGCCGACGGGAACAGAAGTCCGGTATTCAAGGCCGTTATTTTGGACGCGGAAGATTTCCAGCTTTGCGTCGGGGGTGTTTAGGGCGAGGAGGAACTTCTTATCGGGCGTGAGGGCAAGCGGCCGAACCTGGCCGGATTCAAACGCCGAAAAAGTCTGATTGTAGGGGTTGGGGTCCGCGATGGCGATACTGGCATAGCTGAGCAACAGGATCGTGGCAGCGGGTCGTAGTAGACGCATAGTCTCTCCGGGTGACTGAAGTGAACCGATGGATGGTTCGGGAGAGAGTGCGTCAGGCTACGAGTTTGTATCAGCGAAGTTGCGCGGCCGGAATTTTGTTGGGGCCTACGGGGTCGCCGAGTTTGGTGGGCGAGTCGCGCGCGGGTTCGGGGGCGACGATGAAGGCGAGAGCCAAAAAGAGAATCGGGAGAAGCTTCGAAACTACCATCTTGCAAAGTAGTACGTAACTCGCTCCCGATTTGTTAGGAACATTTTGCGGTTATTTTCAGATCTTGGCGACGAGCAGGTGGATGACCCACATGCAGAGCGCGCCAACGGCGGCGGAGGCTGGGATGGTCATCAACCAGGCCCAGACGATGTCGGTAGCCAAGCCCCAGCGGACCGCTTTTAGCCGGTGAATAGAACCCACCCCGGCGATGGAGCCGGCGATGACGTGGGTGGTGGACACGGGCATGTGAAGGTAAGTGGGGAAGAGGATTGAGATGGCGGCCGCGGTTTCGGCGCAGAAGCCGCCGCGCGGTTTCAGGCGGGTGAGGCGGGCGCCCATGGTACGGACGATGCGCCAGCCGCCGCTCATGGTGCCGGCGGCGATGGCGATGTAGGCAGCCCAAATGACGGTCTTGGGAACGACGAAGGTCTCCAGGTAGCCCGCTGTGACGAGGACGCTGGTGATGATGCCCATGGTTTTCTGGGCGTCGTTGGCGCCGTGGGAAAAGCTGAAGACGGCCGAGGAGGCAAGCTGCATCCAGCGGAACCAGCGGTCGACTTTGTTCGGCATGGTATGGCGGAAGACCCAGTGAACCAGGACCATCAATAGGTACGCCAGGGTCATGCCGAGAACGGGGGCAATGACGATGAAGGAAACCATGCGGAGCCAGCCGGAGATGATGAGCGCGTCGAAGGAGCTGACAACACTGACGGTGAGTGCGACCTTTGCCATGGCCGCGCCGCCGTAGCCGCCGAGGAGGGCGTGGCTGGAGGAAGACGGGAGGCCCCAATACCAGGTGAGCAGGTTCCAGGTAATTGCGCCTAACAGGCCGGCCAGGATGACGTAGGGGGTGACTACTTTGAGGTCCACCATGCCCTTGCCTACGGTGGCGGCGACACCGGTATCCAGGAAGAAAACGGCGCACAGGTTCCAGAAGCCGGCCCAGATGACGGCGTGGGCTGGGCTCAAAACGCGGGTGGCGACGACGGTGGCGATGGAGTTGGCCGCGTCGTGAAAGCCGTTGATGTAGTCGAAGGCGAGCGCGACCAGGATGATCAGGGCGACAAGGAGGAGAGTCGAGTCCATGAGGAGAGGCGGTTAGCTGTTCTTCACGACGACGGTTTGGAGAACGTCGGAGACATCCTCGCAGGAATCGACAGTCCATTCGAGGACGTCGTAAATCTCTTTGAGCTTAATGATGAGGATGGGGTTGGTCTCGTTTTCGAAGAGATCGACGATGGCCTTACGGACGATCTTGTCGGCTTGGCCTTCGAGACGATTGATCTCGATGCAGTGCTTGACGATTTCGCGGTTCTTGTCCATCATTTCGACGGCCGCTTTGACTTCGCGGGCGCAATCAACGAGGAGCTTGCAGATTTCGACGATGGGCGCGGGAATGGGGTCGATTTTATAGGAGACGATGCAGTGCGTCGCCTCTTCCATGCCATCCATCACGTCGTCAAGGTGGCTGCAGAGGGATTGAATGTCTTCCGGGTCGAGCGGTGTAATGAAAGTCTGATTGAGGCGTTTGTAGACCTCGTGCAGGACTTCGTCACAATCGGTCTCCAGCTTTTCAATCCGGCACTCCAGCTCGCGCAGGCGGCCGTTGCCAGCTTGGACGCCTTCCAACAGGACACCGGCAGCTTCACTAATGAGCCGGGTCTGGGTGTTCAGTAATTCGAAGAATTTCTCTTCGCGGGGCAGAATTCTCATATTGCCTCGATCTCACAACCTGGTTATCGATGATCCTTCCACTACCGGCTTGGACCAGTTTCGCAGAGCCAAATCTGACGCCGCAACCACAACTTGGTTACAGTTCCATGACAACGGGAAACAGTTCGGCACCATTCGATGGTGCCGGTTCAGCACGGCCGCCGGCATCCGCAGGGAGATATCGCGGATCGAGTAATCGATCCGTCTGAATATTCCCCATGGCCGACAGGAGGTTCTCTTTCAGGTAGGGATGCTCCTTCTCTAATTCACCAAAAATATCCCGGAGGGTCCGGCGAACGGTACCCGTCTTCTGCGAGCATCCGCATGGAATCACGGGAGCCGTAAGGGCTGCCGCGTAATTCCGCGTGATCTCCTCCGTCACAAAAACCAACGGCCGGATCAACCGAAAATCTTTCTTGGCTGACCACGTCACCGCAGGTAGCGCACTAAGGCGCCCAGTATACATTGCGTTTCGTAACAACGATTCGCAAAAATCATCCGCCGTATGGCCCAAAGCAATGACGTTGGCTCCCATTTGCTTGCCAATTTCGTAGACGGCGCGGCGCCGGAAGCGGCTGCACATGTCGCAACCATGGTCCGGCTGCTCTTCAATCAGTTTGAAACTTGGTTCGTCGCGGACGTAGAGCCACTCCACGCCGCGCTCCTTCATGTAATCGCCAAAGGGGGCGATGGGGGCAAGAAACTTGCCCTGTTCGACGGTGAAAGCGCAGACTTCGAAGTGGATTGGCGCGCGTTTTTGCAGCAAAAGCAACGCTTCAAGGAGGGCAACGGAGTCTTTCCCGCCGGACAATCCGACGGCAACCCGGTCTCCATCGCGGATCATATCGAAACGCTCGATAGCCTGACCCACTTTTCTTAACAGCGTTTTTTCGAGATCCACTCTCTTTCAGTTTACTATTTCCCCTATGGACCGTAGAGTTTTTCTCGCAACCCTTGGCACCGCCGCGGCGGCTGCCCCTTCTTCTCGCGGGGGGATAGCCCTCAATGAAGATTCCAACCACTACTTTGCTTCCCGTGCCGGGCGGCGATTGGGGGCGGAGGAGGTTTCCTCGTTTGTTGATCAATATGCGGGGACGCAGGTGCGCGAGTTGTTGTTGAACGTGAATGCGATGCGGGCGGGATTTCCTTCGAAGACGCGGACGTCGTTCTGGGATGGTTACGATCCAAAGGGGCCGGACAATCAAGAACTGTTTGCAAGCGTTCCGGCGGCGGAGGCGAAGTTCGCGCGGGCGTGGGTGCACCAGGCCTGGCAGATGCACCAGGACGCGATCGACCCGTACCGGCTATGGCTGGCGCGGGCGCGGAAGCATCGGATCGGGGCGTGGGTGTCGGTTCGCATGAACGATTTGCACAACGTGGACGACGAACGGCACTACCTGCACAGCGAGTTTTGGAAGACCCATCCGGAGTTGCGGAGGGTGCCGTACCGCGGGGAGCAGCGCGACAAGGCGTTGGATTACTTGCAGCCGGCGGTGCGGGAACACAACTGGAAGTTCGTGGAGGAGGTGGCGGGGCGGTATGACTTTGACGGGATGGAACTGGACTGGATGCGGTTCGGGTTTCACTTCACGCCGGGCCGGGAGGCGGAAGGGGCGCGCGTGTTGACCGATTTCCACCGGCGGTTGCGGAAGCTGTTGGGGCCGAAGAAGCGGATTGCGGTGCGGGTGCCATCGCGACCGGAGACGGCGCAGCGGTTGGGGCTGGACGCGGTGACGTGGGCGAAGGAGGGATTGGTGGATATCGTCACGGTGACGAACTTCTGGCGGACCGTGGATAACGATATGCCGATTGGACTGTGGCGCCGGTTGCTGCCCGGTTCGGTGGTGCTGGCGGCGGGGTTGGAGTTGGGGTTGAACGCGTTTCAGGGATCGGTGGCGGTGGGCGGGCGGCCGTTCCAGACGAACTCGCTCGAGACGGTGCGCGGGTCGGCGGCGGCGTACATGGCGCAGGGGGCGGACCGGATCTATTTGTTCAACTACATGGATAGCCAGACGGCGATGGATGACTTGTCGACGTACCCGGCGCTGTTGCGGGAGATTGGAGATGCCGGGGCGATGGCGGGGAAGCCTCGGCGGCATGTTGTGACGTACCAGGACACATGGGCACCGGGGGAGAAGGCTTCCTACAAGCTGCCCGTCGAGGCGGAGGCGGGGCGCTGGTTTGGGATTCGTGTACCAGTGGGTGACGTGCCGGCTGGGGCAAAGGTGGCGGTTCGTTTGGGCGTGAAGGGTGGGGATGCGGCGAAGTGGGAGGTGCGTTGCAATGGGGTGCTGACTGGGTTCGATCGGGTGGAAGACGGGTTGAAACCGGGGCCGAACTGCCCGGTGTACCGGTTTGCGGGGACGCTGGGAACTACGGAGGCGGTGGTGGATGTGAAGGCGGCTTCGGCGGGCCGGGTGGAGTGGGTGGAAGTTTTTGTGGAGGGACGAGCGTGAGCCTTTTTCATGCGCGGCAGATGGATTCTTCCGATCCGCTGCGGCGGTTTCGGGAGGAGTTTGTGGCGGAGGCGGGCGGGCCGATTTATCTGGACGGGAACTCGCTGGGCCGGCTGCCGCGGAAGGCTGTTGGGCTGGCGGAGGATCTGGTGCAGCGGCAGTGGGGGGCGCGGTTAATTCGGGGTTGGAACGATGGATGGATGGCGTTGCCGTCCCGGCTGGGGGCGAAGTTGGCGGCGCTGATTGGGGCCGATGCCGATGAGGTGCTGGTATGCGACAGCACGTCGGTGAATCTGTTCAAGCTGGCGACGGCGGCGGTGGCGGCGCAGGCACCGCGGCGGGGGATTGTGACCGACCGGCGGAACTTTCCTTCGGATGCCTATATTCTGCAGGCGTGCGGTGATTTGACGATTGCCGATGATGCGGTCGCGGCGGCGGGTGGGGGAACGGCCCTGGTGTCGCTGACGCAGACATGTTTCCGGACGGCGGCCGTGTATCCGTTGGAGGAGACGACACGGCGGGTGCAAGCGACGGGCGCGTGGATGCTGTGGGACTTGAGCCATTCGGTGGGGGCTTTTGCCATTGATTTGCACGCCAGCGGCGCGGAGATGGCCGTTGGCTGCACGTACAAATACTGCAATGGCGGACCCGGGGCGCCGGCGTTTTTGTATGTTCGGCGGGACTTGCAGGAGCGGTTGCTGAGCCCGATTCCGGGATGGCTGGGGCATGCGGATCCGTTTGCGTTTTGGTTGGAGTACAGGCCTGCGGCGGGGATACAGCGGTTTTTGGCGGGGACGCCGGCGGTGCTGTCGATGGCGTGCCTGGAGCCGGGGTTGGACCTGTTGTTTGAGGCGGGGATGGGGGCTGTCGAGGAGAAGTCGCGGCGGCTTTGTGATTATCTGATTGCGGAGGCGGACCGGCAGTTGGCGGAGTTTGGCGTAACGGTGGCTTCGCCGCGAGAGGCGGCGCGGCGGGGGTCGCACGTGTCGTTGCGGCACCCGGAGGCGTGGCGGTTGACCCAAACGCTGATTACGGATTACGCGGTGATTCCGGATTTTCGGGCACCCGATCTGATCCGGTTTGGCGTGGCACCGCTCTACAATTCTTTCGAGGATGTGTGCGAGGCGGTGGGCCGGCTGCGGCTGGCGTTGCGTACGAAATCGTATGAGCGGTTCGACGGGGCGCGGTTAGCTGTTACCTGATTTTGTTTGCCACCAGTCGGTGATGGCCTGTTCCCAGGACTCTTTGAAGAAGGCGTCGCGGTAGGGCAGGTAGGCGGCGGCGCGGGTCTGGTAGAAGTTGTGAAGCTCGGATTCGTTCCAGGTGGCGATGGCTTGTTGCCAGGCGGTTACCGCGCTGGCGAGGAGTTGTTCGCCAATGGCCGCGGTGGCGTGGCGAGGGTCGTCGCCCAGGACGGCGTTGGCGGTAGGCGGGCCGGGTTGGAAGAGATCGAGCCGGACGAGATCGGGACGGATGGCGAGGAGTTGGGCGGCTTCGCGGTGGCCGGCGTGGTCGAGGAGATTGTCGTCGTTGAGCAGTTCGAGGGGCGATGCGGCGAGGACGCGGAGGCCGGGGTGGCGCTGCATGGCGTCGACGCATTCGCGGTACATCTCCAGTTCGTGGCCCTGGGCGTAATGGCCGGAGACGAGGCAAACGGTGCGCGCGCCGATGCGGGCGAGTTCGTCCAGCAGCGCACGCCAGACGGCGCAAACGGTGGCGGTGGGAATGGAGAGCGAGTGCGGGTGCGGGAGTGTGGTCATCGGCAGCCAGGTGCCGGGGAGTAGAGTGGCGCCGGTGGCGGCGGCGAGCCGTCCGCTGAAGGCTTCGGCGACGATGCCGTCGAGGCCGAGCGGCAGGTGGGCGCCGTGCCATTCGAGCGCCCCCCAGGGGCAGATGAACGTGGGGTTCGAGGCGAGTGCGGCGGCGAGTTCTTCGGGGCGCAGTTCGGCGTAGCGGCGGATCATTTTTGCGTGTAGAGGACGAGGTTTTGCGTGGCGGCGCCGATGCAGGCGATGTCCGGCTTGCGGTCGCGATTGAGGTCGGCGACGACGCAGGCGGCGGCGGAGACTTCGCCTTCGCTTAGGATTTGGCGGATCCAGCGGCCGTTCTCTTCGTAGTAAACATAGACACCGCGCTTGCCGCCACGGAAGCCGGCGACGACTTCCTGTTTGCCGTCGCCATTGAGGTCGGCGGTGAAGACGGTGTGGCCGTCGGTGAGGGTGTCGTCGATCACGGTACGTTGCCACGCGCCTTTTTTCTGGCGGTAGATGGCGACCTGATTGCCGTGCCAGGCTTCGATGGCGGCGAGGAATCGTTCGCCTTTCAGGAAGCCGACGGCGATGTCGGAGGAGCCAGATTTGGGCCAGGGCGCCGGGTCGCCATCGGCGATCTTTTCGCGGGTCCAGGTGCCATCGGCGCGGGCGAGGTTTACGTGGATGCCGCGGAAACTGGCGGTGAGAACGTCGTCGCGGCCATCGCGATTCCAGTCGTGGATAAAGATGCCGTGGACGACGCCTTCATCGGCATCGGTGATGAGTTGGCGGTGCCAGTCACCGGGGCGGTAGGCGACGAGGGGCGTGTGGTCGTTGTACTCGGGAGCGACGGCGGAGGCGCCGGTGAGAGGGGCGTTGATGAAGAGTCCGTTGGCCGTACGGAGGCGGTGGGAGGTGGTGAGGCGATCGATTTCGCGGACGGTCCAGGGTTGGCGGACGTCGGCGCCGTGGGTGAGCAGGCTGACGATGCCGACGGAACGGGCGGCCTCGTTTTCAAAGGCGTGGGCGACGAGGAATTCGGGGATGCCGTCCTTGTCCGTATCGAGCGGCCATGTGTTGATCATGCGCTTGAGGCCAGTGGCGAGGACGTGGCGTTCCCAGTTCGGGGCTTCGAACCAGAGCAGTTCGGTCATGCCGGAGGCGAGGGCGACGAGGTCGGGCTTGCCGTCTTTGTTGACGTCGGTGACGACGACCTGGTAGCCGCCTTTGAGATCCGTGGCGAGGGCACGGCTTTCGAAGTGCGCGAAGCGGGTTTGGGCGAGCGCGGGGAGGGCGAGGAGAAACAGCAGGGTTCGCGAATGAGAAGCCACAATATAGAATGGTTCTTTTATGGCAATCCTGACAACTGTGGTGGGCAGCTATCCTACCCCGCAATGGCTTTTCGGCGATACGTCCCGGGGCGCGCTGCGCGACGCGATCATGGTGGTGCTGAAGACGCAGGAGTTGGCGGGCATCGATGTCGTGGCCGACGGGGAGTTGAACCGGTTCGATCCGAGCCATCCGGAAACGAACGGGATGATCGACTACTTCATTAGCCGGATGTCGGGGATTCGGACCCGGTTTTCGATTTCCGATATCGATGAGTTTCGCGCCGACACGCAGTTGAAGTACCGGACGGACCCGGCCGGGATTGTGCATGAAGCGGTGGGCGACGGCGTGTTGAACCTGGCGCGCGACTACGACTTCACCAAGGGGCTGACGGCGAACCAGTTGAAGTTCACCTGTACCGGGCCGCACATGTTGACGAAGGTGTTGACTGACCGTTTTTATACAGACCGCGGCGAATTGTGCATGGCGATCGCGCAGGTGTTGCGCCGCCAGATGGAGCGCATTGGCGCGGAAGTGATTCAGATCGACGAAGCGAATATCAGCGGTCATCCGGAAGACCGGGAGTGGGCGCTGCCGGCGATCAATCATGTGCTGGACGGCATCCGCGGCAAGCGCGGCGTGCATATTTGCTTTGGGAATTATGGCGGGCAATCGGTGCAGAAGGGTTTTTGGAAAGACCTGATGCCGTTCATGAACGGGCTGCATTGCGACCACTTGATTCTGGAATTCGCGCGGCGCGGGTATGACGAACTGGACGCGTTCCGGGAACTGGATCCGAAGATCGGGCTGGGGCTGAGCGTTGTTGATATCAAGGACAACGGGATCGAATCGCCTGATTTGATTGCTTCGCGGATTGAACACGCACAAAAGGTTTTGGGGCCGGGACGAATTCCGTTCGTCCACCCCGATTGCGGTTTTTGGATGCTGCAGCGCAGCGTCGCCGATGGAAAGATGCGGGCGCTGGTGCAGGGCCGCAACCTGTTTGAAGGAAGAAAATAACGATGCGGAAGCTAGTTTTATCGATTGCTCTGTTGCTGCCATTGGCGGCGCAGGATAGTGAACATTTGAAGAATTTGAAGCAGCTGACCAACGGCGGGCAGAACGCGGAAGCGTATTGGGCTCCGGATGGAAAGCGGCTGGTTTTCCAGTCGACGCGGGAGCCGTATCCGTGTGACCAGATCTTCACGATGAACGCCGACGGGTCTGACCAGAAGCTGGTATCGACCGGCAAAGGCCGGACGACGTGTGCGTATTTTTTGAAGGATAACAAGCACATTGTGTACGGTTCGACGCATGAAGCAGGCGATGCGTGCCCGCCGCCGCCGGACCGGAGCAAGGGCTATTTGTGGGGCGTGTTCCCGGGCTACGAGATCTATCTCGCCACCGATCAGGGAAAGATCGTGAAGAAGTTGACGAAGATGCCGGGCTACGATGCCGAGGCGACGGTGAACTTCAAAACGGGCCGGATTATCTATACGTCGATGGAGTCCGGAGATCTGGATCTGTGGACGATGAAATCCGACGGCAGCGATAAACACCAGTTGACGAAGTCCCGCGGGTACGACGGTGGGGCCGTCTATTCGCGCGATGGCAAGCACATCGTGTGGCGCGCCAACCATCCGCAGACGCCGGAGACGATGGCCCGTTACAACGAGCTGTTGAAGGAGAATCTGACGGCGCCGATGAAGATGGAACTCTTCGTTTCCGGGCCGGATGGGAACGACCGGAAGCAGATCACCAACAATAACTGCGCCAACTTCGCACCCACCTTCACGCCCGACGGCAAGCGCATCGTTTTTTCGTCGAACATGCACAAGTGCGATGGCCGGGATTTTGAGCTTTACATTGTGAACGTAGACGGTTCCGGGTTGAAGCAGATCACGAATTTCAACGGGTTCACTTCGTTCCCCGAGTTTTCGCCGGACGGGAAGAAGTTCGTGTTTTCCAGCTCTTTGAACACCAAGAGCCGGTACGAGTTCAACATCTTCGTCGCTGACTGGAAGGATTAGGCCCGAAGCCTATCCTTTCCAGCAGAGCGAGAACAGTTTGACCTGAATATTGGTCTTTTTCGGCGCAATTACGACACTCTCGAACTTCTCGTTCAGGGTGTCGTATTGCGTTGCGAGGGTGGCGATTTCTTCCTGCAGTTGCTGTTCGAGTTGCTGGCGCTGATCGAGCGCGGACTGCAGATTCTCTTCTGCGCGGTCCACGTCCTGGCCCTCGCGGCTGGCCTTGCCGAGGGTACGGGCTGCGGAGCCGACGCTGGACATGGCGGTCTTGGTCATGAAGCCGCGGCCCATAATGGCGCCTAGCACAGAGGTGGCGATCGAGAGCCCGGTCTGCACTTTCGACTGGGTCGCTTCCTGCTGCTGCTTTTCCACCATTTGCTGAGCTTTTCGCACGCGTTCTTCGAGCATGGCGAGTTTGGGTCCGTACTTCTGGCGGAGAGCGGTGACGGCTTCGTCGCGCGCTTCATGAGCGGCAGTGGTGAGACGGACGCGGAAGTCGCGCTCGGATTCGCCGGGATTGGAGACCTGGCCGAGGTTGGCGCTCTGTAGAACTTCGAGTTTCTGCGTGGCGAAGAGCCAGTTGACGAAATCCTTGTTCCAAGTGGTGTAGGACTTGGCCTTGCCGGCGGCGGCGGGTAGGTCACCGAAAGAGGCGCCGTCGGTGGGTTCGCTTTCGAGCTCGGCGATGTCGATGTCCAGTTCTTCTGCCTGTTCCCAGTTGACGGCTACGGGCCCGCTCTCGACGAGCGTGCAGAACTTCACTTCACGGGAGAAGTCGATCTTCGTTTTTGTGTCAGTGAAGCGAACCTGGGCGACACCGAAGAGTACAGGTTCGTAGCTGGCCGCGCCCGTGGAACGGACGGGGAGGAAATGCTGTTCGATGTCCGGCGGAAGGACGGGGCGGGCGGTGCCCACGACTTCGGCGGCGCGTTTGGGCGCGGCGGCGGGTGGGGCGGCGGCTTCGCCGGCGATGGGTGGCGGCGGGAGCGCTTTCTTCTTCGCGTCCATCAGCGTTTTGATCTGGGCGCGGGTGAGCGGGCCGCTCAAGTACGAGAGCGCCCAGCGGGATTCGAAGACTTCGAGCGCGCCGCGGTGGACGTTGCTCATCAGGAAGATGCGGCTCTTGAGACTGGACAGCAGTTGCTCCAACGCGCCTCGGTCGGCCGAGCCACCGGCGGCGGCAGCGGCGCCTTCCAGACCTTCGATGAGACGCATTTTGTCGCGCTCGGTTTGCAGACGGCCGACGAGCCAGGTGCCGCAGTTGGAGAGGCCTTTGTAGTCGAGATCGACCGGGTTTTGGGTGGCGAGGACGACGCCGACGCCGAAGGCGCGGGCCTGTTTCAACAGCGTAAGCAGAGGCTGTTTGGAGGGCGGGTTGGCGACGGGCGGGAAGTAACCGAAGATCTCGTCCATGTAGAGCAGCGCGCGGAGGCTGGAGGTGCCGGGCTGCGTACGCATCCAGGAGACCATCTGGTTGAGAAGGAGGGCGACGAAGAACATACGCTCCGAATCGCTCAGGTGCGAGATGGAGAAGATGGACATGCGCGGACGGCCGGTAGCCGTGTAGAGGAGCGAACCGATATCGAGCGCGTCGCCTTCAAGCCAGGCTTCGAAGCCGGGGGAAGCGAGCAGGTTGTTTAGCGCAATGGCGAGTTCGAAGCGTTCTTTCGACGGGTAGAAGGCTTCGATTTCGAGGACGCCGATGCGAGTGACGGGCGGCTTCTGGATCTGTTGGATGAGGGTGGCCAAATCCAGGTCATTGCCCTGCATCCAGGCGCTTTCGATGAGCTTGCTGATGAGGATGTGCTCGCGGGACTGGATGGGATCGGCGACGACGTTCATGAGCGCCAGCAGGGCGGTGGCGGTGGACTGAATCCGTTCGCGCATGGCTTCGCGGTCTTCGCGCATTTCTTCCGGCGGCGCGCCGAAGGAGCGGAGGACGCTGACCGGGTAGCCGGCCGACGAGCCGGGGGTGTAGATGGTGTAGTCGGCCGCGTCTCGGAGGCGCTGGATGCGGGCGCCGTCCTGTCCCCAATCGGCGAGCCCCTTCTTCCAGCGTTCGGCGGTTTCGGTGGCGAACTGATCTTTCGTGATGCCTTTTTTGCGCGCTTCTTCTTCGTTGACCCAGGGGGCGAAGTCGGCCGGGGCGAGGGAGGGGAAGTTGAGCAGCAGGTTCGAAAGATCGCCCTTGGGGTCGATGATGATGGCGGGGATGCCATCGATGGCGGCTTCTTCGAGCAGGCCGACGCAGAGGCCGGTCTTGCCGCTGCCGGTCATGCCGACGCAGACGGCGTGGGTGACCAGGTCCTTAGAATCGAGGAGGAGTAGGCCCTCGTCCTTTTTGCCGAGATAGAATACGCCGAGCTTTTCGAAATCCTGCATAGGCTCTAGTCTACAATCGCGAGTATGGAACTAAAAGGTAAAAAGGTCGCGATCCTGGTCGACCAGATGTATCAGGAGATGGAAGTGTGGGTGCCGTTGTACCGGTTGCAGGAAGCGGGTGTGGAGACGATCACGGTTGGCGCCGAAGCTGGCAAGACGTATCCGAGCAAGCTGGGGTATCCTTGCACGGCGCAGAAATCCTACAACGAAGTTTCCGCCGATGATTTCGACGGCGTCGTGGTTCCCGGCGGGTTTGCGCCCGACCATATTCGGCGGCATCCGAAGGCGAACAAGCTGGTGGCCGATATCAATGCGCAGGGCAAACTGGTTGCGGCGATCTGTCATGGGCCTTGGGTGCTGTGCTCCGCGCACGGGATGTTGAAGGGCCGGAAGGTGACCAGTTTCTTTGCTATTAAGGACGATGTGGTGAACGCCGGGGCGGAGTGGTTGGACGAAGAAGTTGTGGTGGACGGAAATCTGGTGACGTCGCGGAAACCCGAGGATTTGCCGGCGTTTTGTCTGGCCTGTGTGAACGTTCTGAAGAAGTAAAATTGAAAGACTCTATGCCCCGCTTCGTAGCTCTGTTTGCTGCTGCCACCGCTCTCTTTGCGCAGGATGGCGCCACGCGTGAAAACTGGCCCCATTACGGGGGCCAGACGAGCGCGTGGCGGTACAGTGCGCTGGATCAGGTGAATGCGTCGAACGTGTCGCGGTTGACGGCGGTGTGGACGTTTCAGACGGGCGACAACGAGGGTGGCTTACAGGCGACGCCGATTGTGGTGGACGGGGTGATGTATGTCTCCACGTCGCATAACCGGGTGTTCGCGATCGACGCGGCTACGGGGCGGGAATTGTGGAGTTACTACTTTCAACTGCCGAAAGGCTTCACGATTTTCTACGGTCCTTGGAATCGCGGCGTGGCGGTGGCCGATGGGCGTGTGTTCCTGGGAACATTGGACAATCACGTGGTGGCGCTCGATGCCAAGAACGGGCGTGAGTTGTGGAAGGTGAACGTCGAGGACGCCAATCAGTGCGGTTGTAATATTACAGCCGCCCCGCTAGTGGTGAAGGGCAAAGTGATTGTCGGGGTGACGGGCGGGGATTCGGCGCATCGCGGCTATGTCAACGCGTTTGACGCGAAGACGGGCCGGCAGTTGTGGCGGTTCTGGACCATTCCGGGGCCGGGCGAAAAGGGCCATGAAACATGGACCGGAGACAGCTGGAAGAGCGGCGGCGGGGCGACGTGGATGACTGGTTCTTACGATGCTGAGTTGAACTTGACGTATTGGAGTGTGGGCAATCCGGCGGCCGATTTCTGGGGCGGCAATCGGAAGGGGGATAACCTCTATACCGATTCGGTGGTGGCGCTGGATCTGGATACGGGCAAGCTGAAGTGGCATTATCAGCAGGTGCCGCACGATGTGTGGGACTGGGACACTGCGTATGAAAATGTGTTGCTGGATCTGCCTGTCAATGGGCGTCCGCGGAAGCTTTTGTTGAATGTGAACAAGGGTGGATACACGTTCGTGGTGGACCGGACGAATGGAGAATTCGTTGCCGCCTGGCCGCTGGTGAACAACCTGAATTGGATCACCGGCGTGGGGCCGAAGGGCGAGTTGCTGGGGCGGAATGAGCCGGTGGTGGGGAAGTCGAAGATTATCTGCCCGTCGATTGGCGGGGGGCGGAGTTGGAACCAGGGGGCGTGGTCGCCGAAGGCGGGGATGTTCTTTACGACCGGGATTGAGTGGTGTGAAGATGTCGTGGCGGTGCCGGAGACGCCGAAGGAAGGGCAGGTGTATTTTGGCGGGACATTCAAGCTGACGCACAAGCCGTTGAAGGGCGAAGCGGGCGGGCATTTGGGTGCGTATGATCCGGTGACCGGGAAGCGGGCGTGGCTGTACGAGTATAAATATCCGCTGCTGGCCTCAGTGCTGGCGACGGCTGGAGATGTTGTCTTTACGGGCGATGCGGAGGGTTTCTTCTTTGCGTTGGATGCGACGACGGGTAAGAAGCTGTGGAGCTATCAGACCGGATCGGGGAACCGCGGGAGCGCGGTGACGTATTCGGTGAACGGGCGGCAGTATATCGCGACGCCTAGCGGGTGGGGGTCGGCGTTGGCGGGGTTGTTGCCACAGATCTGGCCGGAGACGGAGCGGTTGCGGAGTGGGTCGGCGGTGTTTGTATTTGCGCTTCCGGAGAATGGCAAATGAGACGCTGGCTGGTGTTGTTGCTGCTGCCGGTTGCGTATGGGCAGTCGATCGGGACGCCGGCGTCGGTGGCTCGCGGCGATAAGTTGTTCGCGCAGGGCTGTTCGGTAGGCTATTGTCATGGCGCGGGCGGTTCGGCGGCGCGGAGTCAGCGATTGCGCGGGCGGACGTTTGAACGGGAGTATTTGATCAAGGTGATTCGGAACGGGATTCCAGCGACGGCGATGCCGGCGTGGGGGGATCGGTTGACGGATGCGGATATCAACGACTTGACTGATTACATTCAGAGCCTGGCAACGGCGCCGATCAACGTGGCGGGCGGACCTTCGACGGAGGCTCCGGTATCGCTGCCGGCGGAGAAGTCTGTGGATACGCCGGAGGAGCACAGGCGAGGGCGGGAGTTGTTCTTTGATTTGACGCGCGAGTCGCGTTGTTCGGTCTGCCACCGGTTGAATGGAAACGGGACCGCGGTGGGGCCGGACATTACCAAGGTAGCGGCGATTAAGGAGGCCGATGGGCCGCAGGTGTTGCGCTACGGGCGGCCGCGAACAGTGCGGACGTTTGTGCTGAAAGATGGGGAGAGATTTGCTGGCGTCCCGGCCGAACGGACGGCATCTAAAACGCGGGTGTTCGATTTGTCCGCCACTCCACCCTCGTTGCGGAGTCTGGTCAACACGGATGTCCAGTCCATTCAGCGGCAGGCCAATTGGCGGCACGGAAATGTTGTGCGCGGTTATTCACTGGAAGATATGCAAACCATTTGGAATTATGTTCGATTTGTCGCGGCGAAGAAGTAGCGGCGCATGAGTGAACCATGTATTCAGGTTGCCGGCCTGCGGAAGAGCTATGGCGATGTGGAGGCGGTACGGGGAATTGATTTCACCGTGCAGCAGGGGGAAGTGTTCGGCCTGCTGGGCCCGAATGGCGCGGGGAAGACGACGACAGTAGAGATCCTCGAAGGGCTGCGGCCGCGCAGCGCCGGGGACGTCCGGGTGCTGGGGTTCGATCCGGCGGCGGACACAAAGGCGTTAAAGGAGCGCATTGGCGTTTGCCTGCAAGCGACGAATCTGCCCGACAAGATCCGGCTGCACGAGGCGATGCGGCTGTTCGGTTCGTTCTACCCGCGCACGGTGAACGCCGATGATTTGTTGAAGCGTTTGCAGCTGTGGGAAAAGCGCGATGCGATGTACAGCACGCTTTCCGGCGGGCAGAAACAGCGTCTGGCATTGGCGATGGCGATGATCAATGATCCGCAATTGATCTTCCTGGACGAACCGACAACGGGGCTGGACCCGCAGGTGCGGCTGGAGATACACAAGCTGATTCTGGAGCTGCGGGACAAGCAGCGGAGCATTGTTCTGACGACCCATTACATCGAGGAAGCCGAGCGGCTCTGCGACCGCGTTGCGATTATTGACCAGGGTCGGATCATCGCCATCGGCGCGCCACGCGATCTGGTGGCGAGTACGTTCGGGTCGTCGCGGATCGAGATTCGTTTGAGTGAGCCGCTGGGCGACGGGGAGTCGACACCAGTTTCCGAAGGCGCCAAGACGCATTTGAGTGGAGACCGGACCTTGCTGACCGTGACCGCGGAAAAGCCCGCCCGCGCGATTGTGGACTTCGTGAAGTGGGTGGACCAGCGCGGGTTGGAGTTAGCCGATATTCAGCTGAAGCGGCCGACGCTGGAGGATGTGTTTTTGGAACTGACCGGCCGGAGCTTGCGGGACTGATATGACGGCCTACCTAACGAATATTGCAATTACACTGCGCCTGATGGCGCGGGACCGGATGGCCCTGTTCTTCGGCTACGTGTTTCCGCTGATTTTCTTTTTCCTGTTCGCCCAGATGATGTCCGCCGGGCAGGGCGGGGGAGTGGCAAAGCAGGTGGTGACCAGCGTGTTGATTTTCGGCGTGCTGGGGAATGGCTTCTTCGGCGCGGGCATGCGCGCGGTTTCTGATCGCGAGCAGAACATCCTGCGCCGGTTCAAAGTGGCACCCACGACGGCCGCGCCCCTGCTGGTGAGCTGGCTCGTGACGGGCTGGATCAACTACATCCCATCGGCGCTGTTTCTGATTTGCATCGGCCACTTTGGCTACCAGATGCCGTGGCCGGAGCGGCCGTTTACGTTGTTCCTGTTTCTGAGCGTCGCGGTGCTGGCGTTCCGTGCGTTGGGGCTGATTATCGCTTCGGTGGTGAACTCCATGCAGGAAAGCCAGATTTTGATTCAACTCTGCTACCTGCCGATGCTGTTCCTGAGTGGGGCGACCTTCCCGATCAGCGCCATGCCGCAGTGGTTGCAGATTGTGGCGCAGTTCATTCCTTCGTCGCACCTGTTTGCGGGGCTGCAGGGAATTCTGCTGCGAAAGGAAGGGTTGGAGTCGCAGTGGAAAAGTCTGGGGGCGTTGGGGTTGACGCTGGTGGTGGGCATGTTCCTGGCGGTGAAGTTGTTCCGGTGGGAGAAGGAAGAGAAAGTAAAATCGTCGGCGAAGTTGTGGGTGCTCGCGGCGTTGGCGCCGTTCCTATTGTTGGGGACCTATCAGGCCTATAGCAAGGAGAGTCTGCATCAGGCGAAGGTGCTGCAGCGCGAGTTGCGGCGGAGCCGGACACTGTTGATCCGCGATGTGCGGCTGTTTATTGGCGATGGGAGAGTGATTGAGCGCGGCGCGCTGTTGATCCGCGATGGGAAGATCGAGGAGATTTTTGAGGGCGACGCGCCGGACCCGAAGAATCTGAACGCGGAGCCGATTGAGGGTAGCGGGAAGACGTTGCTGCCGGGGCTGATCGATACGAACGTGCAATTGTCGGCGGCGGGCGGGGTGGAGGGGACGCCATCGGCGAAGGAGATCGATTGGCGGCATGTTGCGTACCTTTTCAGCGGCGTGACGGCGATCCGTTCTGTTGGCGATGAGGTGGCGCCGGTGCTGCATCTGCGGGACATGGTGGCGCGAGGGGAACGGCTGGCGAGCGAGGTGTTTTTTACGGGGCCGCTGATCCAGACGGATTCGCCGGAGCAGGGCGCGGCTATCGCCATGGGACTGCAGCGACAGGGCGCGAGTGGGCTTTTTGTTGACACGGCGCGAGTGCCTGTGGCGGCATTAAAGGCGGCGGGGTTGCCGGTACTTTCGCGGAGCGAGAACGGCGCCGATACGTTGATCGGAGGCGTGGCTCCCCCGGTGGCGGGTTACTGGATTCCAACGCTTACGGCTGCGGAGGCCAGGACCGAACCCAAACCCGAGTTGCTGGAGCGCAGCCTGGTGCAGCAGGTGGCCATCAAGGGATTGTTGGAACGAACGCGCCCATTGTTGGCGAAGACGGCTTCGGCGCCGGGCGTACGCGTGACGATTTCGGCCGCCGATCGGGTTGTAGCCGGATCGGGCTCCGGCCAGATGTTCGTGATCCATGGTCCTGGTATTCATCGGGAGTTGGCGCTGCTGGTGCAGGCTGGGCTCACGCCGGGAGAGGCGCTGCAGGCGGCGACCGGCCGTGCGGCGGCAGCGCTGGGCGCGGCTGGGCGGATCGGGATGTTGAAGCCGGGAATGGAAGCGGACCTGTTGCTGGTGGATGGGAATCCGTTGCGCGATATTACGGTGACGGAACGAATCTCCGCCGTCATCTTCCGCGGTGAGCGCGTGGCTCGTAGCGAACTGTTTGAGCAGGAGGAGTAGGCCGTTATGGTGAATCGCCGGGTTCTGTTTGCGGTGGCGGCTGTTGCCGCGGTGGCCGTCGTTTCGCAGCCAGTATGGAAGCGTGTCGTGGGCCGCCAGCCGGATGGCACGTACCTGCTGCCGACCGGGCAGACGGTTCGCCCGTTCGGCCGCATGATCGAGGTAAACGACCGTCCGCTGGGCATCGCGATGTCGCCCGATGGACGGACGGCGGCGGTTGTCACCGGGTCGAACTTCGCTTCGCGCGCGCTGCATCTGGTAGACCTGCAAACGGCCCAGTTGGCGCAAACGCTGCCCATTGCCGATAGCTTCACCGGGGTCACGTTCTCCGCCGATGGCAACACCCTTTATGTCGGCGGTGGCTCGTCGAATGCTGTGCATGTTTTCACGCGGTCAGCAGGGCAGGCGTTCTCCGCAGGCGAATCGATTTTACTGCCGGGCAGCGCGCCGAGCGGTGTGGCGCTAAGCCCGGATGGGCAGTACTTGTTTGTGGCCTGCAACCTGAAACACGCGGTGGCGCGCATTGCGCTGGCGACGAAGAAGATCGATTTCTGGACGACCGGGAGCTACCCCTATACGGTTGCCATCGCGAATGGAAAACTGTTTGTCTCCAATTGGGGAGGGCGGAAGCCGCTGGCTGCGGATACCACGGACGGGATCTACCCGGTGGTGGTGGATAAACGCACGGGTATCCCGTCGTCCGGCACTGTATCGGCCTTCGATATAGCTACGGGAAAGTTGATTGCGGAGGTCGAGGTCGGGCTGCACCCCAGTGCGCTCGCACTTTCACCGGACCAGACTCGGCTGTATATTGCGAACGCAAACTCTGACACAGTCGCGCAGTTGCACACGGGCACGTTGAAGTTGGAGCGCTCCATCGCGGTGCCACTCTATGCGAAGGCGCCGCTAGGTAGTTCGCCCGACGCGCTGGCGGTTCATCCCGATGGGAAGATGCTATTTGTTGCCAACGCTGCCAATAACGCCGTTGCCGTGGTGGATCTGGGCAGTGCGAAGGTGAAGGGCTTCCTCCCTGCCGGCTGGTATCCGACTGCCGTGGCGTTGACCAAGGACAATCAGCAACTGCTGATCGCCAATGGCTATGGTTTCGGTTCCGTGGCGCCGGCGAAAACCGGGGGCCGGAGTTACAAGGATCGCGCCGGCGTGCTTTCGCTGGTTCCGCTCACGGAGTTGGCGAATCTCGCCGCGCATACCAAGCAGGTTCTCGCGGACAATCACGCTCCGGGGGCCGCGCCGGCAGCCAAGGGCGCCACCCCACAGCCGATTGAACACATCATCTACGTGATCAAGGAAAACCGGACGTACGATCAGGTTTTCGGCGACATGCCGGAGGGAAACGGCGACGCTTCCCTTGCCATCTTCGGCCGCGATGTGACGCCCAATCACCACGCGCTGGCCGAGCAGTATGCGCTGCTGGATAACTTCTATCAGCCAGCCGACCAGTCCGCGCTGGGGCACCGCTGGTGCACGCAGGGCTACGCCAGCGACTGGGTTTTCAAGTTCAGCAACGGGCGCAATGACCAGAATCCGATGCTCTTCGCACCCACGGAATTTCTGTGGGACAACGCGCGTCGGCATGGCTTGCGCGTACGCGCATTCGGAGAGCGCGGGCTGAATACCGTGGAACCGAATGGCGCGACGTGGAGCGATATCTACGCCGACTGGAAACAGGGCACGCGGAAAGTAAGCATCCAGCCAAGGGCCGTGATCGTGGGGCTGCGCGATGTCTATTCGAAGAACGTTCCTGCGTACGATCTGCGCATTCCCGATCAACTGCGCGTGGACCGGTTTCTGGAGGAGTTTCATGCGGCGGAGGCGACGAACACTGTGCCTCGGTTGAATGTCCTTTTGCTGTCGCAGGATCACACGTCCGGCACTACACCAGGCTTCCCCACACCGCGGGCGATGATGGCGGATAACGATCTGGCATTGGGGCGTTTGGTGGAAGCGGTGTCGCAGTCGAAGTTGTGGGCGAAGACGGCGATCTTCGTAGTAGAGGATGACGCGCAGTCGGGTGTGGATCACGTGGATGGGCACCGCACTGTTGCAATGGTCATCAGCCCGTACACCCGTGGCCGGAAGACGGACAGCACGTTCTACACCACGATCAACATGTACAAGACCATCGAGGTGCTACTCGGTCTGCCACCCACCAACCAGTTCGATCTGGCCGCCGATCCGATGTTCCCGGTGTTTGTGAAAACGCCCAACGCCGAGCCGTACAAGGCGTTGAAGAACAACATTCCGTTGGACGAGATGAACCCGCCGTTGAAGGCGTTGCGCGGCCGGATGCTGGAACTGGCGAGAGCTTCGAAAGCTATGGACTTCGACGAACCGGACGTGGCCCCGGAGGGGCTGTTGAACCAGGCCATCTGGCACTCAGTGAAGGGGCCGGACGTACCCTATCCGACCTTGCGGAAGAGCACGCGGTAGAGGACTTCCCAGAAGGCATAGAGGGTGATCAGAACGGAGACCAGGGAGACGAGCCCCCACGTCTTCTCCGTTTCATCGTCCACCCAATGCGGCAGTCCGGCGAGCCAGGCGATGACGAAGCCGCCGATGAGTCCGCCCAAATGCGCGGCGTTATCGATCATCTGCATGTAGCCGCCCATGATGAACCCGATCCCGGCGTTCATCAGGCAAACGGTTTGCAGGCGGCGCGCGACCAGCGACTTGCTTAAAACTCCATAAGCGATCAATGCGCCCAACAGCCCGAAGATGCCGGCGCTGGCGCCCAGAGACGGAACTCGCGGTGCCCACATGGCGCTGAGCGCGAATCCTGTAACAGTAGCTGCCGTGTAAATAGCGAACATGCGCCGCGTGCCGTAGATCTCCTCCACGATGGTGCCGACATTGTAGAGGCCCATCATGTTGAGGAAGATGTGCAGGAACTGAACCAGCAACATCCACTTCGGCGTGCGGGCCGCGAGGCTCAAACCTTGGTGGAGATAACCGGCGGTGATGAGTCTGTACCAGTCGCCATTCTGAATCGCCGGCAGCCATTTTTCGCCATATTGGACAAGTCCGCGGTTGCCGGAGACGGTGTTGGCGGCGAAGACCAGAACGTTGATTAACAGGATCGCGGCGACGGCTACTTTTCCATTCGGCATCAACCAGGCGAGGATCGGATGCGTCTTGGGAATACGAAAACCCGCTGGGCCGACCGTCATGGCACAGTGGGGACAATGGTCGGCTCGAACATCAATCAGTTCCCGGCAGTTCGGGCACAATCGGCTGGTGCTCACTCTTTCCACTGTACCGTTACTGACCTGGAAAGACGGTGGCGTTGTAGATCATCACGCGCGTCGCCAGCGCCCAGAAGGCCAGCAGGGTGACCACCAAAGACACGCCGGCCAGAATGCCCCAGAGTTTCTCCCTGAAGTCGTTTGTGGCGCGGGGAAGGCCGGCCAGATAGGCAACGGCGAAGCCTCCGGCCAAGCCGCCGAGGTGGGCGGCGTTGTCGATCATCTCCAACATGGCCCCCATCGCCAGCCCGATACCGGCATTTATCAGACACTGATTCCGCAAGTGCTGCGCGATGGGTGAGTTGCTGTGCATGCCGACGGCGATTAAGGCCCCCAGTAAACCGAAAATTCCGGCGCTCGCGCCGAGTGAATGTGTTCCCGGTTTCCAAAGCGCGCTGAGAAAGAAGCCGCCGAACGTGGCCACCGTATAGAGCGTGAACAGCCGCTTCGTCCCATAGATCTGCTCCACAATCGGGCCCAGATTATAGAGGCTCATCATGTTCATGAAGATGTGGAAGAACTGCACGTGCAGGTAGCCGGCAGTGATGAGCCGCCACCAATCGCCGTTCAAAATTGCGGGCAGCCACTTGGCCCCGTAGGTCGGCAGCGCGTTCGATCCGGATACGTTGATGCCGACGAAGAAGGCCGAGTTCACCAATAGCAGCAACGGCACGGCCATGTTGCCGTTGGGCATCAATTTATCGGTAAATCCCTCGCGCGGCGCGCGCTGAAAACCGAACGCGCCGACACGGGCGCCGCAGAATCCACACTGGTTGGTCTCCGCGTCAATTAACGCCTTGCAGTTAGGGCACAGCCGGCTTCCGCTCACGTCCACAAGTCTAGCAGCCGCCCTCGTCGCCGCCCTCTGATAAAATGAAGGGTCCTATGGCCGAAAACGAGCGCGAACTGCGCCAACAAATCTGCGAAATCGGCCGGCTCATGTACCAAAAGGGATGGGTGGCCGCCAACGATGGCAACCTGAGCATCAAGCTCAGCGAAGACCGCTATCTCTGTACCCCGACCAATATCAGTAAGGGCATGATGACGCCCGACGATCTCATCATCGTCGACGCGAAAGGCACGAAGGTGGAAGGCCGGCGCGAGCGCACCAGCGAGATCATGATGCATCTCACGATCTACGGCATGCGGCCCGATGTGGGTGCCGTGGTGCACGCGCATCCGCCCG
Organism: Acidobacteriota bacterium; assembly: GCA_947470805.1. GTDB lineage: Bacteria > Acidobacteriota > Terriglobia > Bryobacterales > Bryobacteraceae. Next base: position 127,166 of record CANIVU010000003.1, on the reverse strand, counting down.
TTTCCACGGGCTTCGCGGTGTCCGGGCGCGCGCTGAATCAGGCGATTCTGCCGGAAGTCGTTGTCATGCTCGGTTGCGTGCCGTTGGCCGATTACGGCCTGCCGGGTACGCCCGCGTTGAGCGATACCATCAAGCCGTTCGTTCCGAAGCACGACGCGATTCTGCTGGGGAACCACGGCGCCGTTTGCGCCGGGCAACACATCTGGCAGGCGTATTTCCGCATGGAAACGCTGGAGCACGTGGCCCGCATCGCGCTCGTCGCGGAGATGCTCGGCGGGCCGAAGTTGTTGCCGCGCGCCGAAGTCGACAAGCTCTTCGACGCGCGTGGCCGCTACGGCATCAAGTCCAACACGACGATGGAGCCGGGGTGTCCGATCACTGCCGACGACACCGGCGGCGAACGCATCACGGTGACGCGCGACGAGTTGATTTCGTTGATTGAAGAAGCCGTCTCCGCTCGAATGGGGCGGTGACAATGAATGGCGATTCGGCGTACGCTATGAACTGGAGTTTGAATGGGTGACGCTTTAGGGTTAGTCGAAACGCGCGGTCTGGTGGCGATGGTGGAAGCCTCCGACGCCATGGTGAAGACCGCCAAGGTCACGCTGGTCGGCTGGGAACGCATCGGCTCCGGGTACGTGACGGCGATCATTCGCGGCGACGTGGCCGCCGTGCGCGCTGCTACCGACGCCGGTGCCGCCGCGGCGCGCCGTGTAGGCGAACTGGTCGGCGTGCATGTGATCCCGCGGCCGCATCCAAGCTTGGAAGCCGTACTGCCCATCGGCAAAACGAAGAGCAACGGAAAATGACCCTCGCCCGCGTTGTTGGAACCATCGTCGCCACTCGCAAGGACCCACGCCTGGAAGGCCGCAAGCTGCTGATCTGCAAACCGGTCTCCCCGGAAGGCAAAGACGAGGCAGGCTACGTGATCGCGATTGATACCGTCAGCGCCGGGTTCCGGGAGACCGTGATCCTGGTAAGCGGCTCCAGTGCCCGCTTGGCGGATGGCTGCAAGGATCGTCCGGTGGATACGGCGATCATCGGTATCGTCGATTCCGTCTCGATCGACGAAGGCAGCAAGGGCAAATAGTCCATGTATCTCGGTCGTGTCATCGGTCGCGTATGGGCAACTGTGAAGGACCCGGGGCTGGCCACGCAGCGCCTGCTATTGGTCCAGCCACTCACGCCCGAAGGCCAGCCGACGGGGAAACGCCTGGTGGTGACCGATGCCATGGGTGCCGGCGCCGGCGAACTGGTCTACTGGTCGAAGGGAAAAGAATCCAGCTTTCCGTTTCTGCCCACCGAGGTGCCGACGGAGATGACGATCGTTGGCATCGTTGACGCCGTGAACGTGGACCGGGGCGCCTAGGTATGCTCATCGCGCGCATCATCGGCGACGTAACGGCGACGCATAAACATGCCAGCCACGAAGGGCAGAAGTTACTGCTGGTCCAGCCTTTGGAGTTGGATTGCGTAACTCCGCGCGGGGACGCCGTGATCGCCGTCGATTCGGTGGATGCAGGGCTTGGTGATCTCGTGCTGCTGGTTACCGAGGGCTACAGCGCCATGACCAGCGTCAACCGACCGGAGTCACCCATCGATATGGCTGTCCTCGGCGTGATCGATACTGTCGACCTTCCCGCTCCGCCGCCTGCTCTTCCTGTGAAGTAGGATCGCGGTGATCGCGCCGCCGCAGAACAGCCGGAACACCGCCAACGCACCATACAACATGTTCAGCCTGGCCAGGCGTGCCCGCTCGGTAACCATCATTTCGGCGGGCCGAAAATCCAGAATGCGGCCAAGGGACACGACTTGCGGCGTCAGTAGGAAGTGGGATGCGCAAACCCCAAGCAGGAGGACGCCCGCCAGGATTGTCGCGGGCCGGCTATAGTTCTGCAGAAACAGGATGATTCCGATTGTCAGAATCAAAGCCAGTTCAATCAGCCCACTGGTCTCGAATAGACTGCGATTGACCTCGGAGGCGATGTACCGGAATAGCTGCTCGGTCATTGGCTCGCCGATGACGAATAACGCACGAGCGGGTTCCCCGGGCGGCGATTTCGCCGTGTTCCCGGCAACCTGAAGGCTCGCCATGGAGATCGCCGAGACTGAAATGACCAAGGCGAACCAGACTCCCAACAGGAATGTGATTAATCTGCGCGTATGCATGTAAACTGGCCATTCTAACTCAAATGCGACGCCGGCAATTTCTGCAACTGCTTGCCACTGGCAGTTCACCCCCCAACATCATCCTCGCCATGGCTGACGATCAGGGCTGGGGGGACACCTCCTACAACGGGCACCATATTCTGTCGACGCCCAATCTCGACGAAATGGCTAAGGAGGGCATCCGATTTGATCGCTTCTATTCCGGCGCTCCCGTCTGTTCGCCGACCCGCGGCAGTGTCCTGACCGGCCGGCACCCGTTTCGCTACGGCATCTTCTTTGCCAACGCCGACAACGGCACAGATGCGCCGTCGAAGTACGCACTCCCGGCCCGGGAGCGAACACTCGCTGAATTCCTCAAGCCTCTCGGGTACGCCACCGCTCACTTCGGCAAATGGCACGTTGGCGACTTTGCCGGCCCCAAGCGTTCCGCGCCGACCGACAATGGCTTCGACGAGTTCTACTCCACGACACGCAAAGTCTCAACCGTGAATCCGGAGGCCTATTGGACCCAAGATGGCCCCGTGCCGGCCGCGGACCTGGAGGGCGATGACTCCCGTATTCTCATGGACGCCGCCGTCGCGTTTATTGAGAAATCGGTCCAACGCCGTCAGCCCTTTTTCGCCGTCATCTGGTTTCATGCGCCGCACGAACCTGTTGTGGCCACCCAGCGTCACCGCGCGCCCTATACGCAATATCCAGGTAAACCGGAGCATTACTACGGCGCAATCGCCTCGCTCGACGAGCAGATGGGCCGCCTCCGCGAAACCTTGCGTTACCTCAAGGTGGAACGGAATACGATGCTCTGGTACGCCAGTGACAACGGTCCGGAAGGTGACCGTCAATCGTCGTCGTCGCCTGGTAACTCCGGTCCATTCCGTGGCCGGAAGCGCAGCCTGTTTGAAGGCGGCATTCGCGTTCCCGCACTTTTGGAATGGCCTGCTCGCTTTCCCTCACCCCGGGTCATCCGCGCGGCCGCCTCCACCAGCGACTATCTGCCCACAATTCTGGCCGCACTCCGGCAGCCTTTGCCCAAAGAACTCGACGGCATCAATCTGCTTCCGATTCTGGAAGGGCGAACCCAGTTGCGCCAGTCGCCACTCGCGTTCGAAACGATCGGCGAAACCCGTGGTTCACCCAAACTGGGGTGGGTGGAGGACCGTTGGAAATTGCTCACCGATCTGGATGGGAAAGAGGAGTTCCTCTTCGATCTCGACGCCGATCCGGCGGAGACCACCAACCTCGCGCCTCGCCAACCGCGAATCTGTGCCGCGCTTCGTGCCAAACTCATACATTGGCGCGCCTCCTGCGCCCGAAGCCGACAAGGACTCTAGTTCATGCGTTTATCCCTCCTATTAGCCACCATTCCGATGCTCGCCGCCGATGCCGATCTCATCCTGCACAACGGCAGGATTCTCACCGCGGATGCCCGCTTCACGGTTGTTCAGGCGATTGCGGTGAAGGATGGGAAAATCGTCCGCACTGGCACCAGCAATGTCGTACTCGGCGCGGAGAAGGGGATTCATACCCAGTTGGTGGACCTGTCAGGCAAGACAGTTCTGCCGGGCCTGATTGACGCGCACGTCCACGCGATTGGCGCCGGCCTGAGCGAGTTCAAATCGAAACTCCCGCCGTTGGACTCCATCGCCGATATCCAGAACTACATCCGGGAACAGGCGAAAACGACGCCAGCCGGCGAATGGATCATCGTGCCGCGCACGCTGCCGCCGCGTTTGAAAGAGCAGCGCTTTCCCACGAAAAATGATCTCGATGTCGTGACCACGCATCCGGTCGCCTTCGATGGCAGTTACGTTTGGTCGGCCAGCACTCTTGGTCTCAAACTCAGCGGTATCACCGACAGCAGCGTCGCCCCGCCCGGCGGGGAAGTTGTGAAAGGCGCCGACGGCCAGCCCAACGGCATTCTCCGCGGCACGGCCACGAAACTGCTGAAAGGCATTCGGGACGAGGCCCGCGCCACCGAGACGGAGCGCCAGCAGGCGTTGGAAACGATGTTGAAGTTATACGCTGCCGCCGGCCTGACAAGCATAGGGGACCGCGCCGTTACCGCGCCCGATGTGGCGACTTATGAGGCACTGAAAGCGCAGGGCCGTCTCCCCATCCGCGCCGTTCTCACCTGGCGCATCGACGCCTCCGCTCCGATTGAAAAACTCGAAGCTGAGATCAACTCGAAGCCTTGGAAAACCAATCTGGGCGATGACTGGCTCAAGTTTGGAACCTTCAAAGTGACGCTCGATGGCGGCCAGTCCGTGGGCACTGCCTATCAACGCATGCCCTACGGCCCTTACGGCCGCCAACTCTACGGACAAACCAATCCCGACGCGCGCGGCACCCTCTTCGTTGATCGCGAAAAGCTCACCCGCATCTTCCGCGCCGCGCGCAACAAGGGATGGCAACTCACCTCCCACGCCCAGGGTGGTGCGGCGATCGATATTCTCCTTGACGCCTTCGAAGCGCTCGACAAAGAGTCGCCGATCGCCTCAACCCGTTCCCACGTGATGCACGGCAGTTTCATGAGCGAAGAGGCGGTCGCCCGCATGAAGAAAATGGGGATCATCGCCGACGTGCAAGGCGGCTGGCTCCATTTCGACGTGCCAGCGCTGGAGCAGGTCTTCGGCTACAAAAACATGCGCTACTTCTTCCCGCTGCAGTCGTACCTGAAGTCCGGCATCGTCATCGCCGGCGGCAGCGATCATATGATCGGCCACGACAAGAATCGCGCCGTGAACGCCTTCAATCCGTTCTTCAACATGTGGATGTCGATCTCTCGCAAAACCCGCGAAGGTAAGCTGATCTATCCGGAAGAGAAAATCACCCGCGAACAGGCTTTGCGGATGTACACGAACGGCTCCGCCTATCTCCATTTCAGTGAAAAGACCCTCGGTTCGCTCGAAGCCGGCAAGTACGCCGATCTCGTCGTAATCGATAAGGATTTCCTCACTTGCCCGGAAGATGAGATTCGCCACATCCAGTCGCTCGCCACCGTCGTCAACGGCAAGGTCGTTTTCGGCGCGCTTTAGCGCGAAATTGCTACACTTCCACCCATGGTCCGCAAAACGGGGTTGGTTGCGTTTCTAGGTTTTTGTGCGTTTGGTCAGGAGATCACCGGGTCGCTCACGGGCATTGTTTCGGACTCCAATGGCGGTGTCATCGTCAACGCCGAGGTCGTTTCCACCCACACCGAAACCGGCGCCACCCGGCGCATCCGCACCAATGCCGATGGCCAGTTCACGCTCTCTTCCCTGCCGATCGGCGGCTATACTCTCGACGTCGCCGTCACCGGCTTTAAACCCTCCCGCCAGGCCAACATCAATCTCCACATCAGCGACCATGTTCGCGTCGACTTCAAGCTCTCTCCCGGCGATGTTTCGCAGTCGGTAACCGTCGAAGAAAACGCCTCTCTCGTCTCCACCGAAACCAGTGAACAGGGCGGGCTCATCTCCGGCGAACAGGTGCGCGAACTCCAACTGAACGGCCGCAGTTTCATGTCTCTCATCGAACTGCTACCCGGAGTCTCGTCGGATCTGCCCGATCGTGTCGATCCCAACACGCCGCCTTCCATCTCCATCAACGGTGCCCGCAACTCCGCCAGCGCCTTCACCATCGACGGCGGCAACAACTCCGACGTCATCGTCGGCTCCGGTTCGCTCAACACCTTCACCAGCGTCGACACCATCGCCGAGTTCAAAATCGTCACCTCCACTTTCGCCGCCGAATACGGCCGCGGCGGCTTCTCCCAAGTCAACGTCGTCACCCGCGGCGGCACCCGCAAGTACCGTGGCTCGCTCTATCATTTCCATCGCAACGACGCCCTCGACGCTCGTGACTACCTCACCCACCAGGTCCTCCCGCTCAAGCTCAACAACTTCGGCTACAACTTTCACGGCCCCGTCACAATCGGAAAATACAATAAAAATCGCCTGAAAACCTTCTTTTTCTGGACGCAGGAGTTCAATCGCATCATCACTCGCGGCGAAGCGGTGAACACGCAGGTCCCCGAAGCCGCCCATCGCAACGGCGACTTCTCTAACCTCGGCCCCGGCCGCGACGGCGCCTTTGGTACCGCCGACGATCCGGTAGTCGATCCCGTCACGCTTCTCGGATTCCCCGGCGGTAAGATCCCAGCCGACCGCATCAATCCGATCGGCCGGAAGCTCGCAAGTCTCTACCCAGCCCCCAATTTCCGCGGCCCCGGAACCCTCAACTACACCTCCGCCGCAGCCGCTTCCCAATGGTGGCGCGAACACATGCTCCGTCTCGATCACAACTTCTCGGAGAGCTTCCGGCTCTACGGGCGCGTCACACTCGACAACTCCGACGTCGAAAATCCCTACGGCGGCTGGCAGACAACAACCGTCGGCACCCGCTTCCCTGGTGTCAATCAGACGGCCTCGAACGTCAACGGCCGCAACGCCAATCTCAACGTCACCAAAGTGCTCGGAGCCGGCCTGTTGAGCGAGACGATGGCGACATATTCCACCCGTCTCATCACGCAGGACCCCGTCAATCCGGATACCGACCGCGCCACGCTTGGCGTCAATCTGCCCAAGCTCTTTGACAACGGCATCAAGACCATTCCCAACGTCGCCCTCGGCGGCAACTACGCAGTGCTGAACGTCAGCCGCCCCTGGCTGAAGCGGTTATTCAATTTCGACGTCACCAGCAACGTTACTAAAATGGCCGGCCGCCACGTCTTCAAAACCGGCATCGCCTCGGCCTACGGGGGCAACCGCGAGAATCCCACGAGCCCGGTCACCAACGGTCAGTTCAGCTACACCACCAACTTCTCCAAACATCCCGTCGCCAATCTCCTTCTCGGCTACCCAAACACCTACGCCGAAGCCGAACGCGCCGTCGTCTCCCACTCCCGCTTCGGCATGCTCGAAGCATTCGCGCAAGACGATTTCCGTATTCACCCACGCCTCATGCTCAACATCGGCGTCCGCTATTCCTCTTACTTCAACCCCTGGGACACACTCAACACGCTGACCAACTTCCTCCCCAGCCGCTTCAATCCCGCCAACGCCGTGCGTATCAACCCCGCTAACGGCCAGCGCGTCCCCAACACCGGCGACCCCCTCAACGGAGTCATCATCGCCGGCCGCAACTCCCCCTTCGGCAACAAAATCACCAACGATCTACACAACCTCTGGGCGCCCCGCTTCGGCTTCTCCTGGGATCCCACGGGCCACAAGAAGACGGTCCTCCGCGGTGGATATGGCATCAACTACACCCGCCCCTTGATCGGCAGTTTCATCAACAACGCTTTTGACAACATCCCCTTCAATCGCAGCGTCACCATCAACCTTCCCTCCTTCACCGATCTGGCCGGTTCGCTCGCCGGCGAAGCCGCCCCCAGCCTCACCGTCATGGCCGCGCCGCTGCGTTCTCCCTACGTGCAGCAATGGGCCCTCGGCATCGAACACCAGATGGCGAAAAGCTCGATTCTGAAGATCTCCTACGTCGCCAACAAAGGCACCCATCTCCTCCGTCCTCTGAATCTCAACAACCCCGTCCCCCGCGCCGCCACTGGCGGCATCAACGTCAACGCCGTGCGTCCCTATCTCGGCTACGGCGCCATCACCGAACGCCAGCCCACAGCCAATTCAAACTACAACTCGCTCCAGGTTTCCTTCAATCGCCGCCTCGCGCGCCGCTTCACCGTCACCGGTTCCTACACGTTCTCCAAGAGCATCGACAACGCCTCCAGCGATCGCGGTGGCTCCGACGTTCCGCCCAATACACAGAACGCCGCCATCGAGCGGAGCGTCTCGGACTTCGATCGCACCCATATCCTCTCCTCGAGCTACATCTACGAGGTCCCGCGGTTGACCCGCCAACGCCTCGCCGGGTTGCTCATCAACGGCTGGCAGGTCTCCGGAATCACCCGCATCAACTCTGGCCCCGCCTTCGATGTCGTCATGTCCACCGATGTCGCGGGCATCGGCGCGACACAGAATCAGCGCCCCAACCTCATCGCACCCGTAACCTATCCCAAGACCGTCGACCAGTGGTTCAGCGTTATGTCTTTCGGCCGCCCCGCCTCCGGAACGTTCGGCAATTTGGGCCGCAATACGCTTCGCCGGCCCGGCATTCATCGTTGGGACGCGTCGTTGATGAAGAACTTCTACATCGATGAAAAACAGCAACACTACCTGCAGTTCCGCGCCGAATTCTACAATGTTCCTAATCACCCCAGTTTCACAACGGTCGGCACAACGCTCACCACCACCGCCACCGGCGTCGACACAACGCAGAACAGCTTCGGCGCGGTAACCGGCACGCGTGACGCCCGGGTGCTACAGTTTGCATTGAAACTTTATTTCTGAGAGAGCCCGTCCACCATGGCAAAGTACGAACTCACCAAATCCGTCGAAGGCGTAAAAGTCAACAAACGCAGCGGTATTCCCACAAACGAAAAGATCACCGTCTCCTTCGGCGCCATCATCGAAGATCCCCGCGAAGACCGGGATAATCTCCGCTTCAGCCACCTCGGCGAGATCGTAGATGTGAAGTACAGCGAAATCAAGGGCTACTACAAGTTGATCGAAGGAACGGGGGCGGCGCCCGTTGCCGCGGTCGGCTCCGCGACTGCTAAAGTGGCCGTACCTACCGACACGCGCTTCATCAAATGGGAATCGATCCCGTCCAATTTGGCAACGCAACGTGCCAAGGTGCCGGGCGGTTGGCTGGTCGCCGCCGGCAACGGTGTTGCCTTCGTTCCCGATGCCTCCCACGCTTGGGATGGCTCGTCGTTGTAACCCCCTGATGTCAGTCGCCATCGTTCGTCTCGGAACCCCCAGGGCGGAAGGAGAGGGTCTGCGAATCGGCACGGTTCGCAGACCGCCGCGCGGCGTGCCGAAGGTCGATTTCGCCAGACTCAATTACTACGACGTCTGGTATCCCAATCTGGCGCCGAGTGTGGAACTGGTTAAGGACGGTCTGGCCGCGGTGGACGATCAGGCTTGGCGCGAGTTTGTGAAAAAATACCGGCAGGAGATGAGCCAGCCTGAAAATGCCCGGACTCTAGACCTGCTTGCGGCACTGTCGCACCAAACGAATTTTGCTGTCGGCTGTTATTGCGAACAGGAATCGCGTTGCCACCGCTCGGTGTTACGTGATCTCCTTGGGGAGCGCGGCGCTTCCATCCAAATACTATGACCTTCTCTGACCTCTCCCTCGCCCGACGGCTGGAACGCGCCGAAGCCACCGCCTCCGCGAAGTTCGTGGAAGCGCGCGCTCGTGTCACGCCAGGCTCCGGTGCTGAGTGGATAGAGGTTGCCGGCGCCTACGCCATGTACGATGGCAAGGACTCGCCTCTCAGTCAGACCTCCGGTCTCGGTCTCTTCGCCGAACCCACTACGCGGGACCTGGAACAAATCGAAGCCTTCTTTCACCACCGCGGCGCCTCCGTGTTCCACGAAGTGAGCCCCATGGCTGGCGTCGAACTGGCCGCCACGCTCGTTCACCGTGGATACCATCCGGTGGAGTTCACCAGCGTCATGCATCGCACCGTCGCCGCCGAAGCCGTCAATACCAACGACGCCATCACCGCCCGCCGCATCTCCGCCGGCGAGGAGTCACTCTGGTCCAGCCTCTCCGCCGAAGGCTGGGCGGAGACGCCGGAACTGCGCGACTTCCTCCTCGAACTTGGCGTCTCCATTGCCGCCACCGAAGGCTCGCTCGCCTTCGTCGCGGAACTCGCCGGGCGCCCTGTGGCAACCGCCGTACTCCGCTGTGACGATGGCGTGGCGCTCTTCGCCGGCGCCTCCACCATCAGCGAAGCCCGCAGCCAGGGCGCTCAACGAGCTCTCCTCGAAGCCCGCATGCGCTACGCCCAGACCGCCGGCTGCGACCTGGCGATGATGTGCGCCAGCCCCGGCAGCCCCAGCCAGCGCAACGCCGAACGTCAGGGCTTCCAAATCGCCTATACGCGCACAAAGTGGTGCCTCCCACCGTGTTGAGCTGGCTCCCCTTCGACGCGCCGCTTTCTGCTTACCAGCAACAGGGTGACGACCTCCACGCCGTTGCCCGCAAGTACGACTTCCGCGACTGGCCCGCCCTCACCCAATACGTCGCAGAGGTATCAGATCGAGACTCGCCCGCTCACCACTTTGAAGCGGCCGTTGAAGCCGTCATCAACGGCGACATCGACTCCCTCGCCGCGCGCATCCGCCGTTATCCCGGCCTCACTCAGGCGCGATCAACACGCATCACGCCCTTCGATCCGCCCATGCACCGTGCCACGCTGTTGCACTACCTCGCTGCCAATGGTGTGGAGGGCTATCGGCAGAAGTCGCCCGCGAACGCCGTCGCCGTCGCGTGCCTATTGCTCGAAAGCGGCGCGGACCCCAACGCCATCGCCAACTGCTACGGTGCCGAATGCACTACCGTCAGCCTGCTCGTCTCCAGCACTCCTCCCGCCAATGCCGGCACCCAAGTCCCGCTCCTCGATGCCCTCATTGACTATGGCGCCACCGTCGACGGACAAACCCTCCTCACCGCTCTCTCATTCAGTTTTCAACCGGCCGCCGAAGCCCTCGTCCGCCTCGGTGTGAAAGTCGAAAATGTAGCCGCCGCCGCCGGCCTCGGCCTCGTCCCAGAAACGGTCCAACTCCTCCCCGCCGCCGACGGGCCGTCTCTCCACCTCGCCCTCGCTCTCGCCGCCCAACTCGGCCACCCGGAGACGACAAACCTTCTACTCCAAGCTGGCGTCGATCCCAATCGCTACAATCCGCCCGGCACCCATGCCCACTCCACCCCACTCCATCAGGCCACCCTCGCCGGACACATCGCAGTGGTCCGGCTCCTGGTCAACCACGGCGCCCGGCTCGATCTCGAAGACACCATTTTCCACGGCACGCCACTGGGCTGGGCCGAACATGGCGGGCAATCGGCAGTCGCCCATTTCCTTCGTTCAAACCCCAACCCCGAACTGATATCCTAACCCCAATCCTGTGGATTTCTTAACCCGCCGCCAACTCCTCGAACGTACCACTCTCGGCTTCGGCTCCATCGTCCTTGCCGACATGCTCCAGGCCGCTACCGTCAACGACATCAAGCCGCGCCCCACCCATTTCCCCGCCAAAGCCAAAGCCATCATCCAACTTGTCCAAAACGGCGGCCCCAGCCAGATGGACCTCTTCGACCCCAAACCCGTCCTCAACAAACTCGCCGGCAAACCCCTCCCCGGCGGCGTCGAAATCCATCAGCCCAACAACGTCAACACCCTCCTCCCCTGTCCCTTCACGTTCAAGAAGTATGGCCAGTGCGGCATGGACATCTCCGAGATGCTCCCCCACACCGCCAAAATCGTGGACGACCTGACGTTCATCCGCAGCATGCATACGGAGCACAACAACCACCTTGAAGCGCTCAACATGCTGCTCACGTGCAAAATCTTCCCCGGCCGCCCCGTCATGGGCGCCTGGGTCGGCTACGCGCTCGGCACCGAAAATCAAAGTCTCCCCGCCTACGTCGTCCTCCGCGACCCCACAGGCTACACCGTCGGCGGCAAACAGCTCTGGGCCAATGGCTACCTGCCCGCCACATTTTCCGGCGTCGAATTCAGCATGAAAGGCGCGCCGGTTCACCACCTGAATCCACCCGCCAATCAGCCCGAAGGCCACCAGCGCGCCACGCTCGATCTGCTCGCCAAAATCAACGAAACCCACGCCAAACAGCATCCAGGCGAGCAGGAACTCGAAGCCCGCATCCGCAACTTTGAACTCGCCGCCCGTATGCAGTTGGCCGCCGGCGAGGTGCTCGATATCTCCAAGGAAACCGACGCGACGAAAAAGCTCTACGGCATCGATGACCCCAAGGCCGGCGCCTACGGCCTGCGCTGTCTGATGGCCCGCCGTCTCGTCGAAAAGGGCGTCCGTTTCGTCCAGGTGACAACCAGCCCCGGCCAGCCCTGGGACCATCACAACAGCATCTCCAAGGACATGCACAAGATCGCCGGCGAGGTCGACCAAGGCTCCGCCGCCCTCATCATGGATCTCAAAAGCCGAGGCCTACTCGACTCCACCATCGTCATGTGGGCCGGCGAATTCGGCCGCCTTCCCACCACCCAAAATGGCGACGGTCGCGATCACAATCGCAACGCCTTCACCATCTGGTTCGCCGGCGGCGGCTTCAAAAAAGGGCTCATTTACGGGGAAACAGACGACTTTGGCTACAAGGCCGTGGTCAACCGCGTGCCCGTGCCCGACATGATCGCCACCGTCCTCCGCCAACTCGGCCTCGATCATCAGAAGATTCAATACCCCAACGGCGGCCGTCTCGAAACCCCGTCCGACGTCACCGTCACCGGCGCCAAACCCGTTCTGGACCTACTCGCATGAAGCACTGGATCCTCTTCTTTCTCCCGTTCGCCGCAATTGCCGCCGAAGCCCCGCGCTACGAAAAAGACGTCCTGCCCATCTTCACCAAGTACTGCTTCACCTGCCACGGACAAAGCTCGCCCAAGCTTGGGCTCGATCTCCGCACCGCCGCCGGCGCCCTCCGCGGCAGCCACAACGGCCCCGTCATCAGCAAAGGCAAACCCGACGAGAGCCTGCTCTGGAAAAAGGTCTCCACTCGCCAGATGCCGCCCGCCGTCTACAACCAGAAGATGCCGGACGCCGAGATCGACATCGTCAAACGCTGGATCGAAGCCGGCGCGCCGTCCGACGCTCCCACCTCCGCCGCCACGCAACTCCCCGCCGTCATCCTGTCACGCTGCACCAGTTGCCATGGCGAAAAATCCGCCGTCGCCGGACTCCGCCTCCACACCGTCGCGGCCGCATTGAAAGGGAGTTCCAACGGTCCCGTCATCGTCGAAGGCTTCTCCGATCGCAGCCTGCTCGTGCGCCGCATCAGCAGCCACAACATGCCGCCGAAAGGCGCCGGCGCGCCGCTCACCGAAGCCGAAATCAACTCTGTTCGCGAATGGATCGACCGTGGCGATTTCAATGAACTCGTCACCGCCAACACGCTCGACCGGCCCTTCACTGCCCTCGAAGATCCCGCCATCACGCCCGAGCAACGCAAGTTCTGGGCCTTCCAGAAACCGGTCGCCGCACCCCAGCCCAAGGTCAAGGCAAAGGCGCAAGTCCGCACGCCCATCGACGCTTATCTCCTCGGCAAACTCGAAGCCAAAGGCCTGACCTTTAGCCCCGACGCCCCCAACGACAAGCTCATGCGCCGGGCCTATCTGGACTTGACCGGCCTCCCCCCAACGCCCGCCGAAATCGAAGAGTTCCACCGCGATAACAACTACGAAAAGCTGATCGACAAACTCCTGGCTTCCCCCAAATACGGCGAACGCTGGGCCCGCCAGTGGCTCGACGCCGCGGGCTATGTAGACACCACCGGCAAGGACTTCGACCCAAAGAAAGCCGAATACGCCCAGGGCATGTGGCGCTTCCGCGACTACGTCATCAAGGCCTTCAACGAAGACAAACCCTGGAGCCGTTTCCTAACCGAACAACTCGCCGGCGACGAGTTGGTGGACTGGCGCGCGGCCACAACACGCACGCCCGAAATCAATGAACTCCTGGCCGCCACCGGCTACCTCCGCACCATCTTGGACATCACCGAAGAGGACATCTCCAACCTCCCTGTCGAACGCTACGAAGCGCTCTTCAAGCTTGTGGAAAAGGTGGGCAGTAGCACCGTCGGCCTCACCGTCAATTGCGCCCGTTGCCACAGCCACAAGTTCGACCCCATCTCCCACAAAGACTACTACCGCTTCCTTGCCCTCTTCACCAACGCCTACAATCCCACGGACTGGATCCAGCCCCAGAATCATCACCTCTACATCCTCCCCGCCGATCAGCACGAGGCCATCGAAGCCCGCATGCTGAATGAGCAGCTAAAGGGGATACCCGAACCCATTCGCGACGACGTCAAGACGGCTCTCAAGACCCCGCCCGACCATCGCAACGAGATCCAACGCTATCTGCACAAGAAGTTCGACGAGCCCTTCCGCCAGGCCTACGCCAAAGATCCGGAATGGCCCAAACTCGGCAAGATCCAAGCACTCTGGGACGTCGGCACGCCGCCCAAGATCCGCCTGCTGCAACGCGGTAGCGCCGACGCGCCCGGCCCCGTCGTCACCCCTGGCTATCTAGGTATCCTCTCCAAACCCGGCCAGACCGATGCCGTCGGCTCGCCATCCGCGCAGGGCAAAACCTCCGGCGTCCGCCTCGCCTTCGCCGAATGGCTCACCAGTGCCGATCACCCTCTCACCGCCCGCGTCATCGTCAACCGCATCTGGCAGGGCCACTTCGGCACTGGCATCGTCGCCACGCCCGACAACTTTGGCTCCACCGGCGCACTGCCCACCAACCAGGAACTACTCGATACCCTCGCCGTCGACTTCATGCAAAACGGCTGGAGCGCCAAGCGCCTTCACAAGCAAATCATGCTGTCGACCGCTTACCGCCAGTCCAGCCTGCAGAACGATGCCGCGAACAATATCGATCCCGACAACACGCTCCTCTGGCGCATGAACCTCCGCCGCCTGGACGCCGAAGCCCTCCGCGATTCCGTCATCTCCAGCGCCGGAAAACTGAACCCGGAAGCCGGCGGTCCGCCCGTCCAACTCGAAATGCGCGCCGACGGTTTGCAAATCGTTTCCACAAAGGAACCGGAAGCCGCCAAGTGGCGCCGCAGCATCTACCTCACCCACCGCCGCACCTACCCGATGAGCTTCCTCGGCGTCTTCGATTACCCCATCATCGACACCAATTGCACCCGCCGCGTGCCCTCAGCCACGCCGCTCCAGTCGCTCACAATGTTGAACGACGACTTCATCTTTCAAGCCGCCGAAGCCCTCGCCCAACGCGCTGAAAACAATGTAGACGCGGCCTACCTGCTCACGCTTTCCCGCAAGCCAACCGCCGCCGAACAGGCCATCGCCAAAGGGTTCCTTGAAAAAATGCCCTTCAAGTCCTTCGCACAAGTCCTGCTCAGCTCGAACGAGTTCCTCTATATCGATTAAGGCTTAACCGGCGCCGTCTCGGGTTTCTTCGGTTCTTCCACCACCGGCCGCCGGAATCGCGGCTGCCGCACAACAGGCTTCGCCGTCGCCAGTTCCACATAGCTCGCCAGCAATCTGTCTTTTTCAGCCGGGACCAGCATCAACTGCCGAATCTTCCCCACCGGCTCCGACAACGCAAACGCCTTGTCGCCCGACCGCACCGCATACAACACCGCCGCCAACTCGCCCGTCGGCGCGTCCTTCCCATATGCCTTCAGCGCGTCCGCCACCGGATGCGCCGGGAACTCGGCAAACTCTTTCCCCAACGTCGCCATCGGAAATAGAACGGATGAACCCACCGATGGGCTCACCGAAACAATCGGCGTCGGCCACCCGGCCGCCTCCAACTCCTTCGCCGACTGCGGCTGCGCGCACACCAGTTCCTTCACCTTGGCCGTGATCAGTTCCTTCGCCCCCGGCAGCGTCAGCACTTGCAACAGGTTCGTCGGTGGCCCGGCCAACACCACCGTCGCATTCTGATCGTGCTGCGCCGTGAACGCGTTGCGGATCAGCCCATGCGCCGCCGCCGTATCGATCAGCGTCTCAATCCCATGCTGATACGTCTTCGTGCCATCCGGGTTCGTTCGGTTCAGCGGACCGGTCAGCAACGGCGTATCCCCGGGGATCTTCCCATCCGCGGCCAGTCCCACCGGCAGCGTGCGCGCAAAGGCGCCGAACGCCGCCGAAACCGCCCCAGCATAGAACCGGCCCACCACTTCGCAGTACGCCGCCGAAAGCAGGCTGGTACGCGTGGACGAGATCGAAACCACGCGGCATTCGTTCTTCCCGTCCAGGCCGTACAGCACCGCCAGCGCCAGTGCTGTCTCCACGCGCGACCCCATATCGGAGTCGAAAATGACACCTAAACTAGGCTTACCTTGCCCTCGAAACTGCATGTTTATGCCAGATTCAGGCCATCAATACGGCCTGTTGCGTCGCCAAAATGCTCAATTTTGACGTTCATCCGGTCCATCATCGACAGGTACAAATTCGAAATCGGCGTCTCTTTCCGGTACGTGATCCGGCGGCCGCCCTTGATCGTATTCCCGCCGCCGCCAACAATCATCACCGGCAGGTTCTCGTGCGTATGGCGATTGCCGTCGGAGAGCCCGGCGCCATAGACGATCATCGAGTTGCCCAGGATGTTCGAATCGCCTTCCTTGATGCCCTTCAACTTCTCCATCCACTTGGCGAACTGCACCATGTGGTACTCGTTGATCCGCGTCACTTTATCCAGCAATTCCGGCTTATTCATGTGGTGCGTCAACGGGTGGTGGCCATCGGGAATGCCGATTTCGCGGTACGGCCGCGACGTGCCTTCGCGTGTCACCAGGAACGTGACGACGCGGCTCATATCGGCTTGGAACGCCACCGTGATCATGTCCGTCATCAATCGGAAATGCTCGCTGAAATCTGCCGGAACGCCATACGGCTTCGGCATGCCCGGGTTCACCTGGGCATTGTCCTTTTCGGCCTTTTCCAGTTGGCGTTCAATCTCGCGGATCGACGACAGATACTCGTCCAGCTTCCGCCGGTCCGTCGCCCCCAGATCGCCCTGCAACTTCTTCGTGTCGCCGGTAACGTAGTCCAGAATGGAGCGGCGATACTTCGTCTGCCGCGCCCGTTCTTCCGGGTTCAACGCCGCGCCCTTGCCGAACAGCCGTTCAAACAGCGCCCGCGGATCGAGCACCGGTGGCAGAGGCTGCGTCTCGGAGCGCCACGCCAGATTGTTCGTGTAGGCGCAAGAATAGCCGGAGTCGCAATCGCCGGCCTGGCGCGCGTCCTCCAGTCCGACTTCCAGGGAAGGGAAGCGCGTCTGCTTGCCCACGTGATTCGCCACGATCTGGTCGCACGAAATTCCGGCCTTGATATCCACCATCGTCTTCCGCGGCTGAATGCCGGTCAGATAGGCGCCGCAGCAGCGGCCGTGGTCGCCGGCCCCGTCGAGCAGCGCGCGGCCGTTGTTCTGCGTCAGGTTGCTCAGGATCGTAACGTCCTGCCGCATCGATTCCATCGGCTTCAGAATCTTCGGCAGATCGCCTACAAACGCGCCGTCTTCCTTCGGCGTCCAGTGGCGCATGTCGATGCCGTTCGGCACATACACAAACGCCATGCGCACCGGCTTGCCGCCGGGGATCGTTGACGAGGCAAGCGCCGGCGCCATCGCATCGAAGAAGGGCAGGGCAATCGCCGTGCCGGCGCCGCGCAGCATGGTGCGGCGGGAGAGTGTTTTCCGTGTGATCATCGTTGCGCTACCTGTTGTTTGGGTGCTTCGCCTCGCCGCATTTGGAACGGCAGGCTCTGCACGATTTCGTGGATCAATGACTGGAAGGGATAGCCGTTGGCGGCGAGCTTCTTGCCGATGGATTCGACAGTCCGGCGGTCGAACCGTTCCAATCCCCGTCCCAAAGAGTATGTCAACATTTTCTCGGTGATGCAGCGTGTGAAGTCCGGCATCTGGTCGAGAAGAAGCGTCCGCATCTCCGCGGGCGTCTGGAAGGATTTCCCATTCGGCATCGTGCCGCTGACGTCGATGTCAAACTTGCCATCTTTCGAGCGCCACTTGCCCGTGCCATCGTAGTTCTCCAGGCCAAAGCCCAGCGTGTCCATGCGGTTATGGCAGGACGCGCAAACGGCATTCGACCGGTGCTTCTCCATCTGCTGCCGCAGCGATCCGGCGCTACCCACCGAACCCTCATCGAGCGGCGGCACATCCGGCGGCGGCGCCGGGGGCGGCGCGCCCAGAACGTTCTGCAAAACATACTTCCCGCGAATCACGGGCGACGTGCGTGTCGGGTAGCTCGACACCGTCAAGACGCTGGCGTGGCTCAGAATGCCGCCGCGTTGGTTGGTGTTCAAGTCCACACGACGGAAGTCCGGTCCGCTCACGCCTTGAATCCCATAATGCTTGGCCAACATGCCGTTCAGGAACGTGTAGCGGGCATCCAGGAATTCACTTAACGGCCGGTTCTCCCGCAATACATGTTCGAAGAACATCCGCGTCTCCGCGCGCATGGCCTCCTTCAACTCCGGGCCCCATTCGGGAAACTTCTGCGGGTCAGGCTTCACCGAATCAAGGTTGCGAATCTCCAGCCACTGGCCGGCGAAGTTCTCCGCCAGCGCCGCGCTGCGCCCGTCGGCCAGCATCCGTTTCACTTGCGCTTCCAACACGCCGGGCGCCCGCAATTTGCCACTCTGCGCCAGCGTCAACAGCGTCTCGTCCGGCATCGAACTCCACAGGAAATACGACAACCGCGACGCCAGCTCCACATCGGAAACCTTAGCCACGCTCGCCGGATCATTCGGCGCCGGATGCTTCTCGATCCGGAACAGGAAGTGCGGCGAAACCAGCACCGCCTGCATGGCCAACTGAATCCCCTGTTCCACCGTCTGGCCCTCTTTACGAGCCATCGCAACGAAGCCTTCGAGCGGCGCAATATCGGTGCGCGTTACCGGCCGCCGGTACGCCCGCCGCGTCAACTCCGTCAGGATCTTCGTCACGCAAGCCGGCCCGGAGTTCGGGTCGCAGATCAGTACACGCTTCCGGCTGGCCCGCTCCACCTTCGTCGGGTACGGCCCGATGAATTTGATCATGTTCAAAAACTTGTTCTTCTTGTCCGAGTACGCTTCTTTATCATCCAGCGTCTTCACGAACTCATCGCCAACAAACCCGGCGCGGAACACGTGATCGCCCTCGGGCAGAAACACGCGGAAGTGCTCCTCCGAATAGGGGTTGAAGTAAACCAGCCCGCTCGGCTTGGTTTCCACCATCTGCTCGTGGATCAACTTGCCGTCCATCCAGAAACCCATCTTCACCGGCAGCGCATCCTTGGCGCGTTCACCCGGCAGTCCGATGGTCACTTCGTACTCGCCATCCCAATCCACACGGTGCGTGGCTTCGACGTTCGACCGGTCCAATCGCCGGATCGTCTTCGTCTTGGTGTGATACTCAAACTCCACCGGTTTCGCCGGCAGCGGGTCGGCGCCCAGCGCGCGAGACGAAATCGTCTCGGCCGCTTCCAAATACTTCTGCATCAGCACGGGCGAAATCGTCAGCACACTGCCGATGTTGTCGAACCCGTAGCCGGAGTCGTCCGTGGGAAAATCCTTCTCCGCCCGGAAGTCCACCGAAAGCAGATCCCGGATCGTGTTGGTGTACTCAATCCGATTCAACCGGCGCGCCGTCACTCGGCCCGGATCGGGTTTGACATTCTTATCGGCCTGTTCCCATTCGCGTTCCAAATACGCGGTTAGCTCGTTAATCTGGTCCAGCGACGGCCGCGGCATGCCCTTCGGCGGCATCTCGCCGGAGCGCACCTTCTGCACCACTTTTTCCCAGTCCTCACGATTGGCGAGCACTGTGGCCGCATTCGTAAACGGCGCCAGATTCACGCTGCCGGACTGCACGCGGTCATTGTGACACGCCAGGCAGTTCTTCGTGATCAATGGTTGTACCGAATGGTCAAACGAAGGCTTGGCTGGCCCCTGCGCAACCAGAAGCGCCGCACAGGCGGGCAGTAGAGCTTTCGCAACGGAGCGCAGCGGCACAATCGGCATATTTCCTAATTGTAAATAACGCCGCACCTCCGTGGGAGGTTACCTTAGCGAATTGGTCGGACCAAAGAATATACGCTGAGCGCGATTCCCGCCACCCCGGGGATGAACAGGAATAGCGAGCCGAACTCCAATGCGTCGGGATACACACGCAGGCAATAGATGGTGCACAGAAGCCCCCCGCAAGCGATTGCGCCCAGGCCGTAGGGCCGCGAACTCGGAAAGAAGCCCGCCCCGAGGATGCCGATGATGCCCACGAAGCCAAGAATGAACCAGATACCGCTGCCGAACGGGTCCGCGAGCGGCGAAAAGAAAAGCTTGATGAACCCCCACAACCCGATCTGGACCAACGTGTCGATGACGAAGCCAAAGGCGGCCATCCCAGCGATGGGGACCATCAACAACAGGCAGACAAAGTAGATGACGACGTTCATGCCAGTTCATGCGCGGACGGGGCGCCGAACGTCTCACGCCTCGTTTCGAATTCGCCGTACCAGCGCCAACATGTTCTGCTTGTCGACCCGATTCCGATTCGTCTTCGGCGCCGTCACCGCCGCGCTCACCGCCTTCGCCACAGCAAGCTTGGCAATCTTCAATGTCCGCACGCCCGCGACCTCCGCCGTCACCGGGTACTCCCCATCGGCCAGGGTCGCCGGCACCGTGACGTTGATCTGGTACAACCCCGCCGACGTCATACCGGCGTAGGTCACCGCGGCGGCTGTCGCGTCGATCTGCACCGTCACCGCGCTGGCCGTTTGCAACGGCGTCGAAACAACCGTCCCCGCGTTCACACCCGGCGACGTCGGCCCGAACCCCGTACCGAACAGCTGAATCGTTTCGCCCGGTCTCGCTGGCACCGTTGTTACTCCGTCCATCAACTTCGCCGGGCCAATCAACGCCCCGTCCGCCCGCACCGCCGCCACGTTCTCGCCTGGAAATGTAAAGAACCCCGGCATCAGCCGGTTGAACGCCACCGTCACCGCGTCCGACGTTCCCTTACTGTTCGTCACCGTCACCTGCACGTCGCCTTCCGTGGTCGTGTCCGGCGCCAGCACATTGATCTGCGTGGGGCTGACGTAGTAAACCGACGCCGGCTGATTATTAATGCGCACGCTGACTCCATCCAGGGTCTCCGGCAGCGTGTTCGGTGTCGTGAAATCCGACGATTGCCACGTCCGCGTCGTCGTCGCCAGCGCGCTGCCGGAAATGGTGACCCATGATCCCGACGCCGCTCCCCGCCGGAACGTCGCCCCGCTGGTCACCCCGCCCAGCGCGAACAGCGTCGGCTTCGAGGCCGTCGAAATGTCCGTCGGCGTGTAGTCCACGTAGATGTCCCAATTCACCGCCAACGCCCCCACGGCCGACCCGGCAATCTCCGTCCATGGCCGCACCAGCGTCGCCCGCTGCGCCGCATTCGTTACGCCGTTCAGCACGCCGTCGTTAGCCGTCTCGCCCTCCACAAACAACTGCGTCGTCAGTGAACGCCCTCCCGGCATCGTCACCTTGGCGTGCACATGGCGCACCCGGCCCGTATACAATCCCGGCTTGATCGTCCGGAACAGATACTGCCCATCGCTCGCCGTTTCAAACGTCCCGTACCCCTGGAAGTTCCCGTCGCGCCGCCCATTCTGCACACCGTTGGTATGGATGTAGGAGCCGAAGTTGTCGGCCTGCCAAATCTCGATAACCGCGTTGCGCACCGGAGCCCCCGTCCGGTCCAGGATGCGCCCCGTCAGCCACGCCGGCGTGCCCACTCCCGGCGTGATGGCGCTGTTGATCACCAGCAGATCGTTGTCCCGGTCCAGCGGCAACTTATCCGGATAATACGGCCCCTCCGTCACGGCAGGCGTCAGCGTCAGCGCCTGCGCGAACAGCCCCTTTTCCGTGAAGAACAGTCCGCCCGTTCCCAACGCGGCAGCGAAGAACTTCCGCCGGTCCATGGTCATTTTTCCAGTCTGAATGTGCATCAAAATCCCCTTGTGAATACTGCGTACAAGGGCTTTGACACGGAAAGGCCGGTACGGGTTGCGCACCGGCCTTTACCTTTAACTGGCTTTACCGTGGTTTAACAGGGCCTTAACAGAGCGCGCGGCTACAGCGCGGCGGCTGCGTTTTGCTCACCGCCCGCGGGAACCGCACCACCACTTTCATTGAACGAATAGCCGAACCCGCGAACGCTTCGCACGTACGTGGGATTCGTCGCATCCGGCTCCACCTTCTGGCGCAACCGCAGAATATATACGTCCACCGTCCGGTCGGTCACCGCGCGGTCATGGCCCCAAACAGCGTTCAACAGTTGCTCCCGGCTGAACACCACGCCCGGCCGCGTCATCAGAAATTCCAACAAGCGGAACTCGGTCGCCGTCAGCGTCAATTCCGCGCCATTCAGAAGCACCCGGCACGCCGTCCGGTCCAGTTCCAAACCACCGGCCTTCAACGTCCGCACCGCCGACGTTTGCCCGCGGAACTGAATCTTGATCCGCGCAATCAGCTCTCGCACAAAGAAGGGTTTGACGATGTAGTCATTGGCGCCCAACTCCAGCCCCACAATCCGGTCGGTTTCCGTCGCTCGCGCCGTCAGAAAAATCACCGGCAGCGCCGACAGTTCCGGATGGCTGCGAATCGATTTACAGATCTCCAGGCCATCGGAATCCGGCAGCATGATGTCGAGGATAATCAGGTCCGGCCGCTCCCGGCGGCACAGTTCCACCGCGCCCTTCCCCGTCTGCGATCCCGCGAACACATAACCTTCTTTTTCCAGGTTGTATTTCAACAACGCGAAAAGATCAGCATCGTCTTCGATCAGCAATATTTTCTTCATACAGGTCCCTGACCCTCACGCTACCGCGACTCCGTTACAAAGACATTACGGAGCAGTTAACTGTGTGCGAATATCGCTGTCTTCGCTCATTCCAAGGTCTTCCACCGGCAGCGTGAAAATGAACTTCGATCCTTTTCCGATCAACGACTCCACTCGCACGTCCCCACCCTGGGCACGCACCAAATGTTTAACGATCGACAAACCCAAACCGGTCCCGCCCAGTTCCCTCGACCGCGCCTTATCTACCCGGTAAAACCGCTCGAACAATCGTGGCAACTCATCGGCTGGGATCCCAATCCCCGTGTCCTGCACGAATACTTCAATCATCCCCAGCCCGTTCAATGCCTTCGCGCCCACCGTAATCTCGCCCCCGTCGGGCGTATACTTCAGCGCATTGTCCACCAGGTTCGTAACCACCTGATTCACCGCCTCGGCATCGCAGAAGGACTCGGTCGTCCCGCCAGCCGGCAACAGCGTCAGCGTGATGTTCTTCTTCACCGCCAGCGGCGTCATCGAATCCACGGTGTTCTCCAGCAATCGCTCCACGTTATAACTGGCGAAGGAGAACTTCTGCTGCTTCAATTCCACCCGCGACAGCGTCAACAGATCGGCCGTCAAATTCGCCAATCGCTCCGCGTTCTGCCGGATGATCTGTAAGAACCGCATGTTGTGATTGGGGTCGTCCATCGCCCCATCCAGCAGCGTTTCCGTGTATCCCTGAATCGATGCCAGCGGCGTCCGAAGCTCGTGCGAGACGTTGATGACGAAGTCCTTCCGGACCCGCTCCACTTTTTCCAACTCGGCGTGTTCCCGTTCCAACTCCTGGAACATCCCTTCCAGCTTCTCGCCCGTCTCGTTCAACTTCCGTTCCAGCAATCCCAGTTCGTCCGTCCCCGTCCGCTCCAGACGCGCCTGGAAATTCCCCCGCGCCAACTGCGCCGAGTAGTCGATAATCGAACCCAGCCGCCGCGCAATAATCCGCGCAAACCACAGCGCCAACAGAATCGCCGGCACGAACGCGATCGCTGTCGATACCAGCATCCGCCGCCGGATCACGTTCACCTGCCCCTGAATCTCCGCCAGCGGCACCGCCAGTCGCAGCGCGCCCTCTGTCACCGGCACGGCCACATACAGAAAATCCACGCCCATCGTCGTGCTCTTCCGTCGCGCCGAACCCGTCCGCCCAGCCAGCGCCGCCTCAATCTCCGGGCGCCCGCGGTGGTTCTCCATCTGGTTGGTACTCGCATCGGAATCCGACAGTACCTGCCCGTCATGCGCGATCAACGTCAGCCGGCCCCGCGTCTTCCCGGCGAAGGTCCGCACCGTGGCCGAGTCCCGCAGTTGCAGGCCCTGGTTCAAGCCCATCGCCAACATGGCGCCTTTGTCGGTCAGCTCCCGCTCCAGCGTCTCCTGGTAGGTGTTTTCCACCACCCGCATCGCCAGAAAGTCCACCGCAGCCAGGGCCACGATCAAGAGGCACAACACGGCCCCGATGAGTTTGAAGAATATTTTTCCCGTCATGCCGGAACGCTTATATCCCATTGTAGGCCCACTACACGGATAGCAGTGGGCTGTGACGGCTGCGTTACGTTGTCAAAAACATTTCGTTAGTAAGTTGTTTTTGCCGCTATTTCGTCAATTTCGTCATTTCCACTACAACATAGGCCGGCACACGCGGCAACGAGAACTCCGTCGCCTCCGCCTCCACCACCACATCGGTCGCCTCCACAGCTTCCCCAAAACCGCGAGCGGTGATCTTCGGCCACTTCCCCAGAACGCGCACCCGCACGCCCTCCACCACGCGGTTGCCGTAGTTCAACAGTGCCACCCGGCGCGCCGACGCATCGCCGGAAAGCCGCGCCACAACAACTTCACTCCCATACAGCCGCAGCAGCCGTTTCCCATCGGAAACCTTCTGCCGCACCTCGTACGCAAACGCCGACGGGTCCCCGCCCTTCGGCTTCACATTCACGTCCAACTTGGGATCCGCCGCCGTCACCACGCGGAACATCAGGTTCCGGCGCAACAGCAGTTTCATGTCCTCTGTCGCCGCCGGCGTGCCGTCATCGATGAACCCGATATTCGCCAGTACCGGCAGCGGATTCGAGGGCAGGGAAGCCAGGAACTTCCGCATCTCCCCCAGCGCTTTCCAATCCTTCGGGCCCGCAGTCACCAGAGCGTCCACGCCAAACGCATGCGCTTCGGCCGCCGCCAGCGCCGCCTTCCCATCCGCGGCCGCAATCAGCGCCGGGCCCTGAACGCCCCGCGCAAACCGCGCGCCATTCGTATCCACCCACGGCGCGCTCGATGCCCGTGCCTCGTTCATCCGGTAGCGAACCCCGGGTGCCGGCAACTTCACGGCCTTCTCCGGATCCACCACCGTCGCGCACTGCCCCTTCCACGCCTCCGCCCGCGCCGCCGGAATGCTCACGCAATCAAACCCGGCTTCCCGAATCCCCGGCGCCGGATCGGCATCCACGAACAGCCCCGGCAGCGCCGCCGCAATCAGCAGCAACGCGCTCACAGGCTGATCTCCTTCAGCTTAATCTTGGCCTTATCGAAAACGCCCAGTCCCAGCCCACCGGCGAACTCAATGTGCCCCGGTTCCCGCACGAAATTATTCGTATTCGGATCCTTCCGGAAATCGGCCTTCTTCACATAGTCCATCGACCGGTTGAAGACGCTGATCGCCCCTTCGGCCTTCCGCTTGTCTTCAATCACATCGGTCAACAACCGGTCCATCGCCACCGGGTCGGTGCCGAACATCATCCGCGCCGGATAGAACTTGAACTTATCGGCATGCAGGAACGGCCCGCCGTGCCAAACGGCCTTCAGTCCGTCCATGATCTGCAACACCGTGCGCGAACGCAGCGGCTCCACGCTCGCCAGCGTGCCGATAAACGAGAACGTATTGGTCTTCTCAAACCGGTGCGACCGCGCCACATTGTGGAAGCTGCCGTAAGCGATATTCTTCAAACATCCCGTCACGCCCGCCGCCCCGTGGTCTTTCATGTTCGGCACGTTGATGATCTTCGTAAACCGCTCGGCAATCGGCCGCACCAGATTCGACCGCGTGTCGTCTTCCCCAAAGAAATCCACTTCCACATACGTCCGCGGATCATAGCCGTTAATTGCGTCGCGCGTCGAACTCGCCGCCCAAACATTCACGCCCTCCGGCAGATACTTCGGATATTTCGCCGAATCCACCTGGTCCTGAAACCGCTCGTAGCAGGTGATATTCTTCGCCGGCACACCGGTCGCAATCAGCTGTTTCGCAATCTCCGCCACCACCACCGGATGCGAACAGATCTTTGGCGCCCCGCTGCAATTCAGCTTAATGCCCACAATGTCCTTCGGATCGATGAACCGCCGCCACGCCGCCCGGTAGTCTTTCTCCCCGGTCAACGCCAGCATGCCCTGTTTCATCATCTCGGCCACCACCACCGGGTCCACCGTGTCCGCCGCCGGATCAATCGATTTCGCCGCGTGGACGTTCACCACCTGCCCCGGATACGGCCCCGGCATGCCCGGCATCGCCGCCGCTTTGTAGCTCGATTGCACCCGGTACTGCGGCAGTCCATCCATCTTCGGAGCGGCTAGCGCCACCCCAGCCACCGAAGGCAGCGTCAAAAAATCGCGGCGTTGCATATGATTAATTCTATCGAAAGGATTTCATGAACAACCGCCGAACTTTGTTTACTTCCATTGCCGCCGTCGCCGCCGCCGCCGGCGTCGCCCAGGGCCAGACCACCGCGGAGAAGAAGGTCCACCGCAAAGGCCCCAAGCCGAAGCAGGCCCCGCTGTTCAATGGCGCCGTCTCCTACGGCAACCTCCTCTTCATCGCCGGCAAAGGCGCCCACTTCCCCGGCGACATCAAGGCCCACACCAAACACGTCCTCGACGAAGTGGAAAAGGAGCTCATCAACGCCGGTTCGTCCATGAACAAAGTGTTGAAGTGCAACGTCTACTTGAACGACCTGAAGGACTACAAGGAAATGAACGAAGCCTTCAAAGGCCGCTTCGGTGAGGAGCCGCCCGTGCGCACCACCATCGCCGCCGCCGGTGGCATCCCCGGCGATTCGCTCGTCGAAATCGACGTCATCGCCTACATCTAATCGCGGTACAACCCGTTCTCGCGAATGTAGCGGAGCACCGCCGGGGGCAACTCCGGCGGCGCCTCGCCCGCCCCCAACCGCTTCCGGATCGTCGTGCTCGACACGTCCAACTGCAGCGTCTCCAACCGGTGCACCCGCGCCCCCGCCGGAATGTCGTAGGTGTACCCCGGCCGCGACAGCACAATGAACTCGACTCGCTCCAACACGTCGTGCCAACGGAACCACGTTTCAATTTCACTGAACGCATCGGCGCCGATCAGGAAGTACAACTCGCTCCCCGGCGCCAACTCCTGCCGCACCCGCTCAATCGTCAGGATCGAATAACTCTTCGCCTGCCCCTCTTCCAATCGCGAAGCCGTGAACCGCGCGTCAGCCGCCGCCGCCAGTTCCACCATCGCCAAACGATGCGCGTAGCTCGCCGTCGTCTGCCGCTGCTTGTGCGGCGGAATGGCATTGGGAATCAGCAGCACCTGGTCCAGGCCAAAGTGCTCCGCCGCCTCCCGCGCCACCGCCAGATGGGCATTGTGTATGGGATCAAACGTCCCGCCAAACAGAGCCAGCCGCACAGCGTCGCTCAGAAGCTCAGCCCAATCAGCAGGTCAATCTGATTGGTGGATCGCAACGGCCCCGCGTCGTTCCACCGCGTAACCCGGATCTCCGGCGAAATTCGCACATGCGGCACTTTCACCTCAATCCCGCCCGCCCCCAGAAACCCGCGCCGGCTCTTGTCCACCGTCGCCCCGCCAATGAACTTGCCAATGTCCCCCAGCCGCTGAAAATTCATCCCCGCCCCCGCATACGGCCGCACAATGATCCCCGGCACCTTGAACTTCCCATACACCGGGAACTCCCATGTCGACGCCGTGCCCTTGCTCAACGGCCCCTCGGCGTCCCACCGCCGGTACAGCGCGTCCGCCTCAATCCCCAGCCCAAACGGCAATCGAACTTCAAACATGGGCCCCAGGATGATGTTCCCCCGGCCCTTCACGACACTGGTCAGCGCCCCCGTCTTCGACTCGGCCTTCAGGAAATCGCTCAGCGGCAATCCCCCCCTCACTCCGTAGCCGATGTTCTGGGCGCTCGTAATGGCTAGGGTAAAGCTGAAGCCGACGAGAAGTTTACGGATAAGTCCGCTCATATCTTCAGTGTAGGAGAAAAATGTGGCCGCGTACTGAGAGAACTCGTTACCTGTGCCCACTACACCATTGTGACCCTCAGATTTCCGATGCAGTTCTTCGGCGGACGCTCGCTCCCGCCGGAGGATCAGCGCCATGCCCGGCTGCTGCGTGTACTCAAATCCGCCGTCTCGCAGACGCGCTACGCCCGCAGCTACGATCCTGCTATCCACCGCATCGAAAACCTGCCCACCGTCGACCTGCTCGAATTCCTCTGCCATCCCGAACGCTACACCGGCCCTAAGCCGAAAGCCATCCGTGAACGGCTCCACTATCCCCTCGGCCCCGCCCCCCGCACCGCCGTCATCGCCCGTGTTGTCGAAGAGTCCCGCCGCGTCCGTTGTTTCCAAGCCCTCCACGATCCAGCTCTCCACCACTTCGCCCCCCAGGCCCTCGCCGCGCCGCTCGACGCCCTCCGCGCCGGCGCCGGCGACCCCGCTCCTCTCCGTAACGCCGTCATCGCCTTCACCGGCATCCTCGAAGGTCCGCTTACTCCCGAAGACGCCGACCTCCTCTGGCGCCAATACCAGGTCCCGGTCTTCGAACAGTTCCTTGGTATGGATGGCGAACTCCTCGCCTGGGAATGCGAGATCCACCACGGCCTCCACGTCCGCGAAGAATCCGCCCACTTCGAAACCATCCAAGATGATCGCCTGCTGCTCAGTTTCCTGGCCAACCCGCGCTTGCCCGTCCTGCGTCTGGAAACCGGCCTCACCGGCCGCCTGGTCCACGACTCCTGCCCCTGCGGCGAGGGATCCCCCCGTCTGGTCGACCTCCGCCGCCGCACCGTCAAACGCCCTCAGGCAACCATTCCCATGTCCATCGCGGCGGTGAGCTAAAATAGAAATTCGTGCGGATGTGGCGAAATTGGCAGACGCCCTGGATTTAGGTTCCAGTGCCCGCAAGGGCGTGCCGGTTCAAGTCCGGCCATCCGCACCATAGAATCAACGACTTGCAAGCGAAGGCCACCATTAGTTTTTGGTGGCCTTTGTGCTTTGTGTGCCTATAGTGTGCCGATCTGCAATCGCGGCCGTTTTGTGTGCCGCCTTCTGCTGGTCCAAAAACGCTTGCTGTTTCGCTACCGCGTCGAATAAATCGGCCTCAGTGGTGATGTTGTAGCGATCAAAAACAGCCCGTGTCTTGTGGCCGGAGATCCTTTGCGCGACTTTTTCGGAGACGCCCGCGCGAACCAAATTGCGAACGCCAGAGCGCCGTAGGTCGTGAAATAGGCGTGTCGGTTTCTTCGTCGCTTCGTCCCATAACCCTGCCCGCTGGCAGGCGTTCGCCCATGCGTTTTTGATAGATCGGATCTGATTGCCGTTTTCATGAAAGAACACCCACGGGCAATCGGGGTGCTTTGCGTCCCGCTCCTCGCGCCTCAAGCGCAAAATGGCGAGCAGCTCGCCGATGAGCGGTATTCCTCGCGCGTCGTCATTCTTGGTTTCGCCTACTTCCAGTCGCACCATTCCCCGAAGCAGATCTACTTGGTCCCATCGGAGGCCCAATACTTCCCCCCTCCGGCAGCCCGTGTAGTATCCAAAACTGAGAATAGGGCGGATGTGATCCGGCAGCGCCTTGAATAGCGCCATGTAGTGTTCGTACTCGAAAAAACCCTTCCTGGTGTTGTTCTCTTCAAGCGCCGGAATCTTCGGCACGCGCGCGACGCGGGGCGGGTCGTCGGATGCCGCCAGATTGAACGCGCGCCGGAGTAGTGCAAGTTCATGATTGATCGTGGCGTTAGCGGCCCCCTTGCGCCCTCGCACAGGGTCGGGTTTTTTCCGCTTCTCGATGTACTCGCGGATGAGCGCGGAATCCACCTTCGACGCGGAGAGCTCGCCAAAGAACGGCCGCAAGTGAACATCCACAAGGGTCTCGCACCACTTCACATCTTTGCCGTTGATGCGGTAGTCCGATACGAGCGCATCCAACAGCGCATCGACGTTTGTCTCGAACGGCTGCAAGTTCCACTCTACCCACTGTTGGTAACGCAAGCTCGAATTCAAGGAACGATTACCGCTGCCATCTTCCTCACAACTGGCGGCAAGGTGGCGAAGGTTGAGACGGATGCAACTTCGACGTATTCCAACGCCAATCACCTCTTAGGCGAACTCGTCTTAAAGGTCGTTCGAGAAGCGAAGTTTCGGGCCGACTGCGCAGGGAAGATCGTTCGACTGATTTTCCATTTCGACTTGGAGGGGGCGTCTAGGGTTCGTCAGAGCGCCACCTTTTCGTTTGGATATCCAAACAATTTCTGGATCGTTGCCGAAGCACCATTGTTTCAGCCATGAGGGCAATAGGGTGCTGACGAGCCCGTTGGACCCTTCCGAACACAAGAGGAACGAGTCGGCCAACTACCTGACCCTCGCAGTCACCGAGGTGTAGCCTCCTCCCCACCCACCCCCGGCAACCGCACCGTAAACACCGTCCCCTCCCCACTCGAAGCCGTCAACAACAGAGTCCCCTTATGCAACGTAGCAATCCACCTAGCAATCGATAACCCCAACCCCGCTCCCCCCGCCGCCCTCGTCCTCGCCTTATTCGCCCGATAAAACCTGTCAAAAATATAAGGCTGATCCTCCTCCGGAATCCCCGTCCCCGTATCGGCCACCTCCACCCGCCACGTCCCCTCTTCCCGCACTAACCCCACCGTCACCCGCCCCCCCGCCGGCGTATGCCGAATGGCATTGTCCAACAGCGCCAACAGCATCTGCCGGATCAACCCCTCGTCCCCCGAAATCGGCGCCTCCTCCAACCCTTCCACAACCACCCGCACCCCCAACGGATCCCCAATAATCCGCGCCGCCCGCACCGCCTCCTGAATCAACTCGTCCAAATAGAACGAGCTCACCACCGGCACAAATCCCCCGGTATCGGCCTGCGCCAGCAAAAACATCTCCTGCACAATCCGTTTCAGCCGCCGCAACTGCTCGGTCACAATCCGCAGCGCCTCCTGGTACTCTGCCGTCGTCCGCGGCCCCCCGTCCAGATTCACCTGCGCCGCTGTCAACGCCACCGACAACGGCGTCCGCAACTCATGCGACGCATCCGCCATAAACCGCCGCTGATCGTCGAACGACGCGTTCAACCGCTCCAGCAACTCGTTAAACGTCCCCGCCAGCCGCCCCAACTCATCCTTCGAATTCGCCACCGCCAGCCGTTGGTGCAGGTTCTGCGAAGTAATCCGGTTCACCTCATCCGTCATCGCCACAATCGGCGCCAGGTTCCGCCGTGCCAAAAAATACCCCCCAATCGAAGCGAACAAAATCCCCATCGGCACGCACCAATACAGCACCCGCCGGAACCCAGCCAACTCCTCCTCCAGCGTCCGCACCGATTGGCTCACCACAATCGTGTACTTCGAACGCAACGCCGGCACCGCCGTCTCAAACACCGCAATCCGGTACGCCCCGTTGCCATGAAACCCCACCGCCAACCCCGGCGTCACCGTGTCCAGTCCCTCAATCCCCGGCTTCGCCGCCACCTGCCGCATCCCCTCAAACACCACAATCGATTGCCGCGGAAACGACACCCGGTGCATCGTCTGCAGCACCAGTCCGATCGACGCCTCCCCCTCCGTCCGCCCGTGGTGCTCCTCAATCTCGTGGTTCACCGACAACGCCGTCACCTCGCCCGCCGCCCGCAGCGTCGCGTCAAAACGCTCCCGCGCGCTCCCCGCCAGCATCGAATACACGCCCAGGCTGAACAGCACCAGCAACACCGCCAGCGCCCCCACCCACCACAACGTCAGCCGGAACCGGAACGAGTTAGTCACCGCCCTCCTCCTCCCGCGCCAGCCGGTATCCCTCGCCCCGCCGCGTATGCAACAGCCGCGCCGCGCCCTCGCCGTCCACCTTCTTCCGCAGCCGCTGTATGTACACTTCAATCAAATTCGAGAACGGATCATACGCCTCGTCCCACACGTGCTCGCTGATCTCCTCGCGCCCCACCACCGCCCCCTCCCGCCCGGCCAAATACTCCAGCAGCGCATACTCTTTCCCCGTCAACGCAATCGCCCGCCCGCCCCGCGTCACCACGTGCGAATGCGTGTCGATCTCCAAATCGTCCACCCGCAACACCGTCTGCCGCAGCACCGGCGCCCGTCGCAGCAACGCCCGCATCCGCGCCAGCAGTTCGTCCAAATCAAACGGCTTGGCCAGGTAGTCATCCGCCCCCGCGTCCAACCCATGAATCCGCGACGCCGTGTCCCCCCGCGCCGTCAGCATCAGAATCGGCACCGCCGACCCCGCCCCCCGGATCTCCCGGCACACCGCCATCCCGTCCTTCCCCGGCAACATCAGGTCCAGCAGAATCAGGTCGTACGAATTCACATACGCCTTCTCTACCGCCGCGTTCCCATCGGCCGCAATGTCCACCGCATACGCGCGGTCCCGCAACCCCCGCGCCAGTTGCGCGGCGGCGTCCGGTTCATCTTCAACGAGTAGGATGCGCACCCGTCTCCAGTGTACGTTTCCGCCCGCCAAACCAGGGATACAGCAGCGGCAGAACATACAGCGTCAGAATCGTCGACGTCACCAATCCGCCAATCACCACCGTCGCCAGCGGCCTCTGCACCTCCGCCCCAATCGCCGTCGAAAACGCCATCGGCACAAACCCCAGGCTCGCCACAAATGCCGTCATCAGCACCGGCCGCAGCCGCATCGACGCGCCGATATGCACCGCGCTCTCCACGTCCATTCCGTCGTCCCACAGCCGGTTGATGTAGCTCACCATCACAATCCCGTTCAACACCGCGACGCCGAACAACGCGATAAACCCGATCGATGCCGACACGTTCAAATTCAATCCTCGCAGCCACAACGCCGCAATCCCGCCCACCAGCGCGAACGGCACGTTCATCAAAATCAGAATCCCCTGCGGCGCCGAACCAAACGTGGCATACAGCAGCCCGAAGATAATCGCGATCGAAATCGGCAGCACAATCATCAGCCGGTGCGACGCCCGCTCCTGGTTCTCAAACTGCCCACCCCACTCAATCGAATACCCCGGCGGCAGCGTCAACTGCTTCTGGACCGCCGCCTGCGCCGCGTTCACAAAACTCCCCAGGTCGGTGCCGCGCACATTGGCCTGCACTACAATCCGTCGCTGTCCCTTCTCGCGCGAAACAATCTCCGGCCCCCGGTCTGTATGGATCTTCGTCACCTGGTTCAGCCGCACCTGTTCCCCAGCCGGCGCCTGCAATACCAGGTTCCCCAGGCTATTCAAATCGTTCCGATACGACGCCGGCAGCCGTACCGCCACCGGGAATCGCCGCTGCCCCTCAATCACTTCCGAAACCGTCACCCCGCCCGTCGTCGAATCCAACAACTCCTGCACATCGGTCACGTTCAGCCCCACCCGCGCCAGCGCCGGCCGGTCCACCAGCACGTGCAACTCCGGCACGCCAAACAGAATCTCAGCCTGCGTATCAGCCGCCCCAGGCACCGCATTAATAATCGCCAACGCCTTGTTCGCCAACTGCTCCAGCTGCTTCGGATCCTCCCCGAAAATCTTAATCGCCACATCGGCCTTGATGCCCGAAATGACTTCGTCCAACCGCATCGCCATCGGCTGCGTAAAGTTGTAGGAAACCCCGCGAATCCGCTCCAGCCGCGCCGCCATCTTCTCAATCAACGCCGGCTTCGTCTCGCCGCCCGGCCACTCCTCGCGCGGCTTCAACAACACGTACACATCGGCCTCATAAACCCCCATCGCCTCCGTCGCCAGGTCCGGCCGCCCCAGCTTCGTCACCACCCCGGTCACCTCCGGAAACTCCTGAATCGCCTTCTCAATCCGCTGGCTGATCTTCACCGATTCCGGCAGCGAGATCCCCGGCATCTTCCGCGTCGTAATCAGCAGCGATCCCTCGTCCAGCCGCGGCATAAACTCCGTGCCTAAATACGTTAGTGACCCCAACGCCAACGCCACCGAAAGGCCCCCCGCCGCCAGCACATACGGCCGGTAATGGAACGCCCGGTGCAGCGAATGCATATAGCGCTTCCGGAACCGCTCATACCACCCGCCATGGTGCTCGGTCACTTTCCCTTTCAGCGCAAACGTCGCCAACACCGGCACTACCGTCAGCGCCAGCAATAACGAACCCAACAGTAACGAAACCACCGTAATCGCCATCGGTCGGAACATCCGCCCCTCCAGCCCCTCCAGCGTCAAAATCGGCAAATACACGGCGATAATAATCGCCACCGCGAACACAATCGGCCGCGCCACCTCGTGCGCCGCCGCCCGCACCGTGTCCAACACGTTGTGCCGTTTCCCATCCGCCAGGTGCCGCACGGAGTTCTCCATCATCACCACCGCCCCGTCCACCACCATCCCGAAATCAATTGCGCCCAGGCTCATCAGGTTCGCCGAAATCCCATACGCCGCCATGCCAATAAACCCAAATAGCATCGACAGCGGAATCACCAGCGCCACCAGCAGCGCCGCCCGCACATTGCCCAAAAACAGCAGCAGCACCACAATCACCAGCGCCCCGGCCTCCACCAGATTCTTCCCCACCGTCTTCATCGTCCCGTTAATCACGTCCGACTGGTCGTAGAACGGCACAATCTTCAACCCTGCCGGCAGCGTCTGCGCCGCCAGCCGCGCCTTCACCCGTCCAATCACATCCCGCCCGTTCTCGCCCTTCAGCATGATCGCCATGCCCGATACGGTCTCGCCCTTCCCATCCCGCAGCGTCGCCCCTTGCCGCGGTACGGCGCCCGTCCCAATCGTCGCCACATCGCGCACCAGCACCGGCGTCCCCGCCCGCGCCAACAGCACAATCTGCCCAATCGCCTCGGCGTCCTCAATGCGCCCCATCCCCCGCACCGTGTACTGCTCCTCGCTGTGCTCAATAAACCCGCCGCCAAAGTTGCGGTTATTCTCCTGCACCCGCTTGAAAACGTCATGCAGTGTCAGCCCGTACCGCTGTAACGACCGCGGGTCCACCTCAATCAAAAACTGCTTCGATTCGCCGCCCCACGTGTTCACCTCGTTCACTCCGGGCACCGTCCGCAACTGATACCGGATCACCCAGTCGTGCAGCGTCTTCCTGTCCATCAGGGACTGGCTGTTCCCCTCCACCGTGTACTGATACACCTCGCCAAACACCGTCGCCACCGGCCCCAGCGTCGGCTCCAACCCCTGCGGCAGGCGCGAGCGCACCTCCTGCAGCCGTTCGTTGATCAACTGCCGCGCAAAGTACGTCGGTACAGAATCATCGAAGATAATCGTGACAATCGACAGCCCCAGCTTCGAAATGGACCGGATCCCCTCCGTCTTCGGCAACCCCATTAATGCCGATTCAATCGGAAACGTCACCAGTTGTTCCACCTCCGTCGGTGGCAACGCCGGCGCCTCCGTAATCACCACCACCTGATTGTTCGTCAGGTCCGGAAACGCCTCCAGCGGAATCCGCAACGCCGTAAAGATGCCCGCGCCTGCAATCAACAAAAGCGCGATCAGCGTCAGCCACCGGTTGTCCAACGAGAAGTCGATCAAGTATTTCAGCACTGTGTCCTATTCCGTCGGGTCCCGTAGAATCTCGCTCTTCAGCAAAAACGCGCCATGCGTCACAACCGCCTCGCCCACCGCCACGCCGGAAACGATCTCGTGATACCCGCCCGCCGTCGCGCCCACCGTCACCTTCCGCGGCTCGTAGTGGCCCGCCTTGGTTTCAACAAACACCACCTTCGCCCCGTCCAACTCCTGCACCGCGCCCTCCGGCACCACCGCTACCTCCTGCGAAACCGCCGCCGCAATCTCGGCGCTCGCAAACATCTCCGGCTTCAGTCGCCCGCCCGGATTCGGCACTGCCACCCGCACCTGCAGTGTGCGCGTCGTCGCGTCCAGCTTCTCGCCCAGTTTGATCACCCGCGCCGGGAACGTCTCCCCCGGGTAGGACTTCACCGTCACCTTCACCGGTTGCCCCACGCGCACGCCCGCCAAATCGGCCTCATTCACCGCCGCCAGCATCCACAGTGTCGAAAGGTTGCTCAGCGTGAATACATGATTACCCGCCGTCACCACCGTGCCCAGGGTCGCCATT
This sequence comes from Acidobacteriota bacterium, assembly GCA_947470805.1. Taxonomy (GTDB): domain Bacteria; phylum Acidobacteriota; class Terriglobia; order Bryobacterales; family Bryobacteraceae. The sequence continues at coordinate 91,243 of CANIVU010000003.1, read as the reverse complement.
CGGTCGGTCACCGTGCCCGTCGCCGGCGCCCGGATCGGAATCAGCGCCTGCGTCGCGCTCTCCACCGGTACCTCCAGAAACTCCGTCAAATGCGTCTTTTCCTTCGCAATTTCAATCTCCGCCGTCGCCACCGCGTGCTCGGTGTTGTGCAGTTCCGTCTCGGCCGCGTCCAGCTGTTCCTTCGACGCAGCCTTCAAATCAAACAGCCTCTGCGTCCGGTCCCGCACCCGCCGCGCATGTTCGCTCAGCACTTTCCGCCGCTGCAACTCGTCCAGATTCTGCCGGTACACCGCCCGCGTATTGTGCACATCGTCGCTGTGCATCCACGCCAATACCTCACCCGTCTTTACCAGATCGCCCGTCTTCGCCAGCACCTGCATAATCTTCCCGCTGGTCAACGCTCCCACCAGCCACGTGGCGTCCTCGTTCACCACCAAATGGCCGTTGGCTTGAATCGCCGCCGCCTGCGGCCGCGACGTCACTTTCCCCAGCTTGATCCCCGACTCGGCCACCGTCGCCGGATCAAACTGAACAAAATTCTCTTTCGCCTTCGGCGGTGCCGCGGCCTGTGGCGCCGGCGCCGTACCGCACCCGATCAGCAGCGCGATCAGCAATACAGTCAGTAGTTTCATCGCAGGATTCCTAACGCGGATTGAAGTTCAACAACAGCCAGGTGGAAATCGGTCATCGCCCGGAAGTACAGCAAATCGGCCTCAATGCGCCCCCGTTCGGCGTCCAACAGCCGCAACAGGTCCGCCCCGCCCTCCCGGTAGGCGGCGTTGGAAATGCGCGCGATGTCCCGCGCCCGTTCCCGCAGCGCCGGCAGCGCACCGGTCACCAACTCGCGCCTCGTCTGGTAATTCGTGTACGCGGCCTCTGCCTCGGTCCGCGCCGCCCGCTCCGCCGCCCGCTCGGCCGCCGTCGCCACCGTCACGTCCGCCGCCGCCGCCGCAATGTTCCCCTCGTTCCGGTTCCGGAACGGCAGGTTGATCTGTACCCCCGTGATCAACGTGTTATACCCGCTGGTTCGTTTGTAGCCCGCCAGCACCTCCGGGTCCGGTTTCGCATTCGATTGCTGCAGCCGCACATTCGCGTTCGCCTGCTGAATCGCCTTCCGGTACGGCAATAGATCTGGTCTCTGCCCAACCATATCGCCAGGCTTCTCAACGGTTGCCAACACGTCCATCGGCTCTGAAAATCCCACCCCCGGCTGATCGGCCATCCCCATCTCCCGGAACAACCGGATCCGCGCCGTCACCGCGTCCTGCTCGGCCGTCCGGTACGCCGCCCGCAACCGTTCGGACTCCAGTTGCACGCGCAGCAGGTCCACCTCCGCCATCGCGCCTTCCTTCACCCGGTCCCGGTGATACTGCACCGTCAATTCAAAATTCCGCAGACTCTCCGCGAACGCCTCCCGATACCGCGCCGCCCCCGCCGCCGTCCAATACGCAGCCCCGATCCGCCCCGCCAACTGCCACCGCAGCGCGTCCCGCTCGGCCGCCGTCCGCTGCACCCCCGCCTGCGCCGCCGCCACCCGCGCCACCCTCTTCCCGCCCGTCTCAATCACCTGCGACGCATACAGAAACGAGTCCGCATCCTGCCCATACTGAAACCCCGGCCGCCCCCACGCCCGGGCATTCTCCGACTGCAGGAACAACCGCGGGTTGGGCTTCAGGGCCGACTGCGCCGCCAGCCCTTCCGCCCCCCGTATCCGCGCCTCGGCAGATTCCAGCAGCGCATGCGCCGCCAGTCCCTGCTCCAGCGCCTCCTGCAGCGTCAACGCCTGCGCCATCGGCCCAAGCATCATCACAAAAACCAACTGGCGCAAAGTGTTCACTACGCCAACACTACACAGGGGAACCTAAACGGAAGATGAACGCCGGCCCATCGCCACCCGTGGAATCCCCGCCAAATCCTCGAAAATCTCCACCCCGTCCCACCCCGCCATCAACTCGCCGATAGCCGCCGCCTGCCCAAACCCAAACTCAAACGCCAACACACCGCCCGGCTTCAACACCCGCCGAGCCTCCGGAATCAACCGCCGGTAAATATCCAACCCCTCCACCCCCGCAAACAGCGCCCCTGCCGGCTCCCACTCCCGTACCTCCACCGCCAACCCCGCCCGGTCCCCCTCCGGCACATACGGCGGATTGGAAACCACAACATCGAACGACTCATCCCCAAACGCCGAACACAAATCCCCCAAAACAAACCCCACCAGCCCAGCTGCATTCCGCCGTGCAATCGCCAACGCCTCCGGCGAAATATCCACCCCAAAAACCCGCACCGCTGCCTCCCGAGCCAGCGTCACCCCCACGCACCCGGACCCCACCCCCACATCCAAAACCCGGTCCCCCGCGCGCAACACCCCCAACACCTTCTCAACCAGCAACTCCGTCTCCGGCCGCGGAATCAACACCCCCGGCGCGACATAAAAATCGCGCCCATAAAACTCCTGCCGCCGCGTAATGTACTGCGTCGGCTTCCCCTTCATCCGCTCATGCAGATACCGTCCGTAGTGGATCCACCCCACCTCGGTCAGCTCATCCTCGGAATGCGCCACCAGATAGATCCGCTCCTGCCGCAGCGCATGCGCCAGCAACACCTCGGCCGTCAATCGGGGCGAGTCTATCCCAGCGTCGTTAAGAAGCTTTGCGCCCTGCGCCAGCGCGGTTCGTAGGGTCATCTTCGGCCTGCTGCTTCAAACGCTCCGAGTTATTGAACGCCGTCAACCCGTCGATAAACGGATCCAGCTTTCCTTCCATCACCAGGTCCAACTGGTGCAGCGTCAGCCCAATCCGGTGGTCCGTCACGCGGTTCTGCGGGAAGTTGTACGTGCGGATCTTCTCACTGCGGTCCCCCGACCCCACCTGCTTCTTCCGCTCCGCCCCAATCAGCGCCTGCTGCTTCTCCAACTCCAACTCATACAACCGCGATCGCAATACCCGCATGCCCTTTTCACGATTCTTAATCTGCGATTTTTCGTCCTGGCACGACACCACCGTCATCGTCGGCAAGTGCGTAATGCGCACCGCCGAATAGGTCGTGTTCACCGACTGCCCACCCGGCCCCGACGAACAGAACGTGTCAATGCGCAGGTCCTTGGCTTCGATGTGCACTTCCACATCGTCAGCTTCCGGCATAATCGCCACCGTAATGGCCGACGTATGCACCCGCCCCTGCGTCTCCGTCTGCGGCACGCGTTGCACGCGATGCACGCCGCTCTCATACTTCATGCGGCTATACACACGATCCCCGCTGATCAGCGCGATCACTTCCTTCACGCCGCCCACTTCGCTGTCGCTCACATCGGTCACTTCCACGCGCCACTTCAGCGTTTCGGCGTATCGCGTATACATGCGGAAAACTTCGCTGGCAAACAGCGTCGCCTCGTCGCCACCCGTACCTGCGCGGATTTCCAGCACGCAGTTTTTATCGTCGTTCGGATCCTTCGGCAACAACAAAAACTTCAACTCGTCTTCCAGCGAAACCAGTTGCGGCTCCATCGCCGCCACTTCTTCTTGCGCCATCGCCCGGATCTCCGGGTCGCTCTCCTGCAGCATCCCCTGCGCCTGCTTCAGGTTCTCCGCCGTCGCCTTATACTCGCGATACTTCACCACAACTTCTTCCATATCGCGCTGGGCCTTGGCCGTCTTGCGATACAGTTCGTTGTCCGAAATAATGGCCGGATCGGCCATCTGCGCGCTCAGTTCTTCGTAGCGTTTTTCTAAATTGTCGAGTTTGTCGGAATATTGCATGGGGGTACCCTTTCCCGTTTCAAGAGGTTAAGACAACGGGGTGAGGGCTGCTAAGCGATAACGAGTTGTCCGCCCTGCTTCTTCTCCAGTGCCATCGCGCCTTCCAGCGCATGAATGGCGACTTCCACCTCAGCATCCGACGGAGGCTGCGTGGTAATCTTCTGGAGCCAAAGGCCCGGGGCGGTCATAAGCGCGAGCAGCGAGCCGCGCTTGCGAGCGGCAAAACGGATCAGCTCATAGCTCAATCCGGCAATCAGCGGCAGCAGCACGATGCGCGCCGCAAACTTCGCGGCAAACCCATCCAGCGGCAACACCGTATACAGAATCATCGAAATCACCATCACCACCAGCAGGAAACTGGTCCCGCAACGCGGATGGAAGGTGACAAAACTCTGGGCATTCGCCGTCGTTACCGGCTTGCCCGATTCAAAATTGAAAACCACTTTATGTTCCGCGCCGTGGAACTCAAACACGCGGTGAATATCCTTATACCGCGACAGCGCGAACAGGAACGACACAAAGATCACAATGCGGATCACACCGTCCACCAGATTGAACAGGATCCGGTTCTCCACCGCCGGGTAGACGTGCGTCAACTGCGTCGTCAGCCACAGCGGAACCAGCTTGTACAGAGCAATGAAGAAGACGAAGCTGAACACCATGTTCGCCGTCATCACCCACGCCGGAATCTCGGTTTTCTCCGGCTTGCCCTCTTTATCGTTCTCATCGGCCATGGCCACGTTGGCGGAAAACTTCAACGCCCGTACGCCCAGCCACATCGCCTGCCCCAACGTCCCCACGCCCCGCAAAATCGGGTACTTGAAGATCGGATACGTCTCCGAAACACGCGGCAGCGGGCTCTCTTCGGTGGCAATTTCGCCCGACGCTCGGCGCACCGCCACACAATAGCTGTGCGGCGCCCGCATCATGACGCCTTCCATCACCGCCTGCCCGCCGACAAGGGTCTCCTCGCCGCTCTCAAGAATGGGCAGCATTTGCGTGTGTAACGCGAGCCGAAGATAGGAACGGATGTTCATGTCAGTACAACAATAGATGCTTCCAGTGTAGCAGGAGGTTCCGTTGTATCATTCCCTCATGTCCACCGCCCTCGACATGAACCATGCCATGGTCTACTCGCAGGACGTCGACCATTCCCTCATCTTCTATAAGGAGCGCCTCGGTTTCGAACTGCTCGAAACATATCTCCACGCCGGACGCCCCGTCTACGCCCGCCTCCGCGTCCCAGGTTCCAATTCCACCATCGCCCTCCACCTCGCCGCCCCCGGCCAACCTCTCCAAACCGGCGGTATCCGCCTCTACTTTGAAGTCCGCTCACTAGCCTCTTTCTGCAAGAAACTCGAAGCCGCCGGCGTCGTCTTCACCAAGCCGCCCACCCTCATGCCCTGGGGCTGGCGCCACGCCTATCTCGACGACCCCGACGGTCACGAAGTAAGCCTCTATTGGGCCGGCGCCAAGCGCCTGAAAAAATCCAAATGAAACTCCTCCCCCTCGCCCTCCTCGCCCTCTCCCTCCACGCCGAACAGTTCGTCCTCTTCGACGTCACCTTCCCCTTCACCAAGGCCGATGCCGACAACGCCACCCCCTCCAAATCCCACTTCTACGTCAAAGGCCCCCTCATCAACCCCGCCCGCCCCGCCAACTGGCTCTCGCCCGTCGACTACCGCAACGGCACCGTCCACATCCGCCTCGAAGTCCTCGAAAAGCCCCCCGGTGCCGAACCCACCACCTGGACCATCTGCTACATCCCCAACAAAGGCCAAAAAAACAACTACGGCTGCACCGGCACGGATCTTTACACCCAACCCGGCGTCTACGAAAAAGACGTGTCGATGACCTCCTTCTGGGAAAACGACTCCATCATCTGGTCCGAAGGCATCAAACAAATGGACCTCGTCATCAAGGACAACTCCGGCGGCCGCGGCCACGCCCACCGCCGCCCCGACCACGAAAAATTCTTCCCCACCAAAGTCCGCATCACCATGGTGCAGGTCTCCGCCGGAGCCAAATATGACCCCGCTCAAATACCTGGCCTGTCTCGCTAGCCTCGCCCTCACCGCCCAGAAATTCCCAGCCCCCGGCGACCCCTCTCTCAACGCCGTCCTCGAACATCGCCAGCTCCCCGCCGCCATCGAAAGCACGCTAACCCTCTACAAAAACGACAAACCCATCTTCCAGATCACCCCCGAAGCCCAGGAAATCGCCCCGCCCCAATTCGCCGGCGCCAACTTCCTCTTTACCACCTCCCACGCCGCCAGCCACACCGTCAATCTCCTTCGCCTCCCCGCCGCCCAGCCCGTCTTCTCCTTCACCTTCCAATCGGAAGACCACCGCATCGCCCTCGAAGCCGACACCCTCAACATCGAAGCCCAAACCTACAGTCACGACCCCGCCCGCGCCTGCTGCGAAGCTTTCCCCTTCCGCTACTCGCTCCTGCCCGCCCGCCCCACCCGCGCCCAGCCCATCGGCTTCAACCCCCGCCAATTCCTCGAGGCGTTTCTCAAAGCCCCCTGGCCCGAAGTCGCCCCGCTAGCCGACCCCGCCAGCCGCCAGAAGCTCCAATCCCGCCACGCCCAATCGGGCCCGTTCCACTACGGACCCATTGAGCGTTGCGACGACCTCGCCCGCCACTGGCAAGTGGCCCTGAACAACAACGAATACTTCCAAATCGAGCGCCTCGGCACCTGGCACTTCCGCCTCCGCGAGGTCCTCGCCGAACCCAACCCCGCCTGCCAGCCCGACGACACCTACCCCTGGCGCACCTCGATGTTTTAGGGCGCCAGCTCGGGAAGGACATCCCGCCACACAGCAATCCACCTCTCCGGGGACTGGCTTTAGCCTGTCCCCCAAACCCCAACAATTCACCCCTACCGCACCCTCCCCTCTTTCTTCAATAACCCCATCCACCGCTCCGCCGCCTCATGGTTCGGCCCCCGCGGCGTCTTTAAGAAGGTGCGCAAATCCGCCACGCACTCCGGGAACTCATCGTGCCGGCAATGCCACTCGGCCGTCGCCAATAGCGCCCGCGGCACCTCCTTCGCCGCCGCCCGCAGCGCCGCCAACCCCTCGTCCGTCCGCTTGTTCTGCTGCAACAACGCCAACCCCGCCACATAGGAAGCCTTCCCCGAATCCGGCTCCAACAGCAACGCCCGCCGCGCCGCCTCCTCCGCCCCCGTCGCATCCCGCAAAAACAACAACGCCAACCCCAGATTGGACTGCACCATCCCGCTATTCGCATCAATCGCCAGCGCCCGCCGGAACGCCTCCGCCGCCCCGCCGAAATTGCCCATCTGCAGCCGTCGCAATCCCAAATTGTTCCACGCCTCAAACCACTGCGGATCGGCCTCCAACGCCCGTTCCAGCTGAGCTACCGAATCCGGCAACTTCCCATCGGCCAGCAGCGAATCCGCCGTCCGCGCGAACTTCTTCGCGTCCTTCCCCGGCTTGTGCGCCAATCGTAACAGGCTGATCGGCCCCGCCGGCCGCGGCCCCGCCGTCATCGACTTCGGCAGCCGCAACTCCACCGGCTGTCCCCCCCGGAACTGCGTGTGTTCACTCGTCACTCGGTCCCCATGGCGGGTCACCACCCGCAATTCATAGGTGTGCGATGGCATCGCATTCACCGTAAACGTCCCGTCCCGGTTCACCGGCGTACGGTCCACCAGCATCTTCCCGGAGCCCTCATACACCTCCACCCAGAGATGATCCGGCGAACTGTCGGAAATCAACTTTCCCTCCTGCCTCGACGCAGCCGTCTGGGCCAGCGCCATCAGCGAACAAACCAATAAAGACACGACTCCTGTTCGTATAGACACGAGTAGGCAAGCCTCCGATTTCGTTATGAATTTCGAGCGATGGAAGGTCTACGCGGCGATCAGTTTCCCGCTTGGGAAATGGGTTTGTATGAGCCAGCGAACCTGGGATTGCTCAAACGGAGGGGCGAAGTAGTCGATGGCGCCAAGCTCTATGGCTTCGAGCCACTCCTGCTCTTCAGGCAACCGGCTCACGGCGATCACACGTTGTCGTGTCATCCCGCCCGCTGCGGCCGCCAGGACTTGCTGCAATACGTTGCGCGAGGCGGGGCAGAAGACCAGGTCATACTGGCTCCAATCCACCGCTTCCAGGGCAACTCCTTCTTCAATCGCCGGGACCAGCCGTGCCGTTATCAACGCGTCGCGGAGCTCACAAAGCAGGTCTTCATGAAGCTCGTACAACAGGATGCGTATCGACAATGACTCTCCTTTGTTATTTCACCCGGCGGCGATGAATCCCGGATGAAACCAGCATGAACATAGTGTTCTCTGACTGGGAGAGAAGGTGCGGTACGGACCGCCTACTCTTTTACTCTACGGACGAAACCGCAGAACATCCAATCGAAAAAACTTATGGTGACGATTGGCGCCTCGTCTAGGGATTCGGCTGATAAACTAGGAGGAATATGGCAGCAAGTCCTCGACGCAAATCCGTAGCCGCAAATGTAGGCGGGGTGAAGGTGGGTGGTGGCAATCCGATCGTCGTTCAATCGATGACCAATACCGACACCGCCGACGTCCAGTCCACCGTCAATCAGGTCATGGCCCTCGCCCAGGCCGGCTCAGAAATCGTCCGCGTCACCGTCAACACCGAAGAGGCCGCCGCCGCCGTTCCTAAAATTGTCGACACCCTCGCCATGTTCGGCGTCCGCGTCCCCATCGTCGGCGACTTCCACTACAACGGCCATCAGCTGCTGAAGAAGTATCCCGCCTGCGCCCAGGCCCTCGCCAAGTACAGAATTAACCCCGGCAACGTCAACATCGGCAAGAAGCACGACGACAACTTCCGCGCCATGATCGAAGTCGCCGTCGAAAACAACAAGCCCGTCCGCATCGGCGTCAACTGGGGCTCGCTCGACGCCGCTCTCCTCACCCGCATGATGGACGAGAACTCGAAGCTGGCCGAACCCCTCGACGCCAAGACCGTCATGATGAACGCCATGGTCGTCTCGGCCCTCGAAAGCGCCGCCGCCGCCGAACGCCACGGCCTCGCTCACGACATGATCCTGCTCAGCGCCAAAGTCAGCGGGGTCCAGGATCTCATCACCGTCTACCGTATGCTCGCAGCCCAGTGCGATTACCCATTGCACTTGGGCCTCACCGAAGCCGGCCTCGGTTCAAAGGGGATCGTCGCCACCACCGCCGCCATCGGCGTGTTGCTGCAAGAAGGAATCGGCGACACCATCCGCGCCAGCCTCACCCCGCTGCCGAACGGCGACCGCACCGAAGAAGTCATCGTCAGCCAGCAGATCCTCCAGTCGCTCGAGCTCCGCAGCTTCACCCCGCAGGTCACAGCCTGCCCCGGCTGCGGCCGCACCACGTCGACCTTCTTCCAACAGATGGCCGACGACATCCAGACCTACCTACGCACCCAAATGCCGGTCTGGAAGGAACGCCACCCCGGCGTCGAAGAGATGAAGGTAGCCGTCATGGGCTGCATCGTCAACGGCCCCGGCGAAAGCAAGCACGCCAACCTCGGCATTTCGCTCCCCGGCACGTTCGAAGAACCTGTAGCGCCCGTGTACGTCGACGGCAAACTGAAGGTGACCCTCCGCGGCGACAACATCGTCCCCGAGTTCATCCAGATGCTGAACGCCTACGTCGAAAGCCACTACACCGCCGAAGTCCCCGTCAGCTAACGCAGGCCCCTCACGCTAACCGCCAAGCAGCACCCCGCCAACCCCGGGGACACTCTGATCCCCTGTCCGGCAGCTCACCCCTGTCCGAAACGAAGAGTGTCCCCCTGCCGGGGCACCCCATCGCCACCGGCTCGCAGCCACCAACCGCCGATCAGCACCCCGCCAAGCCCGGGGACACTCTGATCCCCAGCCCATAACCGAACCGCAGCCGTGTACCCCAAGACGCGAAACCACCCGCAAGAAGAGAACCCAGCCCCAGGAACTAAATCACTCCCGCCGGAACTCCAAATTCCACATCCGCTCCCGATGCAGCCGCAGCCCCTGCGCGCCGAACTCCAATAGCCAGGGCCCCACCGCAAACCGGTCACGCGCCACCGCCTCCAGCGGAAGACGCCAACCCGCCGCTGTAGTCAGAACCAGCCGCCCCTCCGCTACTACGAACTCCCACCGTACCCCCAGCTCATCATTGCTGTACCGCCCCACATACCCCTCCGCCCCCTGCAAAGCCAACTCCTCTCCCGTCATCCGGCGAAACCGCATCATCCGGTCCCCTTCAAATCCACCGTCCACCCCATCCCGCCCCCGCCGCCGCAACACCAATTCTCCCGGCCGCGCATACTCCGCCCCGCCCAACAACACACTCTCCCTCCGCACCGTCATCACAAACCCCTGCCGCGAAATCCACTTCCCCTCCAACCCCCTTCCCGCCACGCCCACCGGAGCCCGCCCACCAACCCCCAGATAAACGTCAGCAATCCGTCGCGACAGCGCCGTCGCACTCAAATCTTTCCCGTCACAAAGGCAAACCACCGAAAGCCGCTCCCCCGGAAAATGAACCAAATCGGAGCTGAACCCCGCGGCCATCCCATTGTGCGAAATCGTCCGACGGCCACGATACCGCCCCCAAAACAGCCCCGACGCATGGGCCAACTTCTCCCCGGACCGCAACTGTCCCCGCTCCTGAATTCGCCGCAACACCGGCACATCCGGCGTTTCCAACCGCCCCATCCACAACAGCAACTCATCCACGCTCCCATACAGCCCGCCATCCCCCATCGTCCGCGGCACCGCCGACCCGCCATCCGCCCCCAGAACCCCAAACTCCCGCCGCACGAACTCCCGCAACCCCACCCCGCTCACCCGTTCCACCAACAGCCCCAACAACACATACTCCGAATTGCTGTACACATACTCGGAACCCGGCACAAAGTTCAACGCTCCCTGCCGCGCCAACAGCCGTACGACGCCCAAATTGTCCAAATTCTCCCGCGACCCCATCACCTCCTGCAGCGCCCCGTAATCGCGCAATCCGCTCGTATGATGCAACAGCTGTTGCACCGTGGCGCCACCCGCGCCCGCGCCCAACTCCGGAATCCGCTCCGCAATCGGTTCGTCCAGCCGGATTCGGCCCTGCTCCGCCAACCGGTACACCGCCGCCGCCGTAAACTGCTTGGAGACGGACGCCAAATACATCGGTGTCGACGCCGAAAGCCCGCCCCCAGCCGCGCCCGCAAACACCCGCTGGCCCTTCCGCAAAACACCCGCGGCACATCCTGGCCTTTCCGCCAGAAGCCGTTGCACCGCCTCCGCCTCGCCCGCCGTCACACAAACGGCCGCCCACAACACCATCCCGATCCGCTTCATCCTCCCTGGAATAGCAAATCAGTAGCCATCGTGCCTAAAAAAAACGCACGTTATAACTCACCGCCACCCCGCGCCCAATCTCCGCCGCGGCGTCCTTGATAAACGAGAGGTGATTCCGGTAATACGCATTATTCGCGTTGAACCAGTTCACCGAAAACAGGTGCACCGTATGCTGCCGCGCCAAGGTATAGGAAGCTCGCACATTCGCCGTCGCATACCCAGTTGTCTCAGTCTCCGTCGGGAAAACCAGCGACTGCCGCCGCGCCAACACCAACTCCGGCGCCAAACTGAACGCCTTATACCGGAAGTCCACCCCCACCCGCCCACGCCCCGGAGGAATCCGCGGCAGCGGCGTGTGGTTCACCCGCAACTCGGCATCCACCATGTCGAAACCCAGGTTCAACCACAACATCGGATGCAACGCCGCCTGCAGCTTCGAGTCAAACCCCATATACCGCGCATTGCTCTGGGAATACCGCGCCGCAATCAACCCATCCTCAATCTCCCCCGTCGGCGCCAAAAACACATACTGGTTCAGCCGGTACAGAAACCAGTTCGCCTCCGCCTTGAATCGCGCCGTCGTATGCCGGATCGACGTGTCAAACCCGTTCGACCGCTCCCCCCTCAGCCCCGAATCGCCAATCTCATACGTCAAATTCCCCACATGCGGCCCCAACGCGTACAACTCCTCCAACGCCGGCGCCCGGAACGAATGGCTGTAGCTCGCCACAAACGCCCCATCCCGCCACAACGGCACGTTCGCCCCGGCAGACCCTGAAAACCCCGTAAACGCCCGCGCCCTCCCCGTCTCCGGAGAATACCGCGTGTCCTCCAACCGTCCACCGAACTGCAACTTCATCCGCTCCAGTTGAATACTCTCCACCCCAAACACCGCAAACGACTTCTGCGACACCGGCGGCGTAATTGCCTCCGCCCCAACCGCTTCATAGTCCCGTCGCAGCCCCCACAACCCAAAACTCCCGCTGAACGGCCCCTTCCGCTTCTGCTCCACCACCAGCCGGTAATCCAACTGCTTGTTGAAGAACTGGTTCTCCACCGCGCCATTCGCGACTTCATTATGTTCCCAGTTGCTGTAGTTCAAGCTGAAGTTCAACGTGTCGTGTAGCCCGCCCGTCACCCGGATGTTCTGCCGCGTGAAAGGCAGCCGAACCCGTTCGGAATCCGGTTCCAACAGCGGAATCTGATAGGTGCCATGCTGCGTGTTGTAGGCGGCGGTAAACCATCCCCGCGCGTCATACCGAGACAACGACACCCCGCCCGTCAACCCCCGCGACCCGGAATTGTCGATCCGCTCCCGCGCCGTCCGATAATCAGAAGTCCTTTGCCCACCAGTGTTTAGCCGCATCACCCACGCCCCGGACCCGGCGCTCACCCCCGCGCTCCCGCCATGCAGCCCGTTGTTCGATCCGCCGATGGCTGACAAGTATCCATGCACCCCATCATGCGCCGCCGCCTGCCCCGCATGGTGATCGCTGATCATATTGACCACCCCGCCAATCGCGTTCGACCCATACAGCAACGTCGCCGGCCCGCGCACAACCTCAATCCGCTCAAGGCTTTGCGGGTCCACCGGCTCCCCGTGGTCGCCCGACTGGCTCGATAACGTCCCCGTCCGGACGCCATCTTGCATAATAAGCACGCGGTCACCGTCAAACCCCCGTAACACCGGTCGCCCCGTTCCCGGCCCGAACGAGCGCTTGGAGACGCCCGGCTGCCCGTCCAGCACCTCACCCAGCGAAGTCCCTGTCTTTACAGCAAGATCCAGCGTATCAAGCGTCGTAACGGAGTTGATCGCCTCCAACGTTGTTTCTACCTTGCCAGACGCTGTTACGGTGATCTCCTGCCGGATCGGCGACAGGCGCAAGGAGAATGTGACCGTCGGCTTGTTGTCCTTTGTAATCAACACTTTCTTCCGCACATCCGCCAGTCCAGCCGACTGCGCCAGCACGTCATACTCCCCCTCCGGCAACGCCGGAAAGAAGAACTTTCCATCGTCATCGGTCTCGGTGGACTTGTTCAGCTGGGGCAGGACCACCGTCACGTGGTGCAGCGGTTTGCCGGTCGATTCCAGCGTGACCGTCCCTTCCAAAGTGTTGACACCCAATAGGTTCGCGGCGAGGAGGATAAATTGATACATCATTCTCAGTTACTAGAATGATGCCGAAAGGGGGCGGAGGATACCGAAAACTTGTGAACGGGCCCAATCCGGCGGTGAACGGGCCGACGCGCTGATATAATCGGGCCAAACTCTTATGCCACGGTACTTTACGCTCGATCAGGCCAACGCGCTCCTGCCCCGTGTTGAGCAGCATTTGCGCGACGCCCTCTTCGCCCGCGACGAGTATCTCCAGGCCGAAGAGGCATTCCACGAAGTCCAAAAACACATCCTCATGGCCGGCGGATCGGTCGTCGACCGCGATAAAGTGACCCAAATCGTTGCCAAAAAAGGTGCGTCCAGCGTCATTTTCGAGCAGGAAATGCAGCTTTTGGAGGCACTTTCCGTGCACGTCAAGGACCTCGACCGGGGCCTGATCGACTTCTCCACCTGGTACCAGGGCCACGAAGTCCTCCTCTGCTGGCAGTTCGGCGAAGAAAGAATTAACTTCTGGCACGGTGTCAACGAGGGGTTCCAGGGCCGAAGAGAGATAGATCAGGCCTTTTTAGAGGGCCACTCGGGAGAATCCGAGCAATAGTTTTCCCTCAGATAGGCCGATAGCTTTTTTGGACTAGCAAAGTTTCATTGCTTTGTTATACTACGTTGAGAAATCTCCCCAGGTAGCGCAAGTATATGAAAAATCATAGACTTGACTACCAAAAACCGAAGAGGTGAAATGACACGAAAGATAATGACCTCGTTAGTCGGAATGGTGCTGTTGAGCAGTGTTGCTGCGTTGTCGCAGACGGCGACTGGTTCGCTGGCAGGCACGATCACCGATCCGAATGGCGCAGTGGTACCAGGAGCCAAGATCGTCGCAACAAGCGCGATTACTGGATCCAAACTCGAAGCAACGTCAACCGATGCGGGCCTGTATGTGTTTCCGACCATGCCAGTGTCTGTATACAACGTGAGTGTGGAAAAGGCCGGGTTCAAGAAGTTGAACCGGCAGAACATCGAAATCCGTATCGCCCAGCGCATTGACATGAATGTCAGCCTCGAAGTCGGCGATGTGCAACAGACCGTGGAAGTGTCGGCGGAAGCTCCGCTTCTGGAAACCTCGACGAGTGAAAAGGGCGTCTCCTTCTCTCCGAAGTTCATGACGAGCCTGCCGCTGTTCACTGGCGGTATTCGTAACCCCCGCGCGTTCGTCAGCTACATGCCTGGCGTCAACGCCGGCGCTGAAGTCTCCATCTCCGGGTCGCTGGGTCGCGCACAGGAAGTGCAGATCGACGGCGGTTCGCTGATCATTCCCGAGTCGGGCGGCACCGTGTTCAACATGCCCTCGGCCGAAATGTTCGGTGAATTCAAGCTTGTTACCGGCGCCTACTCGGCGGAATACGGCCGCTTCGGCGGCGGCGTGGAAGTCTATGTGTCCAAGAGCGGTACCAACTGGTACCACGGCACGGCCTTCCTGAACATGCGCCGTGACATCTGGAACTCCAATGCCTGGGCCCGCAATGCCAATCCGAACCCCGCTCAGAACTTCCGTCCGAAAGAACGGCAGAACGAAGTCGGCGGCGCGGCTGGCGGCCCGGTCTACATCCCGAAAGTCTACAACGGCAAGGACAAGACCTTCTGGTACATGACCTACACCCAGCGCCTGTTGCCGGCCTCGATCGGCTTCCCGCTGACCACTGTGCCCACGGCGCAGATGAAGCAGGGCGACTTCTCCCAGCTCGGTTCGCAGCTGATCTACGACCCGGCCACCACCGCCAATGGCGCGCGGCAGCCGTTCCCGAACAATCGCATCCCGACCAACCGCTTCAGCAAGGTTTCGGCCAACCTGCTGCCGTTGATTCCGGATCCGACCCGTGCGGCTCTCCTGAACAACTATGACTTCGTCAACCTGTCGGTTATCGAACAGAAGATCTGGAGCCTGAAGTTCGACCATGCCTTCACCGCCACCAACCGCGTGGCGTTCTTCCTGAGCAAGGAAGATGGCGGCAACCTGGACACCACGAACTTCGCTGGCCCGATCGGCAACGGTCTCGGTAGCAATACCCAGAAGCCGTACAACGTTCGTGTGAACCACGACTACTCGCTGTCGCCCTCGTTCCTCATCCACACCATGTTCGCCAAGTCGGCGACGCGGCAGGGCTGGGACAACCCGGCGCAGTATGGGTATGCCTCCAAGCTCGGCATCCCTGGTATTCCGGCCGAAGGCGACGCGATGCCTCGCGTGAACTTCCTCGGCCAGGCTGGCCTGAGCCCCTACGGCGTTCAGGACGGCAAGGTTGCCAAGGGCGGTCAGGACAACGACACCCGCATGATCACCCAGGGCTTCACCTGGCTGAAGGGCTCCCACGAACTGAAGTTCGGTTGGGACTACCGTAAGCTCAGCACCTTCGGGTTCGACTTCGCCGGTTCCAACGGTCAGTACTTCTTCAACCGCGCTCAGACGGCCATCCCGAACAGCACGGGCGGCAGCGGCCACGAATTCGCCAGCATGCTCCTCGGCGCTGTCGATTCGGCCAACGCCACCGTTCTGCCGGTTCTGTTGAACGAAATCCGCTACTACTACACCTCCGGCTACTTCCAGGACAACTGGCGCGCCACCAAGAAGCTGACCTTCAACCTCGGCTTCCGGTATGAAGTGCCGATTAACTGGCACGTGGAACTGGGCAACTACTCCGGTATCGATTTGACCAAGCCGAACATCGGCGCGGCCAACACGCCCGGCGCCCTGGTGTTCTACGGCAACGGCCCGGGCCGCACCAATCAGTTGCGTCCCTACCCGACCGACTGGTCGAACATCGGACCGCGTCTCGGCTTCGCCTATCAGGCTTCGTCGAAGACCGTCATCCGCGGCGGCTGGGGTATCTACTACCAGACGCTCGGCAACGGTGGCTGCGGCTGCCGTCAGGGCTTCGCCAACTCCAACCAGGTGCAGGGCAACGGCGTCGATCCGGTCCTGAACTGGGACGGCGGCATCCCGCTCCGCCCCGGCTATCAGCCTCCTCCGCTCCTCGACCCGACGCTTTCCAACTTCCAGACCATCGACTACTTTGGACCGAAGTATGGCAAGGCGCCCCGCGTCTACAACTGGAGCTTGAACATCCAGCATGAAGTGAAGCGCTTCCTCCTCGACGTTGGCTATGTTGGCAACCGCGGCAGTGGTCTGAACTCGACCATCAGCCTCAACCAGTTGCCGACGTCCGCCCTCGCTCGCGGTTCCCAGCTCACGCAGACCGTCGCCGCCGCCGGTGTCCCGGTGCCCTACACTGGCTTCCCCACTGGCCGCTCGGTGGCGCAGTCCCTCCGTCCGTTCCCGCAGTACCTCGACGTGCTGAGCCGCAACTCTGGCGATGGTCAGAGCTGGTACGACTCGCTGCAGGCCAAGGTGGAACGCCGGTTCGGCAACTTCCAGTTGCTCGCCTCCTACACCTGGTCCAAGTCGTTGTCGAACTCCACCTGGCGCCAGATCTTCAGCCAGCAGTTCAACATCGGCGCCCAGGATGCCTACAACCTGAGCGACATGAAGAGCTTCAACCCGTTCGACCAGCCGCACGTGTTCAACGTGCTCTGGACCTACGACATGCCGTTCGGCAAGGGTGGCAAGTTCGCCACCAACCTGCACCCGGTGGCCAATGCCCTGGTGAAGGGCTGGACGCTGGCCGGTGCGCAGCGCTACTACTCGGGTAACCTGATTCAGTTGGTGACCCCGGGCAACCCGCTCGGCACCACGCTGTTCTCGACGACCACCAAGGCCAACCGGAATGCTGGTATTCCGATCCGTACCGGCGCCAACTACGGCGACCTGGATCCGAACAACCCGAACGTCCGTTGGTTCAACTCCGGCGCGTTCAGCGCCGCCGCTCCGTTCACTCTCGGAACCGGCGCGCTGTACTACGGCGACTTCCGTCAGCCGATGATCGCGTTCGAAAACGTCTCGTTGATCAAGAAGACCACGTTGTTCGCAAACGATCGCAACCCGGTGAACCTCACCTGGCGCGCCGATGCGTTCAATTTGTTCAACCGCACCCGCTTCGGCGGTGTCAACGGCACGGTAGGCAACGCGGCGTTCGGCCGTCCGACCGGTCCGCAGGTTGGCGCCCGCGCCATCACGATGGGTCTGCGCATCGAGTTCTAACTCGAATCGCAGTCTGTACGAAACAGAAAAGGCCGCCCGAAAGGGCGGCCTTTTTGCGTTGGTGCGGAGCGCAAAGGGTAGGAGAACCAGTTCTGCCGGAGGGCCGTTGCCGCACGGGCCCGTATCGCGCCGTGGGACTCTCTAACGTCTTTCTCTCCTGTCAATGGCTGCGCGTTTTGCCACTTGGCGCTGTTTTCATCACCGCCACTCCCAGGTGACGCCGAGGACGATGGCGGCCAGGGCGAGGACGCCCCAGAAAAAGAACTCCCGCTCTAAGGTGGTGTCATCATACCCCGCTGGTACCAAGCGCGCTTCGATAGGCGGTTCGGTGGGATTGGCATTGAAGACACGGCTGACCTCACCGGCGGCGGCGAGTGCTGTTCCCTGGTCGGCGTCCAGGGAATAGAAATGGAGTCGCTGGCCGGCGCGGGTTTCGAGGGCGATCGCGAACTACGTGCCGTCCGGCACGTCCCCCTCATCGGAACTCGCAACCGTGTCGCGGGCGTAGCAAAAGGCGATTTGGGAGCGAGGAATAAACTGCCCCGCTACACTTGGATACGGCCCGAACGACACACGAACTCCGGAGGCGTCGACCACAACCGTTCGCCGGTTGCACATGGTGAGAGCCCAATAACACCCGACACCGTAGAGCGGGGTGACCAGCCGTATTCCCGAGACGGGATGATTCTCAGATAGCGCGATCGCGAAAACGACTCCACCGACGACCGCTCCGCCGCCCAGGATCGTGGGTACGAGACACCCGGCCGATGGCTCCTCGAACCGAAGCATGTTTACTGCAGGGCTTGATTGAGATCGGCGCAGATGTCGGCGGGGTCTTCGATGCCCACCGAGAGGCGGACGAGCGAGTCGCGGATGCCGAGACGTTCGCGCTGTTTGGGCGAGAGGTCGCGGTGGGAGGCCATGGCCGGGTAGAGCATCATGGTGTGCACATCGCCGAGCGAGGTTGCTTTCACCACCAGCTTCAGCTTGTTCATGAAGGCGAAGACCTCCGGACGGCCGGCATCCTTCAACTCGAAGCTAATCATGGCGCCGTGGAGGCCGTTGGGCAGGAGGCGCTGGAGGGTGGCGCGGTCGGGATGTTCGGGGTCGTTGAGGAAGTTCACCTTGGCCACGTTGGCGTGCTGGCGGAGGAAGGCCGCGACCGTGACCGCGTTGCGGCACTGGCGCTCCATGCGCAACGGGAACGTCTTGATGCCGCGCATGGCGAGGTAGGCTTCGAAGGGTCCGAGGGTGGGGCCGTAGGTGCGGCTCAAGGTGCGCAGGGCGTCGTAGTGGGCTTCGTCGCTGACGATGAGGCCGCCCATAACGTCGCCGTGGCCGGCGAGGTACTTGGTGAGCGAATGGACGACGAGGTTGGCACCGAGTTCGAGCGGGCGCACGAGCATGGGCGTGGCGAAGGTGTTGTCGACGATGAGGGCGGCGCCCGCGGCTTGGGTGAGCTTGGCGATCTGGTCGACCGGGCCGACGCGGAGCAGGGGATTGGAGATGGTCTCCATTAAGACCGCGCCGGGCTTTTCTTCCTCGATGGCGGCGGCGACTTTATCGATGTCGCAGATATCAACGAACGTCGTTTCGATTCCGAAGGGCTCCATCACCTTCATTAGCAGGTTGATGGTGGCGCCGTAGAGGGCGTTGGCGGCGACGACTTTCTTACGCCGGTCGATGAGAGCGGTGCAAAGGGCGAGTTCCAGAGCGGCCATGCCGGTGGCGCAGGCGAGCGAGCCGTGACCGCTTTCGAGCGTGGTGCAGAGCTCTTCGAGGGCGTGATTGGTGGGGTTGTCGTAGCGGGCGTAGGCGTAGCCTTCGACTTCGTGGGCGAACACCTTATCGGTGGTTTCGATGTCCTCGTAGACGAAGCTGGAGGCGGTGTAGATGGGCGTTGTGACAGGGATGTGCGCGCCCTGTTTTTTGCGGTCGCCGGCGTGGACCGCCTTGGTATGGATGTTCATGCTTTTCGTTTCCAGCGGGTGCCTTCTTTGGTGTCTTCGAGGATGATGCCCTGCTCCAACAGGTCGGCGCGAATGGCGTCGGCGCGGGCGAAGTCGCGGGCCTTTTTGGCGGCGACGCGTTCGGCGGCGAGGGCATCGATGGCTTCGTCGGTGAGGCCGCCTTCGGCGACGGTGGGCTTGAGGATATCGAAGACTTCGTCGAAGCGGGCGAGGAGGGCGACGACGGGGGCGACGTTGGCGGCGTTGAAGCCACCGGCGTCCATGGCGGAGTTCGTCTCGCGGATGTATTCGAAGAGGACGCCCAAGGCGTTGGCGGTGTTGAGATCGTCGTCCATGGCCTCTTCGAAGCGGGCGAGGGATTCGGCGGTGCGCTTGTCGGCGTCGGCGTTCGAGCCTTCGGGGAACTTGTCGGTTTTGAGGCGGAGTTCGAAGTTGCGGAGGCGCTCGATGGACGTCGCGGCGGCTTTGAGGCCGTCGAAGGTGAAGTTGAGCTTATTGCGGTAGGGCACCGAGGCGAGCAGGTAGCGGACGGCTTCGGGCTGGTACCCCATTTGAATCACGTCGCGGAGGGTGTAGTAGTTGCCGAGGGACTTCGACATCTTCTGGCCTTCGACGATCAGATGTTCGGCGTGGATCCAGAAGCGGGCGAAGGGCTTACCGGTGACGGCCTCGGACTGGGCGATTTCGTTTTCGTGGTGGGGGAAGGTGAGATCGATACCGCCGGCGTGGATGTCGAGGGTTTCGCCCAGGTACTTCATGGCCATGGCGGAGCATTCGATGTGCCAGCCGGGGCGGCCGTCGCCGATGGGGGTGTCCCAGGAGGGTTCGCCTTCCTTTTTGTTCTTCCAGAGGACGAAGTCGCGGGCGTTCTCCTTTTCGTACTCGTCGACGTCGACGCGGGCGCCGGCGATCATGCCGCCGAAGTCGTTATGGGAGAGCTTGCCGTATTCGGGGAACTTGGCGATGCGGTAGTAGATGGAGCCGTCGGACTCGTAGGTGATGCCCTTTTCGGTGAGCGACTGGATGAGGGACACCATTTCGCCGATGTGGTCGGTGGCGCGGACGACCTTTTCGGGGCGCTGGAGGCGGAGGGTGGCCATGTCTTCGAGGAAGGCGGCTTCGTAGGGCTTGGTGTAGTCGAAGATCGACACGCCCTGCTGGACGGCGGTGCGGATGATTTTGTCGTCCACGTCGGTGATGTTCATGACGTGGAGGGTGTCCATGCCGCGGGCGCGGAGCCAGCGTCGGAGGATGTCCTGGAAGGTGAAGGTGCGGAGGTTGCCGATGTGGGCGAAGTTGTAGACGGTGGGGCCGCAGACGTACATGCGGACGGTGTTGTCGCTGGCGGGGGCGAAGTCTTCGACCTTTTGGGTGAGTGTGTTGTAGAAGCGGATCGGCATTGCGGTGGGGTGGTAAACCTCTATGATACGATGCGGGCGGCGGGGCGGGGTGGCGAGGCGTTGGGTTGTCTTGGGTTACGCTGGGTTCCGCTTGGGTTTCGGCGGGTTAACCCAGGGTGTAAGTCATTTATTTTCAACGCCCCTTGGGACCTTCCGCTGTGTGGGGTTTTCGTTGTTACCCGGGCGATGGGCTTCAGCGGCGCGGGAATTGCAAAAGGGCTCGTCTGGGCCGCCTTTGTTGGCGGATGACAAGCCCTCACCTTTTCATTATAGCAAGTTGTCAAGGGGTTGGGGGTGTTTTGAAGGATGGAGTATGTTTGTTTTGTTGGGGTTAGGGAAGTGTTTGGGGTTGTGATGGGGTTGGCCGGTGGGTACCCGGTATTACGTGCCTTGCCTTGCGTTGGTATTGGGTGGGACGGAATTCGATTTCCCGGCCGGGATTTCCTAATGAGGTTGAAGTCAGTGTTTCGCTGTTGTGGTGCGACGGACGAAACAATTGACGGAGCGAAGTGGCGACCCCGGAGAGGTTAGAACGGGTCACAGATTGAAATTGGACCCTTAGAGATGATCGATCAAACAATTTGGGTGAACCAGAGTACGATCAGTCTAAGAGACTGATGATACGCCCTGTTTTTCAGCACAAGTTACCGGAGTTGTCACGTAGTGGAGGAGTTGATGCGTTGCACAGCAGAAATATTGGTCGCGACAGCGTTATTGATGGCGCACTGCGCGGGACAGCAGTTGTACGTGCCTTCTGGCACTGTGTCGATTCGTGGAAATTCATACGGCGATGTCATACAGACGAGCCAGGCTGATGTCGCGGTCTTGGTTGTGGGATCCGGCACCTTGAAGTTTAAGGTTGATCGCGTAACTCATACGGGGGGCGGCCTCGACGGAATTATTGAGAATCTGCTCGTTGTCACTCCGTCGAGCGGGGTCACGCCCGCGCGAGTTGCGATCGGTCCTAATCCAAACGTGACAAAAACGCTACCGCCGGGCCGATACCTCGTGTCGGTCGTTTCACGACGGTAGATCAAACGCCACCGAGTTCTGCGAGTGCCCGTGTGATCATGGACCTGGAGTCACCCCCGTTACCCAGGATTGAATCTGTGGTCAACGCCGCATCGCTCGCCGGGCCGATCGCTCCCGGCATGCTGGTATCCATATTTGGGAGCAGTTTGGGGCCGCGGGTATTGGCCTCCAGCTATGACACGGCTGGCATGTATCCGTTTGAATGGGGCCACACTAAGGTGACGTTTAACGGGATCCCCGCCCCCGTGCTGTATGTGAGCCCTGGCCGTGTTAACGCGGTGGTTCTCTTCGCGCTCTCCGGTCAGACGAGCGCACAGATGGTGGTTTCTCACTACACCGATGCCCAGTCATCTCCTCCGTTTTCCGTTCCGGTGGCTGAAACTGGGCTCGCGGTTTTTACATCGCCGCAGGATGGGAGCGGACCGGGGGGCATTCTCGTCTACCCTGGGGGCGGGTTAAACAGTGCGGACAATCCGGCGGCGCCAGGGGGCGTGATCACCCTTTTCTTTACCGGAGCGGGCGTGCGGGAGGAGACGTTTCCGGACGGAAGCATCGCCATCACGGCCCAAGGGCGCAGGCCACTTAGTTTTCCCGCTTCTCTCACCATTGGCGGCAAGGCCGCGAGGGTTGTCTATGCCGGGCCGACGCTGTACGCGTCGGCCGGGCATCTTCAAGTCAACGCGGAACTTCCGGAGGGACTCCCATCGGGTCAGCAGCCGTTGGTACTCAAGATCGGGGAGGCGGACAATGCCGAGCAACGGACTTCGATCTTCATTCAATAGGGGAATACGTGGATTGGTGGAAGGGGGAACCGAATTATGAGGATCATCACATTCGCGATTTTTGGCGCGGCGGTGTGCCTTGCGCAGCAGGCGTTTTCGGCGGGACGGGCTATTGAGGGTACGTTGACCGGGGATGACGGGACTGTACTCGCTGGCGGAAGCGTGTTTCTGCAGAGGGAGCAACCCTATCCACCCACGTCGCGGGCGACGAGGTGGAGCACGATGAGCGACGCCAAAGGTGTTTTCCGTTTTGACAATCTGGCCGACGGTCGATACAGCCTGTGCGGGGACTTGCCCGGAAGCGTTTGGTTGAATCCGTGCCAGTGGGGCAAGCGCCCGGCCCCGTTTTCCGTGCCGGCGCGGAATCAGATTACTAAGGCGGCGCTGGTCATGGTGAAGGGCGCGACGGTGCCGATCCGGATTGATGATCCCGGCCAACTTCTACCGTTGCACGAAGGGAAGACAGCGGGGGCGCACCTGCTGATTGGAACAGGGACGGACTCCATTGTGTTTGTTCCGGCAACGCGTACAAGCCAGGATGCCAACGGCCGTAGCTTCGAGGCATTGATCCCTGTTGGTGTTCCGACGAAACTTGTCGTTAGCAGCGGGTTCTTCCAGTTGAGCGATTCCGCCGGTATTCCTTTGGCGCGGATTGGATCCACTCAGATACCGGTGGAGGCCTTGACGGGGCGGACTCCGGCCACTGTTCGCTTGATTGTTACGGGCGGTGCGAAGTAGTTTTTGGAGGCGGCTTGGACCATCCTTTCCCTTGGTCTCATTTCCGCTGATTGCGTTGGCAACGGAAACGCCGGAATCATTATTTGACTCGGTGATGTGATAGGCTGCGCGGTGATGCGAATTCTTGTTTTGTTGGTTCTGGGCGGGCTGGCGGTGTTGGCCGGGCCGATGACGAAGTTGTTCGACGGGAAGACCCTTCGCGGCTGGCGACAGTGTAACGGGAAGGCCGCCTATTCCGTTGTGAAGGGCGCCATTGTCGGGACGACGGCGGAGGGGAGTCCGAACTCGTTTCTCTGCACGGAGAAGACGTATGGGGATTTTGTTTTGGAGTATGAGATTTGGGCGGATGACGTTTTGAATTCGGGCGTGCAGATCCGGTCGCATCAGTATGCGGCGGAGGCGACCGTGCGGACGTTTAATGGGAAAGAAGGCGTCGTGCGGAAGCAGCCGGCGGGGCGGGTGTATGGGTATCAGGTGGAGACGGCGAATGAGGCTTCGGGGGATTCGGGTGGGATCTATGACGAGGGGCGGCGGGGGTGGCTGCATCATACTTCGTCTCGGGCCTTGAAGGCGGGGCAGTGGAACAAGTACCGGGTGGAGGCTGTCGGGGATCACATTCGGGTTTGGGTGAATGGGGAGGCGTGCGCGGATGTGGTGGACCCGTTGGACCAGGAGGGGTTTATTGCGCTGCAGGTGCATGCGTTCAAGGGCGACAAGCCGGCGTCGGTGCGGTGGCGGAATCTGATGATTGAAGACCGGGGGCGGCATGTTTGGAAACCGGTTGCCGCGGAGTGGGAGAAGAATGGGGGCGGGGAGTGGACGTTTGATGGCGGTACGATCACGGGGCGGCAGACGGTGGATTCTTTGAAGCGGGGGCTGTTGATATTGAAGGAGACTTGGACGGACTTTACTTTGCGGTTGGAGTACAAGACTGTGGCGGGGAATAGCGGGGTGTTTCTTCGGATGGGGGATCCGGACAATGGGACGGAGCCGAACCGGTTGGGGTTTGAGATTGAAGTTGATCCGACGCGGGATGCGGGCGGGCTGCAGGAGCCGGGGCGGCAGGCGCGGGGGTGGATTCAGCACACGGGGCCGTTGGAGGGGTTGTGGTTTTTTAGGCCGGGGGATTGGAATGAGATGGTGATCAGCGCGCATGGCGGGCGGATCGCGGTGTTCATCAATGGCGTGAAGACGGGGGAGTTGTTGAACGATACGGTGGGGCGGAAGATGGGGCGGTTGGCGTTGCAGGCCAATCCGCGGCAGAACTTGGAGGTTCATTACCGGGGGCTGGCGGTGCTGGGGCGGCCTTAGTTCTGGCGCTTTTTCACGAGTTCGATGAGCTCGGGGAGACCGGGCTTTTGGGGGTAGCTGACGCGGGTCTGGCCGTCGAGAGTGCTGGGGAGGTCGAGACCGTTGTTGGCGCGGAAGCTCTTCCAATCGATTCCCTTTTCGATGAGGAGTTTGGCGGCGGGCCAGTTTTCGCAGATCACGGCGCCGAATAGAGCCGTTTGGCCTCTGCGGTCCTTGGCGTTGAGGTTGGCTCCACGGTTGAGGAGGAGTTCGAGGACTTCCGTCGGGATCATCAGGCCGGTGGCCATAAACCAGGCGGGGTCGCCGAAGGTGCCGGGGGTGTTGGGGTTGGCGCCGGCGTCGAGGAGGTGTTTGACGGGTTCGGGGCCGGTTTTGCCGCTGACCTGGATGGCGACGTAGAGAGGGGGCTCGTCCTCTTTTGTGTTGACGCTGGCGCCGGCTGCGAGGAGGGCGCGGATGGCGTTGGGCGGGCCGGGCTTCTCTTCGAGTTGGCGGAGGGCGACGGTGAGGACGCTGGAGCCGTCGATGGCTTTGGCTTTGATATTGACGGCGCGGGCGGCGGCGGTGACGGTGGCGGCGTCGTTGGTGGCGATTGCCTTTTCCAGTTCCTGCATGGGGCCGCGCTTGAAGCGGGTCGGGTTGCCGGATTGGTCCTGGAATTCGTTTTGGATGTAGCCGGAGTAGGCGAAGGCGTAGATGACGAAGAGGATTGGCGCGGCGGCGGTGAGGAAGGCCAGGCCGCGGGTGAGAGGGGATTTGGTGAAGACGAAGAGGCCGATGGCGGCGATTAGTAACAGGAATGGGACGGGGAGCATGAACGCCGCGATGGCGCCGGCGCCGGTCTGGGACGACGGGCCGGCGGCGAGGCCGAGGACGAAGAAGAGGCCGAGGGCGGCGAGGTCGAAGAGGATCAGGATCCAGAAGAGAATGGCGAGGAACATTGGCTACGCCTTTTTGCGGCGGCCGAGGAACCAGCCGATGATGGCGCCGGCGAGGAGACCGCCGCCGGTGGTGTAGGTGAGCGCCTTCTTTGCGTCGTCGAGGAGCACGTTGTTGAAGACGTTGGCGGAGAGGTGGAGGGCGACGACCTTCCATTCGCCGTTGATTTTGGCGAGGGTGGTGGTCCAGTTGGAGTTGAGCTTAAAGGGTCCGCGGAGGGTGGAGGTGAATTCGTCTTCCATGGTGCCGTCGGCGATGGCGACGGTGCCGTCGGCGAGGAAGCGGGCGTGGCCGTTGAGCTTGGCTTTGGTGGTGTAGCGGGAGAGAACGCGGTCAGGGCTCTTGACCATGCGGTCGTAGTAGGCGAGGATTTCGGCGGGGCCGCGGGAGATTTCGCCGTTGGCCCAAACGACGGTGGCGGCGGGGTCCATTTGTTTGACCATGCGGTCCAGGCTTTGTTCGTTGATGCTGGTTTCGACTTCGCGGAAGATGCGGAGCATCTGTTGGCGGTCTTCGGCGTGGGGGTCGTTGGGGGCGGGTTCCTGGCCGAGGGCGGCGAGGGAGAGGGCGAGCGGGAGGGCGATTTTGGGGTTCACGTCAACTATGGCGCGAACGGGCGGGGAGAGTTGTCATCGTGAATGAAATTGGCGGGGAAATTCCGTGGTACCGGAGTTTCCTGGTAGCCAGGCTCTCAGGGGAATCTGAGGTGGTCGATGAGCATGAGGTCGGAGCCGGTGATGGGGCGGGAGGAGAGGAAGGTTTTGCGATCTGGGGAGACCGAGAGGCCGAAGGCGACGGGGCGCTGGATTTCGGCGATGACGCGGGTCTTTTGGGTGGCGAAGTCGTAGAGTTTGATGTCGCACCAGTCGGAATCGCGGGGGGTGATGTAGAAGATGCCGGTGGGATCGACGTGGTAGCTGACGCGGACAATGGGGTCCGGGGAGAGTTGTTTGGGTTCGCCGCCGGACAGGGGTTGCGCGAACAGCTGGTCCTGGCCATTGCTGCGGCGTAGGAAGAATAGCGTTTTGCCGTCCGAGGAGACCCTGGGCGTGGCACCACCGGATTTTGTGATTTGCAGTCCGGGACCGCCGGAGGCGGGGATGCGCCAGATGTTGGCGGTGCTGCCTTGCGGCTGGGAGCAGAAGATATGCTGGCCGTCGGCCGCCCAGGCTGGCTGGTTGCAATCTCCAATCTCCTTCTGGACACGGCGGGGGGAGCCGCCCGTGGATTCAACGACCCAAATGTCTCTGCCGCCGGTGGGGGTGGCGGTGTCGTAGGTGATCAGCCGGCCATCGGGCGACCAGGCCGGGGAACCGCTGGGGAGATCCTGATGATGGCCGAGTTGGAGGAGATTGGCGCCGTCGGCGTCGGCGACCCAGATATCACTTTCCCCGTTGCGGGCGGACTCGAAGGCGATGCGTTTGCCATCGGGGGAGAAGCGGGGGGAGATGTCGCGGGCGGTGGAGGAAAGGAAGAACTCCGGTTTGCCGGACGGGCCGAGGCGCCAGAGATCGGCTTGGAGGGTGGAACGGCCGAAAGCGAAGCGGTTGCCGGTGCGGCTCACGGTCGGCCAGATGGCGTCGGCGCCGGCCAAATCGATGCGTTCCGGTTCGCCGGGATTTGTGACGGAGAGGCGCCAGGAGTAGAAGCGGGGGAGGGAGAAGCCGCCGACGATGAGGGATTCGCCGCCGGGTGCCCAGGCGATGCCGCGGAGTTGGCCGCGGTAGGAGTGCAGGGTTTGGGCGGGCCCATCCTGGTGCAGATCGGCCGTGAGGCGGATCTGTTGGATTTGGCAGGGGGGCTTGGCGGTGCCGCAGAGGTTGACGGCGAGGCTGCGGCCGTCGGGGGAGAAGGTGGGGTGTTGGTAGTGGGCGCCGGGTTCTGGAGTGAGAAGTGTGCGGGGGGCGCCGCCATTGACAGGGACAAGGAGGACGGAGCCATCGCCGGGTTGGGGCGGTTCACTGCGGCGGGTGACGGCGAGGAACTTGCCATCGGCGGACCAGGAGGGCCGGCCGACGATGGGGTAGAGGAGGTTGCCCACGATGGCGGTTTCCGGGCCGGGCGGGCGGGTATCGATGCCGGGGAATTCGTGGATCTTTCGCTCCGGGCCGCCGAGTGGGGAGACGATATAGATACCAACCTGACCGTGGACGCGGGCAAAGGCGATGTGTGTGCCATCGGGGGACCAGGAGGGGAGGAGGTCGGCGCCGGGGCTGTTGGTGAGGCGGAGAGTGGCTTCGCTATCCACCATTTTGACGTAGATTTCCGGGTTGTCCTCTTTTTCGCCGTTCCAGACGTAGGCGATTTGTTTGCCGTCCGGGGAGAGGGAGGGCATGGTTTCGCTGCCGGTGAGGGCGGTAAGTTGGGTGAGGCGGGGGGGCGGGGCTTTGGGGTTCAGCGAGAACCACGCGGCGATGCCGGCGAGGGCTAGAGCGGAGAGCAGGGCGACGGCGGGCCAGTACGATTTTGGTGGCGTGGGAGCGGATGGCTGGGGCGTTGGCGCATTCTCAATACTGGCGATGAAGCGGTAGCCGCGGCGGGCAACGGTTTCGATATAGCGGGGGTGTTCGGCGGAGTCGCCGAGGGCGGCGCGGAGGCGATTTACGGCGGCGCTGAGGCCGTGGTCGAAATCGACAAAGGTGTCGTTTCCCCAGATCCGTTCGCGGAGTTGGTCCCGGGTGACGATTTCGCCAGGGGATTCGAGGAGGGCGATGAGGATCTTGAAGGGCTGTTCCTGCAGTTTGATGCGCACGCCGTGTTTCCGAAGTTCGGCGTTTTTCGGATCCACTTCGAATGCCGCGAAGCGGACGACGGTGTGGATGGCTTGGTGCTGCACGGGGAGTCCTAACGTATCGTCAGCAATAGCATATCACCGGCTTAACATATCGGTAACGTCTGTTTCGACTCAGTCTAATCAACGGTTTGCCTAGTGATCCGCGTGTGAGAGGCGGATGAGGTGCGAGGTATGGACGGGTGGGGGTGGATGGCGGAGGATAGAGCGCAACGGCGAGGGGAATCCCTATTTTTGCCGCAGGTATTTTCTAAGGAGATTATTATCTATGAAGCGTTTCTTACTGGTTCTGAGTGTATTGGGCGTGGCGCAGGCGCAGAGTACGCGCTGTTATACGGTTGAGAGTTTGCAGGGGGCGTGGGCGGTTGCCAATAGTTACGGGGCGGCGGTTGCGCTCGGGTTGCAGGCCGAGACTTTGGATGGGCGCGGGAATTTGACGCGGACGGGGATTCTGAACCAGCCGGTGGTGGGTTCTGCGACCGGGGCGCGGACGGTGGGGACGGTTACGAGTGTTGGGACGTACGCGGTGAACTGCAATGGGAGTGGGACGATTACGCGGATTGTGACGCGGCCGGACGGGACCAAGGCGTCGGCCGACGACGATTTCCTGGTGACTGAGGCGGTGGAAGAGGGCGCGAAGTTGATCGCGACGACGATCGTGGATGTGCAGCGGGATCCCAGCGTGATTCTGCCGGGTGGGGTGTTTCTGACGCGCGTCCATACGCGGCGGCCGGATGGGGTGGGTTGTTATACGCAGGAGAGTTTGCAGGGGTCGTATTCGGTGGTGAACAGTTATGGTGTTACTGTGGCGCTGGGGATTCAGGCGGAGACGTTGGACGGGGCGGGGAAGTTGACGCGGACGGGGCCGTTGAACCAGCCGTTGGCGGGGTCGACGACCGGTGCGCGGAGTGTGGGGAATGTGACGAGTAATGGATCCTATACGGTGAATTGCAATGGGACTGGCGTGATTAACCGGCTGGTGACGCGGCCGGACGGGACGACGGCGACGGCGTCGGACGATTTTCTGATTGCCAAGGCGGTGGTGCAGGGCGGGAAGTTGGTGGCGACGTCGATCGTGGATGTGCAGCGGGACCCGAGCGTGATTCTGCCGGGCGGGGTGTTTCTGACGCGTGTGCATACGCTGCGGCCGCCGATGGTGGTGGCGGGGCCTGGGCCGGTGACGCCGCCGGTGGCGGGTACCGTGGCGGTGGCTGGGCCGAAGAATGCGACCGTGACGACGCGGGTGTTCCAGTTGGACGGGACGGGATCTTCGAGCGCTGATGGGAAGCCGCTGTCGTTTAGCTGGACGATTCCTGCCGGGGCTCCTTCGGCGGGGATTACGGCTGGCGGGACGGCGACGCCGACGGTGCAGTTTGGGCAGGGCCGTGCGACGTATACGTTCGTCTTGACGGTGACGGATTCGGCCGGGAAGACGGCGAGTGACTCGGTATCGATTTCGTATTTGGGGAATTGATTTTGGGTTGGGAGGGGCGGATCGGGCTGCCCCTCCGCGTGGAGGAGTGTGCGTTTGCCGTTGGGGTTGGGGGGGGGCGTAGCGGGCGGTGGTCAGCGCTCACCGGTGCGGGCAGTTGGTATGGTTTTCGGAAGGAAACCTATGAAAATCAGTAGAAAGGGACAAGGGTGGTTGTCCCCATATAAGGGAAAGTGATAGTGCGGCTGGGGAGCGGCCCCTTTAGAAGGTGGCGCGGGCGCCGAGTTGGAAGGCGCGGGGGCCGCCGGAACCGAAGACCTGGCCGGCGCGGCTGGTTGGTACGCCGAAGCTGGCGGGGTTGTTCAGTTGGCTGCTGATGCCGCCGAGGTTGGCGATGTTGAAGATGTTGAAGCCTTCGGCGAACACGTTGAGCTTGTAGCGTTCTTTGAAGAGGAACACCTTCGTCAGGCGGAGGTCCTGGGAGCTGAAGTTGTCGCCGAAACTGTAGTCGGAGGGGAGGGTGAGCTTGGGGATGGTTTGGCCGCGGCTGGTGCGGGGACGCTGGCCGTTGGCCAGGTCCGGATAGGCGGCGTTCCAGGCGGCAACCGCTTTTTCTAACCGTTCCTTGGTGGGCTTGCGGTCGGGGACGTTCCAGCCTGGGAGGAAGCTGGTATCCTGGCCGTCGCCGTCGAGATCCACGCTGCCGACTTGCGGCCGGTAAGCGCCGCTGGTGCCCATGCTGGAGATGAAGGAGAGCTGGAACTTCCAAGGGAGATCGACGATGCCGCTGACATTGAGCGAATGGCGTCCGCCAGAGGGGCCCCAGTTTTCGAACCAGTTATCGAGATTCGTCACGCCGTTCATGCCTTGGGCGGCGGTGAGGGCGTAGCTGGCCAGGAACTGGTAGCGCTTGGCGAAACGCTTGTCTACTTTGACGAGCAGGGCGCGGTAGACGGAGCGGCCGGCGGAGGTGCGGATGCCGATGGAGCCGGTGGAGCAGTTGGCTTTGGGGTCGTTGGCTTGGGCCGTCGTTGTGCAGCGGGGGATGACGGGGCCAGAGGCGCGGAAGAAGCGGTTGTAATCGAGCGAACCTAGATCTTCGCGGAAGGCGTGGCGGTAGACGAAATCGGCGGTGACGACGAGGTCCTTGCGGACTTCACGCTGGATGCCGAGGGTCAAGTGCCGCGAGTAGCCGGGGCCGTAGCGGTAGGGGTAGATGTCGGTGCCCTGTTTGGAAATGTTGATGTTGCGGACGGAGAGATCGTTGGGATTGGGGTTGGCGGTGGCGGCTTCGGCGACGGCGCGGACCTGGGGCAGGATGGCCATGAGGTTGGAGAAGCGGAAGCCGGTGGGGAGGGTGCGGAAGTCGAGCGGGGTGCCAACGTTGACGTTGGGGAGGACGCCGGGGATGGGGTTGACGATGCCGGCGGTGGGGTTGGGAATGGACTGTCCGCCGATCTGCTGGCGGCCGTTGCCGACGGGGCCGATGGCGGCGCGTTCGCCCAAGCGCTGGGAGATTTCGGTGGTGTCGAAGTAGAAGCCGCCGCCGCCGCGGATGACGGTTTTCCCATTTTTAAAGGGGTTCCAGGCGAAGCCGAGGGATGGGCTCCAGTTGGTGTAGGTGGGCTTGGTGGGGTTCAGGCTCTCCATGATGGGGGCGAGGAGGGCGGGCTTGGAGAGATCGCCATTGACGAGGGTGGATTCGAATTGCCAGGCGAGGCCGTAGTTCAGGGTGAGCTTGGGGCTGAGGCGATAGGTGTCCTGCCAGTAGGCGTGGTAGCGGCGGTTGTTGGAGGCCTGGTCTTTGTTGTAGGGCGGAGGCTGGGATGGGTCACCGATGCCCATGGCGAAGACGGCGAGGGGGAGTTTCAGGACGTCGGCGTTGGTCGAGAACTGATTGGGGAGGCCGAAGGCGGCCAGCGGGATGCGGTTGGCGACCATGATGTCGGGGCCCCAGAGTTGGCCGGCGGCGGGATCACCGAAGGCCCAGTAGCCGGAGAAGGGATGGTTTTCATAGCTGCCGCCGAAGCGCATGCGATGGGCGCCGTGCTGCCAGGTCATGTTGTTGACGATGTTGTAGCGGCGCATGTCGCGGCCTTGCGGGGCGTTGGCGGTATTGCCGAATTTCACATTGGTGCCGACGACGGACATTTCCGGGAGGCCGATGCCGAGGCAGCCGGGGCACTCTTTTTCGGTGGGGTGGAGGTTGCGGTTGCTCCAGTATTGGTAGGCGAAGCGGAAGTCGTTGACGAGGGTGGAGGAGAGGGTGGAGGTGACGCCCAAGATGGACTGGTCGGCCTAGTTGCGGTTGACGAGCCAGTTGGAGGGGAGGGCGTTGCCGGAGCGGGGGCCGAAGCCGCTGTTGCCGTCGTGGGAGTAGCGGGCGAAGAGGTTGTGATTGGTGTTGATGCGGTAATCGAACTTGGCGGAGATCTGGCGGCCATCGTAGGGATTGGAGTAGTTGCTGGCGAGGCTGGCGAAGTAGGGGGAGTCGGGCTGGACGGTGACGACGGCGTCCTGGTTGTTGTTTTCGATGTTGAAGAAGAACAGTTTGTCCTTCTTGATGGGGCCGGAGAAGAGGGCGCCGGATTGGCGGCGGGCGAAGAAGGGGTTGGGGGCGAAGGCGTTGCGGCGGAGGGCGGGGTAGGCGGAGAGGTTGTTGTCGCGGAAGAAGAAGTAGGCGCCGCCGTGGAAGTCGTTGCCGCCGGAGCGGGAGACGATGTTGATGGCTCCGCTGGCGGCGATGCCGGTGGAGAGGTCGAAGTTGGCGGAGGAGATTTGGAACTCTTCGACGACTTCCTGGGAGAAGTTCTGGGCGGTGCCGCCTTCGAGGGAGTTGCGGACGTTGCCGCCATCGACGGTGAGGGCGGTTTTGCCGGAGGAGCCGCCGAGGACGGAGACGGAGAACTGGGCGTTGTATTGGGCGAGGCTTTGGGTGCCGACGGAGACGCCGGGTTCGAGGAAGGCTAGCTGGAGGAAGCTGCGGCCGTTTAGAGGGAGGGCTTCGATTTGGGTGCGGCCGATGACACCATCGACTTTGTGGGCGTCGTAGGCGATTTGGGAGTTGGCGGCGGCGACGGTGACGGTTTCGGTGACGGCGCCGAGTTGGAGTTTGAGATCGACAGTGGTGGTGGAGCCGACGATGACGGTGGCTTCGCGGAGGGTTTGGCGGAAGCCGGCGGATTGGGCGCGGACTTCGTAGCGTCCGGCGGGGAGGGCGGGGGCGGCGAACTGGCCCTAGTTGTCGGATTTGAGTTCGCGTTTGAGGCCGGAATCGAGGTTGGTGACGGTGACGGCGGCGTTGGATACGACGGCGCCGGAGTCGTCAGAAACGGTGCCGGCGACGGTGCCGATGGGGGCTTGCGCGAAGGCGGCGAGGGCGAGGAAGAAAGCGAGGACCCGTAGCATTTCCCTTATGCTATCGCGTTGGTGGGAGCTTGGGGAGGGATGAAAAATGCCAGACAAATCCTGGGTGACTGTCACCCAGGATTTGTCTGTGTCTGGTGGTTGGTTAGCGGAAGTTGGCGGTCAGCGTCGTGTCGGCGTTGATCGTCGTGGTGCAGGAGAGGGCGAGGCCGGAGCAGCCGCCGCCGACCCAGCCCTTCCAGGTGGCGCCGGCCGCGGGGACGGCGGTGACCGTCACGGAGGAGCCCTGGAGGAAGGAGGAGCCGGAGGGGTTGCTGGAGACCGTGCCGGAACCGTTCGTCTTCAGGACCAGTTTGTACGTGGCCTTGAAGAGGGCGATGACGGGCGCAGCGGAGTTGACGCTGAAGGTGCAGGTGGGGCTGACGCCTTGGCAGGCGCCGGACCAGCCGGCGAAGATCCCTTTGCCGTTACGGGCGGTGAGGGTGACGGAGGTGCCGGTGTTCACCGTGGTGGAGCAGGCGGCGGCGGGGCAACGGATGACGCGGGTGGCGTCATCGACCGAGCCATCGCCCGAGACGGTGACGGTGACGGGGTAGGCGTCCGGGGCATTGAGGTTGGCGGCGGCGTTCTGGGCGCCGATGAAGTCACCGATTTCGGAGGGGTCCGGAACGGTGCAGGTGGGGTCGATGCAGAGAGCTTGGCCGGTAACGGCGTCGATGGCGCCGGCATACTTGTAGAGCTCCAGGCGGCGGACGACGGCTTTGTTACCGGCGCCGAGACCACCGCGCTTCTGTTTGCGCTTCTGGTTGGAGCCGAGTTCGGTCTGCATGAGGTCCCACTGGGTTTCGATCTGGGCTTCGGCTTCGGGAACCACCGGGTTGTCGGGGACGAGTTCGTCGAGGTTGACCTGGCGGTTGATTTCGGTTTTATAGGTCTTCATCCACTGCGGGGTGCCGAAGAGCTTGGCCGGGGGCGGCGGGATGGGCGGGTCGATGTCGGCCACGATCACAACGGGCTGAGCCGGCTGGACGGGAGGCTGGACGGACCAGATGGGGGCGGGGATACCGACCTGTTCGGCGGAGGCTTTCAGCTGACCGGGGTTGGCCGGGTCAGCGACGAGCCAGCGGTAGATGGTGCGGGAGGGGTTGCCGACGGTGGCGAGGCCGAAGTGTTCGCAGCCGCTGGTGGTGTAGAACTGCGTCCCGATGACGCAGCTATGGCCGGCGGTGGGAGTGGGGTTGCTGTTGAGGGGCGTACCGGTGATGAAGGTGCCCGAAGCGGGATCGTAGGGGGACATCCAGCGGACGTAGACACCGCCGCCGGTGGGGATCGGCACCACCTGGGGCGCGCCGTAGCGGTTCCAGTTGTAATAGCTGTTGACGCTGGAAACGCCTTGGAATTCGATTTCGAAACCGTGGACTTCGCCGCCGGTGTTGTTGATCACGTCGAAATTGGATAGCGTGCCGTACAGCGTGACCTGCGCGGCGGCGGGAACCGCGGCGAGGGCGAAGGCCGTCATGGCCAGAAACGCTGCTCGCGGTGTTGGGGTTAGATTCATTCTTATCTCCTCAGAACTGTTGGCGGAAGGAGCCAACACAGGGTGAGACAGAGGAGCGGGCCGGGCGGAACAGAGATTTTCGGGGTTTCTGTTACGTAACAAGTTGGTGGCGGGGGCATCTACTTCGCGGAGGGCAAGCGATGTTCAGCATTATTGGTTCGCTGATTTCCGGGTTGGTAGTAGGGATTGTGGCGAAGTTCCTGATGCCGGGGAACGATCCGGGCGGATTTATCGTTACTATACTTATCGGGATCGTGGGATCCTTTGTCGGCAGCTGGCTGGGGCAGGCGCTGGGCCTGTATCTGCCTGGGCAGCCGGCGGGGTTCCTGATGTCGGTGGTGGGCGCGATTGTGCTGCTGTTCGGGTATAGGATGGTGGCGTCGAGGGGATAAATGGAGAACTGGTCGCTGTTGTCGAACGTCCTGGGGCTGGCTATTGGCGCGGGGTTGAACCTGTACGCGGCGGTGCTGGTGACGGGTTTGGGCATTCGGTATGGCTGGTTGCACAATATGCCGGGGGAGTTGGGATTGCTGGCTCATCCGGTGGTGCTGATCGCGGCCGGGGTGATGTACGCAGCGGAGTTTTTTGCTGATAAAGTACCGTTTTTTACGCCGATCTGGGACGGGATTCACACGTTTATCCGGCCGGTGGGAGGGGCGTTGCTGGCGCTGAGCGCAACGGCTGACATGGACCCGATGGTGAAGGTATTGGCGATGCTGGGAGCGGGGACGCTGGCGTTAGGGACGCATTCATCGAAGATGGGTTTCCGGCTGATGGCGCATGCGACGCCGGAGCCGGCCACGCATTCGGCGATTTCGGTGGCGGAGGATTTTGGCGTGGTGGGGCTGTTGGCACTGGCGTTTATGTATCCGTGGATTGCGCTGCCGCTGATGTTTGCGGTGATTGTGGGGATTTTGGCGTTTTTGCCGTTTCTGATTCGCGTGGCGCGGTTCTTGCTGGCGGGTTTGTTCGGGCGGGTGGCGTCGTGGTTTTCCGTTGTTCCGGCGGAAGAGGTGCCGGGGGCGGTGAGGGTGTTTACAAGGAGCGTGAAGGGAGCGCCGCGGCTGACTTCGGGGTGGTTGCGCCCGGAGACGGGGGAGCTGACGATTCGGCGGTGGGGGCGCGTGAAGGAGCTGCGGGTGGGAGCGTTGGAACCCGGGGTGGAGTGGGGATTTGTGTTCAATGTGGCGCGGACGTCTGAGGGGGCCACGTTTTACCTGACGAAGGAATGGTGCGCCTGTATCCGGCGGCCTGACTCAAGTTTTTCGGAGATTGGCCGATAACTGGGGTGAGCCCCCCATGCCTGAGACGAAAGAGAACGTGGTTGTATTGGCGCAGTTCAGCGTCTTGATGGACGAACTGCTGCGTTCGGGTTTTCAGCGAGGCCGCTTTGCACCTTGGGAGATTGAACTGCTCCTGGACATCGAATGCTGTTCCTTGGGCGACGCGGCGAAACGGAAGGCGTTGCAGGCGTATGAGAACGCCGTGCAGGCCGAGATGGAAAACGGCGCGGAGCGGCCGATGCGGTTTTCTGAGTTTCTGGCCGCGCGGAACCGGAACTAGAACTTGTTGACGAAGGTGTCCCGGAGGAGTTGTTCGAAGGCCGGGGTGCAGACCAAGGCGTTGCCGGCGTAGATGGAGTCGGTCCCTTCGAAGTTGAAGAACTTGCCGCCGGCCTCTTCGACGATGACCTTCATGGGGCAGAGGTCCCAGGCCTTGGCGCTGGATTCGATCCAGACGTCGGCCTGGCCGCTGGCGACCATCGTCACGTCCGGTGAGCCGGAGAAGGACCGGAAGCACCAGAACTTCGAAACGAAATCGAGGATGAGGTCGCGGTGGGGCCACTTTTTGTTGTTCTGCAGGCCGTTGACGCAGACGACAGCGCGGTCGAGCCGGTCGACGTTTGAGACACTGATGCGGCGATCGTTGCACCAGGCGCCGCCGCCGGCGGAGGCGATGTAGGTTTTTTCGGCGATGGGGAAGTGGGCGACGCCGGCGGCGGGCTTGCAATCGACTTCGAGGCCGAGCAGGACGCCCCATTGGGCGTTGCCGCGGATGAAGTCGCGGGTGCCGTCGATGGGGTCAATGATCCAGGTGCGGCCGGAGCGGGAGGGTTTGGAGACGCCTTCTTCGCCCATTTGACCGTCTTCGGGGAAGGCTTCTTCGAGGGCGGCGGAGAGGTAGACTTCGGCTTCGCGGTCGGCGTTGGTGACGGGGGAGTCGTCGGACTTGTCCTCCATTTCAATCCCAGCTTCAAAGTGCTTTTTGGAGAGGTCAGCGGAGCGCGTGACGATGCGGCGAGCGATTGCCAATTCCCGTTCGAAATTCATCTCCCTCCATTGTAAACGGGGGCGCGTGTTAGGATGACGTTCGATGACAAAGCGCACAGTGTATTCGCTGCTGGAAGAGGCAGTTGCCAGCCAGGGGGAGAAGGCGGCTTTGCACCAGCCTGTCTCCGGCAAAGAGGGGCGGGGATACCGAACGTATTCGTGGGTGGAGTACCGGGATATCGTGCGCGAGATTGCCTGCGGGTTGCGGGCAATTGGTGTGGAGAACGGCGAGATTGTCGGGATTGGCAGTGAGACGCGCGCCGAGTTTTATCTGGTGGACGTGGGGATTATGGCGAATGGCTCCACGGCGGCGGCGCTGTATGTGAACAGCCAGGCCGGGGAGCAGGTTTCGGCGTTGCGGCGGTGCGGGGCGAAGGTGGTTTTCGTGGAAGACGCGAAGATCTACAAGATGCTGATGGGCGCGGGCGGGGCGGAGTTGGACGTCCGCTGGGTGGTGATGAGCGGGTTGATTGAGGGCGTGATGACGCTGGAGGAGCTGCGCGGGCGGGGGCGGGCGGCAATGGAGGAGGACGCCGAGTATTTTGAGCGGATCCGGTTGAGCGTGATGCCGGAGCAGCGGGCGATTTTGTACCTGACTTCGGGGGCGACGGGGGCGCCGAAGTTCGTGGAAGTTTCACACGGGTCGCTGGTGGCGAACGTGGATATCGGCCGGAAAGCGGTTGACCTGGGGCCGCATGACCGCGTGCTGGCTTTTCTGCCGTCGGCGCACATTGCGCAGCGGCTGGGGATTGAACTGCTGCCGCTGGCGCTGGGGATTCCGGTTCATTTTTCGGAGAGCCTGGCGAGGATGCCGCACGAGTTCAAGATCGTCAAGCCGACGTTTTTCCTGGCGCCGCCGCGGGTATGGGAGCGGGTGTATGCGAGCGTCCGGACGGAGGTGCAGAAGAAGGGCGGAGGGGCGAAGAAGCTGTTCTATGCGGCCATTGGCATGAGCGCGGACGCGGTGAAACTGCGGCAGGCGGGCAAGACGGTGCCGCTGTGGATGCGGGCGCCGTTGGCGCTGTTCGACAAGATCATTTTTTCGAAGATCCGGGAGCGGCTGGGCGGCGAGTTGACGTTTGCGGTGTCGGGCGCGGCGCCGTTGGCGAAAGAGCTGGCGCTGTTTTATGAGGCCATCGGGATGCCGTTGCACGAGGGTTTCGGGCTGACCGAGGCGGGGATTCTGACGCTGAATTTGCGGGGGCGGCAGAGGATTGGTTCGATTGGCCAGGCGCTGCCGGGCGTGCAGTTGAAACTGGCGGACGATGGCGAGTTGCTGGTGAGCGGGCCGACGCTGGGGATGGGGTATTTCAACGACCCGCAGGCGACGGCGGAGACGTTCCGCGACGGGTGGTTGTACACGGGCGATATCGCGGCGATTGGCAAAGACGGGTACGTTTCCATTACCGGGCGAAAGAAGGAGATTATCGTCTCTTCGAACGGGAAGAAAGTGTATCCATCGAAGGTGGAGGAGTTGTTCAAGACCGAGCCGCTGATCAGCCAGATGGTGCTGGCCGGGGACAAGCAGCCGTTTGTTTCGGCGCTGTTTACGATCAACACGGCGATGGCCGAGATGATGGACGGGCTGAAGGGGAAGACGCTGGCGGAGATGGCGGCGTCGGCTCCGGTGCAGGCGGCGGTGAAGAAAGCCGTGAAGGCGGCGAATGTGCAGCTGGCCACCTACGAGCAGGTGAAGAAGTTCCGCGTGTTGCCGGTGGAGTTTTCGATTGAGGGCGGCGAGTTGACGCCGACGATGAAGGTGCGGCGGTCGCGCGTGTTGGAGATTCACGCGGCGGCGGTGGCGGAGATGTACACGGCTACGGACGACTTACTGTAATTACGCGGGCGTCGCCGCCGGCGTGGGCGATGGTGATGGTCCAGCGATCTTTGGGGAGGAGTGGCGCGAATTTTTCGCCCCACTCGATTAGCACACGGGCGCGGGAATCGAAGATTTCGTCGAGGCCGAGGGAGTAGAACTCGGCCGGGGTTTCCAGGCGGTAGAGATCGATGTGATAGACGGCGACGGGTTCGCCGTATTCGTGGATGAGGGTGAAGGTGGGGCTGGAGACTTCGTCGGCCGCGGCGGCGCCCCAGGCTTCGACGAGCGATTTGGTGAGGGTGGTTTTGCCGGCGCCGAGGTTGCCGGTGAGTTGGATGACGGCGGGGGCGGGGATGAGCGCGGCGATTTCGCGGGCGATTTCGGCGGTTTGTTCCGGGCTGTCGGAATGGAACTCAGGCATGGGCGGCGCGGAGGGCTGGGGGGAGATATTTGAGCAGGTCCGTGGCGATGACGGGCAGTTCGCCGAGATCGGCGGCGGCGAGTTCGCCGGCTTTACCGTGGAGCCAGGCGGCGGCGAGGGTGGCTTCGTTGGCCCGGGCGGGGAACTGGGCGGCGAGGCCACTGATGAGGCCGGTGAGGATATCGCCGGAGCCGGCGGTGGCCATGGCGGGGGAGCCGGTGGGGTTGATCCAGATGTGGCCATCGGGGGCGGCGATGACGGTGCGCTGGCCTTTGAGCAGGAGCGTCACGCCCCAGTAGCGGGCGAGGTCGCGGGCGTCGGTAATGCGGTCTTCGACTTTACGGCCCTGGAGGCGCTGCATTTCGCCGGGGTGGGGCGTCAGGATGCGGAGGCCGGCGGCACCGGGCCATTCGACGCCGGCGAGCGCGTTGAGGGCATCGGCATCGATGATCATGAGCTGGGGCGTGTCGGCGACGAGGCGGCGGACAAGGGCGACGGTTTCCGGATCTGTGCCGAGGCCGGGGCCGATGGCGACTACGGTTTTGCCTTTCAAGATCTCGCTCAGGTCCTGATCGGCGAGAGCGCCGGATTCGGTTTCGCGGAGGGGCACGGTCATCAGTTCGGGGGTGCGAGCGGCGATGGCGGTGATGGCGGAGGCGGCGCTGGCGACGGTGACGAGGCCCGCGCCGGCACGGAGGGCGGCGATGCCGGACATGGCGGCGGCGCCGGGTTTATTGCGGGCGCCGGCGATAACGAGGACGTGGCCGTAGGTTCCTTTGTGGCCGGCGGCGGCGCGGGGTTCGAGGAGGTCGGCGAATTGGGAGGGCGAGTTCAAGGTGCGGGGGATGTCTTCGAGGAGCGAATCGGGTGAGCCGATGCGGCCGACGGTGAGCTGGCCTACCCGATCGCAGTTGGGCGGGAGGGCGTGGCAGAGCTTTGGGGCGGTGAAGGTGACGGTGAAATGGGCACGGGCGACGGGGGTGCCGGAGTGGCCGGAATCGGAGGCCATGCCGCTGGGGAGATCGACGGCGCAGATTTTGGCGCCGGGGAAGGCGAAGGAGAGTTCGATGATGAGTTCGGCGGCGCGGCCGCGGGCGTCGCCATCGATGCCGGTGCCGAGCAGCGCGTCGATGATGAGGGTGGCGCCGCGGGCTTCGTCGGGGACCTGGTCGTGGATGGCTTCAAAGCCGCTGGCGCGGAGCATCTGGAGGTTGGCGGCGGCGTCGCCACTGAGTTCGGCGGGTTTGGCGGCGAGGACGACATCGAGCGAGGCGAGGCGGTAGCGGACGTGAAGGAGACGGGCGATGGCGAGACCGTCACCGCCGTTGTTGCCTTTGCCGCAGAAGATGAGCACGCGCTGTTCGCGGAGCGGGGCGCACTCGCGTTCGAGGACTTCGACGACGCGGTGGGCGGCGTTCTCCATGAGGATGAGGCCGGGGATGCCGGCTTCGATGGTGCGGCGATCGACCTCGCGCATTTCGGCGGCGGTGAGGATCTTCACGCGAACTTCTCTTCCATGAGTTCCTCCAGGCGGCGGAGCTGCGCGGGTTGGCCCATGACGATTAAGTGATCGCCGGCGCCGATTTCCGCGTCGGCGGGCGGGTTGAAGATCATCTGTCCGCTGACCTTGCGAATGGCGAGAACGATGACGCCCAGGTCGGCGCGGAGCTGGGCCTGGCGGAGGGATTTGGAGACGTATTCGGAGGTTGCCGAGACCTGCACCTGTTCGATGCGGATATCGAGGCCCATGTCGTTGCCGGTGGTGAAATCGATGAACTCGTTGACGTGGGGCTTGAGGAGGGATTGGGAGAGTCGCTGGCCGGTGATGGTGTAGGGGGCGAAGACGACGTCGGCGCCGGCGCGGCGGAGCTTGCGTTCGGACTCCTCTTCACTGACGCGGGTGGCGACGGGGAGGAGCGGGTTGAGGGCCTTGGCGGTGAGGATGAGGTAGGTGTTATCGGCGTCGGTGGCGAGGGCGGCGATGAGGCCGCGGGCGCGATCGATACCGACGTCGCGGAGGACTTCGTCGCGAGTGGAATCGGCGGCGACGGCGAGCAGGCCGGCCTGGATGGCGCGTTCGACACGCTCCTCATTTCTGTCGACGACGAGGATGGGGACGCCGGACTTTTTGAGTTCTTCGGAGGCACTGCGTCCGACGCGGCCGTAGCCGCAGACGATGAAGTGGGATTTGAGATTGTCTATCATGCGGCGTCTCCGCCTTTTCTGGAAGTATCCGCTCAGCTCCAGTTCGATCATGGTCTGGGTGAGCAAGCCAAGGGCGACGAGAAGGGTAGCGACGCCGAAGACGATATAGAAGATGTTGAAGATGCGGCCGGCGCGGCCGAGGGGGATCAATTCGCCGTAGCCGATGGTGGTGATGGTGGTGAGGGCCATGTACACCGACTCAAACAGCGGCGCGCCGGCGAAGATCATGTAGCCGGCGCAGCCGATGCCGATGACGATGGCGATGGCGACGATGATCTGGGCGACGCGGCGTTTGAAACGCGTCCATTCGGCGTCGCTGCGGCGTTGGTTGATCATACTCGGCGGATAATCATCATGGTCATGTCGTCGGCCGAATCGGGCGCGAAGGTCCACTGGTTGACGGCGTCGAAGACTTCGCGGAGGATCTCTTCGTTGGGCTTATTGGCCGCGCGCTGGACTGTTTCGATGAGACGGTCCTCGCCGAACATTTCGTCGTATTCGTTTTCGGGCTCGGTGATGCCGTCGGTGTAGAGGATGAGAATATCGCCTTTCTCCAGTGTGATGCGGCTGGCGTCGTATTTGGCGAAGGGGAAGACGCCGACCACCATGCCGTTGACGTCGAGGCGGATGACCTCATTGCCGCGGAGAAGGATGGGCGGGAGGTGGCCGGCGTTGGTGGAGACGAGTTCGCCGGTTTTTTCGTTGTAGACCGAGAAGAAGAACGTGGCGTATTTTTCGGTGGTGGTGTTGGCGGCCAGGTGCTTGTTCAGTTGGGAAACCACGTTGGTGGTGGAGATTTCGCCGCCGGACTCCTGCACGGTGCGGATCTGCGCGCGGAGGGCTGATTGGATGTTGGCCATGAGCAGGGCGGCGGAGATGCCTTTGCCGGCGACGTCGCCGAGAGCGATGGCGCAGTGGTGATCGTTGAACTTCTGGTAGTCGTAATAGTCGCCGGAGACGGATTTGGCGGGGTTGAGAAGCGCGGTGATTTGCAGGCCTTCGACGTTGGGGACGGTGCGGGGGTAGAGCTGTTCCTGGACCTCTTTGGCGATATCGAGATCGGCTTGGAGGCGCTCCTTTTCCTTGGCGACTTTGAGGAGCCGGTCGAGATTTTCGGCCATCATGTTGTAGCTTTGGCCGAGGTTGGCGAGCTGGTCGTTACCCTTGACGGGGATGCGGTAGGAGAAGTCCCCGGCCTGGACGCGCTGGGTGCTTTCGTAGAGAAAGTGCACGGCGCGCGTCATGGTGCGGGTCATGGAGATGCCGATGACGAGGGCGATGAGTTCAACGAGGAGGAAGGCGATGGCGATGGCGTAGAAGACGTTGATGAGCCAGGGTTGGTCCCAGTCGGCTTTCTGCGAGAAGATGACGCGGAATACCTGCGAGATGCGCGTGTGGACGCCGAGGACGGCTTTGCCTTCCTGCTTGGGCTGATCCCAGACGAAGACGCTGACGGGCATGCCCCAGAGGACTTGGAAATCGAGGAAGTTGACGGGCGGGGCGATGGCGCGGGTGGAGAGGATTTCGTTGACCTTGCCGTTGGTGTCTTCGTGGAGATGCATTTGGCGGCGACCGTCGACGGCGTTGGTGATGAAATCGACGAGGGTGATTTCGCCGAGATTGGGGATCAGCCCTTGCAGGTATTTTTTGCGAATGGGGACGAGGAAGGTGACCTGGCCTTCCTTCGAATGGAGATGGACGCCGGAGTAGAGCAGGCCGTCTTTGAGTACGGCGCTCGAGATTTCGACGGTTTCGTCGGTGGGGTGCGAGAGCG
This sequence comes from Acidobacteriota bacterium, assembly GCA_947470805.1. Taxonomy (GTDB): domain Bacteria; phylum Acidobacteriota; class Terriglobia; order Bryobacterales; family Bryobacteraceae. The sequence continues at coordinate 48,015 of CANIVU010000003.1, read as the reverse complement.
TGGAATCGTCGGGGACGCGGAGGATGGGTTTGTTGCCCGTGGTGAGAAGGATTTCAATGCCGGGGAAGCGGGCGGAGAGGAAGTTGACGATGCGGGCCGGGGGCGGGCCGGTGGGGTCCGCGGTGGAGCGGATCATGGCGCTGGCACTGCCGCGGAGGGCATCGAGATCCTGTTGAAACTCCTGGGTTACCAGATACACGGCGACCTGGCCGGAGATGGCCCAGGCGCCGAGGAGGCCGAGCACGCCGAGCAATAAAACAGGGACGACGGCGATGAAAACGTAGCTCAGAAGCAGGCGGTTGCGCAGGCGCCAGATGGCGTGGCGGACGCCCTTGCGGAGCCAGCGGAAAAGGCACCAGACGCCGACGACGAACAGCGCCATGGAGGCGATGGGCACGAGGACCGAGCCCGGCATGAGGGTGGTGAGCAGGGGGACAAGGACGAGGAGCGAGAGGGTGGCGATCTCGAGCTTACCGAGCGCGTCGCGCCAGTTGAAGGGCCGCCGGGCGGGCGCGCCGCCGGCCATGTCCATTTTGGAGTCGGGCGTGGTCACTCGTTGCGCGTATGGGCGATGCCGGGCGCGATGTCCGGTTCGGCCATGTCCTCGGGGCTCAGGTAAAGGCGCGTCAGACCGTCGCGCAGAATGGTGAAGGCCGAATCGGGGTCGTCGGCGAACTGGAAAATATTGAGATCTTCGGGCGAGATCATGCCGTGTTTGGCGAGGGCCTCGAAGTTGAAAATCTCCTTCCAGAAGGCGCTGCCGTAGAGGATGACGATCATCTCCTTATGCAGTTTGCGCGTCTGGACGAGGGTGAGGATTTCGAACAGTTCGTCCATGGTGCCGAAGCCGCCGGGGAAGACGACGAGCGCTTTGGCGAGGTAGGCGAACCAGAATTTGCGGAGGAAGAAGTAGCCGAATTCGAGCGAGAGTTCGGGGGAGATGTAGGGGTTCGGGAGTTGTTCGAACGGAAGGCGAATGTTGAGGCCGATGGTCTTGCCGCCAGCTTCCATGGCGCCGCGGTTGGCGGCTTCCATGATGCCCGGGCCGCCGCCGGTGGAGACGACGAAGCGGCGGTTGTGGTGGGGCAGGGAATTGCTCCACTGGGTGACTTTGCCGGCGAGGACGCGCGCCTCTTCGTAGTACTGGCTGAGCGGGCCTTCGGGGTTGATGCGGGCCGAGCCGAAGAAGGCGACGGTATCGCGGATGCGGTGCTTGCGGAAGACGCCGAGCGGCTTCAGATATTCGCTGAGAATGCGGACGCTGCGGGCTTCCGGGGAGTGGAGAAACTCGCCGTCTTCAAAGGCCAACGGGGGCCGGACGAATTTGTCGTTCATTGATCTTTGGCCTCTGGCGTGGCTTCCAATTCGGCGACGCGTTTTTCCAATTCTCGCATCGTGCGGAGCATGTCGGGAAGTTTTTGAAAGGCCGTGATGGCGCGCAGCCAGACGCGGGCGTCGAAGGCCGGCGAGCCGGACATGACGGCGCCGGCCGGGACGTCGTGGCCGATGCCGGACTGGGCGTAGATGATGGCGTTGTCGTTGATCGTCAGGTGGCCGCTGATACCGACCTGGCCGGCGAGGAGGACGTTTTTCTTGAGGATGGAACTGCCGGCGAGGCCGGCTTGCGAGCAGATGATGTTGTCCTGACCGACGACGCAGGCGTGGCCGACCTGGACGAGGTTGTCGATCTTGGCGCCGCGTTCGATGCGGGTTTCGCCGACGGTGGCGCGGTCGATGGCGGTGAGCGATTGGATCTCGACATCATCTTCGAGGACGGTGATGCCGGACTGGACGATTTTGTAGTGGGTGCCCTGTTTGGTTTTGGCGAAGCCGAAGCCATCGCCGCCGATGACGGTGTTGTTCTGGAGGATGACGCGGTGGCCGACGCGGCAGAATTCGCGAACGACGGAGTGGGAGTGGGCCAGGAAATCGTCGCCGATTTCGGCGCCTTCGTAGACCACGGCGTGGGGGAAGAGCGTGCAGCGGGCGCCGATTTTCACGTTCGGACCGACGTAGGCGAAGGGGGCGATGGAGGCGTCGGGGCCGACGGTGGCGGTGGGGTCGACAAAGGATAGCGGATGGATGCCGGGGGCGGGGCGCGGGGGCTGGTAGAACATCTCCAGGGCGCGGGCGAAATCGTGGTACGGATTCGCGCTGACCAGGGAGGCGATGGGCATGTCGGTCACCGGCTGGGTGACGAGGATGGCCGATGCCTGGGTGCCCTTCACTTTGGGCGCGTATTTGGGGTTTGCGAGGAACGTGAGGTGTCCGGGCGCGGCATGTTCCATGCCCGCGACCCCGTGAATTTCCAGTTCCGCATCGCCATGCAGAACGGCTCCCAATCGTTGCGCTAGTTCGCCGAGTCTCATCTGAGTACACTGTTAGTATGCGACACTCGACGCGGTGGCTCGCAGTTTGTATTCTGTCCGCCGCGACCGCTTATGGATGGCAACAACCGCAGCGGCCCCGAACGCAACCACCGAAGCCCCAGACCGAATTAGAGAGAGCGGTAGAAGAGTTCAAGGTCCTGACGAGAGATCTGGGTTTGCGCCCGGATGCGCCGGGGAAGCGTGTGCACAGTTCCGCGGCGAAATCCGGCTGGCATGGGCGCATTTTTGAGAATTTCCGGAACGACAAGCTGGACGCGACGCCACATGAAGTAGTGCAGCGCGGAGGCAGCCGGAACATGTTGCGGCGGAACCAGTTCGGGTTCAACGTGGGCGGGCCGGTGGTGATTCCGAAGTTATATGACGGTTCTCGGAAGACGTTCTTCAACGTGTCGTACGAGGGCGTGCGGGAGCGGATTGGGCGTTCGTTTCTTCGGACGATCGCGATTCCAGAGGAGCGCACGGGCGACTTTTCGCAGACCGTGGACAACGCCGGGGTGCCGCTGGCGGTGTACGACCCGCAATCGACGCGGGTGAACCCGAACTACAATCCGGCCAATCCGGTAAGCGAAGAAAATCTACAATATCTGCGCGATCCGTTTCCGAATAATCGCTTGCCGGCGGCGCGAATGGATGCGGTGGCGCAGAAGGCGGTGAGCTACTACCCGCTGCCCAACTCGACGGCGGGGCCGTTCTTCCGCAACAACTACTTCGTGTTTTCGCCGGAGACGAACCAAGCGAACGGGATGATCTTCAAGCTGGACCACGCGCTGGCCGAGAAGCACCGGTTGACGTTCAATGGTTCGTTCACCAATGGGAAGGCGGGATCGCCGCGGTATTTCGACACGATTGCCGATTCGAACAACAACGACCGGGATTTCAACGCGCGGCGCGGGGTGCTGGATTGGACGTTTACGAAGAGCGCGGCGACGATTCATACTTTCACGCTCGATGTGATCCGCGATCTGAGCATCGCGGGCCGGTCGGGGCAGGAGGGGGCGTTGGGAGCGATCGGGCTGCGCGGGCCGCTGCGGGATGCGTTCCCTGTGTTTCGCTATTCGACGTATTTGGGGATGGGCCGGAACAACCCGAATTCGGTCAGTTCGCACACCTACTACTACCTGACCGATTCGTTTTCCACGCGCCGCGGGAAGCACCGGTTGCGCGGCATTGGGCAGTACCGTCGCTATCAGGTGAACGCCTATTTGCCAGAGAACCCCGCGGGGAGTTTTCAGTTTGGGCCGTCGATCACGTCGCTTCCTGGAATTGTGAATACGGGCCATCCGTTCGCCAGTTTTCTGTTGGGCTATGCGGAGACGGCGAGCGCGACGGTGGTGGACAATCCATCTTATTGGCGGGGCCGTTACTACCGGCTGCAGACGACCGACAGTTACGAGTATTCGAAGAACCTGACATTCAGCGCGAGTTTCGCGGTGGAGGTGTCGCCGCCGCGCGTGGAGAAGTACGACCGGTTCGCTTCGGTGGATCTGGGAGAAATCAACCCCTACAATGGCCGGCCGGGCGCGCTGGTGTTCGCCAATCGCAACGGGCGTGGCCGCAGCCTGCAGCGCACGCGGGTGCGGCCGGAGACCAGCTTCGGGCTGGCCTGGAACCCGGGCGGGAATGCCAAGAGTGTCGTGCGACTGAGCTACGGGCTGAGCTACAGCAGCGTGCCGATCTACACGACGCAGTGGGCCACGCAAGGCTTTGTGGGCATTCCCACGGTTGTTTCCCCCAACATTCAATTACAGCCGGCGATGAAGTTGGGCGACGGTTTTCCGGCGCTGCCGCGGCCGCTGCCGGACCTGCGGCCGGACGCTGGCAATTTCACCAGTGCCGATCTGGTGGACCCCACCGCGACGCTGCCGATGTATCAATCGGCCGGCCTATCGATGGAGCGGGAGTTGCCCGGGCAGATGATCCTGAGCATCAGCCTTGGCCACGCGCGCGGGCAGCATCTGTTTGTGTCCAACACGGCTGCGAACCCGAACGCGATCCCGCTTTCCAATCTGGTCTACCGCGACGCGCTGAACAACGAGACCTTCCGCCGCACGTTGCGCCCATATCCGCAATATCAACGTTTCGACGTGTTCAGCTCCTGGCCGGCGGGGAATTACAAGCGGAATGCGGGCGTGGTTCGCGTGGAAAAACGATCGTCGAGCGGATTGACGCTGAACGCCACCTACGAGTGGTCCAAGCAGATGGACGATTACTCGGGGCCGTACGGAATCCAGGATTTTTATCACCGGCAGAACGAATGGTCGCTGACGTCGAGCAATCAGCCGCACCGGATCTCGTTCAATTTTGCCTATGAACTACCGATCGGATCGAAAAAAGCGCTGTTGACCTACAGCGACTGGAGGCGGCACTTTGTGGACGGCTGGTCGGTCAGCGGCATTACTTCGTTGTCGAGCGGCGAGCCGTTGGCGCTGCGGCCGATGTTCAATAACACGGGCGGATTGGTAGACGCGTTGCGGGTGGAGCTTGTGCCCGGGGTGAATCCGGCGGTATCTGATCGCGGGCCGGCGCAGTGGTTCAACCCGGCGGCGTTCGATCAGCCGGCGGATTTCACCATTGGCAATGGTCCGCGGACCCATCCGCACCTGCTGAACCCGGGCGGACAGAACCACGACCTGTCAGTGACCAAGCGATTCGCGGTGACGACGGAGCGGGTGGTGGAGTTGACGGCGACCGGGTTCAATTTCACCAACACCGGCAACTGGGCGGACCCGGATAATCTGATCGGCCCGGCCTCGGCGCCCAACGTGAACGCCGGAAAGATTATCGGTTCGCGAGGCGGCCGCGTGATACAAGTGGGGATGAGGTTGAGTTTCTGATGCGAGCCCTGTTGCTGGCGTTGCTGATTCCGGGACTTCTGAGCGCTGCCGATGCGCGGCGGGCGCCGCGGACACAGTTGCGTGTGGCGGCGCCGGAACAGGACCCGCCGCTGGACCGGGCGGCGTTCAAGGCAACGCTCGACGGCAGTCCGGCCAAGGTGTTGCGCGTGCGGGGGCCGAAGGACGATCTGGTGTTGCTGGTGGTGTTGGATCTGACCGGAGATTTAACGTTGATCGATTCGGCGCGGCCGGCGTTGATTGAGAAGCTGACCGCGTTGCCGAAGAACAACTGGGTGGCGGTGTTGAAGTCGCAAGATGTGCTGCAGGTGGTGCAGGATCCGACGCCGGACCGGGAGAAAACGGCGGCGGCGATCAAGGAATATGCGGCGACGGGGAAGGCAGGGCTGCTGACGACGGTGGAATCGGCGTCGGCGGTGGGGGATTCGCTGTTGAACCGCAGCAACGTGCGCGTGGCGGTGCTCTATGTCACCGACAGCAACATCTACAACTACCGGGAAGACTTCACGAATCCGGTGATTAATTCGAGCGATTCGCAGGATCTGAGCCGGCGGTTTCCGGACCAGTTGATCCGGGAGAAGATGCAGAAGCTCTCCGACGGATTGGCGGCGTCGGAGACGCCGTTGTACTTCGTCCACCTGAACTATTTTTCCGATCCGATCAACGAAGCCTACCAGCGCGGCCTGCTGCAGTTGGCCGAGGAGAGCGGTGGGGCGGGGGTGTTTTGCCGCAGCCGGGGCGAGATCCCGGAGGCGGTGGAGAAGATCGTATCGGCGGCGGCGACGCACTGGAGCGTGGCCGTGGAGTTGCGGAGCGTGAAGTCGCGGACGGCGAACGTGGATTTGCTGAACGGGGACCGCGACATTCCGAACCGTGCCCGATTCTCTTTGCGAAAGTGAGGCAATTTATGCGACCGATGCTCCCTTACTTGTTGCTGATTCCGGCGGTGGTTGCCGGTGGTCTTGGCTGGCGCGCCGAAATGGGCCGGCGGGAGGCGCTGCAGCGCGTGGCCGTGTTGGAACTGGCGCGCGGGCAGAACGGCGCCGCTGCGCCGGCCGCCGCTCCTACCGTGGACACAACGGCCGGGCCGGCGCCATCGGCATCGGAGCCTCGCGTGGTGAAGGTGCCGACCGGTACCGATCCGGCGCCCTATCTAAAGACGATCGATGAATTGCGGGAGCACTTGAAGGCGATCTCGGTGGAGTTAAGCGCGGCGAAGGACGAGGCGGCGCGTGCCGAATCGAGGGTGGTGGCTGAGACTGCGGAAGTCCGGCGATTGAAGGTGCAACTCGACGAACTGCGGGAAGACGTGCAGTCGGCGCGGCGTGTTACCGACGCGGTGCAGGCGGAGTTGCGGGCGAAGGCGGAACGGCTGTTGAAGTCGGAGACCTCCGAAAAACTGCTGCAGGAGCGTGCGACCCGGGCTGAGGCGGCGGCGGCTAAAGTGGCGGTATCGACCAGGGAATTGGAAGATTTGAACCGGCGCCGCGAAGGTTTTCTGACGACGATTCTTCGGCGATTCCGGGAAGTCAACGACCTGTATCGGAACTTCACGCTGGCCGCGCAGACGCGTGATACGCCGGCCACTGGGCTGCAGGCGGGGGACCTGTCGCGGATCCAAACCACCATTCAACAGGCCGAGGATGACCTACGGCAGTTGCAGACGCTGAATGCACGGGTGGCGCAACTGGCCCGCGCGAGGTAACCTAGGCGTTCGCCTTCTTCTCGCATTCCGCGGAGCAGAAGAAGATGCTTTTATCGCCGGAGCCGTAGCGGATCATGGCGCCTTCCGGCTTGTAGGTGCCGCAGGAGACGCATTTGCGGAGCGTGGTGGCCGCCGGGCCGGCGCTGGGGCCGCTGCTCCGATTGGGCCCGGCCGCGGGCGGGGCGTCTTCGCCGCCCATGGCTGATTTCACTTCGTTGACCACGGCCTTCTGCACCACGCCCATAATGGCGCGGAAGAAGGTCAGCGCAAGGAGGGAGAAGACGGTGATGAGCAGGTAACGAATCATGGTGTTGAGATAGAAAAAGGGCGTCCACTTGCATGGACGCCCTTCGTGGTGAAGCTGTTACTTCTTCTTCGTCGTGCCCTTTTTGGCGGCGGGCGCGTTCGGGTTCTTGTATTCGGTGTTGACCTGCGAACCAACGGCGGCCAGCATGCCCTTGGCGGCTTCAGCGAACTGGCCATCCGGCTTCAGTTCCAGGTACTTCTGGAACGATTCGGTGGTGCCGGCGACGGGAACCGTTTTGCCGTCGGCGGTGATGGTGGCCTTGCTGAACAGGTACAAACCGTACTGGTAGTGCGCGTCGGCGTAGTTGGGATCGGCACCGATGGCCTTCTTGAAGGCGATGGAGGCCGGTTCCAGCTGGTTGACGTTGGTCAGGATGGCGCCGAGGTTGTAGTAGTAACGGCCCGCGTTGGGCGCGTCGAGCTGGGCGGCTTTATCGAGCTCCGCCTGGGCCTCGGGGTACTTCTTGGCCTTGGCCAACGCCAGGGCGAAGTTGTTGTGCATGCCGGCGTCGTCAGGCTTCAGTTCCAGCGCCTTGCTGTAGGCGTCCATGCCCTTGGTGAGTTCGGCGATCTGCTCTTCACCCGTCTTGGTGCCGGCGAAGCCGACGTGCGCTTCGGCCTTGTTGGCCCAGATCACGACCTGCTTGGGGTCCATGGCGGCGGCCTTGTCGAACGCTTCGATGGAGGCCGGGAAGTTCTTCGACTTCAGGTTTTCCATGCCAGCGTTGAAGGCATCGTTCAGTTCCTTGTTCTTCGCGAGCGCGGCGGCGCGTTCCTTCGCCGATTTCTCCAGAGCTTCCTTCTGCTCCTTCGTCATTTCGCGCGACATTTCCTCGGTCACTTTCCCGGTGGAGGCGGCCTGTTCCATGGCTTTGCGTTGCGCGGCCATCTTCGACAGGTCGAAGTTCACTGGCAGGGGATCGCCGAGGCGGGTGCGGACACCCTTCACCATATCGGCCACTTTGCCATCGACTTCCAAACTGACGTCATAGGTGCCCAGCGGCAGGCCGGCGTGGAACCACTGGCCCTTCTTGTTGGTCTTTACCTTGTACGCGCCCTTGATATCTTTCCGATCCAGCTTGATCAGGGCGTCCTTGAGCGGCTTGCCGTCTTCGCCTTTCACTTCGCCTTCGAGCGATGCGGTCTGCGCCATGGCGCCGAACGTGAACAGCGCCAAGAGAGCTGTCAAACTCGCCAATCTATGCAATGCCTTCATTTTGAACCTCCAACGGGGGTGAGTTTTTGCCAAATCCCACGATACTATACTCGCCGCCGCTTAAGGGATGTTTCCCGTTGCTTCGGCGTTACTGGTTTGACCCAAACGAAACCGTTTTGCCGCGTGATACGTACAGATAAGTGAATCCGTTTTTGTGTTGTACCATCAAAAGAAACGGGTTAACTCAACGTAACGGATGCGAATCACACTACTCGGGCTCGCCTTCGCCACGCTCGCACTGGCCGCGCCGGAACCGCTTCGGAACGCCGAAGCTCTGTACCAGCAGACGCGCTACCGCGATGCGTTGCAGGCTGTCCAACCCTTTTTGGGCCAAAACTCGGATGCTCTCTTGCTGGCCGGCCGGGCCGCCTACGGAATGGGGGACTACAAAAAGTCCACCGATTTTCTGGAGAAGGCCGTCCAGGCGAACCCTTCCAACTCGCACTATTACCACTGGCTGGGCCGCGCGTTCGGCAAGCGGGCTGAAACCAGTATTCCGCTCACCGCGCCACACTACGCCACCAAGGCGCGACAAAATTTTGAGAAGGCCGTGCAGCTGGACGCCACCAACGGCGAAGCACTAAACGACCTGTTCGAGTATTACCTGGAGGCGCCCGGATTTTTAGGCGGGGGCCTCGACAAGGCCCAGGGCCTGTTGCCGAAGATCAAGGCGTTGGACGCGGCCGAATACGAATTCGCCCAATCCAAGCTGCTGGAAGCGCGCAAGGATTTCAACAACGCCGAGCAACACCTGCGCCGCGCAGCGGACCTGGCGCCGAAGTCGGTCGGCCGGGTTCTGGATGTGGCCCGGTTTCTGGCTCGTCGCGGACGGTTTAATGAAAGCGTGACCTGGCTGGGCCGCGCGGAGAAGATTTCTCCGAAGGATCCGCAGGTGATGTTTAAAACCGCCCAGACCTTCATCGAGGCGAAACAGAACCTGCCGGCGGCCCGCGCGCTGTTGCAGTCGTATCTGCTGGCGCCGTTGAACCCCGATCTGCCCACGCGAGAAGAAGCTGAAAAACTGCTAAAGCAAGCTGCCGGCGGCCTATAGGCCATGAATCTGCGCGAGGTTCTTCGCTTTAGCTTTCAGGCCCTGCGGGCGAACCTTGTGCGGACGTTGCTGACGGCGTTGGGGCTGGTGATCGGCAACGCTTCGGTGATCCTGGTGGTGACGATCTCGATGACCAGCCGGGACTATGTGCTGGAGCAGATCCGGGGCATCGGGTCGAATCTGATCATCGCTTACTACGAGGCCGGCAATCGAACAGGCACCTCGGTGGAGGCGGACTTTGTGAAGATCGCCGACGTGGCAGCCGTTCGCAACGCCTTTCCCGGACGGATTGCCGCCGCGACCGGGGTGATGACGGTCTACGACCAGATGGCGATTCAGGGCAAGGTGCGCGATGTGAAGATCATCGGCAGCGACGAGCAGTATTCCCGCGTTCGGAATCTCATCAACGCGGCCGGGCGTTTTATGCAGGCCGACGACGTCGCGCTGCGCAATCGCGTGGCGATGCTGACGGAGAAACTGGCGATCAAGCTCTACGGTAGCCAGTCGAACTCCATTGGCCAGGTGGTCAAGATCCAAGGGTTGCAGTTCACCATCATCGGCACGTTCCGCGAGAAGACGGACAGCTTTGGTTTGTCGGAGCTTTCGACCGAGACGATCCTGGTGCCGATCACGGTGTTGAAGTACCTGACCAGCGAGGAGCGCATCGACCCGATGTACGTGCAGGCGCGCGACCCGGGCGACGTCGTGCGGTTGACGAAACAGGTGCAGGCGCTGCTGGAATCCCGCCACCGGGCGGGGGCGAAGTATTACGTCGACAACCTGACGGGTATTTTGGCGGCCGCCGAAAACATCGCGCTCATCCTGACCATCGTGCTGATTCTCGTCAGCGCCATCGCCCTGCTGATCTCCGGCATCGGCATCATGAACATCATGCTGGTCACTGTGACGGAGCGCACGCGCGAGATCGGTATCCGCATGTCCGTTGGCGCCACACGGCGGGCCGTGCTGACGCAGTTTCTCGTCGAAGCGGTGTTGATCAGCGTCGGCGGCGGGTTGCTCGGGATCGCCGTTGGCGTGGCCGGGCCGCTGGCGGCGGGATACTTTGGCGGGATCGATATCCCCATTTCCCCCATCTCCATCGCGGTCGCTTTTTCGACGTCGTTCCTTGTCGGATTGGTCTTCGGCATCCTGCCCGCCAACCGCGCCTCGCGGCTGAACCCCACAGAAGCGTTACGCTACGAGTAATGCGTGCGATCTGTTTTGTACTACTCCTCGCCACGGCCTCGGGGTCTGACTGGCGCCAGTGGCGCGGTTTCTCCCGGAACGGGTTGGCCAGCCACAAGGTGGATTTCGATAAGCTGCCGGCGGAGCTGACGGCCGATTGGAATGTCGAAGTCGGCACCGGTTACGCCGCTCCCATCGTCAGCGGTACCCGCGTCTTTACGTTCTCCCGCCAAAAGGGCAGGGAAGTGGTGCAGGCCTTCGACCGCGCCAGCGGCAAGCCCCAGTGGCGCGCCGACTACCCCGCGCCTTTCAAGAAGAACCCTGCAGCCACCAGCATGGACGATGGCCCATTCGCCACGCCCCTGCTTTACAACGGCACCCATCTGGTGACCTGGGGCGCCAGCGGGATCCTGTCCTGTTTTGAAGCGGCCACAGGCAAACTGCTGTGGCGCAACGACTATTCCGCCCAGCAGAAAACCGACGATGGCTTTACCGGCGCCGCTGCGTCGCCTATCGGCAACAACGGCCGCATCTACCTGCACACCGGCGATGATCGGGGCGGGAAATTCCTGGCGCTCGACGTGCGCAACGGGAAGCAGATCTGGGCCGCCAATCCCGGCTCGGGCCCCGGCTACGCCAGCCCGGTCATCCACAACTTCCGCGGCGTATCGATGCTGATCACGTTGTCGAGCGACACTGTATTCGCCGTTGCTGAGGAGGATGGGCGGGTTCTTTGGTCCTATCCGTTCAAGAATGAGTTCCGCGAGAACATCATCACCCCGATTGTTGACCAGGACAAGGTGCTGGTCTCCGCCGTTCGCACCGGAACGGAACTTTTGCGGATGGAGATCCAGGAAGATAAATCGTGGAAAGTGGCGCCCGTGTGGAAGAATGCGGAGGTGACCATGTACATGAGTTCGCCGGTTCTTGACGGCGATACCATCTACGCCCACTCCAACCGCAAGAAGGGGCAGTTCCTGGCCCTGTCGATGGCCACCGGCAAAGTGCTGTGGCAGACCGAAGGCCGCGACGCTTTGAGCGCGTCGCTCATCCTGGCCGACAACGCCATCCTCGCCACCTCCGTCGAAGGGGACCTGCTGGTCCTGCGCAAGAACAAAGAAAAGTACGATCTGGCCAAGAAATTCAAAGTGGCCGACTCCGCCGTCTGGGCCCATACCGCCCTCGCCGGCGGCGAAATTTTTATCAAGGACGCGACCCATCTCCGCAAGTACCGTGGACTCTAATCCCCCCCTTCTCAAAGAAGGCCTGCACTTTGAGTTGCAGGCCCAATGCCCCACCACCGGCGCGCGCGCCGGGCTGATTCACACGCCGCACGGCACCATCGAAACTCCCGTGTTTATGCCCGTTGGCACGCAGGGAACGGTGAAAGGACTCACGCCCGCGCAGTTGGAACATGATCTCGACGCCAAAATCATCCTGGCGAACACGTACCATCTCTACCTGCGCCCCGGCCATGAACTGATCCGCGATTTCGGCGGCCTGCACGAATATGTCCGCTGGCCGCGGGCGATTTTGACCGACTCCGGCGGCTTCCAGGTCTTCTCGTTGAGCAAGATCCGCAAGGTCACCGAAGAGGGCGTCGTTTTCCATTCACACCTGAACGGCGACAAGCATCTTTTCACGCCGGAATCGACCGTCGACGTTCAGCGCGCGCTGGGATCGGACATCATGATGGTGCTCGATGAGTGCCTTGAGTACCCACCCCCTTCGGAGAAGGAGGTACGGCGCTCCATGCACCGCACCATCCGCTGGGCCGAGCAGGCGTTCCGCCACTACCGGAAATTCGAAACGAAGCAGGCCTTATTTCCCATCGTGCAGGGCGCGATGAACAAGGATTTTCGGATCGAGTGTGCCGAGAAATTATTGGAGCTGAACGCGCCGGGATACGCGATTGGCGGGCTTTCGGTGGGGGAACCGCGGGAAGAATCGCTGGCGATGACCGAGGTCACGACGCCGCTTTTGCCGAAGGAAAAGCCTCGCTATGTGATGGGCGTCGGCAAGCCCGAAGAATTAATTGAATACGTGGCTCGCGGAGTGGATATGATGGATTGCGTCATGCCGTCACGTAACGCGCGAAACGGGTGTTTGTTTACATCCGAGGGTCGTGTCATCATTAAAAATTCGCGATATCGGGATGACCGCGGGCCCCTTGACCCCGCTTGTGGCTGCTACACGTGCCGGAATTTCTCAAAATCGTACCTTCGGCACCTGTTTCTGGCGGGCGAAATCCTCTTCGCCGTACTGGGTACTCTCCACAATATGCGGCATTACCTTGACATCATGAGGCGGATCAGGCAGTCTATTTTGCTTGGGGAATTCCCACAACTTCTTAGCGCGAACCGTACCGCAACGGTAGTAGGAACCGAGTGATACTCAGTCTTTTCGTCTCTTCTTCACCACTCAATTCAGTCCTCGGCTTCCTGCCGATGGTGGCGATTTTCGGGATTTTCTACTTCCTGCTGTTTCTTCCGATGCAGAAGCAAAAGAAGCAAACGGCCCAAATGTTGCAGAATCTCAAAAAGGGCGATATCGTCGTCACGAGCGGTGGATTGGTCGGGATGATCGTCGACATCGGAAACGACGACACCATTGTGATCAAGGTGAAGCCCGACAACGTAAAACTCCAATTGGCGCGCAGTGCGGTCGCGTCGCTTCAAAATCCGGACTCCGCGTCCTCGTAAAGAAATTCGAACAAGAGCAACACCAATGAACAGTACCCTGCGTAACAAAGCAATTTTCGTGTTGGCGATCATTCTGATCTGCGCCTACGGCATCATCGGCCTTCCCAAGAGTGGCGCCGAGTTGGCCAAGAACTGGAACGACAACATCCGCCTCGGTCTTGACCTGAAGGGCGGTAGCCAGTTGGTGCTCCAGGTCCAGGTGCAGGACGCCTTCAAGGCCGAAGCCGATCAGACCATTGAACGCCTGAAAGTGGAATTGCAGAAGGACGGGGTCCCGTACGGGGTGCTCGACCGCAACGATCCGCAGCGGCTGGAAGATGCCGACACGATCGAGATCCTCGCCAAGGGCATCGCGGTTGATAAAGTGGGCGCCTTCCGGGATGTTGTCAGCTCCCGCTTCGCCTCCTGGAACCTGAACTCGGTTTCCGGCTCCGACTTCAAGTTGACCTACAAGCCGACCGAAGCCGGCGTCCTCCGCAAGGAGACGGTGGAGCGCTCGATGCGCACCATCGAAAACCGCATCAACGGTCTGGGCCTGGCTGAGGCGACCGTGCAACAGCGCGGCGGCACGAAGAACGAATCGGAAATCCTGGTGCAGATGCCGGGTGTGGACGATCCGGCCCGCGTAAAGGCGATCCTGCAGGCGGCGGCGATGCTCGAAATCACCGAAGTACGCGGCGGCCCGTTCAGCGACCGTGCGCAGGCTCTGGCGCAGAACGGCGGCATCCTGCCACTCGGAACGCGTCTGGCTCAGGAACGCGCGAAACCCGGCTCGCAGGGTGAATCCTGGTGGCTTCTCGGCCGCAACGCCGTTGTCACCGGCCGTGACCTCCGCAATGCCCGCCCTTCGCAGGACGAGTTCGGCAAGTGGGAAACGTCCTTCACTCTTTCGCAGGACGCCTCTAAGCGCTTCGGACGCTTCACCGAATCGAACATCAACAACAAGCTGGCCGTGGTTCTCGACAACAAGATCTTCAGCGTCGCCACCATCCAGAGCAAGATTGAAGACTCCGGCCGCATCACCGGCATCGGCGATCAGACGTCGGCCAGCGATCTGGCTTTGACGCTGACCTCCGGTTCGTTGCCCGCCGGCATCGTCTACCTGGAAGAGCGGACGGTTGGCCCGTCGCTCGGCGCCGATTCGATTCACGACGGCCTGATGGCCGGTATCGTGGGCGTCGGTGTGGTTGTTCTGGTGATGTTGGTTTACTACAAGCGCGCCGGCATCAACGCCACGCTCGCGCTGATCCTGAACGCCATCATCCTGCTGGCCGCGCTCGCCTACTTTGGCGCTGTGCTTACCCTGCCGGGCATCGCCGGATTCATTCTGACGATCGGTATGGCGGTGGATTCCAACGTCCTGATCTTCGAGCGCATCCGCGAAGAACTCCGCAACGGCAAGGGCGTCATTGCCTCCGTCGAAGCGGGCTTCGGCAAGGCGTTTTTGACGATTATCGATACGCACGTCACCACCGTGGTTTCCTGCGCCTTCCTGTTCGCGTTCGGTTCGACGGCGGTAAAAGGGTTTGCCGTCACGCTCGTCATCGGTTTGATTGCCAACATTTTCACGGCTGTCTTCGTGTCGAAGTTCATCTTCGACTGGGAACTGTCCGGCGACAAACAGTTGACCACGTTGAGCATCTAAGCTTTTCAGTTTTGACACCGGCCGCCGGTACTGGACTTTTGTCCTCCGGCCCAGTACCTGCCGGTGTTTGTGTGCAGTAAACAATTTGTGATACTTTTTCTGAGATCAAGCGGGAACTAGTTGTTCGAACTTGGTGTCCAATCGTCAAGGCGACCGCTAGCTGTACTTCATGGAAATTTTCAAGAACACGAACTTCGACTTCCTGGGCAAGAAATGGCCCTTCATCATCGCCTCCCTGGTTTTGACCGCGGCGGGTATCGGCAGCCTGATTATGAAGGGCGGTCCCCGTTACGGAATTGACTTCAAGGGCGGTACGGTGACCACCGTGCGGTTCCAGAACTCGGTGAGTGAAGATCAGATCCGGGTCGCGCTCAGCGCGAAGATTCCGGGCGAGATCGTTGTCCAGCGGGACACCACCACCAATGACGTTCTGATCTCTACCGAACTGCGCGATGAAAAGGCGCTCGACGCCGCTCGGCAGCTCGTGGTCGACACGCTCGCCTCCAACTTCGGCGGCGGCAGTGCCGGCAAAATCGATCTCAGCAATGTAGGCACGGCGAAGATCGCCGACGAACTGCGCGGGCCCGTTGCCGCCAGCATGAACGAACAGCAGGTACAGGATCTGGCCAAGGCCATCACCGGCTTCCGCGACACGCAGAAGAAGGGCCTTCTCGGGAACATTGACAGCCTCTCGGGTGTCAATGGAGTTAGCCCGCAGGTCATCAGCGTGTTGAAGGAAAAAGCGTTCGTGGCTCCCTATCAGGTTCGCGGTTTCGATCTGGTCGGCCCCAAGGTCGGCGCGGAACTTCGCTCGCAGGCGCTCAACGCCACGCTGCTGGCTCTGGCCGGTATGCTCGTCTACATCGCTTTCCGGTTTGAGTTTATCTACGGGTTGGCGGCGGTCATCGCTGTCTTCCACGACACCATCATCACCATCGGCCTTTTCTCGATCTTCGACAAGGAAATCTCCCTCACTGTTATCGCCGCACTGCTCACCCTTGTCGGTTTTTCGATGAACGATACCATCGTCGTCTTCGACCGTATCCGGGAAAACCTCCCGCTGATGCGCAAGGAGAAGTTTGACAGTGTTGTCAACGCCAGCATCAACCAGACGCTGAGCCGGACGTTGCTCACCTCCGGTCTGACGTTTATCACCGCCGCTGCCTTGTGGTTGTTCGGAGGCGCCGTTCTCAACGGATTCTCCTTCGCCCTGGTGGTCGGGATCATCGTCGGTACCTACTCTTCGATCTTCATTGCCAGCCCAATCCTCATCTGGTGGCGGGATTGGATGGAAAGCCGCCGGACGAACACCCCGCCAACCGCGGGTGGCACTCCGGTGGTTGCCGCCAAAGCAAAATCGGTCAAGTAGTTAGCAGTAGTCCTGGCGGGCTCGCCCGCCCCACAATTTTGCGCCGGAGCTACTTCCGGTTGAAAGGAATGCGGAAATGTTCGAACAAACTTTTGTGGATGGAACAGGCAAAACAAACAAGCCGGCTACGGTCTTGATTTCATTCCTGATCCAATCCGGTCTCATCGCGGTTGGCGTCATTCTTCCTATGATCTTCTTCGAGGGCCTGCAGCCGACGCAGTTGGCCTCGATGTTGGTCGCGCCGCCTCCGCCTCCGCCTCCTCCTCCGCCCCCGCCGGCTGCCGCCCCTGTCAAAGTGGTAAAGGTCATTCCCCGGCAGTTTGACGCGGGCCGCTTGGTGGCACCCAAAACGATTCCGAAAGATATCGCCATGATTAAGGAAGAGGAACTTCCTCCTCCGATGTCTGGCGTGGCTGGTGTGGTTGGCGGCGTCCCTGGCGGCGTCCCCGGCGGCGTCGGCGGTGGTGTGATCGGTGGCATCATCGGGTCCGTCCCGACGGCTGCTCCGCCCCCTCCTCCTCCTCCCCCGGCTGAAAAGCCCAAGCCCGTAACCCCGAGCCGCATTCGCGTCGGCGGGAACGTGCAGGCGGCCAACATTGCCAAGATGGTGCGGCCCACGTATCCGCCGCTCGCCAAGCAAGCCCGTATCCAAGGCACGGTCCGCTTCAACGCGGTTATCGCCAAGGACGGCACTATCCAGAATTTGCAGGTGGTCAGCGGTCACCCGCTGTTGATCCCCTCAGCTACCGAGGCTGTTCGCCAGTGGATTTATAAACCCACCCAGCTCAATGGCGAAGCGGTCGAAGTGCAAACGCAGATCGACGTGAACTTCACGTTGAGCAATTAAGCAGACTTCGGTTTTCCAGTTTCGATTCCGGCGCCACCGGGCCGGGGTCAGCCGCCTCATCGGCGGTCAAAGCAGCTCACGCTTTCAGGCGCTGCAAAACGCCTGAAAGCGCCCAACCCGGCCGTCACTACCAGACGGCCACCACGGTCACCCGCAAGGGGTCCGTACAACTCGCCGGTCTTCCGGCTTACTGATTCAATTCAACTCGCAGGAGAAAATCATGGTTCTTCAAATGCAGGTCTGGGCGCTCAACCTGATGTTAAGTGGCGGTCCAGTCTCTTTCGACCCCGCTGACATGTGGGCCCAGATGGGCTGGCTGGCCAAACTCGTCGTCATCGTCCTCTTTATCATGTCCGCATGGTCGATTGGCGTCATGATTGATCGTCTGATTGCTTTTAACGCCGCACGCACCGAATCGCGCAAATTTGCGCCTGCCGTTGCCGGCGCTCTCCGGGAAGGCAAGCTTGATGAAGCCATCAAGATCGCCGACCGCTACAAGAAGTCCCACTTGGCCAAGGTCGTTGTGGCCGGTCTCCAGGAATTCCAGTCCCACGGCGTTTCCACCGAACTCTCGGGCGAAACCATTGATGCTTCCCGCCGTGCTCTCGAACGCGCCGAGGCGATCGTCTCCGCCGAACTGAAGCGTGGTATCAGCTCGCTGGCCACCATCGGTTCCACCGGTCCGTTCGTCGGTCTGTTCGGTACCGTCGTCGGCATCATCAACGCGTTCAAAGGCATCGCTTCGGAAAAGTCTACCGGTCTCGGCGCCGTCGCCGGCGGTATTTCGGAAGCGCTGGTTACCACCGCTATCGGTCTGTTCGTCGCCATCCCGGCCGTCATGATGTTTAACTACTTCAACGGCCGTATGGAATCGTTCACCGTCGAAATGGGCAACTCCTCTTCGGAGCTGGTTGACTATTTCATCAAGCGGATGCAAAAGACCGGAGCGAAGCACTAAGCTTCTTCCGTTCCGCTCTCCCCTTCCGCCATTGGCGAGTTGAATCCCGTGCCCGGGCGGGGGCAGTGCCCCCGCCCGTAAGCCCGGAAAAAAAGGAGAAGGTATGTCTTCCTACCATAAAAGAAAAGTAGCTAAGTCGACTGGCCCCATGAACGAAATCAACGTCACCCCAATGGTGGACGTTATGCTCGTCATGCTCATCATCTTCATGGTTATTACGCCCATGCTCTCCAAGGGCATCAGCGTCGAACTCGTGAAAACCAAGAACCCGATCGCCATGCAGGCCGCCGACAAGGATGATGCCATTCTCGTCTCCGTCACCAAAGATGGAAAGGTCTACCTCGGCTCCGATCAGTTCGCGAACCTGAACGATCTGGGCGTTAAGGTGAAAGATCGCCTCACCGCCAAACTCGACAAGACGGTCTACCTCAAGAATGATTCCCGCGCCCGCTACGAGCGCGTCGTGGAAGTCATCGATAACCTTCGCGGTTTCGGTGTGGACCAGCTCGGTTTGCTCACGGAACAGATCAAAGAAGGTGGCGCCGAAGGCGCTGCCGCGCCTCCCGCCGGTATCTAACAGGCAAACGGCTTTTTCCTACGACATCATTTCTCAAGGAGCACTATTATGGCAATGGCAATGGGCAGTGGGGGTGGACCCGCCGCCAGTATTAACGTGACGCCGCTGATTGACGTGTTGCTCGTGCTGCTGATCATCTTCATGGTTATCACGCCGCTCACGCCAAAGGGCCTTGACGCGCTCGTTCCGCAGCCGCCTCCGCCGAACGCGCCGCCGCCGCCGCCCAACCAGGACCGCACCGTGGTGATTATCATCGCAAAAGACAAGTCGATGATGATCAACACTGAACCGGTCACGGAAGAACGGCTTGGCCCACGCCTTATGGAAGTTTTCAAAACCCGCGCCGAACGCGTCGTCTTCGTCAAAGGCGATCCCGACCTCGAGTTTATGACGGTAGCTAAGGCGATCGACGCCGCAAAAGGCGCCGGCATTGACAAAGTCGGGCTCATGACGCCCAAGATCGAAGCCGGTCAGTAATCCGGACCAGTCTGTAATCGAAGGAGATTTCGCGTGAAACTCAACATCCAACGCGCCACAACCGCACTTGCTGCTCTGGTCCTGATTCTCTCCACGGCCGGCTGTAACCGCCTTCGCTCCCGCGACAACCTCAACAAGGGCGTTCGTGAGTATAAGGGCGCTAAATACGCCGAAGCCGTCAAATACTTCCAGACGGCTATCGAACTCGACCCCGACTTCACTACCGCTCGTCTCTATCTGGCGACCGCCTACATGAGCCAGTGGATCCCCGGCGCCGATTCGGAAGAAAACAACAAGTACGCCAAGGCGGCCGAAGACAACTTCAAAGCCGTTCTTGAAAAAGATCCCAACGACAAGCTCGCCATCGCCTCCATCGGCTCCATCTACTACAACCAGAAGAAGTTCGATATCGCCAAGGAATGGAACGAGCGCCTCTTGAAGGTCGATCCGCAGAATAAGGAAGCCCTCTACACCCTCGGCGTTATCGCCTGGGGCAAGGCCTACCCGGTTCGTGGTGAAGCCCGCGCCAAGCTGAGCATGAAGCCCGAAGATCCGGGTCCGCTCAAGGACAAAAAGGTGCGTGAGGAAGTCAAAGCCAAGAACTACCAGCTCGTCCAGGATGGCATCGTCGCTCTGCAGAAGGCCGTCGCTGTCGACGCCAACTATGACGACGCTCTCGCCTACCTCAACCTGATGCACCGCGAACTCGCCGACCTGTCCGACTCCACCGACGACTACAAGAAGGAAATCGCCATCGCCGATGACTTCGTGCAGAAGACGCTGGACGCCAAGAAGCGCAAAGCGGAAGAGGCCGAAAAGAAGGCTTCGCAGGGCATCAAGGCCGACGCAAAGTAATCTTCGCTTCTGTCTCTTGTTTTCATGGCCGGCTGGCTCCCGTTGTGTGTACCCTGTAAGAATAGGGGTCGCATACGGTGAGCCAGCCGGCCAAGTTGTCTGATCTTTCGAAAAATCCGTCCACTAGCGGCACGATCCCCTCTGCCCCGGTGGAACCCGTTCTCGATCAGCTCTTCCAAGCCCTCCTCGACAAGTTCGAACGCACTCACCCCGGGGAAGATTCTTCCCCCCTCACCGCTGCCTACCAACTCGCTCTCCGCATGCACGCCGGCCAGAAACGGCAGTCCGGCGAACCCTACCTCGTCCACCCCCTCGAAGTCGCCCACATCCTCGCCGACATGACGACGGACCGCACTTGCCTCGTCACCGGCATCCTGCACGATGTGGTCGAAGACACCGGTGTGACCATCGAGGAAGTTCGCAAGCAGTTCGGCGATGACGTTGCCGCCTGTGTCGACGGTGTCACCAAGCTCGCCAAATTGAAGTTCTACTCGCGCGAGGAGCGCCAGGCCGAAAGCGTCCGCAAGATGCTCCTCGCCATGGTCAAGGACATCCGCGTCGTCCTCGTCAAACTGGCCGACCGGCTCCACAACATGCGCACCCTTGGGGCGCTCCCACGCGATCGCCAGGAACGCATCGCCCAGGAAACCCTCGAAATCTACGCTCCCATCGCGCATCGCCTCGGTATGGGTAAGGTGCGTGCGGAGCTCGAAGACCTCGGCTTCCAATACACCGACCCGCAGGCCTTCGGTGAGATCCTCGACGCCATTGAGTCCAAGCGCAAGGCCAATCAGGGGCTCCTCGACGAAATCCGCTCCGCCGTCGAAGTGAAGCTGCGCCGCGAAGATATCCCCGCCCGCATCGAAGCGCGCCTCAAACGGCCTTACTCCATCTGGCAAAAGCTGAAGCGCCAGAAGATCTCCATCGATCAGGTCTACGACCTCCTCGCCGTTCGCATCATCACGGACTCGGTGAAGAACTGCTACGCCGCTCTCGGCACGCTCCACGGCGATTGGCACCCCATTCCTGGCCGCATCAAGGACTTCATCGCCATCCCCCGGCCCAATCTCTACCAGTCGCTCCATACCTCCGTCATCGGCCCCGGCGGCCAGCCCTTCGAAGTGCAGATCCGGACCGAGGAGATGCATCGCATCGCCGAGGACGGCATCGCAGCCCATTGGAAGTACAAGGAAGGCCATAAGCACGCCATGGCCGACGAGCAGCAGATCGCCTGGCTCCGCCAACTCGTCGAATGGCAGCGCGAAATGCACGACCCCGGCGAGTTCATGTCGACCCTCAAAGTCGACCTGTACCCCGAGGAAGTCTACACCTTCACGCCCAAAGGCAAGGTGATCGTCCTCCCGCGCGAAGCCACGCCCATCGATTTCGCCTACGCCATCCACACCGAAGTCGGCAACCTCTGCGTCGGCGCCAAGGTCAACGGCCGTATCGTCCCGCTGAAGTACACGCTCAAAAACGGCGACGTCGTCGACATCCTCACCCAGTCCGGCCATCTGCCTTCCAAGGACTGGCTCTCCATCGCCAAGACCTCCAAAGCGCGCAACAAAATCAAGGCGGTCATCAACACCACCGAACGCGCCAAGGCCGTCGAAATCGGCGAAAAATACCTGGAAAAAGAGGCCCGCCGCCTCGGCGTGCAGTGGAAGAAGGTAACGCGCGAACAGGTGCTCTCGGTAGCCAATGAATACGGGTTCCCGAAGATGGAAGACCTCCATGCCGCGCTCGGCTACGGCAAGTTCTCCGCCCGTCAGGTGCTCATCAAACTCGCGCCCGAACAGGTGGAGGCCTACGACCGCGCCAGCGCACCCGCCGAACCCGCGCCCACCGTCATCCGCGATGACGACAATAAAGATCTCGTCATCAAGGTGAAGGGCATCGACGATGTCATGGTCTACCGCGCCAAGTGCTGCAACCCGATTCGCGGCGAGCAGATCGTCGGCTACATCACACGCGGCAAGGGCGTCGCCGTCCACGCCGTCAACTGCACCAACGTCCAAAACCTGATGTACGAAGTGGAACGCAAGATAGTCGTCGAATGGGTTCGCACCACCGACGATACTTTTGCCGTCCGCCTCACCGCCTACGCCGACGACCGCCCCGGCATCTTGAGCCACCTCACCAGCGTCGTCTTCCACGAAGGCTCGAATATCAAGGCTCTCGAAGCCCAACCCGACGAGCAGCGCGCCGATGGCAGCGCCATCATCACCATGCTGCTCGACGTCAAGGATAAGAAACAACTCGAACGCGTCGTCGCCGCCATCCGCCGCATCAGCGGCATCCGCGACGTCGAACGCGTGAACTAACCCGAATGAGCACCGATAACCAACCGCAAGCCGAACCGGAACACATCGCTATCAGCAAGTCGAAAGGGATCGAAGTCGATTGGGTCGATGGCACCCACTCTTCGCTCCCCCTCGAACTTCTGCGCCGCGAATGCCCCTGCGCCACCTGCACCGGCGCCCACGGTACCCCGCCGCAGAAGTGGGAGCCGGATACGAATCCGCTCCGCGTCTTCCAGGCCAAATTGAAAATGGAGTCCGTCGAAGCCGTTGGCAACTATGCCATCCGCATCTTCTGGAACGATGGCCACAACGCCGGCATCTACAGCTACAATCACCTCCGCAACCTTTCGCAAGGCGCGTCTTCCTAACAAAAGTGAATTGTCGGCTCCGCGCATTGACACCGCCCTCCTCTACCCTTGAAAATTGTCAAAGCGGTAACAATCGCTACAATTTTCCCCTTTCGATCTTGGGTTCTAACTCTCGCTAAGGTGGGACCCATAAATGCCCCGCGCGGCTCCGGCCACGCGGGGCATTGTTGCCTTCATGCGGTATGCTGATCGTCACCACCCATGCCGCCGATCGTTTATCGTCGCGTCTGGCTCGCGGCTCTCTACTGGTGCTTCGCGCTCGCCTTCCTGCTCCTGGGATTGCTTCTCCTTGCCGCCGCCCTCGGCCGCGCCGGCGGGCCCGAACCGTGGAGTGAAAAGTCCCTCGGCGTCATCGGCTTCTCCCTCGCCGGATTCTCCTGGCTGTTCGGCATCTACACGGTTGCCAAACAGGCACAATGCTACGGGCGTAACCTCGTCCGCCTCACCGCGGATTCCTTCTACCTCCGAACTCCTTCGGGTATGGAACTGGAGTTCCCACTCGCCACCGTCCGCGCCGTCTCCTGGGACCCCTCTCTCCGCGCCCGTCTCTGCACTGTCGACACCGACGCCGGCCTGCGCCGTTTCGACGCCGCCGCCTGTCCCCGCGCCGCCCGCATCGCCCGCCAGCTCGCCACCTTCGCCGCCGTACCCCTCACTCATGCTTCCGGTGCCCGAAAATATACGCCACCTCCACCATGAACGCCGGCTTCCCGCTGGCCGCGTTGTTGGCCATTTTCCACCCGCTGATCACCAACATCGCGGGCGACGGCTGATAGCTCACGCCCACAATCCCCGCGCCCAATTCGTGCGTGCCCATGAACCAATCCGCCACCAGCCCCACCTTCTTCGTCAACGGTTGCTCCACGCCCAACATCGCCTTCACCGCCGACCGGCCAAAGATCTGCTTCGTCCCCCAGCTCGGCCCCGCCGTGAACCGCGTCCGCGACTTCGGAACCCGCACGCTCGCCAACCCATAGGTCCACACCCCAACCCCGTTCCCCCGAAACGAAACCGGCACCATCGCCCCGCCCGCAACCGACCATCCCCTGCCTAAAGCGACCGTCTTCTTGAACCCCATCCCCAGCGCCAACTCCGGCGATGCCGGCCGCGACGGTCCATACAAACTCGCCGCCAACTCCACTCCTTTCCCAACCCCATACGTCGCAAACGAAAAGCTGTTCCAATATCCGCCCGTCGCAAACCGGTTCACCTGCGTCTCATGCGCAATCGCCAGCTCCCCCTTCGGCGCCACGTCCGTGCTCGGTATCCCAACAATCAGCGACTGCGCGTACAGACCCATTCCCAGCCAACCCAGTAGTAAGTATTTCATGCAAGGGAATACTCCATTGCAAGAGTGGGGCCAAAAGGAAAAACGCCCATAAACTGGGCGTTTCGGTCCTCTTTGGTACAACAGGCGCGGGCAGGGTGGCCCATTTCGTCCACCCCGCTCCCGGCCTACCAAATTAGCTTCAATCCGAACTGCATCTGCCTCGGATCGTTGGACTGCGTGGTCACGCGTCCAAAATTCGCTCCCGCCGTCACCGTCGTATTCGGATTCCCGAATCGCACCCGGTTCAGCGAGTTAAATGCCTCTCCCCGGAACTGCAACCTGATCTTCTCGGTAATGCTGAAAATCTTGAAGATCGATGCGTCCAGGTTGTTGATGTGGTGCCCGCGCAGGTCGGCCACCAGCGGGCTCATATTGCCCAGCGTGAACGCAGCCGGTTGGCTAAACACCGACGTGTCGAACCACCGGTCCAGCCGCCCGTGCGCGTCTCCGCTCTGCGCCGCGCTCTTGCCGTTGTTGTTCGCGCGAATGGCCTCGGTGAACAGTCCCGCCTGGTTCGTCGCGCCGATGCCCAGAATCGAACCCGATTGCGCCGTCCAGATCCCGTTCACCTGCCACCCGCCCGCGAACATGTCCATCCATCGCGACATGCCGTTGCCGAAGTGCCGCCCGCGTCCGAACGGCAACTCGTAGACACCACTGAACACCACCCGCTGTGGCACGTGCACGCTCGATACGCCCCGGCTGCCCAGCGCGTTGTAGCTGTCCTGATAGCTCGTCCCCTGGTCCATCGCCTTCGCCCAGGTGTAGTTGCCTTCAAACAGGATGCCCTTCGCCAGCCGCTTGCTGAAGGTCACCTGCAACGCGTTGTAGTCCGACGTCGCGCCCTGCGAAAACAGCGGATAGATCGCGCCAAACTGCGGATACGGCCGCAGCAATTGCGCCCGTGAAACTTGTGCGTTCGCCACCACGCCGCCGCCCTGGCCGAAGAACGGATTCGGCACCAGTTGGTTCAGCTGGTTGCCCAGGCTCAAAAACTGCGGGCTCACCTGGTTGATCGTGTAGCCACCCTCGCCGCCGCGCGACAACTGCCGCCCGCGATTGCCCACATAGGCAGCCTCCAGCAAAATCGCCCCCGGCAACTCGCGCTGCACCGTGAAGTTGTACTGCAGCGTGTACGGCGTGTTCGTGTTCGCCAGCGGCGCGTCCAGGTTGCTGCCAATCGCGGTCAACGCGCCCTGCGACGATCCCGGCACCGGCTGAAAGCCTCCCGGGAAGGGATTCGCCAGCCGGTTCAACGACGTCAAACCATTGTCCAAACTCGTCACCCACGGCGTCTCCACGCGGAATCCGTACGGCCCCACCGTGCCCTGCGCCGACAGCGTGCTCGGCCCAAACAACTGCGCGAACGCCCCGCGGATGACGGTCTTCTCGTCCATCTGATAGGCAAAGCCCAGTCGCGGCGCCACGTTGTTCCAGTCGCCGCCAAACTGCGACCGCCCATTCCCATCCACGCCCACAAACCGCAGTCCGCCCTTCAAGTTCGGGAACGCCGAAACCTTCGCGGCCAGTGGCGAAGTCAGGCTCGGGTCAAACCAGCTCAGCCGGTCATAACGTTCCGTCCGCGGCGTGTCGAAGTCGTACCGCACACCCAGGTTTAGCGTCAGCTTCCGCGTAATCCGCCAGTCGTCCTGCACGTAGAAGGCGTGGTAGAAGCTCTGCGACGCCACGTTCTTCCAGTTCTGATAGAAGTTTCCATCGCTGCCTGCGCCCAATAGGAAGGAGGCAAATCCAAAGCCCGCAGTCGAACTCGCGCTCACCGGGTTCGGCCCCTGCGTCATGCCGGCCGTGAAGTTGAACGTGCCAGCCGCGCGCGCCTCCCAAACGTTGATCCGCAGCATCCGGCCCTCATAGCCGTACTTCAAAGAGTGCTTGCCGGTCACCTTGCTCAGGCTCGCCGCCAGACCGTAATTGTTGAACCCGCTCTGCCGGTGGTCGTTGCCGCCCAGTGCCGTCTGCGTCGAAACGCCGAACCGCGGAAACATGTACTTGTCCACCGCCGCGTCCAGCGCCTTCGGCAGCCCCAAGCTCGACGGCACGAAGCCCAAGCCCTGGTTATCAAACAGGAACCGGTTGCGCGCAAACGACATCCGCACATTCAGCAGCATCGTCGGGTTCAGCGTGTTCGTGTAATCCACCACCGCGTTTCGCCCGAAATCATTGTTATTCACCCGGCCCTCAGCAATTCCCAGATCTCCCGGGAACAACTGCGGTGGCCCGTTGAACGATTTCCGGTACGAAAACCGGCCAAAAATGCGTTGTTGGTCGCTCAGGTTGTGGTCCACACGGACATCGGCGTTATCGGTGTTGATCGCCGCCGCGCCGCTGTTGTAGAAGTTATTCCGGCCAATGGCGTCGCCGGGCGTATTCGCCTTCGGAAAGTAGCCGATAACGTTCCGCGCCACCGCGTCGAACCGCGCCTGCGGAATGATGTTCCCAGGAAACGCATCGCGAATGGAGCCGTTCCCATTGGGGTTCGCCCGCGTCGTATTCGGGTCGAACATGGTGATCAGTGCCGTCGCCGTCGCCCGCGTCTGGCTGAAGTCGCCGGTCCGTTCCCGGTCGGTAGGCACCGTGGTCAGGCGGTCGGAAAAGCTCCGCTCCCGCAGCCCTTCATACGCGCCCATAAAGAAGGTCCGGTTCTTAATCACCGGCCCGCTCACCATCCCGCCAAACTGATTGCGCTTGAAACTCGCCAGCGGCACGCCGCGCTGGTTGGCAAAGAAGTTATTCGCGTCCAGCACGGAGTTACGCATAAACTCATATGCGCTGCCATGGTACGTGTTATTCCCCGACTTATAAACAAGGTTCAACACGCTCGTCATGCTCCGCCCGAACTCGGCACTAAAATTCTGCGCCTGCATCTTGAACTCCGCCACCGCGTCCACGGAGGGAAATACCGACAACCCCGCAAACCCGTTCACCGTCGGAAACGCCGCGCTCGACCCATCCACCAGCACGTCAAACGTTCCCCCGCGCGCCCCATTCACGCTGTAACTCACCGCGTTGTGCGCGTTGCCAATGCCGCCCGTCACGCCCGGTGTCAGGTTCACCAGCGAATACACATTCCGCGTGTTCAGCGGCAACTCCAAAATTCGCTTGTTGTCCACCACTTTGCCGATCGACGAAGTCGTCGCCTCCACCAGCGCCGCGTCCCCGCGAATCGTGACCGATTCCGTCATTGCGCCCACCTGCAGCACGATATTCACGCGCGCCTGCTGCTGCACTTGCAGTTGAATCCCAGCCTGCTCAAACCCTTTAAACCCGGACGCGGCGACGGCTACCTTATAGGCGCCCGGAGGCAACAGCGGTGCCGTATAGTTCCCCTCCAAATTGGTCACCACGTCCACCTTGGCGTTGGTCCCGGTGTTGACGATTTGTACCTTGGCCCCGGCGATCATCGCCCCGCTCGTGTCCGTAATGCTCCCGGTAATGGTGCCCGTCGAAGTCTGTCCCCACGCAGCCAGTCCCAGCGCGGCGCAAGCAACAGCCCAAATCAGATTTCTCATAGTGACTCCATCAAACTCTAACAATCGAAAATAACGACGAAGTTACAATATTGCGTTTTCCACGTGACAGCTACCTCTCTGGAGTCCTGTCCCAGCGTGTGCCCGGAGCTCCCCGGAAGTTGTCGAGAAAAAATGAAAAAGTTTGGGGCCAGAGTGCGCCTGGTCCTTGGTCCGCGAGTACTGGCCGGAATACCCCGCTGGTACCGGTTACCTTGGCCTGCAGTGAATCGGCCGGACTACCAAACGTCCCATCAGCGGCTCGAATCGGCCTACCATCCTGTTTTTCCTGTATCCCGCGCAGATCCCGGTAATAGGCGGTTAGTCTCAGTGACGCGCTCATCGCTCCCTCATACCATCGAGAAGTCAGCCGTGTCCGGTTTCGGCGTGTCAATACCAAGGAGACCCCTCATGCACATTTCCAAGATACTTCGGTCCGCTTCGTTCGTGGCCCTTCTCGTGGCAGGTTCGGTGACCGCCTTTGGCGCCGTCCTTACTGGAAATCAGTGTGTCGGCGGCTCCTGCGCCGGCACCCTGGATGTTTTCAACAACACGCCCGGAATCCTGCTCGCCTCCCGTTTCTCTTCCTTCACCGCCCTGGACGACGCGGGTGTCGCCAGTTACGACGGCACCGTCCGTGCGGCCGTCTACCGCAACTCCGGCAACACGCTGGACTTCTATTACCAGTTCACCAACAACGTCTCCTCGGCCGATTCGGTCGGCCGCCTCACCATGACCAACTTCACTGGTTTCACTACCGATGTCGGCTATCGGCTCGACAACTGGGACGGCGCCGGCATCTTCCTAACCGCCAACCAGGCGGCCTTGAGCACGGATCGCTCCAGCAACGGCGGCACCGTTGGCTTCGGTTTCGGCGTGCTCTCCCGCCAGATCAACCCCGGTGAAACTTCGGCAACGCTCGTCATTCGCACCAATGCCATCAACTACAGTGCCGGTTCGGTCACCACGCGGAACGGCGCCGGCGCCGTCTGGACGGCCGCTGCCTACGATCCTGCCACCGGCGTCCCGGAACCCGGCACTGTCGTCCTCCTCGGCGCCGGTCTTGTCGCTCTCGCCGCTTTCCGCCGTCGCCCTTAATGGCGGTAGACCGAACTTCGACGACCAAGGGCCCCTGAAAATGGGGCCCTTTTCCATGGATGCTTCGGCAACCATCTCCCCGCCGGCGGTATCTATACCAACAGAACCAAATGAAACTCGCCGCTCTCGCCGTCCTTTCCTTCTCCCTCCTCCCCGCCCAGGAAAAGGTAAAAGAGGAGCTCAAAGACGCCGGTTCCGCCACCAAGAAGGTAGCCGTCAAAACCGGCAAAGGCACCGCCAAAGTGGCGAAGAAAACCGCCGCCGTCACCGTCGATGGCGCCGAAAAGACCGGCTCCGCCGTCAAGAACGGCACTATGAAGGTCGTCAACAAAACCGTCGACGCCGTGAAGTAGCCGCCCCCGCGGCTACCGCTCCCACTCCGTCGCCATATTGTCGTCGGTGATTACCCGCGCCCCCGCCGTCCGTCGCCGCACGCTCGCCGCGCTCTCCACCGCCAGGTGTTCGTTCCCCGTCTCGTCCACCGCGCGGAAGTAGCCAGCCAACGCCTCCAGCCTTCCCGCCGCCCGCGCGTCCGACGGGTCCAATACCAATTTCCCCTCCAACCGGTACCGCCCCAGTACCTCCCGCCACCGCGCCTCGTCCAACTGCAACGGCGAATCGCTCACCGCCAGAAACGGCCCGAACCGCCACGCATACGGAAACAGCGAACTTCCGGTCTTCTGCACGTCATCGGAGTAAGTTGTGTTGTAATAAATCACCCCGCCCGGCTTTAACATCGACCGCGCCATTGCCAACATCTCCACCGACAGTAAATTCGTCGCGCTCGCCCGCCAATGCTGCACCGTGTCCATTAGGATCGCGTCAAACTTCTGATCCCGGTGCGCCGCCATCCACCGCCGCCCATCATCCACCACAATCTGCACTTTCGGGTTCCGCAGTACCGGCGCCACCTCCGGATACCGCCCAATCACGGTCAAATACCCCGGATTGATCTCTACCGCCACCGCTCGCTCCACCTGCGGATGGTTCCCGACAATCTGGGACCACGCCCCGCCCGCCACACCCACCAGCAGCACCTCCTTCGGCGCCGGATGAATGTAACTCAGCGAAAACGGCCGGATACAACTATCTGAGTAAATCGACGTCGTCAGGATCCCGTCATGCGCCCCGCCGCCAAAGATATGCCGGTCGGCGTCCACCGTCACCACCCCGCTATGCGTCTCCACAATGTCGGTAAACGGCGCCCCTGCCTCGAACTCCTCCTGGTACATCAATCGCTCGTAAATCATGTGGAACAACGGTCCCGATCCCCATACCCCCAACCCGCAAACCGCCACCGCTACCCACTTCAACCGGAACGAAATCGCCGCCGCCCCCGCCACCCCCAGCACCAGCAGGAACACCGAAACCGTTTGCAGCGACCACATATCCATCAACACAAATCCCATTAAGTAACTCCCCAGTGCTGACCCGGCAATGTTACTCAAATACAGATAACTCAACCCCGCCCCGGCATCGCTCCGCCGTACCGCCGCCTGGCACAATAACGGAAAGGTAGCCCCCAACAAGCCCGCCGCCAGCGCCACCAGCGGCAGCGTCCATTCGTAGGAAACCCGCGCCACCGCCGAGCCCACCACCGGCACAATCAGGAACCCAACCACATTGGCCGAAAGCACCAAAACCGCCATCGGCCCCGCCACGCGCGCCCGCCCCGCCAACCGCCTGGAACCCAAAGACCCAAACGCGATCCCCCCCAAAAAAGCCCCCAAAACAAACGAGAATGTCCGCGGACTCCCCCCCGTCACAAACGCATACAGCCGGTACCAGACAATCTCATACCCCAGCGAAATGAACCCCGTCGCAAACGCGATCGCCACCGCCACCGGAAACGCTAACTCCCCGCCACCCGTCTCTTCCTCGGAAACCACCGCGTCCGTCTCCCGCATCCCCCGGAAGTGCAGCGCCAATACACTCAACCCAATCGCCGCATTCATCCCCGCCGCCAGCCAGACTGACCCGGTCATCCCCAACTCCCGCATCGCCCACAGAGCCGCCACGAAACACGCCACCGCCGAACCCAGCGTATTCACAAAATACAAAATCCCAACGGACCGCCCCACCTGCCCGTTCACCCGCACTAACTGCGTCACTAACATCGGCAGCGTCGCCCCCATTAAAATCGTAGGGAACAAAACCAGCAAAAACGTAACGAAAAACGTCTGCCCCGCCGGCGCCCCCGCCAGGAACCCCGCCACCCACCGGAACAGCGGCAGCGAGATCAATCCAAACGCGGCAATCCCCAGCTCCGTGCACCCAAACAGCGCCAACAGCGGCACCCCCGGCCGCCGCGAAATCCGCCCGCCCAGTAGGCTGCCCACGCCCAACCCCAGCATGAACGCGCTCACCACCACCGTCACCGATTCCACGTTCACGCCAAAAATCGTAAACAGCGACCGCTGCCACACAATCTGATAAATCAACGCCGGCACGCCGGACAAAAAGAACAACAGATAAAGGAACAAAACTTACTCTAACTCCCGAATGCGTATGTTACGGAAATGGACTTCAATGCCAGGTCCCGAATGTACTTGCAGTGCCAGAAACCCCGCAGCCGCAATCCCCGGTTCGTTTTCCACGTAGTCCACCGTCTGCAACCCGTTCAGCCACAGTCCAATCCGCTTGCCCTGCGCCCGAACCGTGTATTCATTCCAGCCAAGCTTGTCCAACTCCGGCATCGGCGGCGCCTGCGCCAGCACCCGCCGCCGCCGCGATTCATCGTACAAACAGCCCCAATACTGCTGCCCCACATCGGCCTGGTAGCCCGATACCTCGTGCGGAATCGTCGCCGGCACCGACCGGAACTGCACGCCGCTGTTCCCTACGCCCCCCACCAGCCGGAACTGCAGCCGCAACTCAAAGTCGCCATAGCTCTTCCGCGTCCGCAAAAAGTCGTTGTACTTCAGCCCCGCGTGCTTACCCACAATCATCCCGTGCCGCACGCTCCACAGCCCCGGCGTGTCCACCTCCCACCCGTTCAGCGACACTCCGTCGAACAGCGGCGTAAACCCATCCTCTTTCGGCCAGTGCGCCGTTTGCCCGGTCCGCAACGCGCGATTCGCCAAGTGTGCCGACGAGGCCGACACCACCCCCGCCTCCACCGGCGCCGCCGTCTTCCCCCGGCTCCGGATTGCCCCCAGCCAGTTCTCCAAATGGAGCATCTCCCCGTCCGGCTTCTCGTAGAAATCCGCCCCCCGCGGCCCAGTCCCTAAAACCATCTCCTCATATGGAAACGACTTCTTGGCGATCTCCGGATGCAACTCATACCGCCCGCGATCAATATAGAGCGTCCCCTCATCCCCCATGAACTCAATCATCGCCGCGTTCCGCGCGTTGGCAAAGGTCGATTCAAAATACGCCTGCACGCCCTGCTTCGGATAGCGCAGCAAACACTGCGCCGTGTCCGGCGTCTGCCACCGCCACTCCGGCCGCATGCTGTCGCCAATCGCCACCGCCTCCTCCGGATGCTCCAGATCCAGAATCCAGTGCGCCACGTCGATCCAGTGCACCATCAAATCGGTGAACGTGCCCCCGCCAAACTCCCAGAACCAACGCCAGTTTCGAAACCGGTACGGATCAAACGGCTGTGTCGCCACCGGGCCCAGGAACCGCGCCCAGTCCACTGACGCCGGATCCACCTGCGGCACCTGCCCGCCGCGATTCGTGTTCCGGTTCCACGTCAAATGGACCTTGTGAATCTTCCCTAACTTGCCCGACTGTACAATCTCCCGCGCCTTTTGAATATGCGGCATCGACCGTTGCTGCATCCCTACCTGGACAACGCGGTTGTGCTTCCGCACCGCGTCCATCGCCTGCGCCCCCTCGGCCAGGTCGTGCGTCAGCGGCTTCTCCACATAGACGTCTTTCCCCGCCGCGCACGCGTCCGTCAGCAACTGCACATGCCAGTGGTCGGGCGAGGCGATCAGCACCGCGTCCAGATCCTTCCGCTGCAAAAACTCCAAGTGGTTCTTGGATGACGACGTGATCCCCGCCAACGCCTGAGCCTTCTCAATATTGGCGTCCCACACATCGCAGATGCCAACAATCTTGGCCCCCGGTATCTTCACCAGAGACTTCATCAAATGCTGCGCCCGGCCCCCCGCGCCAATCACGCCAATCTGAATCCGGTCATTGGCCGCGAAGGCCTGCGGCAACAGTGCCGCCGATCCCAACAGCGCGCGTCGCGTAAGCATCGTGCTTATATTATCCTCACAGAGGAGCTAATCATGAAGACCCGTCGCCAAATGCTCGAAAACTGCATTGTCCGAGGCTCGCTCCTCGCCGGTGCCACCACGTTGTCCAACACCCAGTTGCTCGCCTTCTGGGAACAGGGCGAAGCCAATGCCCACAAGCCCACCTCCACCGAAGTCCTCGGACCCTTTTACCGCAAAGGCGCGCCCAACAACACCACCCTCCGCATCAACGGCGAACCCGGCTTCCCGCTCCGCGTCGATGGCAAAGTGGTCAACACCAAGGGCCAAAAGGTCCACGGCGTCAAAATTGAAATGTGGCAGGCCGATTACAAAGGTCTCTACGACGTCGAAGGCTACCGTTATCGCACCAAGCTGGAAGTCGCCGATGCCTCGTCCTATTCCATCGAAACCATCCTCCCCGGCCATTACGACGACCGCCCGGCCCAACACCTTCACTACCTGATCACCGCTCCCGGCCACAAGACCCTGATCACCCAGGCCTACTTCGCGACGGATCCCTTCTTCGACGGCGACCCGGACAAGAACTTCAAAAAGCGCAACATCGTCGCCAGCCGCGAACTCGTCCGCCCCGTTGCCCTCTACGAAGGCCCCGGCCCCTCCCGCGCCTCCATCCAGTTCGACATCTGCCTGGAGACCCTCTAACCGTGGCCACCTCTATCAGTGCTGACGCCAACGTCGGCCCCCTCGCCTTCTCCGTCGATGGCAAGTCGATCCATGGTCTTTGCCAGGACCTCAAAGTCCGCACCTGGAACGTCGCCACCGGCGCGCTCCAAAGCACGCTCACCTTCGATAAGGACGACTCTCCCTCCACCCTCACCGCCTCCACCGCGCTCAGCGTGGCCAAAGATGGCACGCTCAAGACCTGGGATCTGGGCACCAGCAAGGTAACCAAGCAGGCCAAGCCCACCGGCCCCCGCGCCCGCCGCTCGACGCCCTCCCCCACCGATGGCCGCTTCTTCATCGCCCACGGCGAGACGGAAATCAAAATGCGCGCCATCGACCAGATGGGCAAAGAGGAGTACGTCGTGCCCTCGGGGCTCGGCGGCATCGCCTCCATGGCCGTCTCGCCCGACGGGAAGAACGTCGTCGCCGCCAGCTACGACGCCGACATTCGCGCCTGGAACTCCCGCAACGGCGAACTGCTTCGCCTGATCGACGAACTCCCGGTTTCCATGTTCGATATGAAGTTCTCCCCCGACGGAAAAATGCTCGCCGCCGGCGGCGCCGATAAGACGCTCTACTTCTACGACGCCAAAACCTTCCGCCAGCTCCGGACCATTCCGAAGCTCCCGGAGATGATTTCGGCCCTGGCTTTTTCCCCCGACGGAAGCCGGATCGCCACCGGCGGATTCAACGAAATCACCCTCAAGATGGCTGTCAAAGTGCATGTTTTTGATGTCAAAAGTGGGGCAAAAGTGCACGTTTTTGATGCAAAACAGCGCGTTTCGAGCGTGGTTTTTGCGCCCGACGG
Source organism: Acidobacteriota bacterium (assembly GCA_947470805.1). Classification (GTDB taxonomy): domain Bacteria; phylum Acidobacteriota; class Terriglobia; order Bryobacterales; family Bryobacteraceae. The sequence continues at coordinate 13,554 of CANIVU010000003.1, read as the reverse complement.
CCGGTCTCTGGCCGTTTCCACTGGTACCAAGAGCATCGAAGTTTGGCAGGTCGGGTAGTGATTCAGATCGCCAACCGCGTCGCCGGACTGCGCCCGACCGCCGTCAATTCCATCCTCGCCGAGGTCCGGGCCACCCCCGGACCTCTCGTTTCTCTGATGCGCGGGGAGCCCGATTTGCCCACCCCGGCCCACATCGTCGAGGAGGCGCAGAAGGCGCTCGCCAACGGCCGGACCATGTACCCGGACCAGCGTGGTGAACCCAGACTACGCGAATCGATCACAGATAAGCTATTTCGTGACAACGGCTTGCGTTATGATCCTGCAACCGAAATCTTAGTCACCACAGGCGGCACCTTCGGCATCTACGCCGCCCTCGCCGCGATGTTGAACGAGGGCGATGCGGTGCTGGTCCCCGATCCGGTCTACGACGCCTATCTCTCTCCGATCCGCCTGACCGGCGCCGTCCCCGTCGCGGTGCCATCCGAGATAGCCAACGGCCGTTTCGTGTTGACCGTCGAGGCGCTGGAGGCGGCCTGGACGCCACAGTGCCGCGCACTTCTCTTAAACACTCCTTGGAATCCGACCGGTACCGTGTTGACCCGCAAGGAGTTAGAAGACATCGCCGTGTTCTGCGAGCGGCACGGTGTGACGATCATTAGCGACGAGATCTACGAAGCCATCGTCTACGAGGGCCACGAACACATCTCCCCCGCCACCGTTCTTCGAGACCGTTCGGTGGTAGTGAATGCGCTTTCCAAAACCTATTGCATGACTGGATGGCGTGTTGGCTATGTGGCTGCGCCAGCTGAGTTTACGCGAGCGATGCTGCTGGTGCTCCAGCAGTCCAGCCGCGGCCCGGCGACGTTTGTACAGGACGCCGCTGCCGTCGCGCTCTCCGGTCCCCAGGACTGCGTGGCCGCCATGCGCGCCGAGTATGGGCGCCGCCGCGAACTGGTGCTATCGACTCTCCCGAACATGCTCGCCCCCGAAGGCGGGTTTTTCGCAATGATGGACTTACGTCACCTTGGCATCCCTAGCGATATGATTCGAAGGCGGTTGCTGGCCGAGTTCGGCGTCGTGGTGGTGCACGGTGCCGCCTATGGCCCAGGCGGGGAAGGGACGCTGCGCGTCTCGTTCGCAAGCGGTGGCGAGACGCTCGACCGCGGTCTATCCAAGTTGAAGCAAGCTCTGCAATCTCTCTGAACACAAACAACATGCGGAAACACGAACTGCCCACGCCGGCCCTGGTGGTTGACCTGGATGTGATGGAATCGAATATCGCGGCGATGCAGGCGGCGGTCAGCGGGGCGGGGAAGGCGCTGCGCCCTCACGCCAAGGCCCATAAGCGCGTCGAGATCGCCAAAAGGCAGATCGCAGCAGGCGCGAATGGCGTCTGCTGCGCTACTCTAAGCGAAATGGAATCAATGGTTTCCGCTGGGATTGGGGTGCTGTTGACGACCCCGGTGGCCTCGCGCGTGAAGGTGGACCGTATTACTCAGTTGTCTAAGGGTGGGGATGTGACGGTGGTGGTGGATCATCCGTATCAGGTGGATCTGTTTGAATCGACAGGGGTTCCGCTGAACGTGCTGGTGGACCTGGACATCGGCGATCACCGGACGGGGGTGCCCTGCGACGAGCGGGCTATCGCGCTGGCCCGGCGGGTGGCCGCATCGCCTTTGCTGCGGTTTGGCGGGCTCCAGGCCTATTCCGTTTCCGGTTCGCATACCGTCGGCCATGCCGAACGGCTCCTCCATTCCACTTCCGCTTTTGCTTCTGCAGTAATGATTCAAAAGGAGTTGCTGGCGATTGGTTTGGACTCGACGCGCCTCACCGGTGGCTCCACTGGGACCTGGGACATCGACATACAGATCCCGGAGCTGACTGAGTTGCAGGCAGGCTCCTATCCGCTGATGGACGTGGCGTACGGGAAGATTGGCGGCGTGCCGTTCGGCGTGGCGATGACGGTACTGGCGACGGTGATCAGTGCCTCCCACCCCGAGCGGGTCACAGTGGATGCTGGGTTTAAAGCCTTTTCCACCGACCGGCCCTTCGGGCCGGTCGCCCTCGGCCTCCCGGGCGCGACGTGGCAGTGGGCGGGGGATGAGCATGGCTTCCTGTTCGCCGAGCGGTTGCCGGCGATGGGGGAGCAGGTTTCGTTTGTGGCTCCGCATTGCGATCCAACAGTGAACCTGCACGAGAAAATGTACGTCTGTCGAGGTGAGGAAGTGGTTGAGGTATGGACTCGATGAGTCTTGTTTCGATTGGGGTTAATGCGGAGGCGCTGCAGCGGGAGCTGCGGGAGACGCTCTATGGGGAAGTGCGTTTCGATACGGTTTCGCGGGCTCTGTATTCGACCGATGCTTCGGTGTACCAGATTCTGCCGCTAGGGGTTGTCGTGCCTGAATCGCGGGAGGATCTGATTGCGGCGGTGCGGATTGCGGCCAAGCATAAGACCTCCGTGACGCTGCGCGGGGGCGGGACGTCGCAGGCGGGGCAGGCGATTGGCACGGGCATCCAGATCGATATCTCTAAGTATTACAACAAGATATTGGAGGTGAACGCGGAAGAGCGGTGGTGCCTGGTGGAGCCGGGGATTGTGTTGGATGAGTTGAATGCCGCGCTGAAGGGACATGGGCTGCGGTTTGCGCCGGATGTTTCCACCGCCAGCCGGGCGACGGTGGGCGGGATGATGGCGAACAACTCATCAGGGGCGCGGAGCGTCTACTACGGTTTGACGATTGACCATGTATTGGAACAGACCGTTCTGTTCGCGGATGGCGCCATTCGGCGGCTTCGGCCGCTGTCGGGGGATGAGCTCGAGTTGGCCTGCGAGGGGGATTCGATTCCGGCGCAGGGGTACCGCGTGATGCGGCGGCTGGGTGTGGAGTTGAAGGCGGAGGTGGAGGCTCGGTTCCCGAAGGTTCTGCGGCGGGTGATGGGGTACAACCTGGACCGGTTCGGCGATCCGAGTGTCTGCGACTTGACGAAGCTGATGGTGGGCTCCGAGGGGACGCTGGGCATTGTGCTGGACGCGAAGCTGCGGCTGGTGCCGTTGCCGAAGCACAAGTCCGTTTGCGCGATTCAGTTCGGGCATGTGCTGGACGGGCTGGGGGCGACGCCGGCGATTTTGAAGCATAAGCCTTCGGCGGTGGAGGTGATGGACAGTTTCATCCTGAACCATACGAAGCTGAACGCGGCGCTGCATAAGCAGCGGCAGAGCTTCATCGAGGGTGAGCCGGGGGCGCTGTTGTGCGTGGAGTTTTACGGGGACACGGCGGCGGAGCTGCCGGAGCGCATGGCGGCGATGGAGAAGGACCTGCGGGCGCAGGGGATGGGCGAGCGGTTTTATCACGCCACCGACGCCGAGGCGCAGGGGCGGATCTGGAAGGTGCGGGAGGCGGGGCTGGGGCTGTCGATGTCGATGAAGGACGACAACAAGTCGCTGTCCTTCGTGGAAGACACGGCGGTGCCGCCGGAGAAGTTGCGGGATTACATCGACCGGTTTCTGCAGTTGATCCGGAAGCATGAGACCTCGGCGGGGATTTATGCGCATGCGTCGGTGGGTTGCCTGCATGTGCGGCCGGTGGTGAACATGAAGACGGAGGCGGGGGTGGCGAAGTTCAAAGCCATCGCCGACGACGTGGCGGCGCTGGTGCTGGAGTTTGGCGGGGCGCTGAGCGGGGAGCATGGCGACGGGATGGTGCGGAGTCCGTACATCCGGCAGATGTTCGGCGATTGGATCTACGAGGCGTTTCGGGAGATCAAGCAGACTTTTGATCCGCATGGGTTGATGAACCCGGGGAAGATTGTGGATTCGCCGCCGTTGACGGAGAACCTGCGGTACGGGCCGGCGTACAAGGCCGTGGCGGTGGATACGCATTTTTCGTTTGCCGACTACGGTGGGATGGCCGGCGCGGTGGAGATGTGTAGCGGGCTGGGGGCGTGCCGGAAGACGCTGGAGGGGACAATGTGCCCGTCGTACATGGCGACGCGGGACGAGCGACATACGACGCGGGGGCGGGCGAATGTGTTGCGGCTGGCGATCTCGGGCCGGTTGGGCGAGGCGGGTTTGGACGGGGACGGAGTGAAGGAAGTGCTGGACCTTTGCCTGGAGTGCCGGGCTTGTAAGGCCGAGTGCCCGGTGGGTGTTGATGTGGGGCGGTTCAAGAGCGAGTTTCTGGCGGCGCGGTGGAAGCGGCTGGGCGGGGCGCCGTTGAAGGCGAGGGTGTTGGGGAATGCGGCGGGGTTGGCGGAGTTGGGCAGCCGGTTTGCGCCGTTGTCGGGGGCGGTGGCGAATTGGGGTGTTTCGCGGTGGTTGAACGAGAAGATTACGGGGATTGACGCGCGGCGGCCGGTGCCGCGGTGGAAGAGCTCGACGCTGCGGTCGCGGATGGGTTCGCGGACGGGCGGGCAGGCGCTGTTGTTTGTGGATACGTTTACGAACCACTACGATCCGGAGATTGGCGTGGCGGCGGTGGAGTTGATGGAGAAGGCCGGGTTGGCGGTGGGGCTGGCGCCGAATGTGTGTTGCGGGCGGCCGCTGATTTCGCAGGGGCTGTTGGGGGAGGCGGCGGAGTTGGCGCGGCAGAATACGGCGCGGTTGTTTGATGCGGCGTCGAAGGGTGTGCCGCTGGTTGTTTGTGAGCCGAGTTGTTTGTCGTCGCTGCGGGAAGATGCGCCGGATTTGTTGCGCGGGGAAGAGGCGGAGCGGGCGAGGGCGGTGGGGCGGTCGGCTGTGTTGTTGGAGGAGTATTTGTTGGGGTTGGGGTTGGAGTTTAACGCCGGGCCTTCGGAGATTGTGTTTCATGGGCACTGCCATCAGAAATCGATGGGGCTGGCGGCGCCGGCGGCGGCGTTGTTGGGACGGGTGCCGGGGGCGAAGGTGACGTCGTTGGATGCGGGGTGTTGCGGGATGGCGGGGTCGTTTGGGTATGTGAATTACGAGGTTTCGAAGCAGATTGGGGAGCGGCGGTTGTTGCCCGCGGCGCGATCCTTGAAGCCGGGGGTGGTGTTGGTGGCGGCGGGTACGTCGTGCCGGCATCAGGTGCATGATTTGGCTGGGGTGGAGGCGGTGCATCCGGCGGTGTTACTGCGTGGGTTGGTGAAGAAGTGAATCCGGGGGCGTTGACGCTGGGGGCATTGGGGCTGGCTGTTCTGTTGAGTTGCGTGACGCGGATGAATGTTGGCCTGTTGGCCATGGCTCTGGCTTGGGTGATCGGGGTCTATGTCGTTGGGCTGCCGGTGAAGACTGTCGCGGCGGGGTTTCCGGTGGAACTGTTTTTGACGCTCACGGGCGTCACGCTGCTGTTTGCGCAGGCGGGGGTGAATGGCACGCTGCAACGCGTGGCGCAGAACGCCGTGCGGCTGTGCCGGGGACGGGCGGGGTTGGTCCCGATTTTGTTCTTTGTATTGGCCGCGGTGTTGGGGACTTGTGGGCCGGGGAACATTGCGACGACTGGACTGCTGGCTCCGGTGGCGATGGGGACCGCTGTTCGGATGCGAATTTCTCCGTTCCTGATGGCCATTATGGTGGGCAATGGGGCGAACGCGAGTTCGCTGTCGCCGCTGGCTCCGACGGGGCTGATTGTGAGCGGGTTGATGGAGAAGATCGGGCTGCCGGGGATGGAGTTGAAGACGTGGTGGCTGAACTTGGCGGCGCATGCGTTTGTGGCGTTTGCGGGGTACTTCTTGTTTGGCGGATTTCGGTTGTTGCGGGAGCCGGCGTCGGGCGGGGCGGATGTCGAGAAAGCGCCGTTGGAACGGGCGCATTGGTTGACGCTGGCAGTGATTGCGGCGCTGGTGGGCGGGGTGATTTTTGCGCGCGTGCAGATTGGGATGGCGGCGTTTGCGGGCGCTGTTGTGCTGAGTTTGTTGCGGGCGGCGGATGAAGACGAAGCCATTCGGCGGGTGCCCTGGGGCACGATTGTGATGGTTTGTGGGGTCACGGTTTTGATCGCGTTGTTGGAACGAACCAGCGGGTTGGAACTGTTTACGGGGCTGCTGGCGCGGGTGGCGGGGCCGGCGACGGTGATCCCGATGGTGGCGGCGATGGTGGGTTTGATTTCTGCCTACTCCAGCACTTCGGGTGTGGTGTTGCCGGCGTTTTTGCCGTTGGTTCCGGGGTTGGTGACGAAGCTGGGATTGGCTTCGGGACTGGGGTTGGCGGAGACGATGAACATTGCCGGGCATCTGGTGGATGTCTCGCCACTGTCGACGATTGGGGCGTTGTGCATCGCCTCGATCCCGGCGGGGGATGCGAGCCGTTTGTTGTTTAACCAGTTGCTAGCTTGGGGGCTTTCGATGATGGTGGTGGGCGCATTTTTGTGCTGGATGGTTTTGGGATGAGATTTCTGTTTTTCCTGAGTTTGAGCCTGTTTGCGCATGATTTGGGTGTGACGGGTGTGCAGTTGCGGATTGCCGATGGGAAGACGCACGTGCGGGTGCAGGCGCATGCGTTGCAGCTGCAGGGGCGGGAACCGGGGACGGAGTTGCCGAAGCGTTTGCGGCTTCGGTTGGATGGGGAGTTGTTTGTTGGCGCGGGGCATGCCGTGGCGGCGACGACGGGCGGGATTGTGGCTTGGGAGGCGGAGCGGGTTGGCGTGCCATCGTCGATCATCATGGATGCGCCGCTGTTCCCGGAGGACGAGGCGGACCGGACGCTGGTGACGCTACTCCGCGATGGGAAGCCGGCGGGGGAGGCGATTTTAGGGGCGACGTCGAAGCCGGTAGTGTTGGGGGAGAGCGGGTCGTCGGCGTTGCGGCGGTTCGTGCCGATCGGGGTGGAACATATCTTCTTTGGCGCGGATCACATTGCGTTTTTGCTGGCTTTATTGCTGCCGGGGGGGCGGTGGCGATCGTTGCTGGTGGTGGTGACGGCGTTTACCGTTGCCCATTCGATTACGCTGGCGATGGCGGTTCTGGGGTGGGTGCGGCCGATTCCATGGCTGGTGGAGGGCGTGATTGCGCTGTCGATTGTGGCGGCGGCTGGGGAGAACTTATTGTCCAAGGGCACGCGCGGGGCGGGGGTGCGGGCGATGTATGCGGCGGGGTTCGGGCTGGTGCACGGGTTTGGGTTTGCAGGGGCGTTGGGGGAAGTGGGGTTGCCGGAGGAGGTGTTGGGCTGGGCGCTGGCGGGGTTTAATTTGGGCGTGGAGATTGGGCAGTTGGGGATTGTATTAGTGGTGGTCCCGGTGTTAGCGTATGTGGGACGGCGGGAGATGGTGGTTCGTTATGGATCGTGGGGGATTATGGCGGCGGGGTTGTATTGGACGGTGACGCGGTTGTTTTTCTAGGGCGTTTGGATGCGGGTGGCGAGGTCCGGGGCGATGGCGAGGACGTGTTTGTCGTTCCAGGTGTAGATTGTTTTCGCCTTGGCTTTACGGGCGCAGCGGAGGAGGAGGGCGTCGTAGATGCGTCCGCTGGTGAAGCCCATTTCGCCGGCGCTGGAGAGGGTGCTCCAATAGTCCTCTTCGTCGAGCGTGATGACGCGGCAGCGGCTACGGACTTCACTGACGAAGAGGAGCGCCTGATCCGGGGGGATGACATTTTTCACCGGGAGGGCGGTCATGGTGGCGTAGACTTCGGCGATGGTATGGGCGGCGCAGGTCGACTTCTCGGGATTGGCGCGGCTGACCAGGCGGAGGCTGGGTTCGTGTTGGGGGTGCCCTTTCCAGAAGGCGGCGATGAAGACGGAGGTGTCGAAGAACTCCTTGGCGGCACTCATTTTTGGAGTTCCTGGATGCGGCGTTCGCGTTCTCGGTCGATGAGGTCGGTAATGGAGGACGCCTCGGCCGCATCGCCCTGGTAGACCCACACACCTTGTTCCTTCTTCAGCAGGGCCTGGGCGCGGACAGGGCGGAGGCGGATTTCGTCTCCGTCGCTGGCGAGTTCCATGAGATCACCGGGGCCGAGATGCAACTGGTCGCGCAGCGCTTTGGGGATTAGCACGCGGCCGGTCTGGTCCATGGTGATTTTGGTAATCATACTGGGAATATAGAATGGGAATTCCCAGTTGCGTCTCCCAGTGTTCGGGCGTGGAAGATGCTGTTCCAGAGCGTTGCCGCCGTGTGGATGGCGATCTGGCGATTCAGGTGGCGGTGATAATCCTTGATTCCGGGGACGGGGCAGGCATCGCAGGCGCGGCCGGTGGGGTTTGCGGTTCGGGCGGACTGGTAGACGGGGTTGTTGACCACATTCATGTAGGGCGCTTCGGTGAGCGCGCCGAAATCGTCCTGTTTGCTATGCACGCCGCAGCAGGGGGCGACGGAGCCGTCCCAGTTGATGGCGGCCGACATGTAGTGCCAGGAGCAGGCCGTCGGCCGCTTGTGTTTGACGCGGAACGCCTGATCGTCCGGGGCCCAGGAGAGGAGCGAGTCGCGATCGGGAGGGGGGAGGTCGGGACTGTCGATGTCGAGCATGGGGGCGCGGAAGGCGATGCGATCGACCCCCATCTTTTCGGCCATTTCGCGAGCGAGTTGCTGTTCGTGTTCGTTGTGGCGGAAGACAAGGAATTGCCAGGTGACGAGCGGCGCGGTGACGCCGAGGCGGCGCTTTTCGGCGACGATTTTGCGGACGTTGGCGCAGACGAGATCGAAGTCGCCGCCCTTGCGGTATTGGGTGTAGGACTCGGCGGTGGCGCCATCGAGGGACACGATGATTTCGTGCAGGCCGGAGGTGATGAGGCGATGGATGCGGGCGTCTGTGAGCGGGAGGCTGAGGTTGGTACTCATGGCGCAGATGATGCCTTTGGCGGCGGCCATTGCGATTAGCTCTTCGGTGTGCGGGTTGAGGAGGGGTTCGCCCCAGTTGAAGAAATCGATGAAGAAGAGGGTGTCGGCGGTTTCTTCTAGGAGGCGCTGGAAGACGGCTGGGGAGAGGTGGCCGGGAGGACGATCGAGTTCGCGGCGGCCGGTGGGGCATAGGGGGCAGCGGAGGTGACAGGCGTTGGTTGGGTCTATGGTGAGTTTGAGGGGGCGGGCGGTGATGCGGGCGGCTTTAGTGCGCCACTCCCAGTTGGCCACGGCCCAGTTCCAGTAGGCGTGCGGGTGGCGCAGGAGGGGGCGCTTGCGCGCGACGATTTCGCGGCGGGCGGCGATTCGGTTCCAGAGTTGGAGAAGGACGTTGGACGAAGCGGGCGGTGGTTCGATGAAGGTCCGCATGGTTTTCCCATTTGTGCGGACGCGGGAGCGTGGCTTTACAGTAGCAGAGTTGGGGCACAGCTGTGGTTGACGGGTGACAGGCGGGTTGGCGTGGGAGCCAATGAATACAGGGGTTTGGGCGATGGCCGTTGCCTTGCAGAGAGATTGGCATGCGTGTTCCCTCTTGGGCTGGTTCGGTTGTTCTGCATGTTTGTGGCGTGGCGGTTTTGCTGCTGTTGCGGACCGAGGAGGTGTTGCCGGTGAGTACCTTCGTTGTTCCGATTGATGTGAGGATGCCGCTGAAGATTCAGCCGCCTCCGGTGGCGGCGCGGGCGATGGGCGGAGGGGGCGGCGGGCAGGATACGCGGCCGGCTTCGCGGGGGCGGCTGCCACGGGTGGCTGAGTTGGTCTTTACTGCGCCGACTACGCGGACGGTGGAGATTGAGGCGGCGCTGCCGGTGGAGCCGGCGATTGTGGCGGCACCGGCGGTGGATATTTCGGCGCTGCGGTTGGGCGATCCGTTTGGGGTGCCGGGGCCTCCGTCGGACGGGCAGGGGCGGCGGGGCGGGATTGGGGATGGGGGCGGCGGGGGTGTTGGCGACCGGACCGGGCCGCGGGCGGGGAAGGGGCCGGGGATGGATGGCGCCTATTCGTTGGGGGCGGTTTCGAGCGCGCCGGTGTTGATCCACAAAGTGGAGCCGGAGTTCAGTGAAGAGGCGCGGAAGGCCCGTTTTAATGGGGTTGTGCTGCTACGCGTGGTGATTGACGCGCAGGGTGTGCCGACGAATATTGAAGTTGTGCGGGCTCCAGGATTGGGGCTGGGCGAGCGGGCGGTGGGGGCGGTTTCGCAGTGGCGGTTCAGGCCGGGGCGGAAGGAGGGGAAGGCCGTTCCGGTGTGGGCGACGGTGGAGGTGAGTTTCAGTTTGTTGTAAGGCGTGTGGGGATTTTGGAGAGGAGCGCGGCGCTGAGCAGGATGATGACGCCGGCGCCCAGGAGTGCGCCATCGATGCCGATGACCTGGCGGAGGGCGCCGGCGCCGTAAGCCGCGACGCCGCCGACGAAGGTGCCGGCGAAGTTCAAGAGGCTGTAGGCGGTGGAGCGTTGATCGTCATCGACGACGTCGCAGAGGACGGGCATGACGTTGCAATCGTAGATGCCGCGGCCGAAGGAGTAGATGAAGAGCACGGCGAGCAATAGCGGTGCGGTTGTGACGCTGCCGGTGAGGATCATGAAGACCGCGGCGATCAGCAGGCCGACGGTTTGTGTGGTGACGCGGCCGCGCGGTTTGGTGCGGGAGAGTTTGTCGGCCATCCAGCCGCCGACGGCCATGCCGATCAGGCCCGAGACCTGGGTGAAGATCGTGGCCGAGTAGCCGGCCGATTGGAGGTTGAATTTGAAGCGGTCGTAGAGGTAGAGCGGCATCCATGTGGCAACCATCCAGTTGGCGAAGGAGATGGCGGCGAAGATGAAGAACACGGGAAGAAAGCCTTTGGTTTGAAAGATGGCTTTGGTGGCTTTGGCGTAGTTGGGCGGGGCGGCTTCGACTTTGCCGGTGGCTTTGGGGAGGGTGAGGAAGAGGACGGCGGAGTAGGCCACGCCGACCGCGCCGAGAACGAAGAAGATGTTGCGCCAGCCGAGCATTTGGCCGGCCATGGCACCGGGCCCGCCGCCCAAGAGGATGCCGAAATAGATGCCGCTTTGGTGGAGCGATACGGCTTTCGAGCGGATGGCTTCGGGGTAGGCGGCGGTGACGAGCGCGAGTGCGGCGGGGATATAGAACGCCTCCGTGATGCCCATGGCGGCGCGTGTGGCGGCAAGGGACGCAAAGCCCGTGGAGAGGCCTGTTAGCGCGGTTACCAACGACCATGCGCAGAGGCTGAGGAGGATGACTTTGCGGTGGCCGAAGCGTTGTGCGGTCCAGCCGGCGAAGAGGCTGCAGAAGGCGTAGACCCAGAGGAACGTTGCCCCGAGGAGGCCGAGTTGCGGGTCGGTGAGTTGGAGATCTGTGCGGAGGAGCGGGAGGACCGAGAAGATGACCTGGCGGTCGAGGTAGTTGAGTAACGCGACGATGGCCAGGAGCGCGACGAGGAGCCAGGAGCGGGTCATAGCTCGTTGGCGGGGATGCGGAGGGAGATGATGTAGGGCTGTTCGTTGGGCGTCCAGTGGCCGTAGGTGGTGGTGACGAGGGTGCCGTCGGGGAGGCGTTCGAGGCCGGGGTAGGCGCAGTCGGCACCTTTGTGGTTCTTCATCAGGTGGATTTTGCGCTCGCCGGGGCGGTTGGCGGTGATGTCTTCGTAGTGGCCGAGCCAGGCCACCCAATCGCCTTTGGTGGGGCTGTCTTTGCTGGTGTCGCGGAAGGTGATGAAGAGCTTCTTGTTCTTGGTGTAGATGGCGACGTGGCGGTCGCCGGTGAGGTCCTTTGTGGTTTCTCGCGGGGTGGACCAGGACTGGCCTTCGTCGTCGGAGAATGTCACGAAAGAGTTGAATTTGCGGCTGTTTTCGCGGAGGAGCATGGCGATTTGTTTGCCGTTGGGGGAGCGGAGGAGGCCGGGTTCGCAGAGGTGGGCTTCGGCGTGTTGGGCGATGGGGATGGGCTGCTGCCAGGTTTGGCCGTTGTCGGTGGAGAGGGTTTTGTAGACGATAAACGCGCGTTTTTCGGCGGGCGTTTTTTGGAAGAAGCGGCCGTCGTCGTGGAAGACGGCCATGTAATTTCCGTTCTTCAGTTTGATGACAGACGACATGGCGACGATGCCGCCGAAGTCGCCGATGGGGGCGAGCGGGGACCAGGTGGCGCCGTTGTCATCGGAGATGGCCGAACGAATGGGGTAGAGGCCGGAGAAGAGGATCAGACGGTTGCCGTTGAGTTGGTGAATTGTTGGGGTTTCGAGGGAGGTTTCCCAGTTCTGCGGGGTGGGCAGGCGTTCGGACCAGGTGAGGCCGCCGTCGGTGGATTTCTTGAACTGTATGGGGCCTTTGCCGTGGCCTTTGGGATAGACGCATAGGATGGTTTTGCCGTCCTTGAGGAGGACCGTGGTGGGGTGGCCCAAGTACTGGCCGGGTTCGCGGTCGACGATGATTTGGCGGGGTGCGGCGAGGGCGGCCAAGGGGGTGGCGAGGAAGGCGCGGCGGAGCATCTTGGTATTCTGCATGATATGTCACTTTCGATTACTGGCGGCGTGCTGCCCGCGTTGTTGACGCCGATGGATGCAGAAGGCGTTTTTGTGCCGTCGATGATGGAGAAGTTGTGCGGGTCGCTGTACGCGGCTGGGGTGGATGGGCTGTATGTTTGCGGCCAGACGGGCGAGGGGTTGCAGCAGCCGGTGGCGCAGCGGAAGTTGGTGGTGGAAAGTGCCGTGCGGTTGTCGCCGGCGGGGAAGAATGTGATGGCGCATATTGGCGCGGCGTCGACGGCGGACGCGGTGGAGTTGGCGCGGCACGCGGAATCGGTTGGGGCGACGTCGATTTCTTCGTTGCCGCCGGGGGGCTCCTATTCGATTGACGAAGTGCATGGGTACTATTCGGCGATAGCGGCGGCGACTTCGTTGCCGTTGTTCATTTACTTCTTTCCGGGGTTCGCGGCGCGGCCGAACGGGTTCGACGACTTGATGCGGTTGTACGAGATCAAGGGCGTGGCGGGGCTGAAGTTTACGAGCACCGATCTGTTTACGCTGTGGAAGTTGAAGCGGGCCGGGGCGACGATTTTCAATGGGTTTGACGAGATTTTTGTGGCCGGGCTGGCGATGGGGGCTGATGGGGGGATTGGCACTTTTTATAACGTCGTGCCGGAGTGGTTTGTGGGGATTCACCGGTTGGCGGGGGAAGGGAAGTGGGACGAGGCGCGGGCGTTGCAGAGTCGCGTGAACGCGGTGATTGAACTGGGGTTGCAGTATCCGGCGCATGCGGCGACGAAGGAGATGATGGCGTGGCAGGGCGTGCCTTGTGGGGATTGCCGGGCGCCGCGAGCGAATTTGACGGTTGAGCAGAAGGCGAGTTTGCGGGCGAAGATGGAGGCGTTGGGGGTGCCGCGGCGCGCGTAAATGTTGACGTTGCGGGCGCGGCTTCGTTAGGCTAGTAGAGAACTCGGTAGAGGAGCGAAGGTCACAAGTACATCAGCAGCAGGTTCCGTCGCACGGAAGGCTGGTGGAAAAGGGCAACTTCGCCGAAGTTTTTCCGCGGGGCGGCACGCGGGGAGGTTGGGGAGACTGGATAAGACCAGCTCACTGTCACTCGGACACTTGGCGAAATGCCAATGCATGGCCGGGTGGGGCGCTACGGAGAAGGCACGGGCCCTACCCGTATACTCTCCCGGCGTTTGGCTACCAGAGGATGGAGAGTATGGACGTTTTCGCCCTCACAAAAACCCTCATCGACATTGAATCGATCACCGGTAATGAGAAAGCCGTTGGCGATTGGGTGT
>CANIVU010000002.1 GCA_947470805.1 Acidobacteriota bacterium | reverse complement strand
CGGTTTGCAGCCAGTGCGGAGCAGTTGAGCCGGGCGGAACGGTGGGCGCGTTTGCTGCGCGTGATTTTCCGTGAGTTCTATCCGAGTGGGCCGGTGGCGGCGTTGCCGGCACCCGTTTGAACGGGTTCAACTGCCGGATTTAGGTTCATCAACCTCGGAACCAAGCAGATCTACGTCTACGACCGCATGAAGATTACCTTCCTCGGCGGCAAGGTCACCGACGTCGAGTAACAGCTTCGCCAGGACCGCCCCCTCGCGGTCCGGCGAACACGGCCCGGGACGCGCCCCCCCGCATGTCCCGGGCCCTCTGTCTTTATGCCTCCACAGGCACCCAAATCTCAAATCCCCCGCTGCCCGTCATCGGGTTAAACCCGGCCCCGTACAGCTCAAACTCCGGCTCGCCCGTAGGTCGCACTCCCGCGCGGTTCCAGATCGTAAACCACGTGCGGCGCACTGTCGACACGTGGCCCTCGTGCCGGAATACCGCATAACGCGCCGCCGCCAAGCGCACCCGCTCCCACTCCAACGGCACGCGCGATGCATCCCGCACCGCCACCCCCGCCAAGTACCCTTCGCTGTGGCAAACCCCATACGCCTCCCGGCCCACCTGCCCCGGTATCTGCCCCATGTGCGGACCAAATCGCTGCCACAAAGCGGGAATCTCCGCGCTCTCGCCCGTGCCCAATCCTGCCACCCAACGCGCCTCGCAATCCACTATCCGAGGAGCACCCAGCGCCTCCCACATCCCCTCCTCCAACCGCTGCGCTTCCACCAGCGCCAACCCCACCACACTCCCCCGCTCCCGCACCGCTTCCGGCGTCAGGCCGAACTCCTCCCGGAACGCCCGCGTGAACGCTTCGTGGGACCCATATCCCGAATCCACAGCCACCGCCAGGATATCGCCAGCCCCGTCCGCCATTCGCCGCGCCGCCTCCGTCAATCGGCGCCCGCGTACATACCGCATGACCGGGTATCCCGTCGCCGTGCCGAACGCCCGCGTCAGGTGGTACTTACCCGCTCCGGCCACTGCCGCCACCTGTTCCAATGACAACTCATCGGCAAAGTGGGTCTCAATAAACCACAGTGCTTTTCCCGCAACTGATTCCGTCATCCGCATGATCCTCAGAATACCCGGCCATCCGGAGCGGCATTAGACCAAAATTGACCTCACATTCATTTTTTGCATCTATACCGAAACTTCCCTCGTGTGATCGGGCTCGCTAATGAGTTTTTCTTAATAGACCGCAACGTCGTCCTGTTCGCGCGACGATCCCCCAATCATGGCAGCTGCCGCAACCAAGTCCGTTTCATCAACAATCCGCCTCTTTCATCTCACCTTCTACAAGGCGGGTAGCCAATGGGTACGCGACATACTCGCCGACGCGCGTCTGGTCGAATCCGTCGGCCTCACCTTGGCCGCCTCCGGCATTGACTTACAATCCTGCCATTGGCCTACCATCGCCCAAGGCCAGCTTGCCTCGCCGCTCTATTCCACCGGCGCAGGCAAGTGGCAGTTGGTCTCCACGGCCGATGACCGCGCCTTCGTCGTCATTCGCGACCCGCGCGATATCGTCGTCTCCCTGGTCTATTCCGTCTCATTGAGCCACGCCCCCACGCCCATCACGCTTCTCCTCCGCGATCCCCTCGCCACCGCGACGGAGCGCAACAAACTGCAAATCGGCATGTTCCTGCTAGCACAGTGGTCCGAATATCTGCGCAGTTGGAAGGGCGCTGCGGACTTCGAAAACGTCCACCTCACCCGATACGAAAATCTCATCGCGGACCTGCCCGGCGAACTCGCCCGCCTCTGCGATTCCCTGCATTGCCACGCACCCCAATCGGCGCTCGACGCTATCGCCCGCGATCACTCTTTCGCCGCTCGCGCCGGACGCCAACCCGGTGACGAAAACCCTTTCAGCCACCGGCGCAAAGGCATTGCCGGCGATTGGCGCAATCATTTCAACCGCGAAACGGCCCACCTGTTCGAGGACATCTTTCCGGGCCTCCTGACAGACCTCGGCTATGAGTCCGCGACCACCTGGTGGCAATCGGTCCCCGAATCGATACCCAGCGCCAGCATGGAACCCGAGCAGGAACGCGCAAAACTCCTCGCCGTCCTTACTGAATATGAAACCGAACTGGCGGTCACGCGAATTGCCGCCGAAGAGCGACTGCGCGAAGTGCTCATCCTGCACGATGCCATCGCCGAACAAAAGCGGTCCATCGAAGCTCTGACGGCCCTACTGGCTGCTGCCGACGAAGTGAAGCACTCGTTCGCATGGCGTTACGGCTATCGCCCACTCCGCCTACTGAGTTCCCTTATTCGCGGGTAAACTAGGGAGAATGCGACTTTGGCTTTTCCCGCTCGCCCTGTCTGGCATCCTGGTCGCCGCCAACACCAAGAAGGAAATGATCCCCATGCGCGATGGGGTGCGGCTCTCTGCCTCCATAACGCTCCCGCCAGGCGCGGGCCCCTTTCCGGCCATCCTCTCCCGAACGCCCAACAGATTTTCCAAACCCACTGAATCCTTCCTCGAAGCGGGCTATGCCGTCATCCAGCAGAACCTCCGCGGGATCCAGGAAAGTGAAGGGAAATGGGCCTCGTTCACATCCGAAGCCCAAGACGGCTACGATACCGTCGAATGGATCGCCGCGCAGTCCTGGTCCAATGGGAAAGTAGGCGTTTACGGTTCCAGCGGCGCCGGCATCGCCGGCTATCTCGCCCTCGCCAGCGGCGCCCCGCACCTCTCCGCCGGCGCCATTCAGGACGCCCAGTGCAGCCCCTACTTATCGCTCACTTACCCCGGCGGCGTCTATCAATCCGCGCTCGTCGATTTGTGGACGAAGAACCGCGGCATCCCACCCGCACCCGATTTCCCCCGCCCGCTTATTCATAAGTTGGACTCCGAGTACTTACAACAGGAAATCCGCACGCACCCCGAACGCGTCAAAGTCCCCATCATTCACTACACCGGATGGTTCGATATCTTCACCCAAGGCGCCATCGATTACTTCGCCCAGGCCCAAACCAAAGGGTCCGACAAAGCCCTCGGCAATCAAAAACTGATCATTCATCCCAAGGGCCACAACGGCCGCCTCCTCGGCGACTTACAGTGGAATCCCGAGACACCCGAATTCCCCGCCCTCGCCCGGCGCTGGTTCGATTACTGGCTCCGCGACATCGATTCCGGCATCCACAAACTTCCCGCAGTGCAGTATTATTCGCTCGGCGACTCGCGCACGCAGACCGGCCCCGCCAACGCCTGGCGCAGCGTCTCCGGCTGGCCCCCGAATGCGCAGGAACAGAGCTTCTACCTCCAGCCCGGCGGCGGCCTCTCCCGCACGGAACCCAAGCAGTCCACCGCGAGCAGCAGTTTCGATTATGATCCCAACGACCCCGTCCCCTCCGTCACCGCACGCCCCGATGATTGGCTGAACCGGCCCCCGCTCGATCAGCGCCCGCTGGCCAAACGCGGCGATATCCTCCGCTTTACTACCCTCCCCCTCACCGCCCCGCTCGAAATCGCTGGACCCATCAGCGCCGAACTCCACGTCTCCACCACCGCCAAAGACACCGACTTCTTCGTCCGCCTCATCGACATCCACCCCGATGGCTTCGAAGCCCTCATGATGGCCCAACCCCTGCGCCTCCGCTTCCGGGAAGGTTTCGATAAGATGCTCCCCGCCCGCCGCAACAAGGTCTACAAGATCTCGGTCGACCTCTGGTCCCTCGCCATGGTCTTCCCCAAAGGCCACCGCATCAGCGTCCAGATCACCTCCTCCGACGCCCCCCGCTTCGACCGCCACACCAACACCTGGGAACCCGTCAAGTCCTACGACGAAGCCGTCAAAGCCACCAACACGGTTCACCACTCTTCCGCCCACCCGTCGCGCCTCCTGCTCCCCGTCATCAAGCCCGCGCGCTAACGGATACAATGTGCCTATGCTGCTCGGCGCCGTCACCTACAACATCCTCAAGGACTGGGACCTGGAGAAGATCATCACCACGCTCGAAGCTACCGGCTTCCAGGGGGTTGAACTTCGCACCGAACACGCCCACAAAGTGGAGCCCTCCATCGGCCCCGCCGAACGCGAACGGGTCAAACAGCGCTTCGCCCGCTCCAAGGTCCGCCTCGTCAGCTTCGGCACCACCTGCGAATTCCACGCCGTCGACCCCGCCGTCCGCCGCAAACAGATCGACACCGCCAAGTCCTTCATCGACCTAGCTCACGACACCGGCGCGTGGGGCATCAAAGTTCGCCCCAACGGCCTGCCCAAAGAGGTTTCGGTCGACACCACCATCGGCAACATCGGCGCGGCTCTGACCGAAATTGGCGAATACGGCGCCGGCCGCGGCGTCGAAATCTATCTCGAAGTCCACGGCCGCGAAACGCAGGAGCCGCCCATTGCCGCCAAGATTCTAAGAGCTGCCAACCACACCAACGTCGGCGCCTGCTGGAATTCCAACCCAACCGATCTCGTCAAAGGCTCCATCGGCGCCAGCTACGATCTGCTCCGTCCGTTCATCAAGCACGTCCACATCAACGAGCTCGCCGGCCCCTACCCCTACCGCGAACTCTTCAAGCTCCTCCGCGAATCCCACTACGACCGCTACACCCTCTGCGAAGCCCAGGAAAGCAAGGAGCCCGAACGCTTCCTGCGCTGGTACGCCGCTCTTTGGAACGAACTCAACCGCCCATGAAACTTGCCGCCACGCTGGTCCTCTCCGCGCTCCTCGCTGCCGCCGCCCCCGTTACGCCAGAGTCCCACTTCGGGCATCGTATGGGGGCCGATTACAAGGTGCTCGATTGGGACAAAGTGGTGAGCTACTTCACCGCTCTGGAAAAATCCAGCGACCGCGTCAAAGTCAATGAATACGGGCGCACGGCCGAAGGCCGCCCGCTCATTTACGCCACCATCGCCGCCCCGGAAACGCTGAAGAATCTGAAGCGCCACCAGGCCATTCAGAAGAAGCTCGCCGACCCGCGCCTCACCCCCGCCCAGGAGGCCGAAAAGCTCTACGCCGAAGGCAAAACCGTGGTGCTCATCACCTGCACCATCCATGCAACCGAAATCGCCTCCACCCACACCGCCGTCGAATACGCCTACAAACTCGCCACCGCAAACGACGCCAAATCCCAGGCAATTCTCCAGAACACCATCATCCTCCTCGTCCCCAGTCTCAACCCCGATGGCCTCGACATTATGACTAAGTGGTACCGCCAGACACTCAACACGCCCTACGAAGGTTCCGCCCCGCCGGAGTTATACCAGAAATACACCGGCCACGATAACAACCGCGACTGGTATATCTTCTCCCAGCCCGAAACCCGCGCCACCGTTTCGCAGTTACACAATGCCTGGCACCCGCAAATCGTCTACGACGTCCACCAGCAGGGCTCCACGTCCTCCCGCATGTTCGTGCCTCCGTGGCTCGATCCGATCGATCCCAACATCGATCCCATCATCGCCCAGTGGTGCAACTCCCTCGGCACCGCCATGGCCGCCGATATGACCGCCGCCGGCTTGAAGGGCATCGCCATCAACGCCGCCTACGACTTCTGGACCCCCGCCCGCCACTACCAGTCCTACCACGGCGCCATGCGCATCTTAAGCGAAACCGCCTCCGCCCGCATCGCCAGCCCCATCACACTCCGGCTCGATCAACTCCGCGGTGAAGCCATCGGCTATAGCCCGTCGAAGTCCACCTGGAATCACCTCGAAGTCTGGCCCGGCGGCACCTGGCACTTGCGCGACATCGTCGATTACCAACTCGTCGCCTTCGACAGCCTCCTCTTCCAAGCCGCCACCCGCCGCGCTGACCTGCTCCGCAATTTC
This sequence comes from Acidobacteriota bacterium, assembly GCA_947470805.1. Lineage (GTDB taxonomy): Bacteria > Acidobacteriota > Terriglobia > Bryobacterales > Bryobacteraceae. The sequence goes on along the minus strand of CANIVU010000002.1, from coordinate 154,499 downwards.
TACAAAATCAACGAGCGCGCCTCCAAGCGCATGGAGCCCTACGCCTTCATCGTACCCGCCAATCAGGCCGATCCCGCCGCCACCGCCCAGCTCTTGAAGACCCTCCAATTCGGCGCCGTTGAGATCGATATTGCCAAGGCCGCCTTCACCGCCGACGGCAAACAGTACAACGCCGGCGACTTCATCATCCGCCTCCAGCAGCCCGTCTCGAGCTTCGCCAAAACGCTGCTGGAGAAGCAGAACTACCCCGACATCCGCCAGTACCCCGGTGGCCCGCCCCGCCGTCCCTACGACGTCACGGCCCAGACGCTGCCGCTCTTAATGGGCGTCAACGTCCAAACCGTCAAGGACTCCTTCACCGCTCGAGCCGAACGCGCCACGTCGTTCGACCCACCCCCCGCCGCCACCCTCTTCGCCGCCGACAACAACAGCTACAAAGCTATTGCCACCGCCTGGAAACAGGGCCGCAAAGTCTACCGCGACACCACAACCGGCGACTTCTTTCCCCAACCCTCCGAAGGCCGCAAGGAGATTCCCCAACCCCGCATCGGGCTCTACAAAAGCCCCTCCCCGGTAATGGACGAAGGCTGGACACGCTGGCTCTTCGACACCTACGGCTGGCAATACACGCGCCTGCAAAATGACGAAATCCTTTCCGGCAATTTACGTCAAAAATACGACGCAATCGTCTTCCCGGACCAGACGGCATCCACAATCTCCGAAGGCTATTTCGCCGGTTCCATGCCCGACGCCTATACCGGCGGCCTCGGCGAACCCGGCGCCGCCGCCCTCCGCCAATTCGCCGAAGCCGGCGGCAAACTGATCTTCCTCAACAAGTCCGCCGCCTACGCCGCCCGCAACCTGAAATTGCCCGCGCCGAACATCCTCCAATCGGTCTCCAACCGCGATTTCTATTGTCCCGGATCGCTGCTGAACGTCAGCATTGCCGACTCGAGCGCGCTCCGCTTCGGCCTGCCGAGAGAGTTCGCCATATGGGTAGAAAACTCGCCCGCCTGGGACAGCGAATATGGCGTCATCGAGTACAAAGAGTCAAAGGTGCTCGCTTCCGGCTGGCTCCTGGGCGAACGATACATTGCCGGCAAATCCGCGGTGCTCGACATCCCGATCGGCCAGGGCCGCGCCATCCTCTTCGGCATGCGCCCGCAGTACCGCGCCCAAAGCTATCTGACCTTCAAGTTACTCTTCAACGCCCTGCTCTATCCGTGACTTTACCTTAATTAACAAAACTCACAGTAACTATCGCAAGCCGCGGTGAGTTTTACAGGGATGCGTATAGTCCGCGTTGCACGCAGGTAAGGCCTATGGCGAGAAAACAGCCTTCCGCGCCCCAGCCGCCAGGTAGCGACTTTTGGAGGCTTTTGCCTCCCCGTGTCTTATTGGCGCTCAGCATACTCCTCATCATCATTGCCCGTATCCGCCTCCTCGACGCCCCACTGGAACGCGACGAAGGCGAATACGCCTATATGGGCCAGCTGATGCTCCAGGGCATCGCCCCGTACTCCATTGCGGCGAACATGAAGTTCCCCGGTGTCTCTCTTGTCTACGCTATGGTCATGGCGGTTTTCGGCCAGTCCATCTCTGCCGTCCACGTGGGCCTTTTGCTGGTCAACATTGCCACCATCGCGCTCTTGTACGCTTTGGCCCGCCGCTTCTTCCCGGCCGCCGCCGCGCTGGCCGTCGCTGCCGCCTACGCCGTCCTTTCCAGTGGTTGGAGTGTCATGGGAATGTGGGCACACGCCACCCACTATGTCGTCCTGCCTGCTATAGCCGGCACCCTGCTTCTCCTGCGCTGGAAGGACTCCGGCCGCCTCGCCACTCTCCTCGCCTCCGGCCTCTGCTTCGGCCTGGCCATTCTCATGAAGCAGCACGGTGTGTTCTTCGCCGCGTTTGCTCTCGGCTACGTTCTCATCCAGCGCCGCCCGAAGGAGGCAGCCCTTCTCGCCGCCGCCACAGTGGCTCCCTTCGCCGTCCTCTGTGCTGCCCTTGCCGGCGCCGGCGTCTTCGATAAATTCTGGTTCTGGACCGTCCAATACGCCCGCGAATACGCCACCGCCACACCGCTCTCCGACGGCCTCAAAATGCTCTGGAGCAGCCTTCGGTACATCACGCTCGCCAATTGGCCCGTCTGGATCGCCGCCGCCGCCGGTCTCTACCTCCTCTGGCGCGAAAAACGCTACTTCCTGCTCGTCTTCTTCGCCGTCAGTTTCCTGGCCGTGTGCCCTGGCTTCTACTTTCGGGACCACTACTTCATCCTCCTCCTGCCGGCCGTCGCTTTGGCCGTTGGAACAACCGCAAAACCCGGCTGGCCCATCTGGGCCGTCGCCGCCTGCGTGCTGTTTTCCGTCTACGAACAGCATGAATTCCTGTTCGAGTTCAACCCCGTCATGGCCACCGCGGCCGTCTACGGCGCCAACCCCTTTCCCGAAGCAGTCCAAATCGGCAACTTCATCCGCACCAACTCAGAACCGACCGATAAAATCGCCGTCCTCGGCTCCGAACCGGAAATCCTCTTCTACGCCAACCGCCATTCCGCCACGCCGTTCATCTACACCTACCCGCTCATGGAGTCCCATCCATTCGCCCGGAAAATGCAGGAAGATTTCGTGCGCGACATGGAGTCGGCCAAACCCAAATACGCCGTCATGGTGAACGTAGCCACCAGTTGGCTACTGGCGCCGGACTCGCCAAAAGTGCTTCTGGACTGGTGGGCAACCAAAGGCCGGAAGGACTACCAGCAGGTCGGCGTGGCCGACATCCTGCCCTCCGGTACACAGTACAATTGGAGCGCCACCTACCGTCCGCGCTCCACGTCCCACCTCGTCGTCCTCAAGCGAATCAACTAACTAGTCTTTCCCCATCATCACCGTGTCCAGCGCCCACTTCTGCCGCGCTACGCCCACCACCATTAGCTCCAGCGGCTCCGTCCCCGTGTTCTTAAATGAATGCACCTCATTCAAAAAAACCGGCACCGCGTCGCCTTTCGCCACCGAGGCCGACTCTTTATCCACTGTCGCCGTCCCCGCCCCAGCCATCACGTAGTAGAATTCCTCCACGCCCTCATGACGGTGCGCCGGCAAAGTCCCGCCAACAGGTACCAGCACGTGGTCCACATACGACCAGTTCGTGTAGAACACCTCCGGCGTCAACGCCCGCCGTGTCATCACCCCGCCTGGACCCGGCCGCAGCAGCGCCCGGTCCAGCCGCATGTTGATGAACACCGGCTTCACGTCCTTCGCCACGCCCACCCGGTCGTCACCCAAATCGGAAGCATCATACTTGCCCTTTATGCTCCCAACGGCAATGTTCATCCACTCCACCGGCTTCGTCCCCGGGTTATAAATCGCGTGGCTCCGCCCCATCCGGCACGGCGCTCCCGCCGGGCCCTGCAGCACGGAGGTCCGCCCGTCGATGGTGAACTCCGCCTCCCCGTCCAGAATCACAAACATCTCTTCCATGTGGTTGTGATAGTGGTGCCCGATGCCGCCCCCGGGCGGGATTACGCCGCGGTGCAGAAAGATGAAGTTGGTGCTGAACGTCGAGGCGTCAAACAGCCCGACGAACTTCAACTCCCCCGCCCCGGCATGCACCGACCGGATAGCCCGGTACTTCGACGCATCGGAATGCGCAATCCGCTGCGCCAGCGGCTCTTTCGCCAACAGCGCACAGCCAATCAACACCAGCCACAGTTTCATAGTGGCCCAATAATATTACAGTCCGCGCTGGAACCCAACCTCGTCCTTCCACGCCTCCAGCGTGTTGTAGGTGATCGGACAATACGTCGCCCGCTCCGGCATCGCCCACATCCGATGCATCAGAGACCCCGGACCCCGGACCAGATGCGGGAAATCCTGGCACGACGCCGGCCGGCCTTCATACACCAGGCACTCATTGCCGTTCAGAAAAATGCACCCCGTCTCGTCGGAACGTTTCAATATCCGCCCCTCGTCCGCCGTCATCACCGTGCACTCTTTCAGGAACCGGTCGCGCTTCATCCCCGCCGCTTTGGCCACCTTGTCGATGTCCCGGTCCACCAACCGCGCCGTCGCCGTCCGGCAGCAGTTGGCGCATTCCAGGCACTCAATCTCGGCTTCCACCTTCTGCGCGAGCACCTTCAGCTTCCGCTCGACGTAGTTGTGCCGGCTCATATGCTGACGCAACCTCTTGTTCTCGTCCAACTTCTGCTCGCCCAGCCGTTTTATCTGCACCAGATCCGTAACAATCACACTTCCAGCCTAGCAGTCATACGCCCCGCCGCGAACTCTCATAAAATGGAGAGACATGCCCCTCGTCCTCGAATCCAACCTGCCAGGCCTTGAACTCATCCGCCGCGGAAAAGTCCGCGACGTCTATTCCATCGATGCCGACCGACTCCTCATCGTCGCCACCGATCGCATCTCCGCCTTCGACGTCATCCTCGGCAGCGGTATTCCCGACAAGGGCCGCGTCCTTACCCAGATCAGCCTCTTCTGGTTCAACTTCCTTTCCGACATTCCGAACCACCTCATCTCCGCCAACGTCGACGAATACCCCGCCGAACTACACCAATACCGCGACCAGCTTGAAGGCCGCTCCATGCTCGTCCGCCGGGCCAAAATGATCGATATCGAATGCGTCGCCCGCGGTTACCTCTCCGGCTCCGGCTGGAAGGAATACGTCGCCAACAGCACCATCTGCGGCATTCCCCTTCCCGCCGGCCTCAAGGAAAGCGACCGTCTCCCCGGCCCCATCTTCACCCCCGCCACCAAGGCCCAATCCGGCCACGACGAAAACATTTCGTTCGACGAAGCAGCCAAAACCATCGGCGTCAAGCTCTGCTCCGAACTCCGCGACCTCACCCTCAAGATCTACGGTAAAGCCGCCGCCTACGCCGAAACGCGCGGCATCATCCTCGCCGACACGAAGTTCGAGTTCGGCTTCGTCGACAACCAACTCGTCCTCGGCGACGAAGTCCTCACGCCGGACTCCTCCCGCTTCTGGCCCCGCGTCTCCTACAAGCCCGGCGGCGCCCAGCCAAGCTACGACAAACAGTTCGTCCGCGACTATCTGGAATCCATCACCTGGAATAAACAACCGCCCGGCCCGGTGCTCCCCACCGAAGTCGTCGAACAAACCGGGAATAAGTACAAGGAAGCCTACCGCGTTCTCACCGGCAAGTCTCTATGAACTGGTTGGATCTAGTCCTCGCCGGGATCCTGCTCGGCTCCACCGCCGCCGGTTTCATGAAGGGGTTTTTCCGCCTCGGCATCGGCCTTGTGGCAACGTTCCTCGCCTTCCTGCTCGCCAGCTGGTTCTACGCCGACGCGGGCGAGTGGGCCATCCCCTACACCTCCAGTAAAGGCGTCGCCAACTTCGTCGGCTACGTCATCGTTTTCTTGAGCATTATCGTCGCAGGCGCCCTCCTGGCCCGCCTCCTGGCGCATCTATTCAAGTGGATCGGACTCTCCTGGATGGACCGCCTCGGCGGCGGCGTCCTCGGCCTCCTGCGCGGCGGACTTATCTCCATCGTCATCGTGCTGATGATCTCCGCCTTCCTCCCGGGCGATCCGCCCGCAGCCATCCTCCACTCCCGTATCGCCCCCTATGTCCTCGAAGGCAGTCACTTACTGTCACTCACCACATCGCCCGAAATGAAGCAACAGTTCCGCCAAACCTACGAAAAGACCAAGAAGGCGTGGGTAGACCCGGTCCGCGAAAAATTCGAAAAGATAGAACAATAGGAATGCACTTACTCATCTTCGACCTCGACGGCACCCTCGTCGATTCCAAACAGGACTTAATTGACTCCGTCAACGCCACCCGCGGCTTCATGAACCTCGCCCCGCTGCCCGGCCCCACGGTCGCCCGCTACGTCGGCCGGGGCGCCATGGCGCTCATCAAATCCGCGCTTGGGGAATCCGCCCCCGCCGAAGATGTTCACAAAGCCCACGAGTTCTTCATCCAGTACTACGGCGAACACATGCTCGATGAAACCGTCCTCTATGACGGCGTCCGCGAATCGCTCGACGCACTTAAAGAGCGCGGCCACACCCTCGCCGTGTTAACCAATAAGCCCGTCCGCTTCTCCGAGCGCATGATGGATCGCCTCGGCCTCGGCAAACACTTCGTCCGCATTTATGGGGGTAACAGCTTCGAGCCGAAAAAGAAACCGGACCCCATCGGCATCCACGCACTCCTCAGCGAAACCGGCCTGAAGAAGGAGCACACCATCATGGTCGGCGATAGCTCGGTCGACATCCGCACTGCCCGCAACGCCGCCGTCCGCTCCTGCGGCGTAACCTGGGGTTTCCAGCCGGAAACCTTCGTCGAAGAACCGCCCGACTTCACCATTGACCACATGCGCCAGCTCCACGAACGCATCCTAGCCGAGTCCATCTAGCCATGCTCCCACTCCTGCTCGCCGCCTTCCTCGATACCTACTCCTACGTCGACATCGAAGCTGTCCGCGTCTCTGGAGACCCGAAATCGTTCGTAAAAACCGCGAAAATACCCGCCAACCCGCCCGCGCAGAATTGCGAGTTCCTCATCGCGGGCGCCGGCATGGGCGGTCTCGGCGCCGCCTTCCGCGCCGCCGATCGCGGGCATCAGGTCTGCCTGACGGAAGAGTCCACCTGGATCGGCGGCCAGGCAACCGCCGCCGGCGTCAGCGCTTTGGACGAAAACAAGTTTATCGAAATGACCGGCGGCCCCCGGCTTTACAACGAGTTCCGCCGTCGCCTTCGCGATTATTACAAGCGTACTTACAAGCCAAATAACCCCACCGATAACTTCAACCCCGGCGGATGTTATGTCTCCAGCCTCTGCTACGAACCCAAAATCGGCGCACAGATCTTGGAGGAAATGCTGAGAACCCGGAAGAATATCACCCTGTTCCGCCGCACCCGCGTGCTCGATCTTTCGCGCGAAGGCAACACCATCACCGGCGCCCTGCTCTGGAACATGGACCGCCAGCAAGCCGTGAAAGTCACCCCTCAGTTCGTCCTCGACGCCACCGAAATGGGAGACCTCCTCCCCCTCGCCAAAACCCCTTACACCGTCGGCGCCGAAGCCAAGGCCACCACCCAGGAACCCCACGCCGCCGAAGCCGCCAACCCCGCCTGCGTCCAAAGCTTTACCTACCCCTTCGTCATCGAACACCGCCCTGGCGAAACCCACACCATCGCCAAACCGACCGATTACGAAAAGATCCGCGACCACCAACCCTTCGGCCTCGCCGTTAACTACCCGGTCGAACTCGGCCAGCGCGGCGCCTTTGAATACGCGATCTTCGGCGACGAGCCTCCCATCCCCAACAACATGTCGCCGAAGTCCATCTTCCGCTGGCGCCGCGTCTTTGACGCCAAGGCTTACCCCGGACAGCACAACGACCTCTCGCTCATGAACTGGCCCCGCCAGGACTACCACGACGAATCCGTCCTCGACCGCTCCCCCGAAGACACCGCCCGCGTCCTCCAGAACGCCAAAAAAGTCGCGTTCTCCTTCCTCTACTGGCTCCAGGCGGACCAGAAAACGCCCGGCTTCAAACTTCGCCTCGATGAAATGGGCACCGCCGACGGGCTCGCCCAGATGCCCTATATCCGCGAATCGCGCCGCCTCCAGGCCAAGGGGATGGTACGCGAACAGGACATCGTCTTTGAAGACTCCCCCCGCGCCCGCGCCGCCCACTTCCCGGACTCCATCGGCACCGGCTTCTACATGGTTGATATCCACCCCTGCGGCGCCAATGAGAAGGGCCGCATGATGATGCCCAAGCCCTTCCAGATCCCGCTAGCCGCCCTCGAACCGAAGGACCTCACCAACTTCCTCCCCGCCTCAAAGAACATCGGCGTCACCCATCTAACCAACGGCGCCTACCGCCTCCACCCCATTGAATGGACGGTCGGCGAAGCCGCCGCCACCCTCGCCAGCCTCCGCCGCAAGGGCGCCGCGACTACCGAAAACGTCCAAACCGAACTCACCAAAGCGGGCATCCAGATCTTCTGGTTCGACGATCTTCCCGAGTCCCACCCCGCCTTCGCCGCCATCCAGATGGCTGCCATCAAGGGCTGGTACCCCGTCCGCTACGACGATCTCCACGCCTCGCCCGATTCCCCCATCACGCGCGCCGAAGCCGCCAAGGCCCTCGCCGCCAAACACAACATTCCCGGCAACCCCGAACGCTCGCTCATCGAAAAGAACTGGATGGCCGTCGATCACCGTAACTGGTTCCACGGCGATCTCCCGCTCTACTGGACCGACATTCGCATTCCCGGCTTCGCCCCGGCTGCCCCAAAACGAACCGGCCCGGTTTCCCGGGCCGATTTCTTCCGTCAGCTAATGAAGTAACTTACGCTTCGTGGGTCATCACCACCAGGAAAATATCTCCCGATCCGGTCAGATACAACTCGTGGCAGATAATGTTATTCTTCTCAGCCGCCGCCGCGCCCATCGCCGCCTCCAGCGCCGTGAAGTCTTTCCCGAACACGTCGATCTTGCCTAGCAGCGTGGTGTGTAATCGGATCGGGTACGGCGCCTCGCTGGTGGAATAGCCCAACGAGACCACCACCTGCCCCAACCCTTCCAGAAACTCCACGCCAATGCTCTTCGCCGCTACGCCTTCGCGCGCCGCGAAAGCCGCGACCTCATCGGCCAGCGGCCCCAGCGTCCGGTCCAATGCCAGCGGGCCCATGAACACTTTGAACCTGTCGTGGACCTGCCCGGCGATCACTTCTTCTCCGTCCCTTCAATCACGGCCACACCCTTCGGAGCGCCTTCATTCTCGCCTTGCAACGCCGCCTTTGCGCCAGCGCGCAAGAGCGTCGTCTCGCCCGGTCCCTGGAAGAAGTGATACCCCGGGCGATCCTTCCACGCCAGCGGACCGGCCAGAATCTTCTTGTGCGTCAGCACCGCGTCTTTAATCCGAGTGACTAGCGCCTCATACTCCGGCTGGCCTTGTTTGAACCCCGAAAAGCTGCCTAAGTCGGTGCTCGCCACAAACACGACGTCAACGCCAGGAATCGCCGCGATCTTATCGGCAATTGCCACACCCGCCGGCGATTCAATCATCGCCACAATCATCATATTCGCGTTGGCCTGCTGCCGGTAATCGGCGCCCCAAAGCGCGCCGTATTGTCCGCCGCCCTGGCTGCGTTTCCCCACCGGCGGATACTTGGCAAACTTAATCGCGTTGTGCACTTTTTCCAGCGATTCCACCATCGGAATAATGACCCCCACCGCCCCGATATCGGCAGCCTTCTGAATATCGCCCTCGTTCGAATCCGGCACGCGAATGAACGGCATCGCCGCGGCACCCTTGCAGGCATAAATCATCCGCGCCACTTCCTGATAAGTCAGGGGACTATGCTGCATCTCGATCCACGTGAAATCAAAACCGCTTCCGGCCATGGCGCAGTAAATATCGGGGTCGGAGGAGGATACCGTTCCACCCACCACCTGCTTGCCTTGCGCCAGCTTGGTTTTTACCGTGTTGAAGATGCGCGGCTGCTGCGCCATCGCCATTCCCGCCAACATCAGTCCAGCCACAATCAGTCTCATAATCTCTCACTTTCAAATCGGAATTCGGCAACAAGCATACATCACCCCACAAGCATGTTGGAAAGCGATACACTGGGGCCAAAGTTCAGCGCATGTCCAATTTCACGGACTCATTCGCGCCAAGTCTGGCGGAGCAGACACCGCTAGACCTACATATGGATTCTTCCTTCTACGCCCAACTGTTGGACGCCGTTCAGCATTCGATCATTGCTGTCGATCGGGAAGAGAAGATCACCTACTGGAACAACTACGCCACCCGGCTCTACGGCTTCACCCCGGAAGAGGTGCTCGGGCGTTCCATCAACGAAGTCACCGCCAATCCCGCCAATGACGCCACCCGCGCCATCATGGATGCCGTCTGGGCCGGTCAACCATGGATGGGCGAATACCCGGTCCGCCACCGCAGCGGCTCGTCCGTCCCCGCCCGCGTCCGGCTCTTCCCCATCTTCGATCGCGAGAGAAACGTCACCGGAATCGTTGGCGTCTCCGAAGACATCTCCTCGGAAATCGCCGCCCGGCGTGCGCTCCAGAACTCCCAGGAACGGTTCGATCTCCTCGCCCGCTCCACCTCCGACGCCGTCTGGGATTGGGAGGTCGCCACCGACACCATCTGGGCCAACGCCGCCTACAACGACCTAACCGGCCCCCGTCTACCCGGACAATCGGCCAGCGCCGCATGGCTCGCCCGCGTCCATCCGGACGACCGTCCCAATCTGCAACGCCAGATGGCCGCCGCCGCCACCGCCGGATCTACTTTCGCCAACGAATACCGCTTTCTCAACCATGCTACCGGCGAATATGCCCGCATCATGGACCGCGGTTACTTCATCCGCGACGCCGACGGCCAGCTCATCCGCGTCGTCGGCGCCATGGCCGACATCAGCCATATCACCGACATCGAACAGGCCTTCCGTGCGAGCGAAGAGCGGTTCCGTCTCGTCTTCGAAGAATCCCCCCTCGGAATCGTCGTATTCGACGATCAATTCCAGATCATCCAGACCAACGCCGCCTACCGCCGCATGCTAGGCTACTCCGCCCAGGAACTCCTCGGCCATTCCGTCATCACCATCACCCATCCCGACGATCAACCCGCTTGCCGCCAACTCGTCGCCGATCTCTTCACCGCCGACCAGCCCGCCTTCCGCGTCGAAAAACGCTACAACCGTCGCGACGGTTCCACCGTCTGGGCCGCCGTCACCTGCGCCCTCCTCCCGTCCCGCACCCCCGCCGCGCCCCTCGGCCTGGGCCTCATCGAAGACATCACCGAACAGCGCCGCGTCCGCGACGAACTCTCCGCCGCCAACGCCAAAGCCGAAGCCGCCATGGGCGCCAAGATGCGGTTCCTCGCCCAGATCAGCCACGAGATCCGATCGCCCATGAATGGGGTCCTCGGCATGCTCGAACTCCTCGACGCCTCTCCCCTCCAACCCGAACAGAGCGACAACCTCACCGCCGCCCGCCAGGCCGCCACCTCGCTGCTGGGCATGCTCGAAGAGATCCTCGACCTCACCCGTCTCGACCAACAACGCCTCGCCCTGCACCCGCGCGCCTACGCCCCCGCGCGGCTCACCAACGAAATCTGCGCGCTCTACCGTGTGAAGTCCGCCGCCAAGCAGGTCGAACTTCATGTCCACATCGCCCCCGGCGTTCCCGACCAACACATCGCCGATCCCGCCCGCATCCGCCAGATCCTCATCAATCTTCTCGACAACGCCCTCAAATTCACCACCAATGGCAAGGTCGAAATCACACTAGAACCCCACGCCGGCATGCTCCAGTTCACCGTCGTCGACAGCGGCATCGGCATCCCTGCCGATAGTCTCGACTCCGTGTTCGAAACCTTCTCCGCCATCTCCGCCCAAACCAGCGCCAGCGTCGGCGGCACGGGCCTCGGGCTGGCGATATCCCGTCGTCTGGCTCGTCTCATGGGCGGCGATATCACCGTCTCCAGCTCTATCGGCGATGGGTCCCGATTCACCTTCACCCTCCCCTTCAACGGCGAGGCGCTCCCGGCGCCCGTAGCCCTTGCCGCTCCGGAACCGGTCGTATTCTCGGGCCGGCGCATCCTGGTCGTCGAAGACAACCTCATCAATCAGCGGGTCGCCGTCGGGCTCCTCCGCCGCTTGGATTGCCACGCCGACGTCGCCGACAACGGCGTCGAAGCCCTCCAACTGGCGCTATCCAACCACTACGACGCCATCATCATGGATGCCATGATGCCAATCATGGACGGATTTGAAACCACCGCCGAACTGCGCCGCCGCGAGCCTGAGGGCGTCAGAGTTCCAGTCATCGGCCTCACGGCATTGGCCACCGAAGAGGACCGCAAACGGTGCCTGGCCGCCGGGATGGACGATTATCTTCCCAAGCCAACCAATTTCCACGCCCTGGCAACCGTGCTCTCCCGCTGGATCCCGTAACCTAGCCGCGCGACTCCTGTAACTCGCCCGGAACCGCCCACTTCGTCAACTGCGCGTGCAGTTGAATCAAGCTCAACGGCTTGGTTAAGTAGTCGTCCATCCCAGCGGCCATGCATCGTTCCCGGTCGCCAGACAACGCATTCGCCGTCAGCGCGATGATCGGGGTATGTATGCCATCGCGCTCACTCGCTCGGATTGCCTCGGCCGCCGCCCAGCCATCCATCACGGGCATCTGGCAGTCCATCAGCACCAGGTCATACCGTTTATTCCGCACCGCCTCCAGCGCTTCCGCCCCGTTGGCAACAACGTCTGTCCGGCAACCCAAACGCTGCAACATCATCATCGCCACCTTACGGTTCGTCAGATTGTCTTCCGCCAGCAATACGTCAGCCGGAACGCCGCTAAATGCTGCTGCCGGAATGACATCGGCACCATCCGGCCGGCGGATCAGCCGGCAGAGCGCGCGCGTCAGGCTCGCCTTCCGCAACGGCTTCATCAGGTACGCGCTGCTGCCCATCCCCGCCGCTTCGGTCATCAACGTCTGGTCCCGCACGGTTCCCAGGAATACCAGCGGCAACACCGCCGCCGTGCTCCGCGCCCGCAACTGCCGCGCCAACTCCATCGGATCGGTCCCGGCCATGTCCACGTCCACCAGCGCCGCGCTGAATTGCTGGTCATCCGGCATCTCCCGCTCCACTGCCGCGCACGCCTCGGCCTCGCTCCGGGCCGTCACCATTCGTAATCCCAGGGATTCCACCTGTTGCCTTACCAGCAATAGCGCCATCGGCTGATTCCCGGCCACCAGCAGCCGCCTGCCTTCCAGTAACTCATCGCTCAAGGGCGCCGGCAAAGGAATCTCGCTCACGCCCAGCATCGTCGTAAACCAGAACGTACTGCCCTCGCCCGGCAGGCTTTGTACGCCCACCTTGCCGCCCATCATCTCGGCCAGGCGTTTGGAGATGCTCAGTCCCAGGCCCGTGCCCCCATGCTTCCGGGTCGTCGATGCATCCACCTGCGTGAAGCTGCGGAACAGCATCGCCTGCTCGGAATCGGTTAGCCCTCGACCCGTGTCGCTCACCGCAAAACGAACCCCTACTCCAGAGCCCGCCTGCTCCTCGCATGGCTCGACCAGCACCGTCACCGATCCTGTATCCGTGAACTTGATCGCATTCGAAAGGAAATTCAACAGGATCTGCCGCAACCGCAACGAATCCCCAACAACCACCGCCGGCAGTTCGCTATTCACGTAGAACTGCATCTCCAGCCCCTTCTGGCTGGCCGACTCGGCCACCACGTCAATTGCGTCCTCCACCATCCGTTCCAAATCGAATGGCACCCGCTCAATCTCCAGCTTCCCGGCTTCAATCTTGGAGAAGTCCAGCACGTCGTTCAAAATCGCCAACAACGCCTCGCTCGACGCCCGCACCGTCTCCAGACAGTCCCGCTGTTCACCCGTCAATTCGGTCTGCAGCAGCAGGCTCGTCATGCCCACAACGCCATTCATCGGCGTCCGGATCTCGTGACTCATGTTGGCCAGGAAATCGCTCTTCGTGCGTGCCGCCGCCTCGGCGGCCTCTTTAGCGTCTCGCAGCGCCATCTCCGCCGCCCGCCGCGCCGTCACATCCTGCATCGTTCCGCGTAAACCGCAAATGGCACCCGTCGCGTCCCGTTCAGCCTCCCCGCGCGCCACCACCCAGAAATGACCACCATCGCTCCGGATCGCCTCCAGTTCCAACTCGTACGGCTCACCCGTTCGCAACGCCCGCTGCACCGCGCGGTCCAGTCGCGCAAAGCTCTCCATCGTGTACAGTTGCTGGTGGTCTTCGTAGTTCACCCCGCCTTCGTTCGGATCACGGCCGAGCATCCGGAACAGTTCCCGGCTCCATTCCACGCGGTCCGGAATCATCTCCCAACGCCAACTGCCGACCCGCGCCAGCCGCTGCGCCTCTTCCAAATCGGTCTGCTTCTGCGCCAGCGCCGCCTCAGCTTCCTTTTGTTCCGTGAAGTCCCGAAAGGTCGACACCACCGCCGTTGGCAACAAATCTCCCGGCTCCATTACCGGCTCGGAGTTCATCAAAACCCAACGGCGCGGCTGATCTACGGGCACCACCAGCAACTCCACCCCGCGCTGCGCCACCCCGCTCCGCAGCGCCACCCACGACGGGTACTCTTTCGGCGTCAATTCTTTCCCATCCGCCGAATACATCCGCCAGCCCTCCGGCGGGGATGCCTTGCCGTCCATTTCCGATTTCGAAACGCCAAGAATCCGGAGTGCATTTTCGTTAGATGCCACCACCACGCCGTCCCGGTTCCGCAGCATGATGCCTTCGCTCATTGCCGAAACCACCATCCGGTACCGCGCTTCCGCGCCCCGGATCTCCCGCTCCCGCCGCCGATCCACGGTCACATCCCGCAGCGTAACCACCGCTCCTAGCTTCCGTCCCCCGCTCCCCAGCATTACCTGTCCATTCACCGCTACTTCAACCGTCTTCCCATCGGCCGAAGTCACCACCTTCGTTAAGTCAGAAAGCCGCTCCCCGTCGAGTACACGGCGAATCGGCGAAGCTTCCACCGGGCAGAACTCTGGCCCCGCACAATGCCGGCACCCGACGCCGCAATCCCCGCGGTCCGGCTGCGCCGTGTCGCTGCGATACAGGGCCCGGTACGCGCGATTGGAATACGTCACCTGCCCCTTGGCATTGCACGCCACCACGCCTTCCTGCACGTGGTCCAGGATCAGGTCGATGAACTCCCGCTCCCGCGCCAGTGTTCCTTCGGCCTCCAACCGCTCCAGCCGCCGCCGCCACATATTCCATACCGCCAACACCAAAAATGCCAATCCGATCAGCGGCCCCACCCAGCCCAAAAACGTGACCCGCATCGCCACCGACGAATACTCCTGGGTCGGCAGCCCCGCCATCGATTCGATCATCAGGTGTTGCGCCGTTCCGGTGATTACCAGCAGCAGCAGGCTAACCGCCACCAGCGCCATCTCCCACCTCGTCGGCAGGACGTCGCTGATCCCTACTCGTTCTTCCGCACTTCGGCTCGACATCGCAAATTGTTCCTTTTGCCCTTATCGGCCAAGATGCAAGGAGTATGAGGAGCCCCGGCCGGGGTAACATATTGGGCAATGCGCTCCCCGCTCCTTGCCCTCCTCCTCATCATCCCCGCCGCCTTCGCGCAGTCGCCCGACGACCTCGAAGCCGTCATCACCACCCCCCTCGGCGTCATTCGCTTTGAATTCGCCCCCGGTAAAGCCCCCCGCCACGTCGACGAGTTCATTGCGCGCGCCCGCAAAGGCTATTACGACGGCTCCGCCTTCCACCGCGCCGTTGCCAACGGCATCATCCAGGGCGGCGACCCGCTCTTGAAGAACCCCAAAACTCCCAAGAATCTCTGGGGCTCCGGCGGCCTCAATCTCCTCAAAGGCGAATACTCGGACATGAAGCACGAACGCGGCGTCGTCTCGACAGTCCGCATCCCCGGCAAGCCCGACTCCGACGGCGCGCAGTTCTTCATCTGCGTTTCCACCCAGCCCCCGCTCGACGGCCAGTTCTCCGCCTTCGGCCGCGTCACCGAAGGCCTCGCGGTCGTCGAAAAAATCTCCCGCGTCCCGACTGGCGAAAACGGCTTCACCGACTCTCCCGTCAAGATCGAAAAGGTCACGATCGAACCCCAAAAGCGTGAGCCCTACGTCGACACGCCCGTCGATCAACTCCGCAAGACCGTCAAACTCCCCACTACCCTTGGGACCATTGAAATCACCCTGGAACCGGACTGGGCGCCCAACCACGTTCGGGCGTTTCTGAAACTGCTCGAATCCGGCTGGTACACCGGAACGCAGTTCCACCGGGTGGTGAAGGAGTTCGTTGTCCAGGGCGGCATGGGCCACACCCGTCCGGAGAGCGCCCCGCACGACGCCGACCGCTGGGTCCGCAACCTGAAGGGCGAGTTCCGCGAGGACGTAAAGCATGTCCGCGGCATCGTCTCCATGGCCCGTGGCGACGATCCCGATTCGGCCACCACGTCGTTCTTCCTGATGCTGGGCCCCGCCCCCCACCTGGACGGTAAGTACACTGCCTTCGGCCGCGTGACGGCCGGCCTGGAGGTGCTTGACGCCTTTGAAAAAGAGCCTCTCGACGGCGAAACGCCTACCCGGCGCCTCGAAATCAAATAGGGCAAGCCTCTACCCCGGCTGTTAGAGAGAGAACAGGGCCACGCCCCACCCGTCCTTTTCGTTGCTGGCTTTCGGCGGACCGAATAGCGCTTCCATTTCGGGAGCCTGTTCGGGGAGGAAGCCGCTGGCGAGCAGCCAGGCGCCGGGGCGGGCGATGCGAAGCAGTTCGGGGCGGAGTTGGCGGTGGACGGCCAGATGGATGTTGGCGATGAGGCCGTCGAAACGGGCCGTGGCTAGAGCATCGGCGGAGCCGAGGATGTCGACAAGCGGGGCGGAGGCGGGGTCGATATCGCAGCCGCAGGCGTGGGCGCCCAAGGCCCGGGCGGCGCGAGTGAGGATGCCGGTACCGGCGCCGATGTCGGCGATGGTTTGCCCGGGTTTTATTAACGTTTCGAGGAGTTCGAGACAGAGCTGCGTGGTGGGATGGTCACCGCCGCCGAAGACGTTGCCGGGGATCATTTCCAGGTGAATTCGGCCGGGGGGTGTAGGGGCGTCGAGCCACGGGGGGCAGAGGAAAAAGCGCTGGCCGACTTCGATGGGCTGCCAGGCGGATTGGAGTTCCTCGGACCAGTTTCGGTCCTCCATTTGCTCGGGGGGATTGGTTTGGAATTCAGCGGCGACGGCGTAGGCGATTTCGGGGTCTTGGAAGTAAGCGGCGACGGCATCGATTTGCTCCTCGATGCCGTCGATCTCGAAATCGGCCAGGCGCGCGGTGATGTCGTCCACCGCGCGGCCGGAGAGCGGGATTGTGACGCGGAGATACACTACTGGCGGTTCAGCTCTTTCACGCGGAAGTAGGGCTTCGTCTTCTCGTCGGGGTCCATGGTGAACGTCTCGGCGGTTTTGGCCGCGTCGTAACCGCGCCAGATCCAGGTGAGGGCTTCGGGGAGGTCGGAGGCGCCCTGGATGCCGTTGTGCTGGGCGGAGCCGAAGTAGAAGTGGAAATCGTACTCCTTCATCTTGAGGGAGTTGGCCATGGCGATGTTCTGGAGGGGCCAGGAGCCGTGGTTGTTTTCAAGATCGTTGTGGCCGTCGGTCATCCAGATGCGGATGTTCTTGCGGTCCGACTTGCGGATGAGGAAGGGGTAGATGTTGCCGCCCTCCTTCTTCCAGGGATCCCACTGGATGCTGGTGTAGCTGCCGACCCAGGAGAGCACGCGGGTGAAGTGATCGTTGTGCCACCAGGCGACGTTGAAGGCGCAGATGGCGCCGGAGGAGGAGCCGGAGATGAAGCGGGAGTAGCCGTCCTTGCGGATGTTGTATTTAGCTTCGACGTCCTTCAGGATTTCGTCGCGGAGGTAGCGGGCGTATTTGTCGTCGACCGAATCGTATTGGACGGAGCGGAGGCGACGTTCGCCGATGGTGCCGGGGGAGATGAGCACCTGGATGGCGACGGGCATTTTCTTATCGTTGATGAGATTATCGACGACGTTGAAGAGGCGGGCGCCGGCGTTGCGATTGATGAGACCGGCGCCGTCCTGCCAGACCATGAGGGCGGCGGGGGTGGCGGCGTTGTACTGGGCGGGGACGTAGATCCAATAGTCGGCCTTCATGCCTTCGTAGATCGTGCTGGTGTGGACGATTTTCTCGCTCAGCGTTCCTTTCGGCACGCCGGCTTTTTCGTAGCTCAGGGGGCCGTAGCCGGGGACGTCGTTGGGCAGGTTCAGCGGCGCGGTGACGAGTTGTTTGCCATCGACGGTCCAGTAGTAGTTATGCGAACGGCCGGTCTTGCCGGTGGGGGTGGCGATCCAGAGGTCGGAGCCTTTGAGGCGCGTGGGCTTGCCGGCGGGGAGTTCGTCCCAGGTGAAGGACGGTTCCTTGGCGGCTTCGACGACGAAGACGTAATCGCCAAGGTAGCCGGCCCAGGCGCGGCCATTTTTGCGGTCTTCGGGTTTGGTCTGGGCCATCAGCTTTTCGCGGAAGGCGGTGGATTGGGGCGATTTTTTGGCGAGCTGCACCAGCTCCTGCGCTGGTTCGGCGGCGAAGAGGGCGAGCGTGCTCACACACAGGGTAAGTAGGGTTTTCATGGTTTTTTCTGGAAGTAGGGATCGGCTTCGGGGATGGCGGCTCCGTCCTTGCGGGGCGAGGAGGCGCCGTAGTGGATCTTGGTGGCCGTGTCGAGCTGGACGGCCTGGCCACCACCCATTTGGGCGCTGTATTCGCTGCGCCAGTCGACGTAGTGGCCAAGGGATTTGAGTTTTTCCTGGGCGGTTGGGTCGAGGCGATTTTCCATCATCACGCCGCAGCCGTCGACGGTGCGGCGGGTGAAGCGAGGGGCTTCGAGGGCGGCCTGGATGTTCATGTTGTGATCGACGATGTTGGAGACGAACTGGGCGTGGGCCTGGGCCTGGTTACCGCCGCGCATGATGCCGAAGGCGATCTTCGTATTTCCCTTCTCCATGAAGCCGGGAATGATGGTGTGGAAGGGGCGCTTGCGGGCGGCGAGGACGTTGGGGTGGGCCGGGTCGGCAGAGAAGTTGCCACCGCGGTCGTGGAGGTGGAAGGCGTAGTCGTCGACGGCGACGCCGGAGCCGAAGAAGTCGGAGATGGATTGGATCCAGCTGACGGTGTTGCCGTCCTTATCGATCACGCTGAGATAGATGGTGTGACCTTTTTCGGGTTCGCCGGGTTTGGGGTCACAGTTGGCACGTTCGGTGGAGATGACGGCGGCGCGGGCTTTGGCGTAGGATTTCGAGAGCATGCCGGCGGTGGGGACGTGGGCCTGTTTGGGGTCGGCCACGTAGGTGTAGAGATCGCGGTAGGCGAGCTTCTGTGCCTCAATTTTGATGTGCATGGCTTCGGCGGAGCGCTGTTCCATTTGGGGGAGGCCGAACTGTTCCATGAGATTGAGCATCATGAGGGCGGCGATGCCCTGACCGTTGGGGGGCATTTCGTAGACCTTCCAGCCGCGGTAGTCGACCGAGATGGGGGCGATCCATTCGGACGTGAATTCCGCGAAGTCGGCCGGTTGGAGGGTGCCGCCGAGGCGTTTGGAGGTTTTGAGAATTGCCGCGGCGATGGGGCCTTTGTAGAACGCATCCCGGCCGCCTTTAGCGACGATTTCGAGAGCGTCGGCCAAGGCGGGAACTTTGAAGAGTTCGCCCAATCTGGGGGCGCGGCCGTCAATCAGCCAGTACTTACGGGCGTTGTCATCGCTACTGAGTTTGGAGATGCCGCCGGCCCATTCTTCCTGGATGATTTCAGTGACGGGAAAGCCGTTGCGGGCGTAGTAGATGGCGGGTTGGAAGAGATCGGACCACGGGAGTTTGCCGAATTTCTTGTGCATTTGCCACCAGCCATCGACGGCGCCGGGGACGGTGACGGTGTGGATACCGGTGGACGGAATGCCGTAGAGGCCTTTGGCTTTGTAGACTTCCAGCGTTTGGCCGCGACCGGACCAACCGCTGGCATTGAGGCCGGAGAGGGTGGCGGTTTTGGCGTCGTAGTGGATGGCGAACAGGTCGCCGCCCATGCCGCACATCATGGGTTCGACGACGGAGAGAACGGCGTTGGCGGCAATGGCGGCGTCGACGGCGGAGCCACCGCGCTCGAGGATTTTGGCGGCGGCCTGGGAGGCGAGCGACTGGCTGGTGGCGGCGATGCCGCGAGTGGAGATGACCATGGAGCGCGCTTGCCAGCGTTCCTGGGCGGTCAAAGTCAGGCAAAAAACAATCAGTAGGAAAAATGTCGGCATCAAAAACGTATCCGTGCCGTGATATCGTACCAATTGGACGGTCCCTATTATGCAACGACGACGATTTTTCCGCACCGCTGCTGGCACAGCCGTCACTGTAGGCCAGTTTCCTTACCATTTGTTCGCCGGGGACACGAAGAAGAGCGGCATTGACCGAGTAACACTGGGGCCGAAAAAGATCGTTTTGAGCCGGTTGGCGCAGGGGTCTGGCACCAACGGGACGGGTGGGAGTTCGAACCAGACGAAGAAATTGGGTGTGGAGGGATTGGCCGATCTGTTCCGCGCGGGATTCGATCAGGGAATCAACTTCTTTGATTCGGCCGATCAGTACGGGACGCATCCGCACGTGGCGCGGGCGTTGACGACGGTGCCGCGCGATAAGGTGGTGCTGCTGTCGAAATCGCGGGCGAACACGGCGGCGGAGATGCGGGCGGATTTGGACCGGTTCCGGCGCGAGTTGAAGACCGACTACATCGACATTCTGTTGCTGCACTGCATGATCGATAAAGATTGGAACGTGAAAAAGCGCGGGGCGATGGACGTGTTGGAAGAGGCGCAGGCCAAGGGGATCATCCGGACGAAAGGTGTTTCCTGCCATACGCTGGAGGCGCTGAAGACGGCCGCGGCCGAGCCGTGGGTGGAAGTGGACCTGGCGCGGTTGAACCCGGCGCAGGCGGCGATGGACGCCGATCCGAACACGGTGATTGGTGTGTTGAAAGAGATGAAGGCGGCCGGTAAGGGCGTCATCGGAATGAAGATTTTAGGCGCGGGTAAGTTGCGCCGAAACGTGGACGAAGCCCTTCAATTCGCCCTCGCGCAGGATGTACTTGATTGCTTCACGATCGGCAGCGAAAGCCGCGCCGAGATGGAAGATCTACTTCGAAAAATTCCCGCGGCCAGCGTCCGCGGATAAAGCCTTTCCAGGGGAAAAACAAAACATGAAACTGACCAAACTTGCATTGATTGCTATTGCCTCCGTCGCGGTTGTGTTCGCGCAGGATGCGCCGAAGAAGGCGGCCGCGGCCGGTCCGCTGATGCCGGCGATGACGCCGGTGGGCGACCCGACCTACAAGAAGCCGATGGGCACGATGGGGACCAAGGGTGACACCTGGAGCCAGACCAGCGTGGCCGCCGGTGTGGACCAGAAGCCGCGCGCGGGCAAGGAAACCACGGTGGTAGGCGAGATCGTGGAATTTTCGTGCTATCTGCAGTTGGGCAAGCACGGCGAGAAGCACCGCGCCTGCGGCCAGAAGTGCATCAACAACGGCCAGCCGATTGGCCTGGTGACGGCCGATGGTTCGCTGTACATGTTGATGGAAGAAGAACATGACCCGCGCCGCGACGGCGCCACGAGCGACTTCCGCAAAGCGGCCGCCGAACACACCGCGCACGTGATGGAAGTGACCGGAACGCTGGCCAGCCTGGGCGGTTATCGCGCCATCTACGTGCAGGGTTACGCGAAGAAGTAGTTAGAAAAAAGGATAAAGTCTATGCGTCGGAGTTTTTGGATGGGAGCAGCGGCACTGGCCGCTGTTCCTTTCGTCTTCCTGAGTGCCCAGCCGAAGCCGGCGGCCTTTGTGGTTCCGCGCGGGTTGCCGCCGATCATCTGGCCGAAGGACAATCCGTACACGCCGGCCAAGGCGGAGCTGGGGCGCTTGTTGTATTTCGAAAAGCGTATTTCGGCGGACGGGACGCTTTCTTGCGCCAGCTGCCACCATCCGGCGAAGGGCTTCACCGATCAGGAGAAGTTTTCTACCGGAGTCAAAGGCCAGGTTGGGGGCATCAATTCCCCGACGGTGATCAACCGTGCCTATGGAGCCATTCAATTCTGGGATGGCCGGGCGGCGTCGCTGGAGGCGCAGGCCGTTGGACCGATGGCGAATCCGATTGAGATGGGTAACACGCATCCGGTGGTAGTGGCGACATTGAAGAAAATCCCCGGTTACCGGACACGCTTCAAGGCGGTTTTCGGCACTGAGGACTTCACGCTGGACCACGTGGCGATGGCCATTGCGACGTTTGAGCGCACGGTGTTGAGCGGCAATTCCCCGTACGATAAGTACAAGCTGGGCAACAAAGCCGCCATGAACGCTTCGCAGGTTCGCGGCATGGACGTGTTCTTCAACAAGGCAAAGTGCGACCAGTGCCACGAAGGCGCGAGCTTCACGCTGAACTCGTTCCACAATCTGGGCGTCGGCCAGGACAAGGCCGAGCCGGAACCGGGCCGATTTGCCGTGACCAAGAAAGCCGAAGACTTCGGCGCATTCAAGACGCCCACGCTGCGGGATATCGCCAACACGTTTCCCTACATGCATGACGGCAGCTTGAAGACGCTCGAGGAGGTCGTGGAGTATTACGACAAGGGCGGCATCCCGAACAAAAACCTCGACGAACGCATCAAGAAGCTGAACCTGACGGCGCAGGACAAGACCGATCTGGTTGCCTTTATGAAAGCGCTGAGCGGGACGGGTTGGCAGCAACTCACGGAACCGAAGGAATTCCCTCAGTAATGGAACGAAAAACCTTTTTGCGCGGCGCCCTCGGGGTCGCCGCGCTCTCCATTGCCGGCTGCAACAAGAGCACGAAACGGCGGATCGCTGTTGTGCCCAAAGGGCGGGCTCATCTGTTCTGGCAGTCGGTACATGCCGGAGCGGTGAAGGCGGCGCGGGAGCACGATGTGGAGATCGTCTGGAACGGCCCGGCGACCGAGACCGATTACAACGGCCAGATCCAGATTGTCGATGCGATGATCAACCAGCGGGTGGACGCAATCGCGCTGGCGCCGATTGACAAGAAAGTCATGGTGTCGGTGGTGGAGCGGGCCGTGAAGGAGAAGATTCCAGTGGTCATTTTTGACTCCGGGATCGATACGGAAAGCTACACGTCGATGGTGGCCACCGATAACTACGCGGCAGGCCAGATGGCGGCGGCGCGGATGGGTGAAATCCTGGGCGGCAAGGGCAAGGTTGTCGTGGTTGCCGTGCAGCCCGGCGGTGCATCGACGATGGCGCGCGAGCAGGGATTCGAAGATGGAATCAAGAAGTTCGAGGGCATCCAGATCGTTGATAAGCGATATGGGATGGCGGACTTCGCCAAGTCCTTGCAGGTGGCCGAGAATATGCTGACGGCGTTTCCGGAAGCGACTGGGCTGTTTGCGTCGAACGAATCGAGCGCGGTGGGCGCGGCGCAGGCGCTGAAGGGCCGGAATTCAAAGACGGTGAAGATGGTGGGCTTCGATTGGAGTCCGACACTGTTGAACGATCTGCGTGGCGGGTTGATCGACTCGCTGGTGGCCCAGGATCCGTTCAACATGGGTTATGAATCCGTGATTGCTGCGGTGAACAAGCTGGATGGGAAGCCGGTGGAGAAGAATCGGCCGATGCCGCCGCGGCTGATCACGAAAGCCAATCTGGATACACCGGAAGTGAAGGCGCAGTTGGAACCGGATTTGAAGAAGTATCTGGAGTAGAGATTGCGGTTTTCGTTTTGTCGAAAGGGCCTATCCGATTGGATAGGCCCTTTTGTTTCTGGTCTATCTGATTCGTGAGAAACCGACGTGTCGTAGACCACGCTTAGCCATATTTAACAACAACTTAGGCGGTATTTTCACCCTGGTAAGCCGGTTGCCCTATCAAGGGCATGCTGAAACTCACCACCGTTGTCTTCTTCGCCCTGTCCGCCTCCGCCCAGATTGAGATTGCTGTCCAGATCAACAATAACGCCGGCGTGCCGTCCGCTCAATTGAAAGAAGCAGTCCGCATCGCAACCCGGCTTTTCGCCGCAACCGGCATCTCACCACGGTGGGAGGTGTGCAGCCCGGGCTGCACAGCGGAAGTGGGCATGCCGAACTACATCGTCGGTCTGGCCGGGCCGCAGTTGGAACTGCCGGCGCAGGCAGCGCTTGGTTTTTCCATGCTGAAGTTCGGAAAAGGGAACAAGGCGGCCGTTTCCCTGCCTCGGATTGAGGACTTCGCGGAGGCGAACAACGTCCCGGCGGCGGCGGTACTCGCCTACACCATCGCGCACGAACTGTGTCACATGATTTCGGGGACGAAGGCCCACAGCAAAGGCGTGATGACGGCAAAGTGGGACAAGGAAAACGCACTGCGGATCGGGCAAAGCCGGTTACAGTTCGAACCGCGGGACGTGGAAGCGATGCGGCTGGGTTTGCAAATCCTGGCGGAAAACCGGCGTGAGGTGGAATAAACCGGACAGGTGGCGAAATATGTCCACGGCTGCGTAAAGATGAACTGTTTATGGGACGGGACGCCCGCTCTGTGGGGGGCGTTTTGACGCAGACCGGAGGGAATGATGGCCAAACCACGCTGGGAACACGGCTGTTCCGCGGCCCAGGCCGGCGGAGGAACACCGACTTGGCTTCAGTTTGTCGCAAGCTTTGCCAGCAGGCTTATGGCTGTGACGAAGGCGGCGGGCGGGAATAGGCGGTTCGCCAATCGATCCCACCCGCCCATCGGCACTGGTGGACGTACCGATTTGAACATCCGACAGACTGGCCCGTTCCTGGATGGCCTGCGAGGCCGGCTCGCTTCGTTCAGCATCGCGGACCGACTTCCGCCGCTGTCGATTGGTTTGGCTGTGCAGTAACGGCCATGGAGTTCACGCTGGAAACATTGATGGAACGCTATCAGCAGGCAGACAGCGACGCCGCGCGCCTGCTAATCGACCAAGCCAGCCCCCTTCTGTACCATCATCTGCTCCGTCACACCGGCACAGTGTCCGACGCTGAGGACCTGTTGCAGGAAACCTGGCTTCGGGTGCATCGGGCGCGCCATTCCTACCGGCCGGGGCGCGCCCTTTTGCCGTGGCTGTTGGCCCTGGCCGACGATACCCGGATCGATGCCTGCCGCCACGCTGGGGGAGCGCGGATGAACGCGCTGCCCGATCTGGCCGCGAGGAAAACGGCGGCAGCGCGGGCCCGTTTGCCAGAGGGCGACCGTGGGATGGCCCGCCGATCGAAATTGAGCCTGACGGCAACCGCCGGACTCACTGGATCGATGGCCGGAGCGGTGAAGGGACAGGCCCGCCTCGCCTATCTGACGCTGCGAAAATTGCTGCGAATTTCTGACTGAGACATCCTGACTACCCGCCCGATCAAAGCCATCCAGCGAGACGAACAGCCCCTTGCCCGTACCGGGTGATGCCGGCCATGCGCCCTTCCACGCGGGTCGCTCGGTTAGACGGCCCGGGCCCGCAAGTGGCGCATTCGAGGCGGGCAACGGCGGAGATAGAGAAGCCAGCGCCCAGTGAGGCCGCCAGCTTCGTTACCAACAGTCGTAGTGCCTAGATGTTTGCCGCGCCCAATGTAGAGTTCACTTTGGAAAAAATGGCACAGATATTCGGCGCGATGGATTGAGGGAAGATGGCAGCTGTTGCCACAGCAATGGTCGCCGCCATCAAGGCGTATTCGATCAGGTCCTGCCCGCGTTCATCCCGCAGGATGGAAGTGTGGCAGGCTGCCGCAAGGGAGTTCACCCGGGATTGAACCAGGTTCCAGATTTGATTACGTGTCGGCCTTGTCATGATCGTCTCTTTCTCAGGCGATTGGAGCTACACCCATCATGCGCTAAGGGACAATTTGACTCAAATTGGATTTAGCCCTAGAGCTACCCCGGAATAACCTTAGACCTACTCCCCCCCGGTTACCACTTGATTGTTTTGGGGAAGAACTCGGAGATGAGATCGTCGTAGTAAGGCTTCAACGCATCGAAATCCGGTTTGACGGCCGACTTGGAATAGAGGTCGTAGGGATTGAATTTCCGGACCCAGTCCATCATCTGCATGTCGTGGTCGGACATGAGGAACTGGTAGTCCAATTCCCGGTGCGCCGAATACCAGGAGTGGTAGCGGATCATGTACTGCGCCTCTTCGGGCAGGTACTTCTTGGTGACGTGGTAGAGGTATTCGTCGTGGCCCCAGCTGAGGTTGATTTTGTCGAGGCCGCATTGTTCGTCGTAGACGCCATAGCGGGTCATCAGTTCGGGATTCTGGGAGTCGGGGTTGGCGTCGAAATACTGAGGGTAGACGATCTTGTCTGACCAACGGCAACCGACCGGAAAGGTGTCGCCGACGACGGCCCATTGGGGTTCGCCCCACATGGTGAGCACCTTGCCCAGATCGTGGATGAAGCCGGTGAGGACGAACCAGCGCGGGTGGCCATCGGCGCGAATGGCTTCGGCGGTCTGGAGGTTGTGCTGGATCTGGGAAAGGTCGGTATCGGGGTCGGAGTCGTCGACGAGTTCGTTCAACCGCTCCATGGCTTCCCATATGCCCATTTCGGCCTTCTGCAGGGGCTCGTACTCAGCCCGCTTGGCGCGCGCGAATTCCAGGGTTTGGAGCGCGTGATTCTGCTGATAGAAGTCGCGAACCACCTGCGGCGTCGTGTCGTCGTAGACACGGAATTCCTCTTTTTTGCGGTCGGCGCGATAGCGCGTCCGGACGTCGTCGTCCCACTGATCCAGTGATTCCAACGGCCCGTTTGTCTGAGTGCCCATATTCGAAGGCTACACTAAAACGGGCCGTAATTCCTAGATGCTGTGAGCGAAGCTTAACATTGCCAGCGCCAAAGATTGGCTCCGGCGGTGTAGCCGGCGCCAACGGCGGCAAACAGGACGAGATCGCCCTTTTGGAGGCGACCGGTGGCGACCGCGTCGCGGGTGGCGAGCGGGATGGTGGCGGCGGTGGTGTTGCCGAAGCGATCGATGTTGATCAGAACACGGTCGAGCGGCATATCGAGCGCCTTGGCGGTGGCTTCGATGATGCGGCGGTTGGCCTGGTGGGGGATCAGCAGTTTCACGTCTTCGCCGCGGAGGCCGTTGCGCTGGAGGAGGGTCGACGACATTTCGGCCATCTTGCGGACGGCGTATTTGAAGACCTGCTGTCCTTCCTGGTGGACGAAGTGCTGACGGCCATCGATGGTCTCGTGGGAGGCGGGCATTCGGCTGCCGCCGGCGGGCATCTTCAGGAACTGGCCGCCGGAGCCATCGACTTCGTTGACGAAATCGAGGAAGCCCTCTTCGCCGGGTTCGGCAGTTTCGACGAGGAACGCACCGGCGCCGTCACCGAAGAGAATGCAGGTGGCGCGGTCGGTATAGTCGAGGATGCGGGACATGGTGTCGGCACCGATGACGAGCACTTTTTTCGGCGGGCCGGCCGAGACCAAATGGGCGGCGGTGGTGAGGCCGTAGACGAAGCCGGAGCAGGCGGCGATGAGGTCGTAGCCCCAGGCGCCGACCGCGCCCAGGCGATCCTGCACCAGGCAGGCGGTGGCCGGGAACAGCATGTCGGGCGTGACCGTGCAGACGATGATGGCGCTGACTTCGGTGGGCGCAATGCCGCGGGATGCGAGCACGATTCGCGCCGCCTCGACAGCCATGTCGGACGTAGCGAGATCTTTATCCAGGATGTGCCGTTCGCGGATGCCAGTCCGCTCGATTATCCATTGATCGTTCGTCTCGACAATTTTCTCGAGATCATGATTAGTCAGAACCCCCGGCGGCACGTAACCGCCAATGGCCGTAATTTTTGCCCTGTAAGGATTCGACGTCTTTCCAGCGATGTCCAAATAAACCCCCGTCTCACACGGAACGAGATTGATGTACCAAACTGTTATGGTACCGTTCGAGAGACATGCAAGTCGAGAGAGGCCAACCGAGGCTCCCGGGATTTGAGGACGAAGAGTTGCCGGAAGCGACGCATCCGGCGGCTGCGGTTCTGTTTGAAACGCCGGTGGAGATTATCCGGCGCGTGTTCCGGGACGTGCGTCCGCGGACGCCTTTTCCTGAATTTAGCGTGGAATTCTGCCGTTTTGCGAATGCCAACTCGTTCATCCGGTCCGAGGGCGGTCGGCTGGAGTTGCGGATTACCGACGCGCTGGAGGCGGCGCCGGCGCCGATTCTGGAGGCGCTGGCCTACATTTTGATCTGCAAACTTTTTCGCAAACCGGTGCCCGCGGCGCAGCGGCACCGCTACAATTTGTACCTGAACCGGCAGGACGTGCGGCGCAGCCTGCACCTGTTGCGGCAGACGCGGGGGCGCAAACACATCTCCGGGCCGGTGGGTGAGCGGTTCAATTTGCAGGAGATTTTCAACGAGCTGAACGATCGGTTCTTCAACGGGCTGATGGCGCAGCCGGCGTTGGGCTGGAGCCGTCAGGTGTCGAAGACGATTTTGGGGCACTTTGATCCGTCCCACAACGCCATCATTATTTCCCGCTTGCTGGACAAGCCGAACGCGCCGCGGCTGGCGGTGGAGTACGTGATGTATCACGAGATGTTGCACCTGCGATACCCGGTGGAGACCAAGGGCGTGCGCCGGCGGATTCACCCGAAAGAGTTTCGGGACGCGGAGAAATTATTCCCGCAGATGAAGGAAGCCAAGGCGGTACTGGACACACTATGCGGCGCCGCGCGGCGCTCGGAAAACTGGTAAATCCTCAATGAATCGACGTCAATTCCTGGCGGCATCGGCCGCGCTTGCCGCCCAGCCCGCGCGGCGGCCCAATATTCTTTTCGCGATCGCCGACGATCAGTCATGGCTGCATACCTCCTTCGCCGGGGACCCGATTGTGAAGACGCCGCACTTCGACCGTATTGCCCGCGCCGGGGTGTATTGCAACAACGCGTTTTCGACGTGTCCCGGGTGCGCGCCATCGCGGGCGAGCGTGTTGACGGGGCGGTCCATTTGGCAGTTGGAAGAGGCGGGCACGCACGCCAGTCTTTTCCCGAAGAAGTTCACGGTGTTTTCCGACCTGCTGCGCGCGGCCGGCTACTTCACGGGGTTGACGGGAAAGGGCGCCGGGCCGACCAACTTCAAAGACGCCGGATGGGCGCACAACCCGGCCGGGCCGGCGTTCGACGAACACAAAGTGGAGAAGGGGACGCTCGCCGTCCACGCCGACGATTACGCGGCGAATTTCGACGAGTTCCTGAGCAGAAAGCCGAAAGAGAAGCCATTCTATTTCTGGTTCGGCAGCCATGAGCCACACCGTGGCTATACGCCCGGTTCCGGGGCGGCGGCGGGGAAGGATCCGGCGAAAGTCCCGGTGCCGGCGTTCCTGCCGGACACGGCGGCGGTGCGGTCGGACATGCTGGATTACTACGAGGAGATTGAGTATTTCGACCGGCAGTTGGGGCGGATGATTGCGGCGCTTGAGAAGGCCGGCGAGTTGGAGAATACGCTGATTCTGGTGTGCGCGGATAACGGGATGTCGTTCCCGCGGGCGAAGGCCAACGTGTATGAATATGGCATTCATTTGCCCGCGGCGATCGCGTGGCCGGCGGCGATACCGGGCGGCCGGCGGATGGATGATCTGGTGAGTTTTCGCGATTTCGCGCCGACTTTTCTGGAGGCGGCGGGGGTACCGGTGCCGGCGGCGATGTCGGGCCGGAGTTTGTTGGGGGCGTTACGGTCGAAGAAGCAGGGGCAGATCGACGCCACGCGCACGGCGGTGACGGCGGGGCGGGAGCGGCACTCCCACGCGCGGCGGGACAACCTGGGCTACCCGTCGCGGGCGCTGCGGACGAAGCAGTTTCTGTACATCCGCAACTTCGCGCCGGAGCGCTGGCCGGCGGGCGATCCGCCGTTTTATGCCGATATCGATAACGGACCGAGCAAGACCGTGGTGGTGAAGACAAAAGACCGCTTCCACGAGTTGGCGCTGGCGCCGCGGCCGGCGGAGGAATTCTTCGACATCTTGAAAGATCCGGGGTGTTTGGAGAACCTGGCTCTGAACAAGGCCCATGCGGCCGAGTTGGCACGGCACCGGCGGCAGTTGGAGACAGTGTTGCGGGCCGAGGGCGATCCGCGTGTGCTGGGCAAGGGCGATATTTTCGAGAGCTACCCGCGCCATTCGCCGATGCGGAAGGAGCTGGGCGGGTTCGCCGAAGAGGGGCAGTACAACCCGGCGTTCACTTCGAAGTAGGCTCGCGTTCGGCGAGCATGCACAGTGGCATCCACAGCGCCATGGCGGCGGCGAGATGCTTGAGCGCGTGTCCGCTCATTTGCTGGCCGAAGAGCTGGTGGATGGGCACGTCGGCAGCTTCCAGAATCTTGGCGGCCATGTACCAGAGGATCATCTGCCAGACGCGGTGCGACGCTGTGTAGCGCGGCGGGAAGAGCCAGAGGATCAGCGGGATCGCCAGCATGGGGTAGAACTGGACGAGGGCGTACATGCGGAGGTCGCCGGCGCCGGCGAGTTCGGTGCGGCGCCAGACTTCTACGCTTACGACGCCCCATATCAAAAAGGGGCCGAGGAGCCACCAGCCGGCACGGGCGCTAACGCGTTCGCTGATGACGGCGGCGAAGACGCCCATGAAACCGAGCGTCATCGGCAGGCGGTCCCAGAATAGGGTCTGGTTGTCGGGGTTGTAGTGATAGTAGCCGCTGCCGGCGCCGATGAGGAAGCCGGAGAGGGCCACGACGAGCCAGGCCCAGCGGTCGTGATGATGCTGCCAGCGGGCGCGGCGCCAGGCCCAGAGGCCGTAGGCGCCGACGAAGAAGAACGGGGCGTTAGAGACGACGTTCCAGAAGTGCGGCAGGCCGAGCAGCGTGCGCTGATCGGCGAAGAGATGGTAGGCCGGGTCCTGGCCGATGCGGGGCGCCAGATAGGCACCGCAAACGGCCAGGAGGGCCAGGAGGTAGAGGATCCAGAGTTTCACTTGACGCGGAAAACGACGCCCGGTTGCGTGGCCACGCCACCGGCGGTGACCAGGAGCGGATAGTCGCCCGCGTCAATGCCCGGCGGCACACGGAACTGGCAGCGGATGGCGCCGTGGACTTCGCCTTCCGGCGTGGAGCAGCTGATGAGTTCGCCGACCAATCCGGCCACCTGAACAGAGACTGGAGTTACGGGGCGGGGTTCGCTGCCGGCTTCGGCCTTGGCGCCATCGGTTCCGGGCGGGTCCGTCTGGCCGAAGCCGGTAAGGGTCAACGTGGCCAGACTGCCCGGAGCGGCGCCGCTTTCGCTGTTCTTTGAGCCGTCCTCATTGAACGCCACGGCGAAGCCGCGGCCGGAGCGGTTGACAGTGTAAATGCCCGGCGCGGTATCGACGACGCGGATTTCGAGGTCGCGGCTGGAGAGCGAATCTACTTCGACGCGGACGCGCGTGGAGACCCGGCCGGCGAGGGCGAAGGGGACGGCGACGGTGAGTTGATTGGCTTCCTGGGCCAGCAGGGGCGCGCGATTGGCATCGAACCAAACCCGCACATCGCGTCCTTCAAAGCCGCCATAGAGGGTGACATGTTCGCCGGGGGCGACGGGGCCAGGTTGGGTGCTGGCGGCGTTGGTGACCGAGAGGATCCACGGCGCCTCGCGCCCGGTGGGCGAACCCTGCGGGGGAACGATGGTTACGAGGACGGGGATGCGAACGCCGCCGGCTTCGCTTTCAATCGACACTTCGCCTTCCAGGCGGACGACTGTGGTGGTGGCCTGCGGGAGACGATCGCGGCGGATCACGGCTTCCAGCCGGGCCGGAGTTACTCCGGTGGAGGGTGAGATCGATAACCAATCGGGAGCGGAGCGAACCGAGTAATTGGCGGCAACAGTCGAATCAAATCGGCCTAAGTCAAATAACTGTGGCGCAACATCGCGACCGGTTTCGACTAAGTACACGAGCGCGGAAGGTTCGGCGCGCAGGGCGCCGGCGCCGCCGATGGAGAGGAGAACGGTGACGACGGCCACGTCTTCGGCGCCTCGCTTGAAGCGGATCTCGCCGCGGTAGTTCCCCGCCCCTAAGAATTGCGGGCTGACGCTGATGGACAGCTCATTCGGCGTGGTGCCGGCCCGCTGGGAGAGGTTGATCCAGGTGACGGTGGAGACGGCGTCCCAATTGACGGGCGCTCCGGAGGAGGTGAGGAAAAGAGTCTGGGGAGGCGGGACGATGGAACCCTGCCGCCAATCGAAGAACATCGTGGATTTACTGGGCAACAATGCGCCTGGCGCCGACGGACCGCCAGAGCCGGAGACATAGAGCAACACATTTACCACGCTGCTGGTTTTGAGTCCATTGGGATTCGTGGTTACTACGATTACCGATCCTTGATAGGTGCCGGGTTGCAACTTACTGGCGTCGGCTAGGATGTTAAAGCCGGTAGGGGTGGTGCCGGTTTCGGGAGATACGCGGAGCCAGTCAACGGTGGGATTGAACTGCACGTCGAGATTCTTGCCGAGGCCATCGACGTTGATTGTCCAGGCGGTCTGCGGGCTAATGGCGGACACGGAGCCGACGACGCTTTCCGGGGTGACGCGGATGATGGGATCGCCGGTTTGGGGAACGGCCGTCAAGGTGAGCGTTACGGGCACGACGACGTTCGTTCCGCCGCTGGAGAAGGTGAAGGCGCCGGTGTGCGTGCCGGCGGGCAGGCCGTTGGGATAGACGTTGACGAGCACGTCGGTGGGCGTGGTGCCGGTCAACTGGCTGAGGCCGATCCAGGGCACGTTGCCGCCGGAACTCCAGGAAATGGGCCCTCCGGCGTTATCGATGCGCAGCGATTGGGCGGCCGGGAGCGGGCCGTTGACCGTTCCGGTGAACGACAGCGCCCCGGGGGAGGCGGTGAAGCCGGAGGTGGGGTTGGCCGGGTCTACGGTAAGGCTGACGGCGATGGTTTTGAAGTTTCCGATGGCGGGCACGCCGTTGCGGTGGGCGGTGATGCGGATGGTGCCGGAGTATGTTCCCTGGGCGAGGCCGACGGGGTTGAAGACGACGTTGACCGAGGCGGGCGTTTCGCCGAGGACGGGGGTGAGGGTGAGCCAGTTGCCACCGATGGGCGTGAGGGTTTCGATGGAATACGTGAGCGCGAGATCGGAGGCCGTGACCTGGAAGCCACGGGTTACCGGCGGGTCGTTCTGGCGCATGGCGACGGTGATGACGCTGGTGCTGACGAGGAGGGTAGGCGGGGGCTGGACGGTGAGGTCGATCGGCACGCGGACGGTGGGCGCGACGCCGTCGACGGCAGTCAGTTCCACATAGCCGGTGAAGCCGCCGGGAATGTTGTTGAAGGATTGGATGTTGAGGTTGAGGGAGAAGGGGGTGGTGAATTCGCCGGTGGCGCCTTCCAGTTTGAAGCCCGGGTTGTTGCCGGAGACTCGGTAGCGATAGTTGCCGCCGTCACTGGCCACCACGTCCAACCGTTGCACGGGAAGGGCGGGTTCGCCGAGGCGAGCCACGAGTTGGAAACGCGACGGGCTGGCGGAGACGGTGGAGTTGGGCGCGATCGCCACCACGTAGCGGCGCGAGGCCGCGAAGCCCGCGCCACCGGTGACCTGCACGGTGAAGTCAAACGAACCGGCCTGCGTGGGGCTGCCGGCGAGGGTCCAGAGGCCCGCAGAACCGGAGACGGCCAAGCCGGGGGGCAACGTGCCCGCGACAACGCTGGCGCCTGCTACGGAAAGCGGCACGGTTCCGGCGTTCAGCCCAAAGGATTGCGAATAGGCGCGGCCGACGGTGCCGTTGGGCATTACGGAGGGCTGCACGGCGAGATCGCCACCGACGACGATGCGCAACGGCGCGGTGCCGGTGCAGCCGGCGGAATCGGCTACGCGAAGGGTGAAATCGAAGGTGCCGGCGGCGGAGGAGGTTCCGGTAAACAGGGCCGTACCGCCGGCGGGGGCTACCGTAAGTCCGGGCGGCAGAGTTCCCAGCGTGACCGAGTATGTCCACGGCCCCGTGCCACCGTGCCCGACGGAGCCAGGATAATTGGTGCCAAGTGCACCTGTTGGCAGGTTCGGAGCAAGGGTAAGAACACACTGCGCCGCGCCACTAATCGCCGCGAGCAGGCAGAGGACGAGGAGTCTAAACATTTTGGCCTCGGTTTGTTGAGTTAACCAAAGTATATTCCACCACCTCTCAAAAAGCCCGCCCGTAGTAGATTCCAGTTATTGGCAACTCCTCGCGACTCCTGCTACCTTCGTCAGGCTTGAAAACTTCGATCCCCTTTCTCCTCGTCGCCGCCGCGCTACTACCCTTCGCCCAACCGGCGTCGGGCCAGGGTTGAGTGGCCGCCAGACAAGGCACGCCCGGGCTTGGCGTGCTCGCATTGAACACCTGCGGTCGCGATGAGCACAAGAAACCGCGGCTGTGGACGGTTGGCGTTGGCTATCGCTATCAGCCGTCGTTCCGGCACTACGTCGGCACGGTGGAGCAGAAGCAGCGCGAAGTGTTGGCCACGCAGATCGAAAACATCTACCACCTGATGGACTTCAGCATCGAGCGGCAGTTGACGGCGCGGTGGAGCGTGGCCGCCAGCCTGCCACTGCTGTTCGCGCATCGGAACCAGCTCTACAATCCGCGCGGCAAGTTCGTGGTGAACAGCATTGGCGACGCCTCCATTGGGGGCCGTGCGTGGATCTTCAAGCCGCCGACGGAATCCGGCGACAACATCTCCATTGGGACGTTTTTGAAATTGCCGACGGGCAAGTACAACGCCACCGGCCGGGCTACCGCCGCCACCGGCCAGCCGATTATCGCCACCGCTGATCAATCGATCCAGGCGGGCGACGGGGGGACGGGTGTGTCGCTGGAACTGCAGGCGTTTAAGCGCATTCCGTGGCGGAGCGAGGTGTATTTCACGGGCACGTATCTGTTCAACCCACGCAACACCAACGGTGTCTCCACCTTCCGCACGGCGCGCGGGGAAACGGTGATGTCGGTGACCGACCAGTATCTGTATCGCGGCGGCGTGGGGCGGCCGGTGCCGAAGATTCGCGGGCTGGCCGTCAGCTTCGGCGGGCGGATTGAGGGGGTACCGGTGCGGGACGCCATCGGGGGCAGCGACGGCTTCCGCCGGCCGGGTTATGCGATTTCGATCGACCCGGGCTTCCTGTATGTGCGCGGGCCGTACACGTTTTCGTGCAATATCCCGGTGGCGGTGGAGCGGAACCGGAAGAAGAGCGTGGCCGATTACATGAACGGCCGGCACGGGGACGCGGCGTTTGCCGACTATACGTTGATGTTCAGCCTGTCGCGGCGGTTTTAGTCGTTGATAAGAAGAGACTTAGGCGTATTCTGACGAAAACCGCCGGCGCATGGAGAGTCAGTCACAAGGGAAGCGAATAAACTTTCTCCCGTAGAATCAGCTACTTGCAAAGACCGACCGCCAGATTCCTTGCAAGCCCCCCGGTAGAATAGAAGATGAGGAGAAGGCACCCGCCACAGCGCGGGTGCTTTTGTTTTTGGT
Source organism: Acidobacteriota bacterium (assembly GCA_947470805.1). Classification (GTDB taxonomy): domain Bacteria; phylum Acidobacteriota; class Terriglobia; order Bryobacterales; family Bryobacteraceae. Next base: position 119,461 of record CANIVU010000002.1, on the reverse strand, counting down.
GGCTAAAAAAACTGTTCGTATCTTATCCATCGACGGCGGGGGGATCCGGGGGATCCTGCCCGCCATGCTGCTCGCGTGGCTCGAGCGCAAGACCGGTCAACCCGTGTCACAACTATTTGATCTGGTCGCCGGCACGTCCACCGGCGGCATTCTAGCTCTTGGGCTGGTGCGTCCTAATGGCGACGGCCGGCCTGCTTATTCCGCCGAGGAGATGGCCGATCTCTATGAACGGGAAGGCGACAAGATCTTTTCCAGCAATCTTTGGCATAAGCTGCGTTCGCTCGGCTCGATTGGAGACCAGAAGTATCCAGCGAAGGGCATTGAAGAGGTTCTGCAACGGTACTTTGGGAACACCCGGTTGAGCAGCGCGCTGACCAGCGTGCTGGTGCCGAGCTATGAGATTGAGCGGCGTGTTCCATTCTTCTTCAAGAGCCACAGCGCGGTGGCCCAACCGACGCACGACTTCCCGATGTGGCAGGTGGCCCGGGCGACTTCCGCGGCGCCGACCTACTTTGAACCGGCGCGCATTGAGGCGGCCCACGAAGGCGATTACTGGGCGCTGATCGATGGCGGCGTGTTTGCTAACAATCCGGCGGCCTGCGCGCTGGTGGAGGCGCGGACGCAGTTCCCGGACGCCGATGAGTACGTCGTTTGTTCGCTCGGCACCGGGACGCTGACGCGGCGGATTGAGTACGAGGACGCGCGTCATTGGGGCGTGGCGCGGTGGGCGAAACCGGTGTTGAACATCGTGCTCGACAGCGTGTCGGAGACGGTGGACTATCAACTCAACCAACTGCTGCCGGCGGGCAGTTACTACCGCTTCCAGAGTTCGCTGCAACGGGGCAGCGAACAGATGGACGAAACCAGCGCCAGCCACGTCCGCGGGTTGCGGCTGCTTGGGGAAAAACTGGTTCGGGACAATGCCGGGACGCTGGATACGCTGGCCGGGAAACTGGCGGCGTAGCTAATCCATCAAACATCCGATCGGCTGCGCGGGCGGCGGTTCCACGGGGCGCGGCACGGGCACCACTTTCGGGTCCCGCTCAAACCGTTCAATCTGCGCGCCGGCGAAGGAGTAGACGGCCAACCAGGCCGCGTCTCCCGTCCGCCGCGCGACTTCCGACTTTAATCCATCAAAGATCCGATCGGTTGGCCGGGCGGCGGTTCCACGGGGCGCGGCACGGGCACCACTTTCGGGTCCCGCTCAAACCGTTCGATCTGCGCGGCGGCGAAGGAGTAGACGGCCAACCAGGCCGCGTCTCCTGTCCGTCGCGCCGATAATTCCTTCCGCATTCCCACTAGCGCCGCGTGGGCTTGCGCACGGGCGGATGGGGCGGCCGACTCGTTGGCTGACAGCACCATCAGATGATGCAGCAGCGCCATGTTTACTGTCTTCTGAATCTCGCCGCGCATGCCGCGCTGCGGGGCCGCGCCCCAGGTAACCGCCAACACGCGACGCAGGACCGCGTCGAAGCCCAGTTGGGAGGCGTCGCGCGCCTTCAACTGATCCAGGCGGGCGGCCCGCGCGGCGTTCAATAACAGCCCCAGCGTGTGATGGGCCGCGCTTTCGGCCGCGGCCACGGGGTCGAACGTGCGGCCCGTGCGGCCTTTGAACTGTTCGCGGGTCTCCTGGTAGCCGTATGCCAGCGGGGGAATTACGGCGAGTAGCTTTTCGGGAATCTCCAGCACCGCCGGGTCCAGGGTGCGCAACAACGCCTCCAGGGCGCGGGTCTGTTCGGCGGCAGGCACGACGGCCGTCACCGTTTGGCCATCGCCACGGAGGGCGTAGTTGTAATCCACGCCGCCAACCACTTTCACCGCCGCTTCCGTTTGATAACGGTGCATCAGGAACACCGGCACCAGGGTGTTCGCCAAATCCGACATCGGCTGGCCGGGCTGAATGGCGGCGGCCGAATAACGGTCCATGGCCACCTTGCGGACGGCCATCACGCGGGTCAATTCGTCGACGGCGTTTTTGCCGTTATCCCACAGATGCGTCACCGGGCTGGAGCCGGCCGGATCGCGCCCCTCGTCGTCCGCCAGGAAGCGCATGCCGCGGCTGGTGGCAGCGCGGAGAATGCCGTCGAGCGCGGTCGACTCATTCGTACCGGGGGCGAAGTCCTGGTAGCCCCAGGTGATGGCGATCTTGTCCCATTCGCCAATGCCGACGGCGTAGGCGTCGGAGAGGTCGATGGCGCCATTGGCCCCTAGCTTCGCTACGGGGTGGGGGTAATCCATTACCGAGGCCCGGTCGTTCACGCTGGAGGCGAAGTTGTGCGTGAGGCCGATGGTGTGACCCACTTCATGCGCGCTCAACTGGCGCAGACGGGCCAGGCCCATTTCGCGCATGGCGGGGTTGACGGGACGCCCTTCTTCGTAAGGCGCCAGCAGGCCTTCGGCGATCATGTAGTCCTGCCGCACGCGGAGGGAGCCGAGCGTCACGTTGCCCTTCAGAATTTCGCCGGTGCGGGGGTCGCTGATGGCGGCGCCGTAGGACCAGCCGCGGGTGGAGCGGTGGACCCAGTGGATCATGTTGTAGCGGACGTCCATGGGGTCGGCGCCGTCGGGCAGGAGTTCGACGCGGAAGGCGTTGCGGTAGCCGGCGGCGGCGAAGGCCTGGTCCCACCAGCGGGCGCCTTCGAGAAGAGCGGAGCGGATGGGCTCCGGGGTGCCGGGGTCGAGGTAGTAGGTGATGGGCTTCACCGGGTCGCTGACGGCGGCTGAGGGGTCCTTCTTGGCGAGGCGGTGGCGGAGGACGAAGCGCTTCTGGATGGGCTGGCCGAGCGGGGTGGCGTAGTCGGCATAGCTCATGGGGATGAAGCTGGAACGGGTGTCGAAGGCGCGCGGTTTGAAGCCGTTGTCGGGCAGGCGGACGAAGGAGTAGTGCTCGCGGAGGGTGATCGATTCGGCGTCGGGGGCGACTTCGCGGATGAAGCGGCCGGTGGGTTCGCCGGTGAAGGTGAGCGAGACTTCGACTTCGGTGTTGTCCGGGAAGCTGCGGGTGCGATCGGGATAGACGGCCGAGCGGGTAGGGTCGACGCGGTAGGTGCCCTGGCGGGATTGGGTGATGCGGCGGGCGGCGCCGTGGCCGTCGCGGAGGACGAAGGGGGTGAGGTCGATCAGGACGCGGCCGGACTCTTCGGCGGCGACGGTGAAGCCCCAGAGGGTGGAGGAGGCGAAGGCGTCGGTGACGGCGAGGCGTTCGGCGGCGTCGTTCGAGACGGCGCGGAACTTCAGGTTGCCCTCGACCAGCAGGACCTTCGGCCCCACGCGGTGGAAGCGCATGATCTTTTCCTGGCCTACCTGATTGCGGTCCAGGCCCACGTCGTTCGACCCAAGTCCGGCGGAGAGCGAGGTGAAGTATAAAAACTCTTCGCCCATCCGCTCAATTTCCAGAAACAGATTTCCGCCCTTCTCGTCCCAATAGAGTGGGAACAATCCGTTGAGCTTTTTCATCCCGGTGGTTTTCTCGGCGATCGTGGCGCCGTTGGCACCCACGCAGAGAGAAAGCAGAAGCACAATTAACACGCGCATCTTTGCATTGTCGTATGTTTAATTGATTAGGGAATGGGAATGAAGTGGCTCGTTAGTCTGGCCTTTGCCGTAGCGGCGCTCAGCGCGCAGACCGTTTGTCAGCCTGTGCTGGCGTATTCGCCGTGCGAGATCGTCTTTGAACTGGATGCGGCGGAGGCGAAAACGCACGCCAATCCGTACTGGTCGGTGGAGTTGCGGGCCGAGATCAGGTCGCCCAAGTTTAAGACCTATCAGGTGCATGCGTTCCACGATGGCGGCAACCGGATGGTGATCCGTTTTTCGCCGACCGAGGCGGGCCAGTGGGCGTTCCGCCTGACGTCGAATCTGCCGCGTTTCAATGGGAAAGAGGGGACCTTCGAAGCCACGCCGTCGGACCATCCCGGCTTCGTACATGTCCGGAATGTGCGCCACTTTGCCTATGAAGAGAGCAAGAAGCCGCACCTGTGGTTCGGCGATACGCTGATGAACTTTGGCGGGATGGAGCGGGCGGCGTTCGACCAGACTATCGAAGCGCGCAGCAAAGACAAGTTCAACCATATGCGCGGGTTTCTGCTGAGTGCCGACCCTGCGCGCGCCTTCCCTGCCCCGGACCGCCCCAATACGGCCTACTTTCAAGAACTGGATAAACGGGTCCGTTTGATGAACGAAAAAGGTCTGACGGTGGACCTGGTGCTGGGGCACGCGCAGAACCAGTTGGCAAAGTTGCTGCCGGACCGCCAGTCGCGCGACCGCTTTGCGCGTTACGTGGCTTCGCGCTATTCGGCCTACGCGGTGACGTGGCAGATGGTGGAACAGTTTGAGACGTACGACAATGGCCGGGCGTTCTGTAAGGAACTGGGCACGGCGATGAAGCTGTACGACCCGATGGCGCATCCCCGTTCAACGCATGCGGCCATGACGGCCGCGCCACTGGTTGGCGATGGATGGTTGGACTATATCGTCTACGGCTCCGATAACGACCAATTGAACGCCGTGGAACGGCAAATTTACGCGAAACCGTTCGTGAACGTGGGATTTGCGGGCGCCAAAGGCGCTACCGGGGCCGAATTCCGCCACAAACTGTGGCGCGCCACCATGAACGCGCAATACATCACGGCCAACCGGCAGGGCGATTCGGCAGAGGACTTGAAGGCTCTCACCGCGTGGTACGACCTGATGTCGACGACGCGGTACTGGGATTCGGAGCCGTATTTCGACGTCGATGGTGGCCGGGCGATTGCGCTCGAAGGCATCGAGTACATGGTGTATATCGAGAAACCCGCGGGGCCGGTGGAGGTGCTGATTGAACGGCACAACTACGACATTTACTGGATTAATCCCGCCACCGGTGAAGCCACGCGGCCTAAGGATAAAGACTGGAAGGGCGAGAAGTTTGTGGTGACGCCGCCATCGGATTCGCAGGACTGGATTCTGCAGCTTTCGCGCGACGGGAAGAAGGAAGGGATGGCCAAGAGCTACAAGTTCGAGGCCCGTCCGGTGCCCGTGCAGGACGTGGAAACGAGTGAAAAACTGGTGCCTTTTACGCTTGTGGAGCCGCAAAAAGACACGATTCCGCTGTCATCCGGCACGTTTTTTGAGGTGAAATTTAAGCGCCAGACGCGGGCGACGCGGGCGATGTCGTACCTGATTACAGCCGAGGTGACCACGAACGGGCAGGGTTTCCGGGTGCTGGGGACGGGGCCGAGCGGACAGTTTCAGATTCCGCCGGCGCTGGCGAAAGGCGGCGGGGTGATGGTGTTGCGGGTGACCGGGTTGAACGCCAACGGAAAGGCCTACGCGGTGGACCGCGTGTTCCGGCTTGTACAGTGAAGAGAGAACTGGTTTTAGCGATTGATACGACCACCGAGTTCGGCTCGCTGGCGTTGGGTGACCGGGACGGGGTGTTGGAAGAATCGGCGCTGGAGGCGGTGGATGGCTACGGCCACATCGTGTTCGGCCACATTGATGCGCTGCTGGCGCGGCACGGCGTGCAACTGACTGATATTACGCTGTTTGCGGCCGCGGCCGGGCCGGGGACCTTTACCGGGATTCGGGTGGGGTTGACGGCGGCGAAGGGGTTTGCCTCCGCGCTGGGGACGCAGGCGGCCGGGGTTTCGAACCTGCAGGCGCTGGCGCTGTTGGGAGAAGGCCCGTTGCGGGCGGCGGTGCTCGATGCGCGACGGGGCGAGGTGTACGCGGGGCTGTATGATGACCAGGGGCGGGCGCTGACGGAGGAGACGGTGGTGCCGTTGGACCGGTGGATGGAGGGCTTGCCGGAGGGCGAGATCTCCTTCGTGTTCCAGAATTTGGCGCCATTTGCCTCGCTCGGGCGCGGCGTGGAACGGCGGATGCTGGCTGGGGCGATCGCCATGCTGGCGTGGGACCAGGCGCGGCACCCGGCGGCGCTCGACGCGAATTATGTTCGGCAGTCGGACGCCGAGATGGCCTGGACGGAGAAGAAGTAGCTAGAAGCCGGGGCGCTGGAGTTCTTTGGGCAGGCGTTCGCGGTCGTGGCCTTCGACGATCAGTTTCCAGGTGACGGGTACGGTTTCCGGCGGGAAGCAGACGCGATCGTTACAAGCCTGGTAGCGGAATTCGCCGGTGATCTGGAGTTCGCCGGAGGGCGATTCCTTAGCCAGTACCTGTTGGGAGGCGATGGTGATTTCGCGCGTGGCGCGGAACAGGCCGGAGTAGTTGGGTATGGGTTCGTCGTAGCCGTAGAGTTTTCCCTTTTCGGGTCTGGGCCACTGGGGGGCGGCGGATTTCCAGGAGGGGGAGTCGGCCAGTTTCCAGGTGACGGTGATGAACTCTTCCGGGGCGCCGGGGGCGTAGGCGTGGAGGCCGCGGCCGAGCATGAGGTCGAGAGAGAGGCGGATGTGCTGGCCGCCGCGGACGACGGTGGCACTGGCCGAGGGGGTGACACGGATGCGGGCGCGGTCGACGGCGGCGCCGGCCGGGGCGGCGCGTTCGCCGAAGCGGCCGGTGAGGATGGAGGAGACGGTGATGCGCTCGCGGTAATCCTCTTCGAAGTACTTGGCTTCCACCTTGCCCGAGGCGTCGATCAGGAACAGGCCGGGGTGGGGGACGCCTTTGGCGAAGCCGCTTTTGATGGTTTCGTTGCGAATACCGAAGGCATCAATGACTTTCGAGTCGGGATCGGAGAGGAGTGGGATTGAGAGCTGTTTGCGCTTGGCGAAATGGGCGAGCGCGGCCGGTGAGTCATAACTCAACGCGGCGACGCCGTAACCCAGTTTGCGGATGGCTTCGGCATGGATTCCCAGTTCGACCAACTGGGTTTTGCAGTACGGTCACCAGTCGGCGGAGCGGAAGAAGAGTAGCCAGGTGCCTTTGGGGCCGGCGAGGGAGGCGAGGGTCCGGGAGGCGCCCGATTGATCGATGGCGGTGAAGGCCGGAACCGGGGCGCCGACGGCGGGGCCGTAGCGCTCAGCGAAAGAGCGGGTGTCAGCTTGCGCGAAGAGCGATAGGGCCGGCAACAGTGTCGCCAGCGCCGTTCGGATGAGAGTCACTCTTCTCATCATACGCAGCCGGGGGAGCGGCGCGGGGGACCCACTTTTCGAGCATCAGCGACAGTTCGTCGCTCCGGACCGGTTTGGGGAGATAGTCGTCCATTCCAGCGGCAACGCAGCGCTCCCGATCCCCCTGCATGGCGTTGGCGGTGAGGGCGATGATGGGCGTACGGCGACCGCCGTTGGCGGCGGCGGCTTCGCTGGCACGAATGGCGCCGGTGGCCTGGAAGCCGTCCATTTCCGGCATCTGACAATCCATGAGGATGAGGTCGAAACGATGGCGGGCGGCGGCGTTGACGGCCTCGACCCCGTTTTTGGCGACATCGACGGTGGCGCCGAGGCGTTCGAGGATGCGGGTGGCAACCTTTTGGTTAACCGCATTGTCCTCTGCGAGCAAGACACGCAGGGAGCGCGCCGGAAGGGCGGCGGCAACGGTGGCGTTGGAGAGAAGGAGGAGATTCTTTGCGGGGTCCTCGCGGGTGGCGAGGACCTCGTGCAAGGCCCGCTCCAATTGGGAGAGACGAACGGGCCGAGGGAGAAAATGCTGACAGCCGGCGGCGGTGGCGTCGGCAGCCTGCTGGCGCTGCCACTGGGCGGCCTGATAGAGGATGGGAAGCTTGGGGTCGTTGAGTTGGCTGCGCAGGTGGCCGACCACGCTCCAACCGGCCAGATCAATGACACGGTAGTTAAGCAGTACGACATCGGGCGCGGGCATCTGACAGAGTTCGGGGACCGAACCAGCAACGTTGACGCGGAAACCGAGTTTTGCCAAGAGCAACTGCGACTGTTCGCGGGTGCATTTGGAGGGATCGACGATAAGCGCCGTACGGCCGATGAAGGGGCTGGCCGGCAGTGGCGCCGATTCGACATTCTGCAGTTGCGCGGTGAACCAGAAGCAACTGCCTTGACCCGGTTCGCTGGTGACGCCGACCTCGCCATTCATCAGTTCGGCGAGGCGGCGAGAGATGGCAAGGCCCAGCCCGGTGCCGCCAAAGCGGCGGGAGGTGGAACTATCGACCTGGGAGAAGGACTGGAAGAGCCGTTGCTGCGCCTCTTTGGGGATGCCGATTCCGGTATCGGTGACTTCGCAGCGAATGAGGGTGGTGCGCGTGGTAAGCGTATCGACGGTGAGGCGGATGGAGACTTCGCCGGTTTCGGTGAATTTGATGGCGTTGGAGGTGAGATTGAGGATGATCTGGCGGAGGCGGCCGGGATCGCCGGAGAGCATTTGGGGGAGCCGGGAATCGAACAGCGACACCAGGTCGAGCCGTTTGGCGCCGGCGCGTTCGCCCATCAGATCGACCACCTCTTCGACCAGCGCGCGGGGTTGGAATGCGATGGTCTCCAGTTGCATCTTGCCGGCTTCAATCTTCGAGAAATCGAGGATGTCGTTGATGATGGTGAGCAGCGCTTCGCCGGAGACGCGGACGGTCTCGGCCAGTTCCCGCTGTTCGGGCGTGAGGTTCTCTTCAAGCAGCAACGAGGTCATGCCGATGACGCCATTCATGGGCGTGCGGATCTCGTGGCTCATCATGGCGAGGAACTCGCTTTTCGCGTGATTGGCCGATTCGGCGCGGCCCATGGCGAGCACGAGCGCTTCTTCGAACTGCTTGCGTTCTTCGATGGAGGCGATGACGCCGACCATACGGATGGGCTCGCCGGCTTCGTCGCGTTCGACAACCCGGCCGCGGTCGAGCACCCACCACCAGTCCCCGGAGGAGTTCTTGATGCGGTACTCACACTCGTAGAGTTCGACGTCCTGTTGCAGGTGAGGCGCGAGCGAGGTTTGGATGCGGGAGCGATCATCGGGATGGATGTAGCTCATCCACTTTTCGCGTGGGCCGTTGACGTCCTCCTCCTGGTAACCCAGCATGGAGATGAGCACCTCTGAGCAGTTAATGATGCCCAGTTCGAGATCCCAATCCCAGGTGCCTTCGCGCGCGCTTTCGAGCGCCAGACGGAGCCGTTCGCTTTGGCGATGGAGTTCCGCTTCCTGGGCGTGGCGGCGCGTGATGTCTTCGAGAGTGACGACGAAGCCGTAGTTCTTGCCGTCCAGCTTCATGCGGTCGGCATGCATTTCGCCGATCACCGTCCAGCCATCTGCCCGGCCGAGGCGGAACTGGGAGTGAAAGCCGACAGAAGCGGAGAGCGCCTCGTACCACTTGGCGGTGAACTCGTCGCGATCATCGGCGAGAATGGCGCTCTTCCAACCGTCACCTGCGGCGGCTTCGACGGTTTGTTGGGTGATGCGCAGATAGGTGGGATTGGAGTACTGGCACTTGCCGCGCGAATCGAGGAGCAGAATGCCGAGGGGAGACGAGTCACTGATGGCGGCGAACCGGGCGAGAGAGGCGGCGAGTCTTGCCCGCTCCTGGCGGGAGCGGCTGGCCCAATTGGCGATGCCGGCGGCCACTAGGAAAATCAGTCCCAGCAACGCCGCCAAACACCAGCGGATCACCTGCAGGGAATGGAGCGCGGAGAGGGCATCCCGCTCCAGGATCATGCCGATGCCCAGATACGGCAGCCAGTGCCAGACACCCACGACTTCGCGGCCATGGTAGCTCAGATAGGGAGACAAACGAACGGCGTCCTGCTGCTGGATGACCGAGGCGGCAGCCGCGGTGAGCGGCCAGTTGGGCTGCGGTCCGCCCCGCGGGAGAGGTCCGGAGCCGGGCTGGGCAACGCGCATTTCGCCAATCAGACTATAGCGGTTCGTCTGGTTGAGCCAGCCATGGGCGCGCAGCTCGTTGGAGTTTCTGGGCCGGTTGAGCAAGCGGCCGGCCGGATCGACAATCAGCAGTTCCTCGTCCCTCTCGATGCCGAGTTCGGCGACCTCACGAAACCACCGCGCCGGATCGAGGCGCAGGAGGAGAACACCGGCCACCGGACCACCATCGGGACGGATAGGAACGGCATAGGTCATCGTCGGAACGCCGGTGGCAAGTTCACCATCGGGGTCGGGCAGGCTAACGGAGGAATCGCGATAGGGCGAAGAAAAACTGGCAACGCCGCTGACGGCGCGCGGGAAGGCGTCGTCGAGCTTCGTCAACTTACCTCCGGCGGGAACGTCGTTTCCCGACGCTTTGCGCACGGCGCCGTCGGGTGCAACCACCAAATATCCGACATAACCCTGCAGCTTCATCTGCCGCTGGAGAGGTTCGATTTGTTCGCGGTCCGGCGGGGGGGCATCGGGGCGCAACAGGCGCAGGAAGAGTGGATTGCGGGCCCAGGTCTCGGCCAACTGCCGGTTGTTGCGATAGTGGCGTTCGAGCGTCTGCACACGCATGGAGACGGCGCGGCCGAGCGAGGCTTCGAGGTCCGCCGAAAGGGTCTGCTCCAGTTTCCAATGGCCGGCCAGAAGGAGAACCGTAATCGCCATGGGAATGGCGACCCATTTCCACGTGGCACGACGCGAACGTTGGGTCGTAGAATCCGAGTTGGGAGCGGGCGCGGTCATCACCTCCCCCTCATATCGACGCACGTGCACTTTTCATGACCGAGAATAGAAGAGAGAGTTGGCTATGGACTTCGCGCAGCAGTTGAAATCTTCCGTCGATATCGTCGCCGTCATCGGCGAGCGCGTACCCCTAAAGAAAAGGGGTACGTACAGCTACGTAGGCCTGTGCCCGTTTCATCAGGAGAAGTCCGGCTCCTTTAACGTCCACCAGGAGAAGCAGTTCTACAAGTGCTTCGGCTGCGGGGCGAGCGGGGACGTGATCAAGTTTGTCATGGAGTATGAGAGCGTCACCTTCGTAGAGGCGATCACGGCATTGTCGGAACGATTTGGGATCCCGATGCCGAAACGGGAGCGGGCTGACGATCCGGAGTCGCGGCTGCGCGAGGCGCTGATGGCGATGCACGAGGTGGCCGCGCAGCATTTCCAGCAGAACCTGATGGGGCCGACCGGAGCCGACGCGAGGGCGTACCTGACGAAACGGGGAGTGAACTCGACGCTGGCCGGGGAGTTCCGGCTGGGGTTCTCCGAACGGGGCGGGACGCTGGCACGGCTGTTGCAGAAGCAGGGGTTTCCGCCGCAGGCGATGGAGGTCTCCTCGCTGGTGAAGAAGCGCGAGGACGGCAGTTGGTATGACATGTTTCGCGGGCGGCTGATGTTTCCGATTTGCAACGAGAGCGGGAAGGTGATCGCCTTCGGCGGGCGGGCGATGCAGGATGGGGATGAGCCGAAGTATTTGAACTCGGCCGGGACGTCGATTTATCACAAGAGCGGGGTCCTGTATAACCTGCATCGGGTGCGGGACGGGGCGCGCAAGAGCGGGCGGGTTGTGTTGGTGGAAGGCTACATGGATGTGATCGGCGCTTATTCGGCGGGGGTGCCGGAGGCGTCGGCGCCTTGCGGGACAGCGTTGACGGCGCCACAGGTGCGGGCGTTGCGGAGGCTGGCGGGGTTGGCCGTGGTGAATTTTGACCCGGATACGGCGGGGGCGAACGCGACGGAGAAATCGATTCAGCTGTTGCTCGATGAGGGGTTCCGGGTGCGGGTGGCGGCGCTGGAAGGCGGGTTGGACCCGGACGAATTTGTGAAGGCAAACGGGGCGGACGCGTATCGGGATCGTCTGGCGAATGCGCAGCCATACTTCCACTGGCTGGCCGGGCGGGCGCGGGCGCGGTTCGATGTGAAGACGAGCGAGGGGAAAGTGCAGGCGCTGGAGTTTCTGTTGCCACGGGTCCGGCAGGTGTCTGACCGGGTGGAACGGGCGGCGCTGGCGAACGAGTTGGCGGCGGTGCTGGGCGTGGAGCAGGGGCTGCTGTTGGAACAGTTCCGGCGGGCGGCGGGTGGGCGCGGAGAAGAACGGATTGAAATTCCGGCGATTGAGGTTTCTCCGGCCGAGAAGATGTTGTTGGAGTTGTTTCTGCATTCGGCGGAGGTACGGGAGTATGTATTTCCGCTGTTGGCGAACTATCCGAAGCTGCTGGAGTCGGCCGGGGCGGAGATTTGGCGGGGGATTCTGGGGTTTCCGGATGCGGCCTCATTTCACTGGGAAGAGTTGGAGCAGAAGCTGAGTCCGCCGACGAGGACGCTAATGGCGGCGATGGCTTTTGCCGATCATTTACAAGTAGAGGTGAATATGGTGGAACAGGCCGGGGCTTGTCTGGCACAGTTGGGAGCAGGCAACCGGAAGGACCAGATCGGAGAGTTGAAACGGCGGGTTCGAGCGGCCGAGCAACGCGGCGCGATTATGGAGGCCATCCAAATTGCCGAAGAGTTGAGCAAGCTGGAACGGGAAGGTTAAAGGGGGGAGCCATTGCGATACAATGAGTTTTCCTATTGCAGGGGTAGGGGTTGAAGTGGCATCGGACGAAAAAATAGGCCGTATCCGCAACTTGGTCGAAGTCGGCAAGGAGAAGGGTTATCTTCTCTATGACGACGTCAGCGAGATTCTTCCGGACGAATTAAGTACCGGCGGGAACTTGGAGGATATCCTTGCGGATCTGGAAGGCGCCGGTGTGGAACTGTTGGTGGAACCGAAGGAGATTGGGTTCCGGTCCAAGTTCGAGGATGCCGACGATTCCGGTGAGGGCGAAGGGGTAGCTGAGTTCGCCGATAAGACGAACGACCCGGTCCGGATGTACTTGCGCGAAATGGGCACGGTGCCTCTGTTGACGCGCGAAGGGGAAATTGAATTGGCCCGGCGGATTGAGCGCGGGCAGCGGAATGTGGCGAAGTCGCTTTCGCGATCTTCGGTGGCCGTGCGGGAGCTATACCGGATCCGGGGCGACATCAACAACGGCAACCTGCTGGTGGACGATGTACTGCTGCGCCAGGAAGACGACGTCATCTCCGAGGACGAGGATGATCCGCAGGAGTGTGCCGAACTGGTGCAGTTCTTCGAAGAACTGGATAGGCTGCAGCTGCGGGCCGATGAGTGCCGTGAGAAGATGCTGGCCTCGCCGCGGTCAAGCAAGCCAAAGCAGTACCGGCAGCATCGTTGGAGTTTAGCGCGGACGGTGGTGAAGATCAGCCAGTTGATCCGGCTGATGTCGTTTGGTTCGCTGGTGAGCCGGCGGATGAGCAACCGGCTGCGGGCGGCGGTGGAATCGTTGCGGCCGCTGGAACGGCAGATTGCCGAATCGCAGCGCCGGATTGAAGACCTGGACGCGCTGACGGACGGAGAAGTTCTGATTGAGGGCGAAGACCAGAGCGCCGGGACGACCGAAGTTTCCGAGGCGGCCGGGAAGGCGCGGGACTTACGCCGGGAGTTGAAGGCGTGTTCGGAGCGGCTGGAGCAGTTAGAGCTCGAGTATGGCGCTACTTACACCGAGTTACGGCGTTCTCTGCATATCGTGGAGAAGGGCGAGAACGAGTCTGAATCGGCCAAGAAGCAGCTGATCGAGGCTAACTTGCGGCTGGTGGTTTCGATCGCCAAACGCTATACCAATCGCGGGTTGCAGTTCCTGGATCTGATTCAGGAAGGCAATATCGGGTTGATGAAAGCCGTCGATAAGTTCGACTATCAGCGCGGGTATAAGTTTTCGACGTACGCCACGTGGTGGGTGCGGCAGGCCATTACGCGGGCTATTGCCGATCAGGCGCGGACGATTCGCATTCCGGTGCACATGATCGAGACGATCAACAAACTGGTGCGGACGCAGCGGCAGTTGCAGCAGGAGATGGGGCGCGAACCGTCCACCGACGAACTGGCGCGGAAGCTGGATCTGCCGGTGGGGAAAGTTCGCAAGATCATGCGCATTGCGCAGGAGCCGATTTCGTTGGAAACGCCGGTGGGCGAAGAGGACGAGTCGCACTTGGGCGATTTCATCATCGACAAGCGCGTGGCCTCGCCTTCGGAGGCGGTGATCAACTTGAACCTGCGCGAACAGACGGCCGAGGTGTTGAAGAGCCTGACGCCGCGCGAGGAAAAGATCATTAAAATGCGTTTTGGCCTGCAGGACGGCAGCGAGCATACGCTGGAGGAAGTGGGCCAGCATTTTGCCGTTACGCGGGAGCGGATTCGCCAAATTGAAGCAAAAGCGCTTCGGAAGTTGCGGCATCCGAGCCGGAGCCACCGGTTGCGGACGTTCCTCGAATCGAATCGCGACGGCGAGTAGTTTTCGCCCGGTGTGAAATCTGGGAGAACGACGTAACCCGTAGGCGGCGGCTGTCGTACTCTTTATCTAAGAGGCCCAATGTTTACCTGGATCTGCCCGCAATGCGGCGGGGAAGTACTGCCGTCTCAAGAGGATTGTCCGCGCTGCAAGCCGCCCGTTCCGGTTGCCCCGGCGGCGGTTGCTGAGCCCGTGGCGGCGCCCGTGCCCGCACCGGTGCCGGTTGCCGCACCCGTACCGGTTCCTGTTCCTGTGGCGGCTCCCGCTCCGGCTCCCACTCCGGCTCCCGCTCCGGCCCCGGCTCCGTATGCCGCGCCCAGCCCGGCTCCTACCTTTGGAGCGGCCGCGCACAGCTACGATGCCCATCCCGAACCGAAATCAACCGGGTTGCGAGACGTGGCGGTGACGCTTGGCGTCGCCGTGATCCTGCTGGGAGGCGGGTATCTTTACTGGACCAAGAACGAACGTGCCGAAAAGGCCGCGAACGCGCCGAAGGCGGTGATGGAAGAGGTAAAGGGATCGAAGGGCACCCATCCGCTAGCCAAGCAGATTGAAGTAACGGGCGTGCGGCTGCGCATGCCGAAGCCGGGGCAGGCTGAGGTGCAGATGGTCGTCGTCAACCACAGTGCGGCGGAGATTGCCGGACTGACGATGGACGTCGTCCTGGGCGCCAAGGGGACGAATAAAGAAGTGGCCGTGTTCTCCGTGAAGGTGAAGCAGTTGAGCCCGTTTGGGTCGGCGGAAGTGTCGTCGAAGGCGAAGTCCGAACTTAGCGCGATCGATATTCCGGACTGGCAGTTCCTGGAACCGAAGGTAGTGATTCAACCGAACGAACCGTAGGCCAGGTGATTTGGGAACCGCCGCCCCAGTAAGTATCGAGCGTCTGCTGGCGGTAGGTGAAGATGGTAACGAGGTTGGCACGCACAGAGATCCAGTGCGCCAACCGGCCGAAGGGGCCGAGCGGGAGTTTGTAATCCACCTGGTCGCGGACGAGCGTGCCGCCGGGCACACTTTCAAACGTGTGCAGGTGGCGCCAGAAGACGTAGGGGCTGCGGAGCGCTTCATCGACGAACTGCGCGGGCGGGGCGTAGGAGGTGATGCGGGTGCGCCAGTTCATGGGGATGCCGAGCCAGGTGAAGCGGTAATCGATTTCGGCGCCCAGGCGCATCTGCACCTTCTCTTTCGAGGTGACCAGGAAGTGCAGCCAGGGGGGCGTGATGATGGCGAGATTGTAGGGATTCTCGAACATCTCGAAGACGTCTTCGATCGGCTTGGGGACGATCATTTCGCAGCGAAGTTGGTAGTGGGACATGTGTCTGGCGGGGGTTGGATGCCGAGACGAACCAGGTTTTCCCGCGCCGGTTTCAGGCAGGGATCTCGTTGCAGGGCCCGCAGAAAATCGGCTTGAGCGGACTCGTTTTGGCCAAGAGCCAGAAGCGCCGCGCCACGGTTTTGGATGTGGCGGGCGTTGGTGGGGGCCAGCGCGAGGGCCCGGCCGAATTCGGCGAGCGCTTGCGCGGCGTCTCCGGATTCCAACCACACTCTCCCTCTTTCGGATGCCACTTCGGGGTCGCCGGGTGTCAATAGTTTGGCTTTGTCGAGGTGGCGGAGGGCTTCGTCCTTGGGGGTGAGCCGAGCCAGTTGGAGGAGCGGGCGGGTCTGGGTGGGGGCGAGTTCGGCGGCTTCACGCCAGAGCGCCTCTTCGCTTTGCCAGGTTGCCCGGCGGGCGGCGGCGAACGATGCCCAGACCAGGATGAGGGTCAGGGCGGGTTTTGGGTATTTGTTGCCGATGATTGCGAGGGCGATGGCGATGAGGGCGAGCGGCAGGTAGAGACGGCGGTAGGCGACGGCGTCGGCCGCGGGGAGGATGGAGGAGCTGGGTAGGAGTAGCAGCCAGGCGGGGATTAGCCAGAAGCCGGGTTGAGTGGACTTGGCCCAGAACCAGGAGGCGATCGTGATTGTGAGTGCCAGGACGGTCCATGCGAAGACGGCGCCTTCGAGCGAGTCCGAGGGGCGGGCCGGGTCGATCGACATCCGGACGGGGATGAGGAGGCGCCAGAGATAGCCGGGGATGGCGTGGCCCTGGGTGAGGAAGTACTTCCAGGGCATGGTGGACTGGCCGAAGCCGGAGCCGGAGCCGGCGATCATTTTCGTGGCGTAGAGCACGCGGGCGCCGGCGGCGGCCGAGAGGGCCAGCATAGCGGTGATTTGCAGCCATTTGGGCTTGTGCGCGCGGGCAAAATCGATGAGGAGGAGCGCTAACGGGAACGCTACCCATTCTTCCTTTGCGAGCAGGGAGCAGGCGAAGGCGAGCGTGGCTTGCCACGGTTTTTCTTCGAGCCAGCGCCAGAGCGCGAGGAGGCAGAAGAGGGCGGAGAGCGACGAGGAGCGGGCGAAGATGTAGAGCAGCGGCTCGTGGGCCAGCGGGTGGAGGGCGAAGAGGGCGGCGGCGATGCGGGCCGTGGGGTCGTTGAACAGTTTCCTTGTGGACAGGTAGAGGAACGCCGTCGCGCCGAGGTGGATGAGCAGATTCGTCAGGCGGAAGCCGAGCGGGTTGTGGCCCCAGAGGTGGAAATCGAGCCAGAAGGTGATGTAGGTGAGCGGGCGGGTTTGGGCGAGTTTGACCCATTGGCGCCAGGCGTCCCAGGGGACGACGGCGGGATCGGCAAAGAGAGAGTGGTCGTCAAAGGCGAACGTTCCGGGGAGGGCGAGCCAGGCCAGGAACGCAATAGCGAGGGCGAGGAGGGGGCGCGATGCTAACATGAAAGGTTCATGAAACGGCCCCGATCGAAGGCGGACAAACAAGCGCGGTTGCAGCAGATTCTGGGCATTTTGGATGATTTGTATCCGAATGTGACCTGCGCGCTCAACCACTCGAATGCGTGGGAACTGCTGGTGGCGACAATTTTGTCGGCGCAGTGCACGGATGAGCGGGTGAACAAAGTCACACCGGGGCTCTTCGCCAAGTATCCGACAATTCACGATTTCGCCGCAGTAAAGCCCGAAGTTTTGGCGGTGGATATTCACTCGACCGGCTTTTTTAATAACAAGGCCAAGAGCGTGGTGGGCGCGGCGCGGAAGATTCTGCGGGACTTTGGCGGGGAGATTCCGCGGGATATTGAGCAACTGCTGACGGTGCCGGGTGCGGCGCGGAAGACGGCCAATGTGGTGTTGGGGTCGGGGTTCGGGATTGCGAGCGGCGTGGTTGTCGACACACACGTGGGGCGGATTGCGGCGCGGCTGGATTTGACGCGGGAAGAGTCGCCGGTGAAGGTGGAGCGGGACTTGATTGCGATTCTGCCGCAGGAGCGGTGGATCTCGTTTTCTCATCAGCTGATTCACTTTGGGCGGGGGATTTGTGTGGCGCGGAAGCCGCGGTGTGGGCAGTGTCCCATGGCGGAACTCTGCTACGCCGAGGATAAATTGGCATGAGGCGGTGGCTGGTTTTGTTGGTACTTTTGACGGCTTGTACGCCGCTGCCGGAATCTTACCGGGTGCCGGAGCAGAGGAATTCAAAAGATGGACCGGAGCCGGAGCCGATCGGGTCGATGGTGTCGTTCAGCGATGCGCGATCGCCGGATTATCTGGTTGGCGGGTTCCTGCCGTCGGCGCCCGATCAGTTGTGGCGCTGGGCAACGGAGTCGCCCACGGTGCGGGTGCGGATCAGTGAGAAGACGAAGCTGCGGATGCGGTTGAGCTTTGCATTTCCCGATGAGAGCCATGCACCGCTGCTGCCGATTACGGTGCGGTATTTCGTGAACGATAAGTTGCTGGACACGGTGGTTTATAAGAAAGCCGGGGTATTGGAATTTCGGAAGGCCGTGCCGGCCGAGTGGCTGGTGGCCGATGTGGACAACCTGATCCGCTGGGAGATTTCGCCGATTTATGTGGCCAAGGCGGATGGGGTGAAGCTGAGCATGATTGTGAGCGAAGTGGGCCTGGAGAAGGACGAGTAAGCAATGGGAGTCGTTCTTTACATTTTGGCGGGCTGGGTACTGACGGTGGCGGCTTGCTACGCGCTGGGGGCGTTGCTGTTGGCGCGGTTGGAACAGCTTTGGGCTCGGGAAGAGGCAGTGGCGCTGCGGTTCGTGGTGGGCGCCGGGCTGTATAGTACGCTCGTGTTTTTGCTGGGGATTGCGCACCTCTATTACCGGGCGGTGTTTATTGTGGTGCCGTTGGGTTTGGTGGCGTTGGCGTGGCGGACGGGGGCGTGGCGGTTGCCGGCGGAACGGTTGCCGGCATTGCCGGTTTTCTGGAAGCGGGTACTGTGGCTGGGGGCGCCGGCGTTCGTGTTGTATCTATCGAACGCGTTGGCGCCGGAGGCGAGCCCGGACGGGGCGTCGTACCACTTGGGGCTGGTGGCCAAATACTATCGCGAACGGGCGATGGTGCCGGTGACGACCAATATTTACGCGGCGCTGAGCCAGGGGATGGAGATGCTGTTCCTGTCGGCGTATGCGGTAGGGCGGCACTCGGCGGCCGCGATGGTGCACTTCACGTATCTGCTGGCGTTGCCGTGGCTGGTGATCTGCTACGGGCGGCGATATGGGATGCCGGGCGTGGGCGTGACGGCAGCGGGGTTGCTGTTCCTTTCTCCGGTGGTGGGGATTGACGGGATCAGCGCTTATAACGACATTGCGGCGGCCTGCGTCTGGCTGTCGCTGTTTCTGATTTTGCGGCGGATGGAGGAGGTGCCGGAAGCACGCGGGTTGCTGGTGCTTACCGGGGTGCTGGGCGGGTGTGCGTATGGGTTGAAGTACACGCTGTTCCCTGCCCTGGCACTGGCGGGCGTTTGGGTGATTTGGATTCACCGGCGGGCGTGTTTGCGGCCGCTCGTGACCGTAGGCTGCGCGGCCGTGCCGTTCATTGCGCCGTGGGTGGTGCGGAACACGTTGTGGTGGCAGAATCCGCTGGCTCCTTTTTTCAACAACTGGTTCCCGAATCCGTACGTGCAGTACTGGTTTGAGTTGGATTACCGGAGCCACATGGCGATGTATTCGCTAACCTCCTGGAAGCAGATC
Source organism: Acidobacteriota bacterium (assembly GCA_947470805.1). GTDB lineage: Bacteria > Acidobacteriota > Terriglobia > Bryobacterales > Bryobacteraceae. Next base: position 100,335 of record CANIVU010000002.1, on the reverse strand, counting down.
CCGATGGAGGTGACCGTGCATGGCGCGGCGCTGAATGGGTTGCTGGGACCGGTGTTTTTACTGGCGCCGTTGGGACTATTGGCACTGCGGTTTCCGGAGGGTCGGCGCGTGTGGCTGGCGGCTGCGTTTGCGCTGGCGACCTATCCATCGAACGTGGGGACTCGGTTCCTGATCCCGGCGTTGCCGTTCTTAGCACTGGCGATGGGGATGGCCGTTTCGGCGTGGCGTTGGGCGCCTGTGGGCCTATTGGCGGCGCACGCGGTGCTGAGCTGGCCGAACGTGATTCCGGCCTACGCCAGCCAGTGGGCGTGGCGGTTAGAGAAGGTGACCTGGAAAGTAGCGCTGCGATTGCGAAGCGAGGACAACTTCATCTTTTCGCACATGCCGTCTTATGCGTTGACGCGGAAGCTGGAGGAGTTGGTGCCGGCCGGGCGGCGCATTTTGGGCTTCGGGCAGTTGCCGGAGGCGTATACGAATCGCGAGTTTATGGTGGCGTTTCAATCGGCCGAAGGCAACGGGTTGCGGGACATTTTCCTGACGCCGCTGGTCCGCGAAAGACAAGCCACGCGGCAGGTTCGATTGTCGGTTCCCTCGGCGCGGCACAAGGCAATTCGCGTGGTGCAGAACCGGGATGAGAGCGGCGGGCAGTGGTCGATTACGGAGATGCGCGTGTTTTCGGGGGCGAAGGAAATTCTGCGGTCGCCATTGTGGCAACTGCGTGCCAAGCCCACGCTACATGAGGTGCAGAAGGCGTTTGATGGGTCGTACCTGACGCGCTGGATTACCGACCAGGGCCGGTACAACGGCATGTACGTGGAGATCGATTTCGGGCAGTTTGAAACGGTGGACCAGGTGGTGCTGCAATTGACGCCCGACCAGCCGTGGGACTCCTATCATGTGGAGGTACCGGGACCGAATGGGACGTGGGCGCGGCTGAAGACCGAGTTGAAACTGGTGGAAGTGACGACGCCATTGGGGCTGCGGCGCGCGGCGATTGAAGAGTTATTGCAGCGGAATGTGCAGTATCTGGTGATTTCGGAGTCCGATTTCGGGGCGGCCGATGTGACGCTGAACCGGGGGGTTTGGGGCGTGGAGGAGTTGGCGAACGTGGCCGATGTGAAGCTGTACCGGCTGCTGCCTCGCGAGGAGTTTGAGGCGCGAAAGAAGGACGGGAAATGACGCTGTTTTTGGGGGTGGATGGCGGGCAATCGAGCACCACCGCTTTGATTGCCGATGAGACGGGGCGCGTGTTGGGACGCGGCGCGGACGGGCCGTGCAACCACGTGCAGTCGGCGGCGGAGGGGCGGGAGAAGTTTATTCGGGTGATTGGCGGGTGTGTGCGGGCGGCGTGCGCGGAGGCGGGGTTGGCGGCGGAGTTGCCGGCGTTCCGGGCGGCGTGTCTGGGCTTCAGCGGCGGGCCGGCGGACAAGCAGGGGATTCTGCGAGAGATGCTGACCGTGGACGATTTGCTGGTGACCACGGACGCGGCGATTGCGTTGGCCGGGGCGTGTGGTGGGGGGCCGGGGATCATCACGATCGCCGGCACCGGGCATATCAGCATGGGCCGCGGGCGCGACGGGAAACTGGCGCGGGCCGGGGGCTGGGGCTATATTTTCGGAGACGAGGGCGGCGGGTTCTGGATCGCCTGCCAGGCGGTGCGGGCGGCGATGCAGGTGCATGAGCATTGGGGCGTTTCGACATCGTTGCATGGACGGCTGTTGGAGGCGACGGGCTTTGCCGAGGCCAATGCCATGATGCATGCGTTCTATACGGCGGAGTGGCCGCGGAAGCGGGTGGCAGCGTTGTCACGCATCGTGGACGAAGAGGCCGAACGGAGCGACGCGGTGGCGATTTCGATTCTGGAGCGCGGGGCGGCGGAGCTGATTCGGATTAGCGCGATCGTGCGCGGGAACCTGTTTGCGGCTGATGAAGAGGCGCGGCTGTCGCCGATTGGCAGCGTCTGGAAAAGCCGCATCCTGCGCGAGAGTTTTGTTCGGCAATGGAGCCAGGCGAACCCTTACAATATGTTTGCCGCGCCCGCGATGGGTCCGGCGGCGGGAGCGCTGTTGGAGGCGTTTCGAATTGCCGGTTTATCAGTAGAACTGCACCACCTTCCGGAGACCGAAAAATGAGATTTCTGTTGCTGCTGTTCCCTGCCCTGCTGCTTGCCGCGGAGCCCGATTGGAAGGCCGTCGACGCCGAATCGCTGGACCTGTTGCAGCGCTATTTGCGCATTCCCAGCACGAACCCGCCGGCCGATACGCGGGCGGCCGCTGCGCTGTTCCGGGACGAGTTGGCGAAGGTGGGAATCACGGCGAAGTTGTACGAGGCCGGGCCGAAGGGACAGGTGAACCTGGTGGCGCGGCTGGAGGGGCGGAACAAGTCGAAAAAACCGCTGGTGCTGATGAACCATTTCGACGTGGTTCCGGTGGCGCGCGAGGCCTGGAGCATGGACCCGTTTGGTGGGATTGTGAAGGACGGGTCGATCTGGGGACGCGGGGCGTTGGACATGAAGGGCATCGGCATCATGCAACTGATGGCCGTGATTGCGATGAAGAAGAACGGCATCGTGCCGGACCGGGATATTGTGCTGTTTGCAACGTGCGACGAAGAGACGGGCGGCGACCTGGGTGTACGGTGGATGCTGCAGAATCATCCCGGCGAAGTGGATGCGGAATACGTGTTGGACGAAGGCGGGTTCGGGACGCGCGACGTGCTGCAAAAGGGCAAGCTGGTGTTCGGGATTTCGGTGGCGGAGAAGCAGCCGGCGTGGCTGCGGATTCGGGCGAAGGGGACGGCGGCGCATGGGTCGCAGCCGATTGCCGATAACGCGAACATGACGCTGCTGCGGGCGATTGAAAAGGCCATGGCGGCGCCGCCATCGGGCAAGCGGCATCCGGTGATTGCGGAGATGCTGGCGACGGTGGGCGGGACGCTGGAAGCCAACAAATTGACCAACGCGATCCAGAAAAACACGCTGACGCTGACGACATTGAAATCCGGGGTGGGCGATCCGGTGAAGGTGAATGTGATTCCGTCGACGGCGGAGGCGACGCTCGATTGCCGGCTGCTGCCGGGCGTGAATGCGCAGGAGTTCATCAGCGACATGCGGGCGCGGATCAACGACCCGCGGGTGACGGTGGAACTGTTGACGACGATCGACGACACGCCGGCTTCTAGCTTCACCACGCCGCTGTTTGAAACGCTGCGGAAGGTGATCAAGAAGCATCATCCGGCGGCGGAGGTGACGCCGATGATGGTGCCGTATTCCACCGACGCGCCGAAGTTCCGCAAGAAGGGCCTGCCCGCCTACGGGTTCACGCCGATGATTTTGAATGCCGAACTGCTGGCGACGATGCACTCCGACGAAGAGCGGATCCCGGTGGACCAGTTCCATATGGGCGTCCGCATGATGTTCGACGTGATACGATCAGAGTTTTAGGGATTGTATTTTTTTCCCAACAAATTTATGGCAAAACTCTCGATTCGTGACCTCGCCCTGCAGGGCAAGACTGTATTCATTCGCGTGGACTTCAACGTCCCGCTGGCACCTGGCGGACAGGAAATCACCTCCGACAAGCGTATTCGCGCGGCGCTGCCGACGATCAAGTACGCCTTGGAACAGGGCGCGGGCGTGATCCTGGCCAGCCACCTGGGCCGGCCGAAGGGCAAGCGCAATGCGGAGATGAGCATGGCGCCGGTGGGCGCGAAGCTCGCCGAGCTGCTGGGCCAGCCGGTAACGGTGGCTCCCGATTGTATCGGCGCGGAAGTGGCGGCGTTGAAGCCGGCCGCCGGGCAGGTGCTGCTGCTTGAAAACCTGCGCTTCCATGCGGAAGAAGAAGCGAACGATCCGGAATTCTCCAAGCAGTTGGCGTCGTTGTGCGACGTCTATGTGAACGACGCGTTCGGCACGGCGCATCGCGCGCATGCGTCGACCGTGGGCATGATCGCCTTCGTGCCCCAGGCCGCCGCCGGGCTGTTGATGGACAAGGAACTGCAGTGGCTGGGCAAGGCGACGCAGAATCCGGACCGGCCGTGTATCGCCATTCTGGGCGGCGCGAAGGTGTCGGACAAGATTGAAGTGATCGTGAACCTTGCGAAGGTTGTCGATAAGCTGATCATCGGCGGCGCGATGGCCTACACGTTCCTGAAGGCGCGCGGCGAAGCCACTGGGAAGTCGCTGGTGGAAGAAGACAAGATTCCGTTGGCGCTGGAGCTGATGAATTCGTTGGGCGATAAGCTGATGCTGCCGACCGATCACGTGGTGGCCGCGGAGTTCAAGGCTGGCGCCGAGAACGAAGTGGTGACGGTGATTCCGGAAGGCAAGATGGCGCTCGACATCGGGCCGGCCACGATTGCGGCGTATGAGGCCGTGGTGAAGGCGTCGAAGACGATCATCTGGAACGGGCCGATGGGCGTGTTCGAATTGAAGCCGTTTGATACGGGCACGGTGGCAGTGGCGTTGGCCGTGGCCAACTCCGGCGCGGTGAGCGTGGTGGGCGGCGGCGATTCGGAGAAGGCCATTAAGTCGGCCGGCGTTTCCGACAAGATCACGCACGTTTCCACCGGCGGCGGCGCGTCGCTTGAGTTCTTGTCCGGTCTGGTGCTGCCGGGTGTGGCGGCGTTGACGGAGAAGTAGATTTTCTTGCTCGCCCCGGTAGCAGCTTGTCTGCTACCGGGGCGATTCATATCTGGTTGAACCGCCCGCTAAGCCAGCAATGGCTTGACTACATTTCCATGCACGTCGGTGAGCCGGAAATCACGCCCCTGGAAGCGGAATGTCAGCTTCAGGTGATCGATGCCGAGTAGGTGCAGAATGGTGGCCTGGATGTCGTGAACGTCCACCTTTCCTTCTCTGGGAGAGAAGCCGAACTCGTCCGTTCCACCCACGACCGTACCGGCCTTGATGCCGCCGCCGGCCATGAAGAGGCTGAACGCATCGATGTGATGGTTGCGGCCGATCTTGCCTTTTTCGCGCACTTCGCCCATTGGAGTGCGTCCGAATTCGCCGCTCCAAATGACCAAGGTGCGGTCGAGAAGGCCGCGCTGTTTCAGATCCTTGATCAGAGCCGCAGTTGGCTTATCGACTTCGCCGCAGACGCGGTCGAGCGGCTTGGTGATGTCGTCGTGGTGGTCCCAATCGGTGTGATAGAGCTGAACGAAACGGACGCCGCGTTCCACCAGGCGGCGGGCGAGCAGGCAGTTGTTGGCGTAGGACGCTTTGCCCGGCTCGGCGCCGTACATCTCCATGGTTTCCTTGGATTCCGACTTGAAATCGATCAGTTCCGGGCCACTGGTCTGCATCCGGTAGGCCATCTCGTACTGCGAGATGCGGGTGGAGATCTCCGCGTCACCGGTCTCCTCCAACTCCATCTGGTTCAGGTCGCGAATGGCTTCAATGGTTCGTCGCTGTTGTTCAGCGTCGACGCCGGCAGGGCTGGAGAGGTCAAGAATGGGATCGCCGGCCGAACGGAAATTGACGCCCTGATAGGACGACGGCAGGAAGCCGCTGCCCCACAACTGCGCGCCGCCTCGTGGGCCGCGAGGGCCGGACTGCAGCACGACGTAGCCGGGTAGGTTCTTCGATTCGCTACCGATGCCGTAAGTGACCCAGGAGCCGATGGACGGCCGTCCGGTGCGTGCGGAACCGGTATTGGCGAAGAGCTTTGCGGGGCCGTGGTTGAAGTTCTCCGTGGAGACGCCATGGACCATGGCGATGTCGTCGGCAACCGTGGAGAGGTGTGGCAACAGATCGGAAAACCACATGCCGTTGCTGCCGGCCTGTTTGAACGTTCGGCGGGTACCGAGCAGCTTGGGCGGCTCCTTGGAAAACGTATCCATGAAGGCGAACCGTTTGCCCTTCAGGAACGAATCGGGCGTGACCTTGCCGTCCCACTTCACCAGTTCGGGCTTGTAGTCGAAGAGTTCCAACTGCGTGGGCGCGCCGGCCATGAAAAGGAAAATGACGCGATCGACTTTGGGGGCGTGATGGCGCGCGTTGACCTGAGCCAGGAGCTTATCGGCCATGAGGCTGGCGAGGGCGGCCTTGCCGATGCCGAAACCACATTCCTTGAACAGGTGACGGCGCGTACGCTTCTGTAAGAACTTATCTTCCGGTTGCATGGTGATGTTACTCCCGCGTCATGAATTCGTCTAAGTTGAGAAGAACCCGAGATACAGCCGTCCAGGCGGCTTGTTCGCTCTTCTCTTTTTGTGCATCGCGCTGGGCGGCGAGGAACGCCAGCAGACGCTTGGATTCGGTGGGCTTCATGTCGCGCTGCAAAACACGTTGCCAGCCGAAGGCGAGTTTGCCAGCGTCGTCAAGCTTGGCGCCGTCGGTGAGAATGCTCTTGGCGAGCACGTCGGCGAATTCGAAGAATGTGTCGTCGTTCAACAGAATCAGGGCTTGCAGCGGGGTGTTGGACCGGACGCGGCGGGTGCAGGTGACGGCGCCGTCCGGAGCATCGAAGGTGATCAAGCCGGGGTAGCCGGCCGAGCGCTGGAAGAACGTATACATGGCGCGGCGGTATTTATCTTCCCCTTCGGAGACCTTCCATTCCCGCTTCACCTGCGTAATATCGTTGGCGCCTTTGGGGATGGGCGGATAGACGCTGGGCCCGCCAACTTTGCGGCCGAGCAGGCCGGTGACACTCAACGCCGCGTCGCGAATGATTTCCGCATCTAGGCGCAAACGGTTCTGGCGGGCGAGTAACTTATTATACGGATCGACGGCGGTAACATCGGGCCGCGATTGGGACGAACGCCGGTACGTCTCGCTCATCACAATCATCCGGTGCATCCGCTTCATTTTCCACCCGCCGGACATGAACTCCGAGGCCAGGAAGTCGAGGACTTCCGGGTGGGTGGGACGGTCGCCCATGAGGCCGAAATCGTTTTCGGTTTCGACGATGCCCTTGCCGAAATACTGCTGCCAGAGGCGGTTCATGGTGACGCGCGCGGTGAGCGGGTTTTCGGTATCGACCAGCCACTTGGCCAGATCCAGCCGGTTGGGAGTCGCGTTCGGATTCTTCAACGCCGGGAAGACAGAAAGAACGCCGGGTTGGACGGCGCTGCCTTTGCGGGTGAAGTCGCCACCCAGGTGAATGTAGTGCTCGCGAGGCTTGGCCAGGTCTCGCATGACTAGCGAGCGCTGCACCTGCGGCTTCTGCTTACGGAGATCGACGAGCTCTTTGCGGAGCGCGATAAGGCGCGGGTCCTTGTCGCCATCCTGGCTCAGCATGTCCTGCAGCTTGCGAATGCGGAGTTCAATGTCCTGCACGTCGGCGTCCCATTTGGCGAGAGCGGCGATCTGGTCCGGTGTACCGATTTCGATAAAGGGCTTGTTGAAGTACTTTCGATCAGCCTCTTTGTCCACCTCGTCGACATTGTTCATGAACGCGAAGATCTGGTAGAACTCACGCTGGGAAACGGGATCGTATTTGTGATCGTGACAGCGGGCGCAGCCTAAGGTAAGGCCGAGCCAAACGGCGCCCGTGGTCTGCACACGGTCGGCCACGGCTTCCACGCGGTACTGTTCGAAATCGATGCCGCCTTCGTAGTTCGAGGGGGTGTTGCGGTGAAACCCGGTGGCGATGATCTGATCGTTGGTCGGATTCGGCAGCAGGTCACCGGCGAACTGTTCGATGGTGAAGCGGTCGAAGGGCATGTCACTGTTGAGCGCTTTGATGACCCAATCGCGGTAGGGGAAGATGTCGCGGGGCGCGTCGATGGTGTAGCCATCGGAATCGGCATAGCGAGCCAGGTCAAGCCAGTGGCGAGTTTGGCGTTCGCCGTAGTGAGAGGAGGCCAGGAGCTTGTCGACGAGCCGCTCATAGGCATCGGCGCGCGTGTCGGCGACGAATGCCGTTACCTCTTCTGGAGTGGGAGGGAGACCGATGAGATCCAGGCTGACGCGGCGGATGAGCGTGGCGCGGTCGGCTTCCGGAGAGGGCGGTAGGTTCTTCTCCTTGAGCTTGGCGTTGATGAGTTCGTCGAAGCTCGCCACCGCCGGACGCTTCACCGGCTGGAAGGCCCAATGGGTGGACTTGCGGCGTTTGGCGACCGCAAACTCGGGCGTTGCGGGCAAGCCGCGTTTGACCCACTCTTCGAGCTTCGAAATCTGTTCGGGAGCGAGCTTCTTGCCGGGGGGCATTTTCAATCCGCCCTCGTGGCGGACGGCCTGGAGAATCAGACTGGCTGCGTCACCGGAAACGGCGGCGGGACCGCGGTTGCCGCCCTTCAGGATGGCGTCTTTCGAATCGAGCGCCAGACCGCTATTGAGGCCGTTGACAGAGTGACAACCCTGGCAATTCGTTCGTAACAACGGACGTACTTCTTTGTCGAAGAATTCGACGTCGGCCGGCGTTTGCGCGAACGCCGCCGCGCCAAATAGCAAACAAATGGCAAGGCGCATGTTGCTCCATATCATATCAATGGCAGACGGCCAATGGCGGCACGGCCGACCGGTTTTACTGGTGGGGAAGCAGTTGGGCAAATTGGATGTGGTATCGGCCATTGGAAACTCCCCAGGCGGCGGACAAGACGCCGTGCTCCGCAAGCCACTCCCGCAGTTCAGCGTCCTCCGGCAGGCGGCCGAGCAGAGTGGTATCGATCCAGACGTCGTGACCGGAGCGGCGCGATTCCTCAATACGTTTGGCGACATGCTTTCGATTGGCTTGATCGACCGGGGCCCAATCGGTAATGGGATTGAAGTAGCGCATGAACCAGTTGTCGCACGTCGCTTCCCGGTAGAGGACCAGGGCGGGACGGCGCCAAATGGACCGCGCTTCGGAGGCGATGTGCACGGGCGGGGTGGACTCCGGCAACGAGTACGGGTAGATCATGAACGCGAAGTTGAACGTGCCGAGAAACAGGACGAAGGCCGGGAGGCGTTGCTGCCAGTGGGGCCTATCCTTCAGAACGATCGCCAGGCAGAGGATGATGGACGGCAGGCAGAAGAGGCGATAGTAAGGATACTCGGTGAGCCAGAAAAAGAGGAAGAGTTGGAAAACGGCGGCCCAGGCGGCAAAAAATGGAGCAGCCGGCCAGGGTTCAATCGGCGTGGGACTGGGGGTAGGTTGTGGGCGGAAAAGGCGAACGAGTGCGATCGCCATAATGGTGACCAGCCCGAACAGCATCGGCGCGGGGACGACTTGCCAGGCGAGCGAGATCCGCCCACCAAAGAATACACGGACGAGGCTGGCGACCGAGGTGCCGAGGCTCGCCAGGAGTGAGCGGTGGGTATAGACGTCGGTGCCGTTGTAGGTGATCCAGTTGACGAACGCGCGAAGCGACCAGTCCCCGCCGTTCACCCCGAACCAGACCGTGAGGTAGGCGGCGAGTACGGGTAGGGCGGAGGCGGCGGTGTAGAGGGTGAGCGCGGATTTGCGGCGGCGTCGGAGCGGGTGGATCCAAATCGCGACCAGGACGGCGGGGTAGAACAGAACGGCGATTTGATGGATGAGGATAGCAGCCGCGTGGAGTACGCCGACGGCGAGCAGCGGCGGACGGCGGAGTGGATTGGTCAAAAGGCTGGTGCACGGGACGAGGAAGAAGACGCTGGGGACATAGGCATTCGCGTCAGTGGAGAATTTCCACCACGTGCCCGAGAGCGCCAGCAGGAGCGTGAGCACCAGACTGAACCGCAGGTTGCGGCACCAGCGGTAGAGGATGCGGAAGAGGAGCGTGGAGGCGATGGCGCTGAGCATAGAGTTGACGGCAACCAGCACGTCGAGCGCACGGACGGCGGGGAAGGCGAGATGAATCGGGCGATAGATCAGGAAGCCGAGGAGGTTATGAAGCAGGTGATTCGGATTGAAGTAGAGATGGCTGCCATCGGGGCGATCGAGGCCCAGCACCAGGCCGGCATCGCTTTGCGCCGTACCTTCTATGTTCAGGGCGAAGCCAATGCCATCCCAGTAGTGATTTCGAGTGGGAAAGGCGGCGTAGAGCAGCCATAGAAATGCAAAAACAGCCCAGCCCAGGCGACCAGGAGTTGAAAAGATTCTCGAGACTTCCCCGTACGCAGAGACGCACAGGCGCACCAGTCCCGGCGGCGCGGAACGCAAGCTCAGCATGATTTACACCCAATTCCCATTAGGATTTGTGATCCGACACCCCGGCTCTTATTGGGATCAGGATATCATAAACCGAGCATTCCGTTACAAACGTTACGGGCGCCGGATGGCGCCCGTACATGAGGCCGTTAGCGGCCGGCTGTGGCGAAACGAGCGATCACTTCGCGTTCAGCGCGGTACCAGTCTTCTTCGGGCGAGCCCATGGGGCAGCCGCGTTCGATCCAGGATTGATAGGCGCGTTCTTCCACTTCGCGCACGTCGATGGCAACCTGGGTTTCAACAGCTTCGGAGAGATTGACGATGGATTCGGCGACCGGCTCGGCGATAGACTTCGGAGCCGCTTTCCGGCGGGGAGCCGCCGTCTTTGCTTTGGGGGCTACTTCGACAACGGCGGAAACCGCCTTTTTCGTACGGGTTTTCTTTACTGCGGGAACGCTAGCATCGCTAACCGGGGGAGGTGCAATCTTAGCATCGTTCGCTTTCTTAGTGGGCATTGGGTGGTCACTCCTATTCAAATATGAGAATCCGACTCACAACGGGGTAACGAGGAGGAACGAGCTCTCAGTTTATTTTACTAGAGTTGAACGTTAACTTGCAGTTACGCTGGAGCTATGCGTGGACGGCCGTTGGCGCTGCTTGCCGCAGTGCCTCTTTTCTACCAGGACGTCCAGCCCATTCTGGAGCGTCATTGCCAATCCTGCCACCGGGCGGGAGAAGCGGCGCCGATGGCTTTGGTGACGTATGAGCAGGCGCGGCCGTACGCGCGCGCCATTCGCGACGCGGTGTTACGGCATACGATGCCGCCGTGGTTTGCGAAGTCGGAGCCGGGTGAATTCGCAAACGATCCGCGGTTGACGGCAGGAGAGATTTCGACTCTGCGGCGATGGGCGGATGGGGGCGCGCCGGCCGGAAAGTTGGTCAGCCCGGGGAAACGGTGGACGGAAGGATGGCGGATCGGAACGCCGGACGCGGTGGTGGAGATGCCCGCCGCCTATCGCGTGCCCGCGAGCGGCGAAGTAGAGTATCAGCACGTCATCGTGCCCACCGGGTTCACGCAAGACCGATGGATTACGGCCCTCGAGGTCCGGCCGTCCAGCCGGGCTCACGTCCATCATGCGGTCGTTTTCGTCCGGCCCCCGAAGTCCGTCTGGCTACGGTCGCAACCGGTCGGCCAGCTGTTTACCGCCAAGGGACAGGCGATAGCGGGGTTATCGACCATCGATGAAGTCATCGCGTCCTACCTGCCGGGCGCGGAACCGCATATCTATCCCGCTGGGCTTGCCAAGCTCATCCCCGCCGGGAGCGACCTGATTTTTCAAATTCACTACACGCCAAACGGGCGGGCCGCCGAAGATCAGACGCGGATCGGACTGGTATTCGCCAAGGAACCGCCGCGCACCCGGGTGTATTCCCTCTCAATCGCCCAAGGGAAATTCGAGATCCCTCCTCGCGCCCCGGCGCATGAGGTACAGGCAATCTTCCCGGTGTACACGGCAACCGCGATCTATGCGCTGGCCCCGCACATGCACCTGCGCGGGAAATCCATGCGCGTGACGGCCGTGGCCCCAGACGATTCCGAACGGGTCCTGCTCGACGTACCCAGCTACGATTTCGTCTGGCAACTGGTCTACCGGCCCGCGAAACCGATCCCGATCGAGCGTGGCACTCGGTTGATCGTCGACGCCGTGTTCGACAACTCTCCGGGAAATCCGAGGAATCCCAACCCGGCGGCGACAGTCCGTTGGGGCGAGCAGAGCAGGGAGGAGATGGCAGTCTGTTTCGTCGACTTCCTGCTTCCCCTCCCCATTTCGCCCAATGAAATCTTCCGGGCGCCGCGGTTTGGCCACTAACCGATCTTGAGGTAGCGGACGCACACCGGAACGGGCGCCTTGATCGGAGCACCAACCTGGTAGAGAGCACCGGAGGTCTGGTTGATGCGGAAAAGCACGATCGAGTCGGTGTTCTGGTTGGCGGCGATCAGGAACTGGCCGGTCGGGTCGATGGCGAAGTTGCGCGGCACCGCCCCTTGGGTGGATTTATGTTCGACCGGTTTCAGCTTGCCCGTGGCGGCATCCACCTGGAAAACGGCGATCGTGTTGTGCCCGCGGTTGGAGCCATAAACGAATTTCCCATTCGGGTGGGCGACGACTTCGGCGGTGGAGAAGCCTTTTTCCACCGCGCCGGGCAGGGTGGAAACGGTGTCGATCTCCGACAAGGTGCCCTTCGCGGCGTTCCAGTTAAACGACGTGACCGTACAAGCCATCTCATTAATGACGTAGGCGTACTTGCCGGACGGGTGGAAGGAGAAGTGGCGAGGGCCAGAACCGGACTTCACTTTGGTGAAGGCCGGCTCGTTCGGCGTCATCGCACCGGTGGCGGCGTTGAAATTGTAGACCTTAACGTGATCCAGCCCGAGATCGGCAACGATGACGTGTTTGTTCTGCGCGTCGAAGTTCACCGAATGAGCGTGCGGGCCCTTCTGGCGGCCGGGGTCCGAACTGGTTCCGGAGTGCTGATGAAAAGCGGTCCGCTCCCCCAACTTCCCATCGGCGCCGAGGGCGAAGGCGGCACAGCTGCCGGAGCCATAGTTAGCGATCACGGCGAACTTGCCATTCCGGGAAATGTTGACGTGGCAGGTCGTGGTTCCGCCTGCCGCCACTTCATTCAAACGTTCGAGCTTTCCATTGGAGGCGTTGATTTTAAAAGCAGTTACGGAACCGCTAGCCTGCCCTTGGTACTTATCGATCTCGTTGACCGCGTAGAGATATTTGCCCGTGGGATGAATCGCAAGGAAAGAAGGGTTCTCGGTTTCCGCCGCCAGCCCTTCGGGCGTCAGCGTACCGGCAGCGGTGTCCAACACAAAGCTGTAAATGCCCTTGCTGTCACCCCGCGAGTAGGTCCCAATATAGGTCCGGAACTTGCCCCCGGCGCCTTTGGCGGCGAGCGCGCCGGCCCCCATCAATCCGACAAATGTTCTACGCGATAGCATGATCGTCTCCTGTACGTGAATGGAACTAGAACATCCGCTCCTGCTTGCGAAGCGTTCCGAAGCTGCCGATGTTCGCCACCGAGAACGATACCAGAAACTGGTTCTCGTTGCGGGTGCCGAAGCTGAAACGGCGATGCTGGAAGGACAAACCGCAGCAGTCAGAGGTATAGCTCACCTCTGTGGTGGCGAATTGCAACGTGCTGATGCGGTAATCGTAGACCGCGTTGAAACCGACCCGCCAGCCTGGCTTGCCTTCCACTCCCCACCCGGCGCGGGCCAGCATTTGGTTCGCGTTCGGTGACTGGCCTTGGCCGCCACGGACCTGATTGTGGCCGATCGCGCCGCTGTATTTCTGCTTGATGCGGAAATCGGCGGTGATCGAGGAGTTGGAAACGCGCGGGAAGAGGGGGTCGTAGTCGGTCCGCCATTCAACGGCCGTGCTCGGAAGGGGCTTCAAACGCAAAGCGGAGACCACCGGAGAATAGTTTCGCGGTCCATTAAAGAAGGCGTATCCGGTCAACCCGATCGTCGAGGCGAAGACGTTTCGTTGCCCGGTGACCACAGCGCCGCCGAACGTCGGATCGAAATACCGGCGCTGCCAGACCTGCCAAGTCAGGATTTCATCGATCTGGTCACCCCGCTTGGCATAAATGCGATTGATGATCGCGATTTCTCCTTCGGTGGTGTTGTTCAGGATGTCGATCTCGTCCAGCCGCAAAGTCTCGCGGAAGCGATTCACCCCATCCACACGTCGCAGACCGACACGGGATTCGATGACATGCTTCAGCTTGCCGCCGCCAAGCCATTTCGGTGCATCGAAAATCTTTTCTAATGTTGGCGTTACGATATCAATATTAAAGTCCGACGCGAAGCGATTCAGATTCCGTCCGAACACCTGAAAGGTCTCCTGATCCCGGCGAGCGCCGTACGCCGTACCATGAAGTGTCATGGAAGGAAGTATCCGGAACCCCTTGAAATCAATAGCAGTTGATAACCGGGGGGCGGCATCCAATCGCTCGGTGAAGGAGCGGGTCTCAAACAGCAACTGTTGCCGGCGGAAGAAACCCGCGCTGGACTCCATGGAAAACCAAATGGGCAGGATTTTCTTGCTCAACTGCCGGTCCCGCGCGTAAAACTCAAAGCTCGGCAACTTCCGAATTACGATCTGGTCCGCCTTCTGGCTGCCCTGAAACAACTGGTGGCGGGAGATCACTACATGGAAGGAATAGTTCGACCAGGACTTCGAGAGATACCCGATCGAATTGACTTCGGAGAAGATCGCCTCATTAAAGCTTTGCGTGAATGCCTGCCTGAAAAGGAATGAAGACAAATAGTTTATGTTCGCGAACCCAGTCCAGCCATTCCCGATATTCGACTTCGCGCTAATATGGTACTGGTAGCCGCCCTCTTTGAAACGAGTGCCGTCATCCTGAAGCCGGCCGCGATCATTGACGCCATACAAGGTAAAGCCAAACTCCGTACCGGCACGCGGCTTCCCACGGAAGTCCACCTCATGCGACATGCCGCGCTGGGTAAAGATCCTGGTTCGATACATCGCGTCGTAGCTGCGATTGATCGCCCAGAAATACCCTAGCCCGTACATCCACCCCAGCCGGGTGCTGCGTCCTGCATTGGGCGTCAGGAACCCGCTCCGCCGCGGTTCCTCTTCCAGTGACTTGTAGAAAACTGGCGTGTATAGAATAGGTATGCGACGAACCTTAAAGTAAGACTTGTAGGCCAACGCACGCTGCCCCGGGATGATATCGAACCGTGGGCCGGTCAGCCGCCACCAGGGCTTAGGGATCTTGCAGTTAGTGACAAAGCCATCGTAAAGAATGTACCGGTTCTTGATCTTCTGCGCCCAGCGGCCCTGAAAAACAAAGGGATTGTTGGTCATCAGCAGGCCGGGGCGATATTCCACCTTTCCCGGAGCAGAACCCTTTATTTCATAAAATCTTCCCGTCTCTTCCTTCAAGTTATACTCCATGCGAACAGCGGAGAGTTTCTCGCCGTTCTCGAAGTTCTCAAAGGTGACATTGCCACGAGCTTCCGCATCACCCGTCTGCTCGTTGTAGTCAATCTCATCGGCAGTCAGCAGCATCTCCGTCGTTTCCAGGCGCGCGGAAACTCGAAGTTTGCGAATGGGACCTTCCATCTCCTGCCGAAGCACGGCCGAAGTCACAATTTCATCGGGCGCGGGAGCGTTCTCTCGAACTTTCGCCGGTGCAGATTTTACCTGTGCGACAGGCGGAGGCGGTGCCGAGGGACGAGGTCTAGGGATGATCTGAGCCCCCAGGATCCCCCCAAACCCCATAAAGTATAGGAAGGCGATGCCCGATAGAACCGGGAGAGTACTACGAAGAAATACCGTATGGTTAAGACAAAAGTGCTTGAAAACTAAAGGACTAGTGATAAAGTATCTTTGAGGGTACTGACTAGGCCAATGGTCCTGTACTTTCTGCTCAGAACCTGTACTTTTGGATGAGTGGCTCAACCCTGCAACGCTAGCACGGACTCCGAAATCGAGGCAACCAAATATGATTTGCTCCCGCTGCGCACATTGGAATAACGAAGACGACCATCGCTGCACGAAATGTGCGGCGCGGTTGAGCGACCGTCAGGTCGAGTCGGCATTCCATAATCACGGTGCGTTGGCGTTGCAGCCCGTTGTTCGTGAGTCTGCTACGGCTGTCATGGAAGAAGCCCCGGGGTTGTCGCTCGAATCGAATGGCGACGTGGACGCCGGTCCTCGTATTCCTCGCTACGTCACATCCCTGCAGCAGTCCCTGTTCGCACTCCGGGAAGCCGGAAAGATCGTTTCTATCGATGGCCTGTCCGGAAACGATACCCGGAACAATACCAAGAAGGCGATCAACGCCTCACAGCAAAAGAAACTTCGGCCGGTAACGGCATCCTACCTCCCACAACAAGGCGTGTTGGAGTTTGTACCTATGGTTACACCACAGGCGCGGAAGCTGGGAACGTCGGTCGACGCGCGGATTTTCTGTGAACATGAAGTTGCTTCGGTGGCCCACCGCATGTTTGCGGCCCTGTACGATATGGGGTTCATCGCTTTAATGGTTATGTCCTTCCTCGGGCTGCTCTACTGGGGCTGTGACGATCTGGCTTCTGCCCTGGCCGATCCGGTCAGTGCCGCCGTTCTTGCGGCTGCGACGGTTGTGATCGGGCTCATCTATCACAGCGCCTTCCTCGCCTTACGCGGCGAAACGCCTGGGATGCGGTTTGCGGGACTTCGGCTGGTGGATTTCGACGGTCGCCGTACCAGCGAACCACAGATGCACATGCGGATTCTGGGAGCGTTTGTCAGCGTCCTGCCTGCGGGGCTCGGCCTGCTTTGGGCCTTGGTGGACGAAGAAAGCCTGACGTGGCAGGACCACATCTCGCACACCTTCCCTACCCCGATCGCTCGCGACTAACGGTCATCGCTACTGTGGGAGAATAAGGGTATACGAATGCCCTTCCCTGCTTCGCCTTTCTCCACTGTCGAGGAGGCAATCGCTGATTTCCGCGACGGCAAGATGCTCGTCGTAGTGGATGATGAAGACCGCGAGAACGAAGGCGATCTGACCATCGCCGCCGAAAAGATCACGCCGGAGATCATCAATTTCATGGCGGTCCACGGCCGTGGGTTGATCTGTCTGGCGATGAGCGCCGAGAAGTGCGACGAGCTGAACCTGCCGCTCATGTCGCCGAACAACACGTCGCGATTCGGCACCGCGTTTACGGAGTCGGTCGATGCCGCCGTTGGCGTCACCACCGGCATCTCCGCCGCCGATCGCTCCCTCACAATCCAGGTCGCCATGCGCCCGGACGCCAAACCGTCCGATCTCGCCCGTCCCGGCCACATGTTCCCTCTTCGTGCAAAGGACGGCGGAGTATTGGTACGCGCCGGACAGACCGAGGCGGCCGTCGATCTTGCCCGCCTCGCCGGCTTGGGACCGGGCGGCGTGATCTGCGAGATCATGAACGAGGACGGCACCATGGCCCGCGTGCCGGAGTTGCAGGAGTTCGCCGCGCGCCACGAGATCAAAATGATCTCCGTCGCCCAGTTGATCAAGTACAGGCTCCGGAACGAACGGCTGCTCCTCCGCAAAGGCGAAGGCACGATCCGCACGAAGCACGGCGAGTTCCAGTTGATCACCTACTACTCGCCCATCCAACCGCTGATCCACTCCGCGCTCATTCTCGGCGACCTGTCCAAGGCCAATAACGTCCTCGTCCGCGTCCACGCCCACTGCGCCTACGGCAACCTCTTCGGTTCGATCGATCACGATGGCGCCGAACTCATGGACCGCTCCCTGGCCGCAATCGCCCGCGAAGGCGTTGGCGTCCTCGTCTACCTCCATCAGAATTCCGACGGTGTGCAGTACCTCCCGCAGCCCGATGGCTCCACACGCATCCAACCCCGGACCCGTGGCCCCCAGGTGATCGCCACCGCCGACGGCACCCAGGTGATGCACGAAGCCGGGATCGGCTCCCAGATTCTCGCCGACCTCGGCCTCCACCGCATCCGGCTCTTGACCAACAACCCCCGCAAGGTTTTAGGCCTCGAGGGCTACGGCATCGAGATCACCGAACAGGTTCCGATCCCCCGCGACTGAAAATTACGCGTAAACATTGGAACACTTTCCCCTCGCGGACCGTTCTTAGATTCGAAGGAGTTCTGATAGAACATGCGCTTACAGTCTGTAGTACTTTCGCTTTTGCTTTCCGCCTCGGCCGCTTTCAGTGCCGACTCGGCGCTTCTCAATCTGGTGATGCCGGAGGCGCGCATGGTGGCTGGCATCGACGTCGAACGCGCCCGGAACTCCTATCTCGGCAAGAAACTGCTCGAGCAGATGGACACGAAAGACAGCGACTTCGGCAAGCTCGTCGCCATGACGGGCTTCGACCCGCGCCGCGATCTGCGCGAAGTCATCATGGCGACGCCTGACGCCAACACCAAGAACTCGCCGCTCCTTCTCGTTCGCGGCGTCTTCGACCAGAGCCGTATCAACGGGTTCCTGAAAGTTGCCGGCGTGGCGACATCGGAAAACCTCGGCGGCATCGACTTCTATACCAAGGCCAACTCCAAAGAAGACATGGGCTTCGCGATCATCGATTCATCGCTCGCGCTTGCCGGCAGCAAGGACATGGTCCGGGCGGCCCTGAAGCGCCGCGCCGGTGCCGGTTCAGCTATGACGGCGGGCACCTACGCCAAGGTCCAGTCGTTGAGCCGCGCCAATGACATCTGGATGGTGACCTCCATCCCGGTCGCCGAATTGTCCAACGCCGTCCCCGGCGGCGCTCCCGGACCGGCCGCCGGCATGATGGGCGGTGACGCTTTCAAGGGCATCGAACAGGCCGCAATGGGCGTCCGCTTCGGTGGCGAGACCATGGACCTGACCGCTGAAACCATCTCCAAGACCGAAAAGGACGCCACCGGCATCGCCGACATCGTCCGCTTCCTCTCCACCATGGTTCAGATGAACCGCGACAAGCCGGAAGTAAAGGCGTTCGCCACGGCCCTCGATGCCATGAAGCTGACGACCGACGCGCGCACCACCACGTTGATGATTTCTCTTCCCATCGCCGAAATGGACAAGATGTTCAACAGCACCACCAAGAAAGCGCCCGCGAAGAAGATCTAACCGGTTCACAGCGAATCCCAACCAGCGGGGGCCCATTGGGCTCCCGCTTTTGTTTTGCTATCCTTGCCGCGTATGAAACGTTTCGCCCTCCTCTCGTTCGTCGCCATCGCCGCCCTCGCGCAACCCGTCGCCCCGCACCCGGATCAAAATCTCAACGGCACCCTCTGGATGCAGACCTCAGCCGAATACGCCGCCCTCACCACGCAGGCCTACCGCGCGGCTGGACTGGCGCTCTCCGCGGCGCTGGCCGATCCGAACTGGACGGCGGCCTACGAACAAACCAACGACTTCCGCGGTCTCCCCCCGGCCGTGATCCTCGACCTAGACGAAACCGTCCTCGACAACTCCGCCCAACAAGTCAACCTCATCCGCAACGGCAAAGCCTTCACCGAAGACGGCTTCACCGCCTGGGTTAAGGAAGCCCGCGCGCTGCCGATTCCCGGCGCCGTGCAGTTCCTGCACCAGGCCCAACTGAAAGGTGTCGCCCCCCACTACATCTCCAACCGCATCTGCAACCCGGCCGACCCGGACGACCCTACCGCCAAAGTATTGAAGGACCTCCGCATCCCCTACTCGCCGGACCGCCTGCACTGCAAAACCGCCGGCAGCAACAAGACCGATCGCCGCAAGGCCGTCGCCCAGAAGTACCGCATTCTGCTCCTGATCGGCGACGACTTCAACGACTTCACCGCCGTGCCCGACAACGTCGCCGAGCGCGCCAAATTGCAGGCCTTCTACGAACCCATGTGGGGCACCAAATGGTTCGTCATGCCGAACCCCATCTACGGCTCCTGGGAACGCTCCGTCGGCTTCGATCTCGGAAAAAAATTCGAAGCGCTCCGGCCCTAAAAGCCCATTACATTCCGATGAGGAATTGTTTAGAAGGCCGGGGCCCCCTCCCGGTTGCTAAACTGGAAGATTCCTCACATGGAACTCGACAAAATCTACGAGCCGCAGCGTTTTGAACCCCATTGGGCCGAATGGTGGGAGACTTCCGGCATCTTCCAGGCGAACCCCGCCAAACCCGGCCGACCCTTTTCGCTCGCCATCCCCCCGCCGAACGTAACCGGCTCCCTCCACATTGGCCACATGATCGGCCATACGGAAATGGACATGATCACCCGGTACCACCGGATGATCGGCGATAACACGCTCTGGATCCCCGGCACCGATCACGCCGGCATCGCCACGCAGATGGTGGTGGAACGCGAACTGGCCAAAGAAGGCATCACCCGCTTCGACCTCGGCCGCGAGAAATTCGAAGAGAAGGTGTGGGAGTGGAAGGCGCAGTACGGCGGTAACATCGAACGCCAGATGCGCAAAATCGGCGACTCCGTCGATTGGACCCGCAACCGCTTCACGCTCGACCCGGGCCTCTCCCGCGCCGTCCGCGAGATCTTCGTCCGCCTCTACGACAAGGGCCTCATCTACCGCGGCGAGTACATGGTGAACTGGTGCCCGCGCTGCCGCACCGCGCTCAGCGATCTCGAGGTCAACCACGAAGACACCGCCGGCAGCCTCTGGGAAATCCAATACCCGGTCAAGGATCAGCCCGGCCGCTTCCTCACCGTGGCGACAACCCGTCCCGAAACGATGCTCGGCGACACCGCCGTCGCCATCAACGCCCGCGACGAACGCTACCTCGACCTCCACGGCAAAACAGTCATCCTCCCGCTCGTCGGCCGCGAGATCCCCATCATCCTCGACGACATGGCCGACCCCGAATTCGGCACCGGCGTCGTCAAGGTCACCCCGGCCCACGACCCCAACGATTTCGAAGCCGGCAAGCGCCACAACCTGCCCCACGTCCGCGTCATCGATGACACCGCCAAGATGACCGCCGAAGCCGGTGCCTATGCCGGCATGGACCGTTTTGAAGCGCGCAAGAAAGTGCTGGCCGATCTCGAAGCCCAGGGCCTTCTCGCCGCCACCAAGCCGCACAACCTGCCCGTCAGCCTCTGCCAGCGCTGCCGCACCATCGTCGAACCGCTCGTCTCCAAACAGTGGTTCGTAAAGATGGAACCGCTCGCCAAACCGGCCATCGAAGCCGTCGAAGACGGCCGCATCCAGTTCATCCCCGAAAACTGGGCGCACACCTATTTCCACTGGATGCGCAACATTCGCGACTGGTGCATCTCGCGCCAATTGTGGTGGGGCCATCGCATTCCGGCCTGGCATTGTACCGATTGTAACGGCGTCACCGTCAGCCGCGAAACGCCCACCGAGTGCCAGCATTGCCACTCGGCCAACATCGCCCAGGACACCGACGTGCTCGACACCTGGTTCAGCTCCGGGCTCTGGCCGTTCTCCACGCTCGGCTGGCCGGACCAGACCGAAGACTTCAAGAAATACTACCCCACGTCGCTGCTCATCACCGGCTTCGACATCATCTTCTTCTGGGTCGCCCGCATGATCGTGATGGGCCTGGAATGCACCGGCGAAGTGCCGTTCCGCCAAGTCTATATCCACGGCCTGGTCCGCGATGCCGAACGCCAGAAGATGTCGAAAACTAAGGGCAACGTCATCGACCCGCTCGCCGTCACCGAGAAGTACGGCACCGACGCCGTGCGCATGTCGCTCGTGCTCGCCGCGCCTCCCGGCACCGATATCATCGCCAGCGAAGACCGAATGCAGGCCGCCCGCGGCTTCGCCAATAAGATCTGGAACGCCGCCCGCTTCCTGTTCCTGAATCTGGAACGCGCGGGTGCCGAACCGTGGGCCCCGGAAGAAAAGACGTCCTATCTTCCCGAAGCCATCGATGGCACCGTGCCGCTCGAGGACCGCTGGATCTTCTCCTCGCTCAACACCTGCGCCGGCGAAGTCAACAAGGCCATCTCCACCTACCGTTTCCACGAAGTCGCCAACATCCTGTGGCACTTCTTCTGGGACGATTTCTGCGACTGGTACATCGAAATCAAGAAGCTCCGCTTCAAAGAGGGTTCGGGCCTGGACGCCAATTGGCGCAACATCCTCACCGTCTTTGAAACCTCGCTGCGCCTGCTGCACCCGGCCATGCCCTTCATCACCGAAGAGCTCTGGCAACGGCTCTGCGCGGGCCGTCCGGGCCGCCCGGCGTCTATTTCGCTGGCCCAGTTCCCGCAGTACGACGAAGCCGTCCACGACGCCGAAGCAGAGAAGTCGTTCGCCCTGTTGCAGGAGATCATCAGCGCCGCGCGCAACCTGCGTGCCGACGCCAAGCTCGATCCCAAGCAGCAGCTGGACGCCTACATCTACTGCGAAGGCGCGGTGGCCGAATTGACCAACGTGCAGAAGGAGTCCATCGAACGGCTCGCCAACGTGACGCTGCAAGTGGCCACCCCGGCCGCCGAACGCGCCCGCGGCGCCAAGCGTTCGACGCCTGAATTCGATCTCGTCCTCGCCGTCCCCGCGGCGCAGATGGAGAAGCAGCGCGACCGATTAGTGAAGGAAATTGCCAATCTCGAACAGGTCATCGCCAACTCCGAAAAACAGCTGTCCAATGAGGACTTCCTGAAAAAAGCGCCCGAAAAGGTGCTGGCCACGTTGCGCGACAAACTGGCCGATTACAAGGCCCAGTTGGACAAGAGCAAACTAGCCCTGGAAGAAATGTAATGGATTTCGACATTCACCACCCCGAAGTATTGGACGCGGTTCGCCGCGCGCTCGCCGAAGACATTGGCTCCGGCGACCTGACGACCAACGCCACCGTCGACGCCAATCTCATGGCCACCGGCCGCTTCATCGCGCGCCAGCCCATGACCGTCTGCGGCGTGGAGTTGATCGAGCTGGTCTTCGCGGAGTTGGGGGGTGTCGATTTCCTGGGTACCCACATGCATAGCGGCGAACGGGCGGCCCCGGGCGATGTCCTGGCCACCGTTCGCGGCAAAGCGCGCACGCTGCTCACCGGCGAACGTGTCGCGCTCAACTTCCAACAACGCCTAAGCGGCATCGCCACGATGACCCGCAAACATGCCGACGCCATCGCCGGCACCGGCTGCAAAGTGCTCGACACGCGTAAAACCACGCCCGGCCTCCGCCGCCTGGAAAAATGGGCCACCGTCTGCGGTGGCGCGACGAATCATCGCATCGGCCTCTTCGACGCGGTGCTCATCAAAAACAATCACATCACCGCCGCCGGCGGCGTGCGCCAGGCGCTGGAGCGCGTCCGCACGGCGGGCGTACCGCACGGCGTTGCCATTGAAATTGAAGTCCGCACGCGTGGCGAACTGGAAGAGGCGTTGACGTTCAACGCCGATCACTTACTGCTCGACAACCTCACGCCCGACGAAGCCGCCGAATGGATCGGCTTCATCGCCGGCCGCGCCAAAGTGGAACTCTCCGGCGGCATGAAGCTGGAGAGAATGCGCGAATACGCCACCACCGGGGCCGACTATATCTCCGTCGGCGCGCTCACTCACTCCGCGGTCGCAGTCGATATCAACTTCCGCGTATCGTTAGAAACGGCATGAACTTCGATGTAGCCCGCGTCCGCGCCGCGCTGCCCGGGCGCCGTGTCGACTATCACGACACCCTCGATTCCACCATGACCGCCGCCGCGGCCATCCGCACTCGCGGCGCCATCGTCATCGCTAATGAACAATCGGCGGGCCAGGGCCGCCACGGCCACGCCTGGCACTCCGAACCCGGCAGCGGCCTGTACTTCACGATCGTGCTCGCCCCGCGCCTGTCCATGGAACTGCTCCCCGTGGTCACTCTCGCGCTCGGCCTCGCCGTGCAGGAATCCATCGCCCAAGTCTGCAACGTGCAGGCCGATCTTCGCTGGCCGAACGACCTGCTCATCGGCCCTCGCAAATGCGCCGGCATCCTCACGCAACTCGATGGGGACCGCGTCCTCGCCGGCATCGGCATTAACGTCAACCACGCTTCCCTGCCCCCGGATCTGGCCGCCATCGCGACAAGCCTGCGCCTCGTCACCGGCCGCCCGCACTCGCGCGAAGAGCTGCTCTGCGCGCTCGCCGGCGGCGTGGACCGCATGGTCAGCTTGCTTGAAACCGACGGCGCGCAGCCCGTGCTGGCGCTCTTCACCGCGCAATCCAGCTATGCCCGCGGCCGCCGCGTCCGTGTCGATCTGCCCGGCAAACCACTCGTCGGCACCACCGCCGGACTCACGCCCGACGGCTATCTGCTGCTCGATGGCGACGACGGCCGGCGCCATACCATTTTGGCCGGCGGAGTCCGGCCGGAGAATTAAGTCATGCTCCTCGCTCTCGATGTCGGCAACACCAACATCACCATCGGCGCGTTTCAAAACGCCGAACTCATCGGCCGCTGGCGCCTGCGCACGATCCGCGAACAGACCGCCGACGAGTGGGGCATTCTGCTCCGCAATATCTTCTCGCTCGCCGGTCTCGATCTCCACGGCGTCCACGGCATCATCATCTCCAGCGTCGTACCCGTCATCAACAACATGCTGGCTGAAATGGTACGCAAGTACTTTCATCGCGAAGCCTTCTTCGTCACCGCCGACACCGATCTCGGCATCAAAGTCCTCTACGATAACCCGCGCGAAGTCGGCGCCGATCGTGTCGTCAACGGCGTCGCCGCCTGGCAACTCTACGGCGGCCCCGCGGTCATCGTCGACCTCGGCACCGCCATCACCTTCGACGTCATTTCCAGGCACGGCGAGTATCTCGGTGGCGTCATCTGCGCCGGCATCGGCATGGCCATCAGCGGCCTGTTTTCAAAGACCGCGCTCCTGCCGATGGTCAACTTCACCGCGCCCGAAAAGCTCATCGGCACCAACACCATGGGCAGCATCCAAAGCGGGCTTTACTACGGCTCACTCGGCATGATCGACGGCATCCTCGAACGGCTCGTCGCCGAACTCGGTCCGGAGACAAAACTCATCGCTACCGGCGGCAACGCCACGCTGATTCAGGAAGGCTCGCGCCTCATCCAGCATGTGGACGAAGACCTCACCCTCACCGGCCTCCGCCTCATCTGGGAACGGAACAAAAAATGAGCGAAGAGAACTGGACCGGCACTTACTTCAATTACTTCACCGAGATTGAGGAGCACTTCCAACGCGCCCGCGGAACAAGCCTCTTCCTCATGTCCCCGCTCGATTGGGCGCTGGTTGAAGGTTGGAAGAATACCGGCGTGCCGCTCGAAGCCGTACTGCGCGGCATCGACGACGCGTTCGAAAAGTACAACGCGCGCAAAAAGAAAACCGCGCAGCAGGTGAACTCGCTCTCCTACTGCGCGCAAGCCGTCACCAAGGCCGCCGAAGAATTACTCAATAATCGGCCCGCGCGCAAAGGCCCGCCAACCGCCGAAGAATCACTTCCCAACGAAGCCCTGCGCGCCGAACTCGAAAGCCGCATCCCCGAACTGGAAGCCAAAGGCTACACCTCGCAAGCCGAGTCCGTGCGCCAGATCGTCGCCAACTTCGCCGTGCATCACCAGAATCTGGAGGAGTTGGAACAGCACTTAAGCGCCATCGAAGAAAAGATTCTGGCCCAGGCGCGCGCCGCGCAAACAGAGGCCGAACTCCTCGCCGCGCGCCAGGATTTGGAAGGCGAACTGCGCCCTCATCGCAGCCGTTTATCGGCCCCGGAACTGGCTATGCTCGAGAAGAGTTTTCTCGATCGCCGGCTCTTTGACCGGCTCGGTGTCCGCCGACTAAGTCTCTTCTTTCTCCTATAGCCCGCCCTTTTGTTTGATAATAGAAAATTGACGTGCAACAGAAGTGCGTTCAGATCATCTATAGTGGTGATCCATGTCCAAGTCGAAAACAAACAACTCGACAGGTAATCAGGAGACTCCCATTTCCAAGTCCAACCCGGCCAAAGCGGGCTCACCCGACAATCAGCTGACTTCCTTCGAGAAGGCCATGAAGCTCTTCCACAAACGGGAGTTTCAACCCGCGCTGCCGCTCTTTGATCAGGCCAGCAAAGGTTCTGACGTTTCAATTGCCCACGCTGCGCAGTTGCACGCCCGCATGTGTCGCCAGCGGCTGGAAAAAGATTCCCCGCAGTTGAAGACGTCGGAAGATAACTACGCCTACGGCCTCGCGCTCGCCAACCGCCGCGAACTTACCGGGGCCGAACAGTATCTCAACCGCGCCCTGCAACTCGCCCCACGCGCCGATCACATCCTCTACACGCTCGCCCTCGTCAAGGGCCTGCAGGGCGATGTCGCCGCCGCCGCGGGATTCCTGTCGCGCGCCATTGAGATCCAACCCGCCAACCGCTCCACCGCGCGCACAGATCCCGATTTCCGCGAACTGCTTCACCACCAACCCATCCGCGAACTTGTCTTCTAAATCCAAGCCTTCGACGCCCGGAGCTGACGCGCTTCGCAAGCCACTTCGCATTGTCGCCATCGGTGGCGGCACAGGTTTATCGACGCTCCTCCAAGGCTTGAAGGCGTGGGCGGGGCCCGTCCGTCCCACCGTCGCCATCACCGCCATCGTCACCGTCACCGACGACGGCGGCAGCTCCGGCCGCCTGCGCCGGGACTTCGCCGTCCTGCCACCCGGTGACATTCGCGCCTGCATGGTGGCGCTGTCGCAGGACGAAGCCCTGCTCAGCCGCATGTTCCAATACCGCTTCAAGGAAGGGCGCGGCCTCAAAGGCCACAGCTTCGGCAATCTCTTCCTCACCGCGCTGACCGACATCACCGGCGACTTCGCCCACGCCGTCCGCCTCGCCTCCGAAATTCTCGCCTCCCGCGGCGACATCATCCCCTCCACCGCCGCCAACGTCGTCCTCGAAGCCCAACTCACCGATGGCCAGATTCTCAAAGGGGAAAGCACCATCAGCAAGAGCCGCGCCCCCATCGACACCATCCGCATCATCCCCGCCGCCCCGCAGCCCTTCCGCGAATCGCTCGAAGCCATTCGCGATGCCGATCTCATTACCCTCGGCCCCGGCTCGCTCTTCACTAGCGTCATTCCCAATCTCCTCATCCGCTCCATCCCGCGCGAAATCATGCGCTCCCAGGGCGTCCGCGCCTACGTCACCAACCTCATGGGCCAGCCCGGCGAAACCGTCAATTTCACCGCCTCCGACCACGTCTCGGCCATTCTCAAACACTGCGGCGTCGCCCAGAAAAGCGCCCGCCGCCTGCTCGATTACGTCATCGTCAACAAAGCGCCCATCAGCAACGCCGCCCTCCGCCGATATGCGGAACAGAAGGCGCTCCCCGTCGAAGTCGATCTCGACAAGCTCAACTCGATGGGCCTCCGCGTTCTCGAATCCGACATCGCCGACCGCGGCCCCAAAATCCGTCACAGCCCCGAACGTACCGCCCAGCTCGTCATCAAACTCGCCCGCCTCGGCCGCCGCCGCCGTCAACTCATGACCAGCGCCGCTGCGCGATCATAGGATTGACTCAACATGTCCTCTTCCCTCTCGGTTGTCATTCTCGCGGCCGGCTTCGGCACGCGCATGAAATCGCACACCACCAAGGTGCTGCACCGCGCCGGCGGTTTCCCCCTCGTTGAACATGTCGTGCGCACGGCGCTCACCATCGCCCCGGCCGATCGCATCGTCACCGTCGTCGGTCACCAGGCCGATCGTGTCGCCGCCGCCGTCACGCCCTACGGCGTCAAAACCGCGCTGCAGGACGTCCCCCGCGGCACCGGCCACGCCCTCCGCTGCGCCCGCGAAGCCGCCCCGGCCGATGGCCATCTCGTCGTCCTCTACGGCGACGTGCCGCTGCTCTCGGAAGCAACTCTCGCCCGACTCATCATGCAGCACACGGCCAACAACGCCGCGGCCACCGTGCTCACCGCCGTCCTCGATGACCCTGCCGCCTACGGCCGCATCATCCGCGGCTCCGATGGCGGCGTCGAAGCCATCGTCGAATTCAAAGCCGCCTCCGAAGCCCAGCGCGCCGTCAAGGAAATCAACTCCGGCATCTATTGCTTCAACGCCCCGCTCCTCTGGCAGCACATCGATTCCATTACCACCAATAACCCGGCCGGCGAGTTCTACCTGACCGACATGGTGGAGATCCTCCGCGCCCACGGCCACCGCGTCGACGGCCAGATCATGGCCGACTCCTCCGAACTCCTCGGCATCAACACCAAGGTCGAACTCGCCGAAGTCGATCGCCTCTTCCGCCTCCGCAAAGCCACCCAGCTCATGCTCGACGGCGTCACCATCGAGCGCCCCGAAACCGTCACCATCGATCTCGATGTCACCGTCGCCGCCGACACCATCATCGAGCCCAACACCCGCATTCTCGGCACAACCACCATCGGCGCCAACGCTCGCATCGGCACCGGCTCCGTCATCACCAACTCCGCCATCGCCGACGGCGTCCAAATCGAACCCTACTGCGTCATCGCCGACACCGAAATCGGCGAAGCCGCCCACGTCGGCCCCTTCGCCCGGCTGCGCATGAACAACCGCGTCGGAGCCAATGTCCACATCGGCAACTTCGTCGAACTCAAAAAGACGACGATGGGCGACGGCGCCAAAGCCAACCACCTGGCATACCTGGGCGATTCCACCATCGGCGCCAAAACCAACATTGGCGCCGGGACCATCACCTGTAACTACGACGGTAAGTTAAAGCACCCCACCACCATTGGCGCCGGCGTCTTCGTCGGCAGTAACTCCACCCTCGTCGCCCCGGTCACACTGGAGGAAGGCAGCTACATCGCCGCCGGCTCAGTAATTACCGACCAAGTCCCCTCCGGCGCCCTCGCCATCGCCCGCGGCCGCCAGTCGAACAAGGATGGGTGGGTAGCCCAAAAGAAGGGGAGCTAGTCCCGCAGATCGCGCTCCGCCTCGCGCAGGACGCGGTCCGCTTCCCGGCGTAACCGGTCGGCCTCCCGGCGCGCTTCATCCGCCGCACGTCGCGCATCATCGGCCGCACGCCGCGCGTCCCGATGCACATCCCGCATCGCATCCCGCATATCGTCGCGTAAGTCGTACTTCGCCCTACGCGCATCATCCCGCGCCTCGCGCGCGGCCTCGCGCACATCGTGCGCCGCGTCCCGCATCGCCTCGCGAACCTCCCGGCCCGCCTTGCGCAATTCGTCCCTAACCTCATGCCGCTCACGGTGCGAACAGGCACTTGTACCGATAACCAAAAGCAGTATGCCAACGGAAATCCGCGTCATCCCAAACCACTACGCGGCAAACGGGACAAATGTTCCCGGGAAATTACAAAACCAGCATCGGGTGATACAAATTCGGAATCACCATCTCCCCAATCGCCACCAACTCCCCCGCCTCATCCACCGCTCGCACAAACGGCGCCCCATTCCGCACCCGGAACGGAGACACCCGGAAGTCCCGCCCCTGCCGAATGGCAACGACCGTCGCAACGTCCACCCGCTCCAACGGGAACTCCGGCAACAGATCCACCGCCGGCACCACCGCCTCGGCAAATCGTCCCTCCCCCGCCATCTCGCCCAACACTTCCAACGTCCGCGCCTGCTCAATCGTGAACACCCCGGCCCGCGTCCGCCGCAACGCGCACAAATGCGCCCCACAGCCCAACGCCAGCCCCAACTCATGCGCAATGCTCCGCACGTAGGTGCCCGACGAACAGTGCACCCGCAACTTCGCCTCCGCCCCCTCACATCCCAGCATCTCCAGTGAAAACACCGTCACCGGCACCGCCGCCAGCTCCACCGGCTTGTTCTTCCGTTCCAGCTTATACGCCGGCACGCCGTCGATCTTCTTCGCCGAAACCGGCGGCGGCGTCTGCAGCAGTTCTCCGCGAAACGCATCCAGCGCCCGTTCCAACGCCGCGGCGTCCAGAACAACGGAAACCGCCTCCGAAGTCGCATACCCCTCGGAGTCGTACGTGTTCGTCGAAAACCCGAACCGCACCGTGGCCTCGTACACCTTATCGGCCTTCATCATGAACTGGGAAAGCCGCGTCGCCCGGTTCAGCACCAGTGGCAAAACGCCAGTCGCCAACGGGTCCAGCGTCCCCAAATGTCCTACCCGGCGTGTCGCGGCAATGCGCCGCATCTTCCCTACTACGTCGTGAGAAGTCCACGCACTGGGCTTATCAACGACAATGACTCCGTCCATCTCCTACCAGCGTAACAGCCCCAGCCCGTAAACTAGAAGGAGTGCAGGCCGACGAACCCAAAGGCAAACTCTACGACGGCCAAATGCTACGGCGTCTCGCCGTCTATTTGAAGCCCTACAAAGCCAGCGTCGCCGGCACGCTCGTCCTCGTCACCCTCCACGGCCTCTTCGATTCCCTCGGCCCCCTCCTCACCCGCTACGCCGTCGATCGCTACTTCACCCACTCCCCCGTCACCAAACTCCCCTTCGAGCTCCCCGCCGATCCCTACAACGGCCTGACCATCCTCACCATCGCCTATCTCACCGTCGTCATTCTCACTCTCCTGAGCGAGTTCGGCATGACCCTCCTCATGAACCGCACCGCCCAACACGCGATGTTCGATCTCCGGCGCGACCTCTTCACCCACCTCCACCGCCTCGACATCGCCTACTTCGACCGCAACCCCATCGGCCGCATCGTCACCCGCGTCACCAGCGATGTCGACATGCTCAACGAGCTCTTCTCCTCCGGCTTCGTAGCCATCCTCGGCGACCTGCTGATGCTCCTCTGGCTCCTGGCCATTCTCCTCTCCCTCAGCCCAGGCATGACGCTGATCGTTCTCGCCGCCACCCCGCTCGTCTTCGCCGCCACCATGCGCTTCCGCACCGAAGTCGCCAGTTCCAACCGCCGCATCCGCACCGCCGTCGCCGCCATCAACTCCTTCCTCCAGGAACACATCAACGGCATCGCCATCGTCCAACTCTTCAACCGCGAAGCCCGCTCCCGGGCCGATTTCGCCGTCATCAACCGCGAACACACCGACGCCTACAAGGACTCCATCCACGCCTACGGCTGGTTCTACCCCATCGTCGAGTTCCTCGGAATGATCACCCTCGCCGGCCTGCTCGTCTACGGCGGCGTAACCATCCCCACCGGCGCCGCCTCCATCGGCACCGTGGTGGCATTCTTTCAATACGCCATCCGCTTCTTCCGCCCCATTCAGGATCTGAGCGAGAAATACAACGTCCTCCAGGCCGCCTCCGCCGCCAGTGAGCGCATTTTTCAGCTCCTGGACACCGTACCGGCCATCCAGGCCCCCGAAACGCCCCAGACGGTCCCGCAGGACATGACCATCACCTTCGAAAACGTCTGGTTCGCCTACAAGGAGGAAGATTGGATCCTCCGCGACATCAGCTTCACCATCCGCCCCGGGGAAACCGTCGCCATTGTCGGCCACACCGGCGCCGGCAAAACCACGCTCACCAACCTTCTCCTCCGCTTCTACGACATCCAGCGCGGCTCCATCAAAATCGGCGGCATCGATATCCGCCAGTTCCGCCCCGAAGCCCTCCGCGCCCTCTTCGCCATCGTCCTCCAGGACCCCTGGCTCTTCACCGGCGATATCCGTTCCAACATCACCCTCGGCACCCCCGGCCTCTCCGAAGTCCAAATCCGCAAAGCCGCCGAACGCGTCAATCTCCTGCCATTCATCGACCAACTCCCCAACGGCCTCTCCGAACCGGTCGCCGAGCGCGGTGCCAACTTCTCCACCGGCCAGAAACAGCTCATCAGCTTCGCCCGCGCCCTGGTCCACGAACCGCGCGTACTGATCCTCGACGAGGCAACCTCCAGCGTCGATACCGAAACGGAACTCCGCATCCGCGACGCCCAGCGCGAACTCCTCGCCGGCCGCACCGCCATCGTTATCGCCCACCGCCTCTCCACCATCCAATCGGCCACCCGCATCATGGCCTTCCACAAAGGGCAGTTGATCGAATCCGGCTCCCATGCCGAATTAATCGCGCTCCGCGGCATCTACTGGCGCCTCTACGAACTCCAATACGCGCAGCCGGGAAGGATTTCCCCGATTCACCCGTCTGCCCAGGCATGCGAGCCCTCGCCCTCCTAGCCGCCGCCACTCTATCCGCCGAAACCGCCGAAGAGATCGTCGCCAAACTCACCGCCAACCTCGAACGAGCCGCCGCCGAACGCCGCCAGTTCGTCTACCAGCAGTCGGTCCGCTCCCGCATGATCCGAACAAACGGCAAAGTAGCCCGCCAGGAAACCCGCCTGTATTCGGTGACGCCCACGCCATCCGCGACTGAGAAGAAACTCCTCTCCCTCGATGGCGAAGTCCACAAAGGGGCCCAAATCGTCAAGTACACCGACCCCAAAACCGAATCGAGCGGAATGGATATCGATGGCTCGCTCATCCGCAGCCTCACCGACGAACTGGTGGACGATAAGGACTCCCGCGACGGCATTCCCAAATCCCTCTTCCCCCTCGGCAGCGACGCCCTGAAAAGATACGACTTCCAACTCCGCGAAACCCGCGAGCAAAAAGGCCGCCCCACCCACCACCTCACGTTCTCGCCCAAGAAAGGCGTCGAAGACGCCAACTGGAAGGGCGATCTCTACGTCGACGCCGCCGAATACCAACCCGTCCAAATCGCCACCGACCTGACGTTCAAGATGCCCCTCCTCGTCCGCGCCGTCTTCGGCACGAACATCCGCCAAACCGGCTTCGCCGTCAGCTACCAGCGCGTCGCCGAAAACGTCTGGTTCCCAGTCTCCTACGGCAGCGAATTCCGCCTCGACGTCCTCTTCGGCTACAAACGCGTCATCACAATGGCCCTCACCAGCACCAACTTCCA
Source organism: Acidobacteriota bacterium (assembly GCA_947470805.1). GTDB lineage: Bacteria > Acidobacteriota > Terriglobia > Bryobacterales > Bryobacteraceae. The sequence continues at coordinate 67,985 of CANIVU010000002.1, read as the reverse complement.
ACGCACCACCGCCGGCTCCACTATCAGTTTCCCTAATACAGGGACAACCACCCTTGTCCCAAATCTATGATTTGTCATAGATAAACCCGCCCGGGCTCGCACCGCAGAGGCGTCTTTCAGAGAGCCAGCGGACCAACGGGTCCGAAGCCAAAGCGCTCCCGATCCTCCGCTGCCCGCTCGTCTGATAGCGGGTACCTCTCGGCTTTCGTCCATCGGCCCACGCGCCTTGAACGCACCTCACAGCGGCGCCCATAAGCTCAGCTTGCGCCGTACATCCATCCACCAAAAGCAAACGGCCCCAGGGTCTCCCCCGGGGCCGTCGCACTATCCAACCAATCGAACTACAGCGTCCAGTTCGCCGCCGTCAACCAACCAGTACCCAGGCCACCGTTGTCGATAACCCAAACCAGCAGGCTCTTGGCGCCCGTCGTGTAAGTCCCCTGCCGAGTGATGTTCAGGTTCAGCACAACGTCGGTGCCCGCACCAGTCACCGTCGTCGCCGCACCGTTAATCCGGCATTGGCTGTTCTGCACACTGCCCGCCGTGCCCACCGTGAAGGAGGTCAACGCCGTCAGCGCATCGTTGTACAGGAAGATCGAATTGCTCGCCCGGTCATAGAACCCGTGGCAAGTATTCGCCGGCACCGTTGCGCTCGTGTGCACCTGGAAGTAGAAGCGGTTGATGTCGGAGAACCCGTTCGCATCGCGTCCGGTCAACGAGAACGTCTGCGTCGCCGAAGCCGAGCTCGTCGGCGAAACCACCGGCAACGTCGGAGCCGAAGGAGCCGTCGATCCGTTCCACGTGCTCGCCAACTGCCAGCCCGTGCCCGTGCCGGCGTTGTCCACCGTCCAGGTAAACAGCTTCTGTTGGCCAGCGCCGTACGAACCCAGCAGGCTCATCGTCAGCGTCACCGTCAGGTCCGTACCCGATCCGGAAACCGTCGACAACGCCCCGTTAATCGAGCACTGGCTGTTGGCCAGAGACCCGGCCACGCCCGGCGTCAACGGACCCTGCAACACCGTCAGCGCGTCGTTGTAAAGGTAGAACGCGCCCGTCGCACGGTCGTAGAACCCGTGGCAGCTATTCGCCGGCACCGTCGCCGAAGTGTTCACAACGAAGTACATCCGCGAAATGTCGGAGTACCCATTCCCATCACGCGCGACCAGCGCGAACGTCTGCGGCGAACCCGCCGGATTGGACGGCGTTCCGGAAACAAACGTCGGCGCCACCGGGTTGCCCTGGTTGCCCCACGTTCCCGTCTGCACCCAGCCCGTCCCGTTGGCTTCCTTGTCCACAGCCCAGATGTAGATGTTCTGCGACGACGTCGCATAGCTCCCCAACAGGCTCATGCCCAGGTTGAACACCACATCGGTGCCCGCGCCAGAAACCAGCGAAGACGTCAACCCGTTCACCGAACACTGACTGTTGCTCAGTGAGCCGGAGGTCCCCAGCGTCAGCGGTCCCTGCAACACCGAATAGTCGTTGTTGTACAGGTACAGCCCGTTCGTCGCACGGTCGTAGAAACCGTGGCAGCTGTTCACCGGCGTCGTCGCCGTCGTATTCACCAGGAAGTACACACGGTCCAGGTTGGCCGAACCGTTGTTGTCCCGCACCGTGAAGGTGAAGGTCTGCGGAGAGGTCGTCGGATTAGTCGGCGTACCGGAAACAACCGTCGGAGCCGGGCTGCCGACAGGCGCGCCCAACACCCACGATCCGGTCTGCACCCAGCCCGTACCCAGGTTCTGCTTGTCCAACGCCCAGAAGTAAACCTTCTCGGTCGTCGTCGCATACAGGCCCTGCATCGTCATACGCATGTTCAGGCTCGTATCCGTGCCGGCTTCCGCCGATACACCCGAACCCGTACCGTACAGAATGCACTGGCTGTTCTGTAGCGTCCCGGCGGAACCAGCCGCCAGCGGTCCCTGCAACACCGTCAACGCATCGTTATAGAGATAGAAGTTGTTCTCGCCCCGGTCGTAGAAGCCGTGGCAGCTGTTCTGCGGAATCGTCGCCGACGTGTTGATCAGGAAGTAAACACGCGCGAAGTTCCCGTACCCATCGCCGTCGCGCAACGTCACGTTCAACGTCTGCGTCGCCGTCGTCGGGCTCGCCGGCACCATGCCGGCAACCAGCGGGGCCGCGCCCACGCCAGGCACCGTCTGCATGCCGCCAAACCGGTTCGCAACCGCCAAATCCACCCGGCCATCACCGGTAAAGTCGGCCGCCGTGATCCACATCGGAATGCTGCCAACAGCAAAGGGGCTGCCGGTGACACTCGTGAATCCGCCCAAACCGTTCCCCTTCAACACCGAAACCGAGTCCGATCCGGCATTCGCCGACGCCAGATCCATCTTCCCGTCTCCGTCGTAGTCAAAGGCAACCACCGCGCGCGGCGACGACCCAACCGTCAACGGACTGCTCGGAGCCGCCGTAAACCCGCCCGTGCCATTGCCCAGGAACAGCGACAACGTCGTGTCGGAGAAGTTCGCCGTCACGACGTCTAAATTGCCATCGCCATTAAAATCGGCAATATCGAGCCCCGACGGCGTAAGGCCGGTCGAGTACGGGCTGCCCGAAACCGTAAAGCCGCCGGTCCCGTTGCCCAGGAAAATCGACAGCTTGTTCAGGGAATAATTGGTGACCGCAACGTCCACCTTCCCGTCCTTGTTAAAGTCGCCAATGGCAATCGATCCGGCCACGCCGCCAATCGCCGTCTGGTTCCCACTACCGGCCGTGAATCCACCGGCCCCGTTGCCCAGCATCACGCCCAGCGTCTGGCCATTGAAATTGGCCGTCACCAGATCCGCGTTTCCGTCCAGGTTCACATCCGTCACGCGAACCGTAACAGGAGACCCCAGCATCGGCACCGCGGCCGCCGCCGTGAACGTCCCATTCCCATTCCCGAGCAGAATCGAAATCGTATCGGCTCCGAAATTCGTCACCGCCATGTCAGCCTTGCCGTCACCATTGAAATCGCCCACCCCGATCGAGAAGGGATTCACGCCCACCGCAATCGGGCTGCCGCTGGCCGCCGAAAAACCACCCGTACCATTGCCCAACAACACCGTAACGTTGTTATCGGCCACATTCGGCACAGCGACGTCCAACCGGCCATCGCCATTGAAATCGCCCGTCGATACCGAAATCGGCTGACCGCTAATCGAAACCGTTGCTCCGCCAGCCGTCGCGAAACCCAGCGCCGGCGTCACACTCACCACCAACGTCAGGTTGGCCGAGGTGCTCGCGCTGAAGTTCACGTCGCCCAGATAGTAAGCGCGCAAGCTGCGAGAGCCCGCCGCCAACTGCTTCGTCGTCAACGTCGCCGTCGTCCCGCTCAACGTTGCCGTTCCAATCACAGTCAGACCGTCGTAGAAGGTAACCTTCCCCGTCGCGCCCGCCGGCGACACCGTCGCCGTCAGAACCACCGGCTGGCCAAAGCCCGCCGCGCCGGCCGGATTCGTCGCCAGCGTCGTCGTCGTCCCGGTAATCGCCCGGTTCGTCCCGTTCGCCGCGAACTTCACCAACACCGCGTCCGTCCCGCCCTGCAACTGCGCCAGCGGACCATCGCCCAACCCGGCCGCTTCCGTGAAGCCGGCCAGATAAATGTCGCCAGCCGCCGTCACCGCCACGCCGTTCATCGCGTCCCGCGCCGCCGTACCGGCAAATTCCGTCGCCATCACTTCGCCGGCGCCGTTCAACACCACCAGGAACCCGTCCCGGTCGCCGTGCCAACCGCGCGCCAGCGCAAAATCCGAAGAGTTCGTCCAACCCGTCACATACAGGTTGCCCATCCCGTCCAACGCGATCGAACGGCCTTCCTGCTCCAACACGCCGCCCAGCGACACGGCATACACCAACCCGTCACCAGCCGGCGAAACCTTCGCCACCATCGCGTTCTTGCCGGTCACATACGCTGCGCCCAGCCCGTCAATCGCCACCGCGTTCGCCGCAAAGCCCAGGTCCAACGTGTAGTCGAACATCCCGCCGTCAGCCGTCAACCGGCCCACCGAGTTGCCAAACGCCGCATACGCCGCGCCGTTGCCATCAACAGCCAGCCCCTGCACCATCCCGGCCACCTTCGCCGTGTAGACAACTTCAAAACCCGCGTACTTCGTCACAAATCCGTCGCCCGCCGCGTACACCGCGCCGCCCTGATCAACGGCCACCGCGCGCACACCGGCCACTTCCAGACTCCGCTCTACGCGACCGTCTTCACCATTCAGTTTCGCCAGAAAACCCGCGCCGCCGGCCCAAACGGCCCCGCGCGAATCCACCGCGATCGATTCCGCCGACGCCCCATCCAGGTAGGCCGTCCACAGAACCTCCGTTCCGTCGGCTTTCGTTTTAGAAACGAACGCAGACTTCTTTCCCGCCTCGCGGGTCATTGAACCCGCCACATAGGCGTTTCCTTCGCCATCCACCGCCACGGCATTGGCCACATCGGCCGCCGATCCGCCAAAATACACGGCGCTGCGATGCCGTTCCGATGCCGAAAAAGCCGGAATCGAAACGAGAATTGTGAGTAGAGTGAGTATTCGGTACGACATAATGTCCTCGTTCATTATAAGGATTCCGCCACCCCAATAGGAAACCAAGCGTCAACGTACTACGTTCTACTCCCCCGAACTACTCTTCGCCCCTAACTTCCTGTCTACTCCCCCGTCTCTCAGGAATAACTCATGCCGCGTTACCCTGAATTCGTGCGCCGGTTTCTCCTCCTCACCCTCGCCATCACCGCCTTCGCCGCCACCAACGACGAACGCCGCACCGCCCACCCCCACATCTTCGCCCTCACCGACCTCGCCCGCTCCACCCCTCCCGAATTCGCCGCCCGCGGCCTCCTACAACTCCTCGACGCCAACGCCATCCCCACCCCCGACTGGCAGCAGGACATCGCCCGCGAAGTCCTCACCCTCGCCCAGTCCGCCCGCCACCCCGTCCGCAAACGCCTCGCCCCCGGCCTCACCGCCACCGACAACCGCGCCATGCTCTGGCACACCGCCTACAATCAAGGCCTCGATTCACTCTCCCTCTCCCTGCGCGCCATCGCCCACCTCCGCCGCCTCGACCGCGCCGCTGCAAAAGAGGCCTTCACCCACCTGCCCCGCCCCCAGTCCACTCCGGTCACCTGCAAGGACCCGCTCATCGACGATCTTTCCCTCTGGTACACCACCGCCGGCAAAGTCAGCGCCGACCCAGGAACAATCCTCAACGCCATCCAAACCGCAACCGCCCCCACCGAACTCGCCCCCGCCATCGATCTGATCTACTTCCGCCGCGGACCCGCCGAGGAGCTGGATCTCTACGCCGGTGCCATCGCCGCCCGCCTGCAATCCTTCCGCCCGGATGACCGCACCTTCAACGCCGCCCTCTTCTCCCTCCCCGAAAAAATCGAGTACCTCCTGTCGACCCTAACCCTTCTCCAGCGCCCCGCCGGCCCCCTGCCGGACGCCTGGCGCACGTGGATGCAAACCGGCCTGGCCGCCCCCGCCTGCGACGAGTCGCGCCGCCCTGGCCCCCAGGGGCAGGCCCGCCAGAATGCCTTCGATCTCTTCAACCGTGCCCAAACGCCCCTCCCCGCCGAACTCCTCAAACCCACCGGCGAATCCGTCCCCACTAACTTCGAACCCTTCGCCGACAACGACGCCACCCGCGAACAGTCCCGCCAGTTCCGCCAACTCTTATTCGGCACCCAAAGCCGCGGCCTCTCCAACGCCGAAAAGGACACCCCCGAATGGCGCGAGCAACTCCAGATATACATCCAATCCATCGAAGCCCGCACCCGCGCCGCCGGCGAGTCCGACATCGAATACTTCTACCGCCAGTCCCAACTCTGGGCCGGCGTATTAATGGCTGCCCCCGCCGGCCCCACGCGCGACCGCGCCCTCCAGCAGTTCTTGGCCTTCCTACTTGCCAACGTCCCACACATCGATCCCATCATCTGGTACTCTCAGCTCGAATCGATGGCCGAGATCACCCGGTCCCTCCACGGAGCCGAGTTCGCCCGCCTCTGCAAAGCCCTCCACCAAACCGGCCACCCCGTCCTGCAACTCTACGCCGAACTGGAATCCGCCTACCCCACCCGCCCCCAGGCCAACTAGCCCCCCGGGGACAGGACGGGCAAAACCTTCGACACCACTCCCCTGTCCGAATCAGCAGACCTGTCCCCAAGACGCGACATCACCCGCCGAAGGCAAAACGCCCCCGCCAACGATCGAGTGAATGACAACCCAGAGAACCGGGCTTGCCCACCATAGCCCGAAGGGCGACGGTGGGTCCCCAAAGACGCGATACAACCCGCGTAAGGCCAGAGGTCAGGGCCGCCCCTACGCCCCCCGCCCAGTCCGCTTAATCTCAATATTCAACCGCTTAATCTTCTGATTCAGCGTCGACAACGGAATCCGCAACCGCTCGGCCGCCTCCGTCTGCGAATAACTCACACTATCCAACACATCCACAATCGTCCGCCGCTCATAATCCGCCACAATCTCATACAAACTCGCATCCGTCGGCAACAACCCCGCCGCATCCCGCCGAATCCGCACGCCCCCCGGATGCAATACCGAATCCGGCAGCACCGTCGCCGGCACATGCGGACTCGTCGACAGCACCACCGCCCGCTCAATCGTATTCTCCAACTCCCGCACATTCCCCGGCCAGGAATGCTCAATCAACAACTGGAACGCCTCGTGGTCAAACCGCAACTCCGACTTCCGCGTCGCGTCCAAATACTTCTCGTTCTCCCGCGAGTACTTATCAAAGAAGTGCTCCACCAACAGCGGAATATCTTCCTTCCGGTCCCGCAACGGCGGCAGCGCAATCTGAATCACATTCAGCCGGTAGTACAAATCCTCCCGGAACCGCTTCTCCTCCACCATCTTCTTCAAATCTTCATTGGTCGCCGCCACCAGCCGCACATCGACATGCATGGTCTCGTTAGACCCCAACGGCATGAACTCGCGCTCTTGGATCACCCGCAGCAGCTTCGCCTGAATCTCCGGCGAAATATTCCCAATCTCGTCAAAGAAAATCGTGCCCTGATTGGCCGTCTCAAACACGCCCTTGCGCGTCGCAATCGCCCCCGTAAACGCGCCCTTCACATGCCCGAACAGCGTCGACTCCAACAAATCCGGCGGCAACGACCCGCTATTCACCGCCACAAATGGATGGTCCGCCCGCGTCGAATTCGTGTGAATCGCCTTGGCGATCAGCTCTTTCCCCGTCCCCGTCTCGCCCGTAATCAACACCGTCGCCCGCGAAGGCGCCACCTGCGCCACCGTGTCCAACACCCGCAGCATCCGCTCGCTCTTCCCTACAATGTTCGGGAACGCGTAGCGCTGCTTCATCGCCCGCTTCAGCTCGACGTTTTCCCGCTCCAGCCGCCCTTTGGCGATCTGCCGGTCGATCTCGATAACCAGCTTCTCGTTATCCCAAGGCTTCGAAAAATAGTCGTTCGCCCCGGCCTTCAACGCCTTAATCGCAACGTCAATCGACCCATACGCCGTAATCAAAAAGATCGGCGTCTCCTGGTCCCGCTCCCGCACCTCGGCCAGCACTTCCATGCCCGACTTATCCGGCATCATCAAGTCCAGCAACACCAGGTCATACGCGGACTTCGCCATCCGCTCCAACCCCATCGTCGCGTTCACCGCCAGGTCCACCGAGTAGCCCTCAAGGCTCAGCAGCGTCTCCAGACTCTCCCGAATATCCTCTTCGTCGTCTACGATCAGAATGCGGCCGCGAATCGGCGCGCCAACGGAATCAGGCATTAACAGGTTTCCTTACCAACGGGAATTCGAGATGGAAGTGCGTCCCCTGCCCAACCTGCGGCAGAACACTAATCGACCCTCCATGCTCTTTCACAATACCGTAGGTAATCGAGAGCCCCAAACCCGTCCCCTTCTTCGCCCCCTTCGTCGTAAAGAAGGGATCGTAAATCCGCGCCAGATTCTCCTCCGGAATTCCGCATCCGGAGTCGATAATCTCCACCCGCGCCGTCGACTCGTTCGACGACGTCTCCACCGTCAGCGTCCCGCCCTGCTCCATCGCGTCGCGCGCATTCAAAAACAGATTCAAAAACACCTGCTGCAACTTGCCCGAGTTCCCCCGCACCAGCCCCAACGTCCCGTCCAGCCGCTCCTCGGCCGCAATCCGCGACTTGTCCAACTGCGGATGAATCAACTGCAGCGTCTCCCGGATAATCCGGTTCAAGTCCACTTCTTCATACTCGGTCGACGACGTCCGCGAGAAGTTCAAAAGCGAATTGACAATCTCGCTCGCCCGGAACGTCTGCTTGGCAATCTTCTCCAGCAGCTTCGACTTACTCTCGTCCCCGTTCACTTGCTTGGCCAGCAACTGCGCATACGTCGAAATCACCGCCAGCGGCGTGTTCACCTCGTGCGCAACGCCCGCAGCCAGTAGCCCCAGCGACGACAGCTTATCCGCCTGCACCAGCCGGTTCTCCAGAACAGACCGTTCCGTAATATCGTCAAACAGGATCAGCCGGCCAATCTGCTCGCCCTCGCGCGAAACCAGCGGCGCGAAGACGACATTGATCACCCGGTCAATCTCATTCCGCCCCGGCAACGGGAACTTGTAGATCGTATGGATCCCCGCCTCCGTCCGCAACCGCGTCAGCTGTTCAATCAGATCGGTAGGCAGCAGATCGCGCAGCGGCCGGCCCATCGCGTCCTCGCGACGAATCCCGGTCAACTGCTCCATCTGCGAATTCCAACTCTCCACGCGGTCCTCAAAATCGGCCGCCGCGATGCCAACGTTGATCGACTCAACGATGTTCTCGCTGAACTCCTTCAATCTCTCGTACTCTTCCGCCTTGCGCGCCAGGCTCCGGTACAGCCGCGCGTTCTCAATGGAGATCCCCACATACCCGCACAGCGTCTGCAGCAACTCCACGTCATCCGACGACAGGAAGTCACCCTCGGTCGTCCTGCTGGCGCCCAGGTAGGCAATCACCCGCCCGCGCGCCGTGCAGGGAATGTAGTAGGTCAGGTCCAGATCGGCAATCGTGTGCAACACCGCCTGCGGCTGGTCTTTCAAATACGCGTCATACGGCCCGCGCGTCCGTTCAAAGAACAAATACCGGTTCGGCCCCGGCTCGGTCTCCGGCAAAAACGCCAGGTCCACCAAATCCGGCACCGGCCGCTGCAACCCGGCCGTCATGTAGAGCCGGAACCCGCCCGCCTTCTCATCGTTCAGGAAAAACGCAATCCGCTCAATCGATAGCGTGCGCGTCAGCCGGTCCGCCACCGCGTTCAGCGTGCGGTTCAAATCGGTCTCGCTCCCCAGTTCCCGCGCGAATTCAATCAGCGTCCGCCGGTAGTCGTAGCGGTCTTTATAGAAAAAGTGCCGGTCCAGAACTTCCTGCAGCCAGTTCCGCACCGGCTGAAAGATGAAGGCGGCAATCAAAATTAAACTCACCAGCGCCGCCGGATTCAAATCGTCCACGCGCGCCGCCGGTTGCCCTTCGGCCTGTGGCATCGACGAGGTGATCGAAAACACCAGCCCGTAGAACACCGCCAACACCGCCAGCGTCGCCAGCGTGTACACATACCCCTGCTGGAAAATGATGTCCACGTCCATCAGCCGGTAGCGGAAAATCGCGTACGCCCAAGTAATCGGAACCAGCGCCAACGGCAACACCGCCATCTCCATCGCCGGCCCCAGCACTGCGCCCACCAAATAGGGGGCCACGTACAACGCCGCGAACGGCAACACCCCGAACACAGCCCCGTTGCGCAGCCACTTAATCTGCTGCCGCGTAATCGGGTCCACCGTCGAACGGTACCGCCACGACAAAATCCCTGCCCCAGCCAACTGCCCGCCCGCCAGGAACCCCAGCCATACCCGGTCAAACATCCAGCGCAACTCAATCGGGCTGATCGCAATCTTCATGTATCCGCCCAAAATCGCCATCCACAGCCCGCCCATCACCACCGCCGGCACATATAGCAGCGCCGGCCGCAGCCAGCCCCGTAGCCACCGCGGCGAATCCGGGAAGACCAAAGCAAAGTGGATAAACATCGTGGGCATCAGCAGCCCCGCGAATACGTTCCCGAAGTAAATCCCCTGGTCGAAGTTGTTCAACTTCCCCGTGTAGTGGAACGTGTACAAAATGAAACTCGACAGGCAAAGCAGGTAGAAATGGAGCGCCTTGTGCGCATCCCCGCGTCGGAAAAACACAAACAACCCGACAAATAGATACGCCGCGCCCACAAAGTACTGGTAGTAAACCGCATCGCCCGCCGTGTGCTCCGCCACGAAAACGGTATACCGGACTTCCAGCGCAATCTCGTTCCCCGCCCGCTTATAGGGCCGCTCCACGAAATATTCTACTTTTTTCCAAACACCCAGCCCCACCAGAATCTCGGACACCTCGGCCGCCGTCGACACCGACAAATTATCGATCCGGCGCAGAATATCGCCCTCAATAATCCCCGCCCGGTCCGCCGGCCCGCCCTTCACTATGTGCAGCGCCACGATGTTGTTCCGGATAATCTCCGGCCCGCCCGCAACGGTCCCGGCCTTCCCTTCCCGGTCCACCCATGTCACACCGTCTTCCGGCAGGTGAAAACGCTTCTGCTGCTGGAAGTTGATCCCAGCAGCAATCACGGCGGCGATCGTCAAAATGACGATCAACCCTCCCGCGAACTGTCGCTTCAACTCGTGCACCGTTTTTTTGTTATCCCTTTCCAGAACCCTGGAGGGTAATCCGTTGCAATTCAGATACCACTCTCGGGCTACGACGAAACCACAAGAATACTAAACTTCCCGCCCCCTCCGGCTACCGGTTCTACGGCTTTCGGTATCCCGGAAATGGAAACCGGGTTTCCGCTGCTGCGGTATCGTAGGGGAATGATCGGCCAACCCGCTCCCTCCGAATACGCGCCTTACTACGCCACATACATAGACAAAGCGCAAACCAACGACATTCTGGGACACCTGGAAACCCAAACCCAGGAACTGCTCGCCCTCTTTCACTCCATCTCCGAGGAACAATCTCTCCACCGCTACGCCCCCGATAAGTGGTCCATCCGCGAAGCCCTCGCCCACATCAACGACACCGAACGCGTCTTCGCCTTCCGCGCCTTCTGGTTCGCCCGCGCGGGCGACGCCCCTCTCCCGTCCTTCGATCAGGACGCCTTCTCAGCCACCGCCAACGCCGACGCCCGCCACTGGTCCAGCCTCGTCGACGAGTTCATCGCCATCCGCGCCGCTACCATGGCGCTGCTGAAATCCCTCCCCGCAGAAGCCTGGAGCCGCACCGGCACCGCGTCCGGAAACTCCGTCACCACTCGCGCCATGGCCTATATGATCGCAGGCCACGCCGAACACCACCGCCGCATCTACGTCGAAAAATACCTCTAACTCCCATGTTTCTCCTCCCCGCACTCCTCCTCCTCCCGGAAATGCTCCCCATCCCCGCCGGCGAACAGAAAGTGCGGGACGCCGCCACCGGCTTCCAGGTCTCGATCCAAACCGGCGCCTACTTACTCGGCCGTACCGAAGTTACCCAACAACAGTACAGCGAAGTAATGGGCGCCAACCCCAGTTACTACAAAGGGGCCAACCGTCCCGTCGAAAACGTAACCTGGCATCAGGCCATCCAATTCGCTAACCGTATCAGCCTCGCCGCCAAACTGGAACCCTGTTACAACGAAGCCACCGGCCAGCGCCGCCAAGGCTGCACCGGCTACCGCCTGCCCACCAACGCCGAATGGCAACTCGCCCAAGGCGCCCCCGACAAAAACGCCTTCCGCAACACCGGCTACCAGGACACCCAAACCCTGATCGAGGCCGAAAAACCCGGCACCCGAGAAGTCAAACAATCCCCGCCCAACCAGTACGGCCTCCACGACATGTCCGGCAACGTCTGGGAGTGGTGCGAAGACTGGTTCTCCCCGGACCCCCAACTGGACGCCATCCGCGACCCCCAAGGCCCCCTCACCGGCATCGCCAAGGTCATCCGCGGCGGCAGCTTCCTCACCGGCGGAACCCAATGGAACAAGGGGCTACTCAACTCCCTCGAACCCAATAAACACTCGCCCTTCACCGGCCTCCGCCTCGCCCGCACGCTCTACCCCGCCCAACTCCCCAAAGGCCCCGCCCCCGAATACCCGCCCCCGCCCACCAACAATCCCCCAAAACCCACCGCCACCAACTGGCTCCAAATCCTAGGCACCCCCAACCTCCCCAAGAAGGCACCCACCCCTACCCTAATCCGAAAGTTCACAGACCCCACCTTCACCGCCGACCTAATCGACCTGAACACAGAACCCAACTACCCAACCAGAATCCTCATCACCTACCCCCTCCGCAAGCCCACCGGCCGCCTCCCCGTCGTCATCGTGCCCTACTACGACGTCGACACCCCCACCGGCGCCGACCTGGGCGGCCGCCGCTACACCGCCGGCGGCACCCGCGCCTTCGCCCGCCTTGCCGCCCAGCGCGGCATGATCGCCGTCTCGGTCAAGTGGTACGGAGAAGCCGACGGCGAGGGCTACGACGAAGCCGTCTACAACTTAGCCAAACGCCACCCCAACGTAACTCCATTGGGTAAGTGGATCTTCGACAGCCAGCGAGTCATTGACTATCTCGTAACTCGCCTCGACGTCGACCCCACGAAAATAGGAATGATCGGCCACTCCCTCGGCGGCAAAATGGCCCTCTACGCCGCGGCCTTCGACGAAAGGATAAAAGCGACCGTCTCCAGCGAACCCGGCCTCAGCCTGAAATTCTCTAACTACGCAGACTTCTGGTACTTGGGCAAGGCAATCGAAAAGCTCCCGCCAGCCGCGGACCAGCACGACCTGATCGCCTACACCAGACCGAGGCCATTTTTACTAATCGCCGGCGAATCCGCCGACGGCGACAAAAGCATCCCCTATCTATCCCCCAACAAAAACGCCAGCTTCATCAACCACCGCACCGGCCACGCCCCCACCGAAGACAGCGTTCAAAAGGCCATGGACTGGCTCGAACGCCACCTCCGTCAGTAGGAGAAAGGGAGGAAGCAGAAAGCGACCACTCCCAACCAAAACTCCGCCCGGTGCCTGGCTCCGGGCAGCCATACTCCGTAGAACCACGACGAAACTCGACCCGGTGCCTGGCACCCAGGAATTGCGAAGCAAGAAGCAAAAACCCTACTCCACCAGCCCCCGAGCATCCACCCTCCAAACCATCTCCACCGAATCCCCGCGCACCCCAAACATCCGGTCATACAAATTCACACTCGGATCGCAATGGGGCACCACAAACTCCACCCGATCCCCCAACGCAACCTTCCGAACAGAATTCTCCAAAAAGAACCGCCCATGCTCATCCCCGGAGAAAGCAAACAAAGACCCCGGATACGCCCGCGCCTCCGCCGGAAACGGCTTATCCGTAGCAATCGCTTTAAACCCCGCATCCACAATCGCCAAGTCCGCCGTGGGCTTGCTATACACAGTCGTCAACACAAACAACGTATTCACAAAATCAGAATAGAAAGACCCGCCATCGGAACCCCCAATCCGGTTGTAATCAATATCCATAAACAGAAAACTGCCCGGCTGTAACTCCGTAATCCCGTCAATATGAGAATCGATGTTATAAGTCCCCGTAGATCCCCCACTCAACCATTCACAACAAATCCCCGCCTTCGCCAATAACGACCGCGTCTCCACCGCCAACCCCATCGCCTCTTCCGACCCCTTCTTCCGCTCCGCAAACCCATAAATATGCGCGCAATGCCCCGCATACGCCTGAATCCCGGCGAACTCCAAATGCGGCATCCCCACCAACTTCTCCACAAACGAAACCGCCGCCGCGCCCGGCATCACCCCGGTTCGATTGGTAACATTCAAATCCACCGCGACGCGCAAACGAACACCCGCCCCCCCAGCCGCCAAATTCAAATCGGAAAGATTCCCCAAATCATCCGCCACAAAAATGGTATCCGGCCGCGAAGCAGCCAACGCCACCGCCCGCTCCACCCGGTACCGTCCCACCATCGGCGTCGTAATCAACAACCCGCCCACGCCCAATGCCGCTAACGCCTCCGCCTCCCCGATCTTCGCCGTGCAAGCCCCCACAGCCCCCGCCGCCACACACATCTTCGCAATAGCAGCACACTTGTGCGACTTCGCATGCGGCCGAAACGCCCTTCCCTGCCCGCGCAAATACGAGGCCATTTTCAACAAATTGGCCTCCAACCCATCCAGGTCAACGATCAAACAAGGCGTCGGCAAGTCATGCTTCGACAGCTTGCCCTTCACATCACCGCTAGCCAATATCTGCGAAACTTCGGCCCAGGAACGAGAGGTCATGCCCCATTATCGCGCGCTCTATAAGCTCGCGGTTTTCAAATACTCCGGCATCCCCTTCTTCGTCGCCTGCAAAATCCGCAACACGTTCTTCCGGTCCGCCAAAGTCAACCGCTGATACTTCTTGTCTTCCACCTTCCCCATCAACACCTGATGCAACCGCGCATACACCGCCTCCAACGCCTCCGGCCCCATCCCGTCAAACGCCGCCGAATAAATCATGTACGAACAAGGAGTCTTAAAAAGCCACTTGTCCAGATCCAACTCCCGCAACGGCCCCCGCTTCGCAAAAACCTCAGCAAACCCACTCGAACCGCGCACCGGTTCCACCAACGGCGCCTCCTCCACAAACAACAAGTAATCCACTAACTCCTCGGCCGCCTCCCGAATCCGCCGATTAGTCGAATCAGACCGAGTCACTAAAGGATCCCCAAAAATCTGATTCATCGTCCGCTGATGATGCAACGCATGACGCACTTCAAAATTCACCCGCGTCATCAGATTCACCATCTGCGTCTGATGCTCCAACACCATCAACGCCGCCACGTCACTGTTCGGCGTCAAATACCGCCCCGCGTCAAACCGCGCCGTAATCTCCTTCAATGACTCCGGCTTATCCCGGTCCACCGCCACCTGGTTGCCCATGTGCTTCCCCGTCGCCTTCCCCGTCACATACCAGCCACCCCAACGGTCCTCCAGCGGACTCCGGTGATCGGTCGTCTTCGTCCCCGCCTGGAACATCGGGTACCCACTCGGCTCACTGACAACACTGCGAATCACCAACCCCGGCACCCCCAACGTCGCCGCCGATTGATGACACTGCAAACACGTGTCTCGCCGCTCAAACCGCGGTTTCGCGACCTCTTCTTGGTCCAGCGAATAGAAAATCACCCCCTGGTTCGGATCCAGCGAAGTGATCTCGACCACGTCCCCCGTTTGCACAAAACCAACCGTCACTTCATCGTTGAAATACAACGCTCGCGGCGTCCGCGGCGCAATCCGAGGTGCCTGAAAACTGGTCTTCGAAAACACCATCACCTGCGATTCCACCGGCACATCCAGTGCCTTCAAAACCGCCGCCAAATACCCCATCCCGTCGTCGGTAAACTTGAGCTTCACCGACCCGTCCTTCAACTTCGCGTTCATCCGCGTAATCGGGTCATGCGTCGGCCGCTTGGCGTAATCAATCGCCTCGTGCTCCAACGGCACCAGGAACGACCCGCCCAGCCCGGCCAGCACCACCGCAGGTAACCAAAATACAATCAACCGTTTACAGGACATGCAGCCCCTCCGTCTCGCTCGTGCACAGCGACTGCCGCTTCTTGTTGTCTTCCACTAACTCCAACAGCGTCGTTTCCGCGAACGCCTTTTCAACCATCGCATACGCATTGTCCAGCCGCCGGTGCAGCGGGCACAACACCATCCCGTGCTCCCGCAATCGCAACGGGCACGTATCAATCCGTCGAATCGGTTCCACCGCGTTCACCACCGCCAGCATCGAAATCTCCGCCGCCGGCCGGGCCAATTGAAAGCCCCCGTGCCGCCCCCGCTGCGAGAGCAAAACCTCGCCACGGACCAATTGTTGCAACACTTTAGAGAGGTAATCCTCCGGTACTTGTGTCGCCTCGGCGATCCGTCCCGCCGTCATCCCTTCACCGGGCCGCGCCGCCAGCCACGTCACCGCGCGCAGAGCGTATTCAAGCGTTGTACTAAACACTACGGCGATTCTACGATAAAACGATAAACTTATCCAGATTTATTTTGCCATCGCGCCTAGGAGCCCGAAGACCCACTGCCGGAACCCGTTTCGCTTCTCCCCCGTGCTGCCTGCGTAGGGCAACGGCATGTGGCCGGGCATCTCGTAAACCCGAAGTTTTCCCTCTTCGTGCAACAAGGATCCGGACGCCAGACGCTGTTCGGAGACGACATAACTCACGCCATATCTATCAATTACGGACACATCCATCCCGGCATAGAACTTCGCCGCCGCCGCCCTCTGGGCGTCATAGGAGATGCTCGACACATCGTGGCTTCCCAGGGAGATCATCGGAATCGTCGCCACCCACGGTGCCATATCGGTCGGCGACAGCACCACCCGTTCCCGTGGAAGATTCTGCTTCATCCAATCGAGCATCGCCCGCTCGTCTCTGGCAATCACCGCCGGCCGCCCAATCAACGGATCGGCCTGCTTTCCATCGCTATACAGTTGAAAATAAACGGTTCCCAACACCGCCACCGACACCGCCGCCCACCCATAGGCCACCGGCCGCAGCCGCCCCCCGTACTTCTGGAACAGTTTGTCCTGACTGACTTTCCGGACCAGCAAAAACCCCAGACAGTACGTAAACCCATCAAACAAATGGATCGCAACCGGAATCGCCGGGATCAGCGGCAGCAGCGCCGTCGCCAAAAACCAGCTCTGCAAAACGTCGTCTTCCGGCGTCGAACCCTGAAATTTCATCAGCATCAGCCAGCAAATCAGAATCGCCGGCAACCCGTAAACGAGCAGTACCCAGGCCGGCGAAGCCATATGCCATTGGGCCAAATCCGACGCATCCCGCACCCACGCCGACCGTACCGACTGCACCAGGTACGGCGCCATCCCCAGCCCGCCAGCGAGCCCCAACCACCCGATTTCAAACGGGCGTTTCATTTTTAACAGTGGCCAAATGGCGCCAAAACACACCACAATCACCTCAAAAGGATGCAAAAGTGCACCAAAAAACGCACAAATGCACAGCCTTTGGAAGTACTTTTTCTCCCCCGTCCGGACATAGAGACCGAGTGCGGTGAAGG
Organism: Acidobacteriota bacterium; assembly: GCA_947470805.1. GTDB lineage: Bacteria > Acidobacteriota > Terriglobia > Bryobacterales > Bryobacteraceae. Next base: position 50,868 of record CANIVU010000002.1, on the reverse strand, counting down.
CGAACAAAGTCACCGCCGTCCCCAGCGTCAGCGAGTAGGAGTTGGAAAGTCCCCCGCGCAAAAAACCATCGGCGGTCTCATAGGAGTACTCGATCAACCCGTAGGCGAGTCCCAACTGGACCGGCGCCGCCGCGCCCACCCACTTCGCTACTGCCCAGCCGATGAGTTTCAAGGGCAGTGCCCCGATCATCACGATCGCCGCGTACAGCATCTGGCGGCGGGTTTTGCAAAAGGTCTGGAAGGCCAGCAGCAGGGCGTAGGCCGTCACCCAGTAGAGCAGAAACTGCATGCCGTAATGGGCGACAATCGGCGGAAACCCACTTTTTCCAACAATTTGCAGCACAGGCTGGAACAGCGCCGGCTCCGTCTTCCACGGCGCGTGGAAGTTCGGGAGCAGCCAATAGTCCTTGGCGAGAGCGGCCCAGGCCAGATACTGCGGCGTATCCAGGTTCCGGATGACGTACGCCGGTTCAAAACCCGGCGGCGGCGACAGGATGCCGCCGATCACCGCCACATGGTTCAGGGCGCCAACGAGCGTTCCAAGAACCACGGCAATCAGGGCAAGTCGCATCCAAGGGAACTATCGGCGGAGCGGGCAAGGCCCATTAGGCCCGGACTTTGACGCTGCGGGAGAGCGCCGCGGCGAGGTCCTCCCGGCGGAACGGTTTGGAGAGGAAGTCGTTCATTCCCGCGGACATACACATGGCGCGGTCTTCCAGGAACGCGCCGGCGGTGAGGGCGATAATCCATGGTCGGTTTGGCTCCGTCCACTCGGCGCAGATCCGGCGCGTGGCCTCCAGGCCATCCATTTCCGGCATCTGGACGTCCATCAGCACCACGTCGTACCGGGAATGCCGCAGCGCTTCGAGGGCTTCCATGCCATTCCCCACCGAATCCACGCGGTATCCGAGGCGTTCCAGATGGCGAACGGCAACCTTTTGATTCACAAGGTTATCTTCGGCCAGCAGCACGCGCAAGCCTCCGCCTGCCGGCGGAGGCGGCGCCGTGGGCGCGAGAGCCGGGCGGGGTTCGGAGCAGTGAAGGACGCGGCTCAGCGTCTGGCGCAACATGCGGGCGCGGACGGGTTTGCCGACGCGGCCGTCGAAGAGCAGGCTGGAGGCGTGAACGCGAACCCCACGAGGCGCTAGCAACACGATGGGACCGGTAAATCCGGAGGCGCGGAGGCCGGAGGCCAGTTCGACGCCATCGCCATCGGGGAGGCGCGGATCGATGGCGATGAGCGAATAGCGGTTTTCCGCAAGGGCCCGCATGGCGGCGGCGGTGGTGGCGGCCCCATCGGGCTTCAGCCCCCACTGCGTCAGGAGGTTGGTGAGAACACGGCGGGCGCTGGGATTGGCATCAACGACAAGTACCGACGCGTCGGCGGGTAGCGGAGGAAGGTCACCTGGTGGCAGATCGGCCACTTCGACGACGATGGAAAAGTGAAGGGTCGTGCCCTTTCCCACTTCACTTTCCGCCCATATACGCCCGCCCATGGCCTCGGCGAGGCGCTGGGAGATGGCCAGGCCGAGCCCGGTACCGCCGTGTTCGCGTGTGGTGGAAGCATCCACCTGGGAGAAGGCGTGAAAGATCTTGTCGATCCGATCGGCGGGGATACCGACGCCGGTATCGTGGACGGCGAAGGTGAGGGTAACAGTGCCATCGGCCGCGAGCGGGGCAGGGGAGGCGCAAACGACAATCTCGCCCTTCTTGGTGAATTTGAGGGAATTGCCGAGCAGGTTGACGAGGATTTGGCGAAGGCGGGTGGCGTCGCCCCAAACGAAGTCGGGTACGCCAGGATCGGCATCGTACACTAATTCGATGGGTTTGCCACCCGCCAGGGAGGAGACCAGTGCCAGCGACTCTTCGACACATTCGCGGAGGTCGTACTGTTGGCGCTCGAGTTCAAGGCAGCCGGCTTCGATCTTGGAATAGTCGAGGATGTTATTGATCAGCGCCAGGAGGGTATCGCCGCTGTTGCGAATCGTGGTCAGGTATTCGCGGGCTTCCGGGGGCAGTTCCATGTCGAGCATGAGTCCGGACATGCCGATGACGGCGTTCATGGGAGTGCGGATTTCATGGCTCATGTTGGCCAGGAACCGAGTCTTGGCTTCGTTGGCCGATTCGGCGGCGAGCTTGGCTTTTGAGAGTTCCATGGTCGAATGGCGGACTTGAGCGCGGAGCAGGACGACATAGATTGCAGCCAGAAGCGCAAGGGCCAAGACGATGGCGGCGAAGTAGTCCCACCGGACGCGGCTAAGCAGCGGCGGACGAGAGAGGACGACCCAATCGTTGTGAACCCCGCCGACAATGCTGATATCGCCGGGCCCGGAGCGGCCGGGGACGTGTGTGTAGTAGGCCACCCCGGAGACACGAAGCCGGGTACCGAGCTCAATGCGCCGATGGGCTATGGGATTCCGGAGGCGCGCCCAGATAATCCCCGGTTCAGACTCCAGGCCAACCGAAGTCCAGCCGCCGCCTTTTTCCACGTGCGTGACGATGCCTTCGGAGACCACTTGCGAACCCTCGTGATTCTGGCTCCAGAGCTGTTCGAGGGAAACGGTCTTCACGACGTCAGACACCGCCAAAGTAGTAGGGCGCAGGACGACATCGCGCAACATGGGTGACCCGGCGTCGCTGACCCCTTCAAACCCAGCCACTTCCACGGCATCGCCAGGGCGAACGCCGGCAATGCCTCGGCCCTGGATCTGGATTCCGGTTTTCCCATCCTGCAGATAGACGCCGTACTTGGGCTCATTGAGTGTGATGACGCCTTTGACACGAATCCGCTGCCGCAGCCGGCCCTCCACCGAGTAGGTCATCACGGTGTCCACGGATCGCAACGGGCGGGCGAAGGGGTCGACCGAGGCGGGTTTGAGCACAGTCACTGCTTCCGGCCAGGAGACAACCATTGTCCCGCCGCGTAACCGTTTTTCCTGAAACTCAGGAAAGGCGACGCCGCGAACACGAATCGTCGCGTCGAGCTGGGATCGCAATTTACGGTCCGCGGCGCCGTAGGCGCGGATGGGGAAGCGATGCCCATCGGCCAGAATGGTATGGAAATAGCGAGTGTTCAGGTTCCGTCCGTCGTCGGTTAGCGGCTCGGAGTCGACCAGGGAGCCAGTGACTTCCCCAAAGCGCAGATCGTAGTTACCAAGCTCCAGTTGAAAGGCATCAAAGACGATCGGCGGCGGTAAGCCTGGATGGTTGAGCTTCGTCAGGGACGAGGCCTTTATATAGGGCGAGAAGCCCTCATAGTCGGGGACGCCGACGACTTCAACGCTATCCCCTGCACCCGGCATATTTGCGTTGTACCCTTTGGGAAACTCGGCATAGATCCCATACCCACCTTCCTGGAGGATCAGGTAAACGGGGTCCTGGCGAACAACGGTGACGATGCCGCGGATGCGAACGGTTTCGCCCGCAGGAACCTTTCCGCTTCTGATTTCCCCAATTGTGCGTGCCGGGACCGCTGAGCAGAGCAGCGCTCCAGTCACGAGCATCAGAAGCGGGTTGAGAGACATTCGGGAAGGCTCCGTCTGCCGTACAAGCGAGTACGGCGTCCAGCCCACTTGACGCGGGCGAAGCAAAAATACCAGCGGATATCCCCCATTTTACTCCTGGCCGATGCCGTTGGGAATCACCCATCGAAAGTCCAAGTACTACTAAAACCGAAGGGGCGCCGGAACTCTGTTTTGAGTTCCGGCGCCCCTGTAGCACCGTTCTGAAGCCCCCCTTTTTACTGGAGGGGGAGTTCGGGTTCGTCTTCGCCCGGCGGGACGTCGTCGGAACCGGGGACGACGCTGGCCGCTGCGACGCGGTCGACATCGTCCATCTTCACCAGACGGACACCCTGCGAGTTGCGACCCACCTGACGGATATCACCCGATTCGATGCGGATGATCTTGCCGTCGGCGGAGATGATCATGAGATCCGTATCTTCCTTCACGCGCATGACGCTGACCACATTGCCCACCTTTTTCGAGGTGTTCATGTTGATGACGCCCTTGCCGCCGCGATGGGTGAGCCGGTACATATCGACCGAGGTACGTTTGCCGTAGCCGTGTTCGCTGATGGAGAGGACCAGATCCTCGTCCTTGGCAATCAAGGCGCCGATGATGACATCGTCCTTGGCCAGATCCATGGCCTTGACGCCGCGAGCCGGACGGCCCATGGCGCGGACTTCGCCCTCTTCAAACTTAATCGCCATGCCTTCGCGGGTGGCCAGGAACACGTAGCCAGCGCCATCGGAGAGCAGAGCGGCGATGAGTTCGTCGCCTTCGTCGAGATCGAGCGCGATAATACCGGAAGACCGGACGTTATCGAACTCCTCCAACTTACAGCGTTTGATGACGCCGTTGCGGGTGATCATGACGATCAGCTTGCCTTCGGTATCCGCCTCTTTGAGCGAGCGCACGGGGAGGAAACCCTGGACGCCTTCGTCGCTCTGGAGGTTAATGAGACCGGCGATGTGCTTGCCCTTGCCAGTGGTACCAGCGTCGGGAATCGAGTAGTTCTTGAAGCTGTAGACTCGACCCTTCGTGGTGAAGGCCAGGAGGTTGGCGTGCGTGGAGGCAACGATGAGATGCTCCACCACGTCTTCCGAGCGGGTGGTCATGCCGATACGGCCTTTGCCACCGCGCGTCTGGCGGCGGTAGGTATCGACCGAAGTCCGCTTCAGGTAGCCGCCGCGGGTGACGGTGATGGCAACATCTTCTTCCTGAATGAGATCTTCGATATCGATATCGCCGGTATCTTCCATGATGATCGTGCGGCGCTCGTCGCCGAAGTCCTTGAGGACTTCGCGGAGTTCCTTGACGATCAGGGCGCGGAGAACCTTTTCCGAGCCTAGGATTTCGAGATATTCGGCGATCATGCGCTGGATGTCAGCCAGTTCGTCGAGGATCTTCTGCTGCTCCATATTGGTGAGGCGCTGCAGTTGGAGCTCGATGATGGCTTGCGACTGGCGTTCGCTGAATTCGAAGGCCGCGATCAACTTATCCTTGGCTTCGCGGGGCGTCTTCGACGAGCGGATCATGGCGATCACTTCGTCGAGATTTTCGAGCGCCTTTTTGAAGCCGAGCAAGATATGCTCGCGGTCGCGGGCCTTGCGGAGTAAGTAATCGGTACGTCTGCGGACGACTTCGACGCGATGTTCGATGAAGCGCTTGATGCAATCAATGATGCCGAGTTCGCGGGGCTGGCCGTTGACGATCGACAGCATGATGACACCGAAGCTGGTGCGCATCTGGGTCTGTTTATACAGATTGTTCAGAACAATGTCGGCCTGTTCGCCGCGCTTGAGTTCAAACACGATACGCATGCCGTCGCGATCGGATTCGTCGCGAATTTCGGAGATGCCTTCGAGTTTCTTTTCGTTGACCAGGCCGGCGATGGTTTCGATCATGCGGGCCTTGTTGACCTGGTAGGGCAACTCGGTGACGATGATGGCTTCGCGATCGCGGCTGATCTTTTCGATGGAGGTCTTGGCCTGCAGTTTGATGCTGCCGCGACCCTTGGTATAGTAATCGAAGATGCCCGCACGGCCGAGGATGAAGCCGCCGGTGGGGAAATCGGGACCGGGAACGAGATCCATCACCTCTTTGAGAGAGGCCATGGGGTTGTTGACGAGGAGAATGGTGGCTTCGACGATTTCCCGCAGGTTGTGCGGCGGGATATTGGTCGCCATGCCGACGGCGATACCGCTCGAACCATTGATCAACAGATTGGGAACGCGAGCGGGGAGAACTTCCGGTTCGTGTTCACTGTCGTCGTAGTTGGCGCGGAAGTCGACGGTTTCCTTGTCGATGTCTTCGAGGAGCGAAGCGGCGATCTTGGTGAGACGCGCTTCGGTGTACCGCATGGCGGCGGGAGGATCGCCGTCGACGGAGCCGAAGTTGCCCTGGCCATCGACGAGCGGGTAGCGCATCGAAAAGGGCTGGGCCATGCGGACCAAGGCGTCATAGATGGCCGAGTCGCCATGGGGGTGGAACTTACCCATGACTTCACCGACGATCTTGGCGGATTTGCGGGTGGGGCGATTGTAGTTGAGCCCCAACTCGCTCATTCCGAACAAGATACGGCGGTGAACGGGCTTCAGACCATCACGGACATCGGGCAGCGCGCGGCCGATGATGACCGACATCGCGTAGTCGAGATAGGACTTCTTCATCTCGTCTTCGATGTTGATCGGGATATGGTTCTTGTTGTTGTCGCTTAGGGGTAGTTGACCGCCCCCGCCGCCGGGGGGCGGTACGGGAGGCTGGTTCGGATTTTGTTCGTCGGCCAATTGTTACTCCTCAGAGATCTCGGAACCTACTATTCTAGCAAGGGAATGGAACGTTTTCTCCTATTCGTCGCCCTGGGGGTTTCCCTGACCTTTGGACAGGGGGCTCCGGCCACCGGTTCGTTGACTGGAAGAGTGGTGGACGGCACCACGAAAGAGGGGATTCGCAAGGCGACGGTGTATGCAACGGGGGAAGTTTCCAGCGGATCACAAGGGGGTGTGGCGCGGTTCCAGCCGCCTACCAGCTATACGGCGGTGACTGAAGATTCGGGCACGTATCGGTTTGCGGGTCTGGCGCCGGGGGTGTATGGATTACGGGCGGAGAAGACTGGGTACATTCCCCCGGTGACGGCGCGGGGTAGCGGGCCAAGAGTGGCGGCGGGGGAGGAGGCCAAGGGGAGCGACATTATCCTGAACCGGCAGGGGGTGATCTCCGGCCGGGTGACGGACGCCGATGGCGAACCGGTGGAGTATGTCAACGTGATGGCGGTGCCGGCAGGGCGTGGGAAGGTGATGAATCCGCGGCAGGCGATGAGCGATGACAGGGGAGAGTTCCGGATCTCCCGGCTGACGCCGGGGCCGTACAAGCTGGTGGCGATGCGGCAGGAGAACGGATTTGCGACACCTGTAGTGGCCGCGGGAGAGCCGGTGATGCTGTATGCGCCGACGTATTTTCCGTCCGTGATGGACGCCGCATCGGCGTCGGAGGTGACGGTGGGGAGTGGGGAGGAGCGGAGCGGGTTGGAGATCCGGCTGCGGAAGACGGTGGCGGTACGGGTGGCGGGCCGGGTGACGAGCGAGTTGGCGGGGGACGCACCGGTCTCCTTGACGTTGCAGCCGTTCCAGGCGGGCGGGGCGCGAGGCGGGAACTTCATGGTGAACCAGATGGGCGGGCGGAGCGCGATGGCGGGCGGTGATGGGCGGTTTGTATTTCCGAACGTGACGGCGGGGGAGTACATTTTGTCGGCGGGGATCCACCGGATGGGGTCGAGCGTGAGCGGGACAATGCGGGTACGGGTGGGGCAGCAGGATGTGGACAACGTGTCGTTGGCACTGCAGCCGTTGGCGCGGGTGACGGGACGCGTGGTGGCCGAGGGCGGGGGGAAACTGGCGTCCGTTTCTTTGAGCGTGCGGGGGACGGATCCGGCGATGCCGGCCGGCGGAGGCGCGCAGGTGAAAACGGATGGGACGTTTGTGCTGGAGAACTTGCAGCGGACGCGGATGCAAGTGGTGCCGATGGCTCCGCGGGGGTGGTACTTGAAAGCGGTTAGCGTGGGCGGGCAGCGGCAGGCGGGGTTGGAGTTTGATGTGACGGGCGGGGACGCGGTGGTGGAGCTGTTGTACAGCAACCGGCCGGGGACGGTGACGGGTACGGTGGAAGGGGCGACGGAGGGGGTGCGGGTGGCGGCGGTGCCGGATGGGGGCGAGACGGGGCCGGTGTTTGCAAATCTTTACAGGACGGGAGGGGTAGTGGCGGGGCAGAACAGCTTTAAGATTGAAGACGTTCCGCCGGGCAATTACCTGCTGATTGCTTGTGTTCCGGGGCTTCTGGAGGCGCTGAGCGATCCGGCGGCGTGGGAGCGAGTGAAGGGCAAGGCGGCGAGCGTGAAGGTGGAAGAAGGCGGTACGGTTACCGGTTCGCCGCGTCTAATCAGTGAGAGTGACTTGGATGAAAAGTAGCATTTTGGTTTTGTTAGTGGCGGTGAGCGTATTTGGACAGGGCGGGCGGCGGCCGCAGGCGGCGGCGACGCCGGGCACGGCGGCGATTGCGGGGAAGGTGCTGGATCCATCGACCGGGGCGCCGGTGCGGCGGGCGGTGGTGACGGTGGAGGGCGAGACGCGGGACGTGCGGACGGCGAAGGGGATGACCGACGACGAGGGCGGGTTTGTGATTCGCGAGTTGCCGAAGGGGAAGTATTGGATTACGGCGGAGAAGACGGGGTATTTGCGGGGAGCTTATCGCGGGCGGACGGTGGGCGGGTATGGGGATCCGATTGAGTTGGCCGATGGGGCAACGAAGACGGGCGTGGATATTGTGTTGGCCAAGCAGGGTGTGATTGCGGGGCGTGTTGTGGACGAGGCGGGGGAACCGGTGGAGCGGGTGGCGGTGCAGGCGATTCCGGTGCGGAAAGCGACCGGGCGGGGCGGGATTAGCAATGCCACGATGACGAATGACTTAGGCGAGTTTCGACTGAGTAAGTTAGCGCCGGGTAATTACAAGTTACTGGCGACGCGGGGGATGGACCGCGGAGAGATGCTTGTAGAGAAAGCGGGCGGGCGGGCGACGACGGAAGCGCCGACTTACTTTCCGGGGACGGTGGATGCGGCGTCAGCGAGTCCGGTGCGGGTGAATGCGGGCGAGGAGCGGACGGGGGCGGAGATCCGGTTGCAGCGGTCGCCGGTGGTGATGGTGAGCGGACGGGTGACGGGGGATTTGCCGCCGGCCAATCGGGGCGCGCGGGTTTCGTTGCGTCCTTCGGGGGAGGCGGGGGTGTTCCGCGGGCCGATGATGGGCGGGGGGAGCGAAGGGGCGATTGGGGCGGATGGGTCTTTTTTCTTCCGGAATGTGCGGCCTGGTGAGTATTTATTGACGGTTACGGCGATGGACAAGGGCGGGCCGAAGACGATGGCCAAGCAGCCGGTGGTGGTGGGGCAGAACGACGTGACGGGGTTGGCGGTGGCCGCGGCGGCGCCGCCGAAGGTTGATGGACGGGTGCGGGCAGATGGGGAGCCGCCGTTTGCGTTTGGGAAAGTTTCGATCACTTTGCAGCCGGCGGCGGGTGGGCCGATGTTTGGACCTCCGTCGAGCGCGGAGAGTGATGATGCTGGTTCATTTAGCTTTGCGGCGGTTTCGCGGGATAAGATGACGGTGAATGTCCGTGCTAAGTCCGGGGTGATTGTGAAGGGCATTTATGCGGGCGGGCAGTTACTGCCGGGGTTGGAAATTGACATTGCGGCTGTTAGTGGGCCGTTGGAGATTGTGTTGAGTAACAAGCCGGGGGTGATTACGGGGACCGTGGAGGGGACGACGCCGGATGCGCCGCGGGTGGCCGTTTGGCTGGTGCCGGATTCGCAGCCGTTTACGATTGAGGCGTGGAGCACGAAGAAGGTGCGGGTGCAGTCGGATTCGCCTTCGTTTAGTTTCGATTCGCTGCGACCGGGGAGTTACCGGGTGGCGGCGTTTGAGGAGGCGGAGTCGGACGCGTTGAATGATCCGGGGTTTTGGGAGCAGTTTAAGGACCGGATTGGGATGGTGAAAATTGGGGAGGGCGAGACGGGGCAGGTGAAGGTGCGGCTGATTGGGTCTAAGGAGATGGAGGGGAATTAGGGGGGCAGTGTGGGTTTTGGGGACACGCTGACGCATGTCCCCGGAGGGGTAGGGTGCTGCGTTGGGGGCGACCACTCCGGACAATTCCTAGGTGACAGTCACTTAGGAAAGGTCTGGGGGGAAGAGGTTGCCGCGGCCGAGGAGCCAGCGGGGGTCCAAGTGTTGCTTAACGGCGCGCATGGCGGCGATTTCGGCTTCGGAGTACATCAGTTTCAGCAGGTGCGCTTTGCGCTTGCCTAGGCCGTGTTCGGCTCCGACTGTGCCGCCCAGTTCCACCGCTTGCGCGGCCCAGGTGTGCATCCAGGCCCAGGCGCGATCCTTCTCGCCATCGTTGGCGGGCATCATGTTCACGTGCAGATGAGCGTCGCCGACGTGGCCGTAGACAACGCCGTCGCCGCCGATTTCCGTCAGGCCCTGGCGGTAGTTGGCCAGCATCTCCCGGTGGCGGGCGATGGGTACCGCGTAGTCAGTCCCCATCTTCATGTAGCCGCGTTTGCGGACCGTATCGTTCACCTTTTCCGGCAGGGCGTGGCGGAACTTGCGGAAACGTTCGCGATCGCTTTCGGCGGTGCCGAACCAGGACTCCTCTTCGAGCGCTCCGGTCTGCTCCAGACGGGTGAGCCACTCGTCTTCGTCGGGGTGCTCCTGTTCGATGAGAAGCGCCGCGCCGGCTTTGGGGCCATCGATGAGTTTGAGGGAGGCCGCGTCGACGTACTCCAACATGCAGAGTTCGGGGATCGTGCGCCAGGCATCGATGGCGTCCATGGCCTGGGCTTCGGTGGGAAAGAAGACGACGCCGCTCAGGCGGTCGCCAGGCGCCGGGAGCAGGTTGAACGTGGCTTCGAGGACGACGGCGAGAGTGCCTTCACTGCCGCAGATGAGATCCACCCATTCCATGCCTTCGGCGAGTTGGTACCCGGCCTGGTGTTTGGTGGTGGCAGGACGGTGGACGGGGGTGACGGCAAAATCGATGGCTTCGCCGCGGGGGAGTTCGCGGACTGTGCCGTCGGCAAAGGCGACGAGCAGGGATTTCAGGTGGCGGCGGGTGGAGCCGTAGCGGAAGCTGCGGGAGCCGCTGGCGTTGTTGGCAATCGTCCCGCCGAGGGCGGCGGCGTTGTGCGTCGGGTCCGGCGCGTAGAACTGGCCGGCCTTGCGGGCGGCCGATTGGAGTTCGTGGAGCAGCACACCGGCGCCGGCGCGGGCTTCACCCTGGCCGATATCGAGACGCCAGAAGCGCTCGAGCGAGAGCACGATGCCGCTGGTGGGCACGGCGCCACCGGTTACGCCGGTGCCGGCGCCCAGCACAGTGACGGGCGTACCGGTGCGGGAAGCCTCCGCCAGGATGGCCGAGACTTCTTCCGGGGTGGACGGCTTTTCCAGCCGGTCCGCTTCTCCGGCATAGCCGGAGGCATCCTCAAAGTTCATACTTCCAGGATAACTGGCATGATGAGCGGACGGCGAGCGGTTTGCTTGGTGAGGTAGCGTTTGAGGTCGGCGCGGATCTTTTCCTGCATGACGCCCCAGTCGCCGCGCTCTTCCTGACTCGACGTTTCGAGCGTGCGGGAGACGACTTTGCGGGCTTCGGCGAGGATCTCTTTGTTGTCTTCGGAGAGGAAGCCGCGGCTGACGATTTCCGGCAGGCCTTCGGGGCGGCCGGTGGATTTGTCGATGGCGATGATCGGCATGACGAAGCCGTCTTCGGAGAGATGGCGGCGGTCGCGGATGACGATTTCTTCCACCACTTCGTCGATAGAACCGGAATCGATACAGACGCGGCCGACGGTGATGCGTTCGCCTTTGCGGGCGCCGTTCTTGTCGATTTCGAGGGTCTCGCCGGTCTCCATGATGAACGAGGATTCCAGGCCCTGGTCGCGCAGGTGCTTGGCGAGGTGGGCATGGCGGGAGAGCTGCCAGTATTCGCCGTGGATGGGCACAAAGTATTTCGGGCGGACGAGATTGAGGATTAACCGCAACTCTTCGGCGTAGCCATGGCCGGAGACGTGGACGGGCGGCGTCATGTTGCCGAAGATCAGGTTACAGCCGCGGCGGGCGACGTGGTTGATCATGCGCATAATGGGCTTTTCGTTGCCGGGGATTATGCGGGAGCTGAGGATGACGGTATCGCCCTTTTCGAGTTTAAGGCTCTTGTGGCTATCGACGGCGACGCGGGAGAGGGCGCTCATCGGTTCGCCCTGGGTACCGGAGACGAGGACGCAGACCTTGGCGGGGTCGGCCAGTTGGATGTCTTGGGGGCGGAGGAGCAGATTGTCGTGGATCTGCATGAGGCCCAACTGGTGGGCGATCTCGGTGACCGAGAGCATGCTGCGGCCGAGGAGGCCGACCTTGCGGCCAGACTTCTGGGCCACGTCGAAGATCATCTGCAGGCGGTGGACGGAGGAGCTGAAGCAACTGACGACGACACGCCGTTCGCTGCGCACCATGATCTCTTCCAGACGCGGGCCGACGGCGCGTTCACTTTCCGAGTAGCCGGAACGGTCGACGTTGGTCGAGTCCGACAGGAGGAGCAAGACGCCTTTCTTGCCGTATTCGGCGAACTTGTGGAGGTCGAAGGGGCGGCCATCGAGGGGCGTCGGGTCCACTTTGAAATCGCCGGTGTGGATGATGACGCCGAGGGGGGTGGTGATGGCGAGGGCGACGCAGGAGGCGGTGGAGTGGGTGACGTGGATGAACTCGACGTCGAAGGGCCCGAGCTTGATCCGGTCGCCGGGTTGGATCTCGTTGAGGTTCACCTTGTCGAGCATGGAATGCTCTTCGAGGCGCCGTTCGACCATGGCGAGTGTGAAGGCGGTGCCGTAGACCGGGATCTTCATGTCGGCCAGCAGGAAGGGCACGCCGCCGATGTGGTCCTCATGGGCGTGGGTGAGCAGGAGGCCGCGCACCTTTTCCTTGTTGTCCCGGAGGTACGAAAAGTCGGGGGTGACGATGTCGACGCCCAGCAGTTCGGCGTCGGGGAACATCATCCCGGCGTCCAGAACGATAATGTCATCCCCGTAGCGGATGGCCATCGAATTCATGCCGAACTCACCGAGTCCGCCTAAGGGTATAACTTGTAGTTTTTTATCCGACATCGTGCCTAACTCTTTTCAGACTAACACTTTCCGGCCATCCTAGCCGAGGAAGTCCTGTGGAAAACCCTGTGAATCGCTGTGGAAAGAACGGGGATTTTGTTAACGAACGGCTTCCGCGGCCAGTGTTGCCATGGCTTTGCCGTCCATTGAGTAGTGGATGCGGCCTTTTTCGCGAATGCCGCCAAGGCGATCGCAGAAGGCCTGTGCGGGGGCGTTCCAATCGCCGACGGTCCACTGCATGGAGCCGCAACCGCGCTTAACGGCGAGCGCGGCGGCAAAGGCCATCAACTTCTTGCCGAGGCCACGGCCCTGCGCGCGGGCGCGTACAAACGTGTCTTCCACATAGAGCATCGGGGCGCCGCCGTAGCTGGAGTAGCGGGCCTGCGTCATAAGATAGGCGACCGGATCGCCGTCCCAGTAGCCGAGGAAAACTTCGGCGATGGGGCGTTCCCCGAACACATGGCGTTCGAGCGAAGCGCGTGTAATCGTCACCGAATCCTGACGCTGTTCGGCGGTGGCCATCTCCCGAATCATCTGAAGGATTAACTCCACATCCGCCGGACTGGCCGGCTGGACTGAAAACGACTCTGCCATCAATTCCCTCCCACTCCCTATTGTGACAGGGTCTATGGCCCATGCAGTACCAGTTACTTTACCCGTTGGCGCGTTAGTACGGATGCGAAGTCCCAGGATTGCCATGCGTCCTGATGTTTCGATAGCATCACAGGTGAAGACCTTAGAATGCTCCCCCATTACCTTAAAGATCTCTCTGGAAGCCGCGTGGCAAATCTCGCGGTGACCCTTGCTCTTTCGGCCACTGCCTCGGTGGCGGCGCCGACGCCGGCGTCGAATTATACGGCGGTGAACGTGGCACTCGGGTGCTTGTGCGCGATGCTGCTGACGCTGGTTGGCGTGTTGCTATTGACGCGACGGAGCACGAAGACGGTGGCCGCGGCGCCGGTGGTTGTACCGGGCGCGGGCGAGATCGTGAAGTTCTCGCGGGATGCGATTTTCGTGATTCTGGAATCGGGCGAGATTCTGAGCAGCAACCCGGCGGCGGAGAAGCTGTTCGGCTATCCGTTCAACGAAGTGCGGGGCAAGAGCATTGCGGCGCTGATTCCGCCGCCGGCGAAGGGCCGGAAACGGGCGAACTATATCCACGCGGCTGAAGGGCGCGAGTTGATCGGCATTCGCAAGGCGGGGACGCGGTTTCCGTTGGACCTGGTGTTGAGCGAACTGCCGGCGCAGAATGGTGAGAAGCGGTTCAGCGTGATTGTGCGGGACCGGAGCGACCGGAACCGGGCGGAGGAAGAGATTGACGGGCAGCGGCGGTTTGCGTCGTCGCTGATTGATAACCTGCCGGCGCTGCTGATTGTGGTGGACCACGAGGGGCGGTTGGTGCGGTACAACCGGACGTGCGAGGAGTTGACGCAGTTCTCCGAGGGCGAGTTGCGCGGGCAATATGTGTGGCAGGCGGTGGCGGCTCCGGCGGAGATGGAGCGGGCCGAGGAGCAGATGTTGGAAGTGTTGAACGGCGAGTTCCCTTCCCACAGCTACAGTTCGTGGTGCCTGCGGGACAATTCCATGCGCACGATTTCCTGGACCCACAATGCGTTGCGGGATGAGTACGGGCGGCTGACGCATGTGGTGTCGACAGGCGCCGACGTGACGAATTCGCTGCAGGCCGAGGAGCGGCGGCGGGAGACCGAATCGCTGAGCACGGCGGGGCGTCTGGCGGGCGGCGTGGCGCACGATTTCAACAATCTGTTGACGGCGATCACGGGCTATTCGGGGCTGGCGCTGGTGAACCTGGACGACCGGGATCCGGTGCGGAACGATATTGAAGAGATCAAGCGGGCGAGCGATCGCGGGGCGTCGTTAACGCGGCAATTGCTGACTTTTTCGGGCAACCATCCGCGGAATACGAAGCAGGTAAGTTTCAACGACGCCGTGCGGAACGTGGAGCGGTTGGTGCGCGTGATGGCCAGCGAAGGGATTCATGTGGATCTGTCGCTGGAAGCCGATTTGCCGATGGTGATCGCCGATTTGCAGTTGGTGGAAGAGTGCATCTTGCACCTGGTGGCGAACGCCAAAGAGGCGATGCCGAATGGCGGTACGCTGCAGATTCAGACCGGCGTGCGGTCGTTGAACCGGACTCGGCTGGACGCGCGGCCTCCGTTGGGGCCGGGTGAATATGTGACGCTCTCGGTGGTGGATACGGGCACGGGCATCGCGCCGGAAGCGCTGCCGCATATCTTTGAACCGTTCTACACGACCAAGACCGGGCCGGTTTCGAATGGCATGGGTTTGGCGATGGTGTACGGGATTGTGCGGCAGGCCGAAGGTTCGATTGTGGTGCATTCGGCGCCGAAGTATGGGTCGACGTTCCGCATCTTCCTGCCGCTGGCTCCGAACCAGGTGCGGCCGAAGCCGGAACCGGTGAATGAAGAGTCGCTGCAGGGCGAGGAGACGGTGCTGCTGGCGTTGGAATCCGATGTGGAGCGGCAACGGCTGCGGGAGACGATGGAGGCGGCGGGGTACCGGGTGCTGGAGGCGCGGAGCGGGCTGCAGGCGTTGGAAATTGCGCACAAGACGGTGGAGATTCTGCACCTGCTGGTGAGCGATGTGGTGCTGCCGCGGATGACGGGGCCGGCGCTGGCGGATTCTGTGCAGGCGCGGATTCCGGCGGTGCGGACGTTGTTTGCGACGTCGCGCGGCGTGGAGGAGATCGAGCGGCAGGGTTTGCGGCCGGAGGATGTGTTGCGGCTGGACCGGACGGTGGACCCGCGGCGGGTGTTGCAGCGGATCCGGGAGTCGCTTTCGGCGAAATCGGCGCAGTAGGGCGGGCGTGGTAGGCTCGGGTTGGGATTATGCAATTCCGGCGGCTTGGCCGAACAAATCTGCAGGTTTCTGTGGTCGGGCTGGGGACGAACCAGTTGCGGCGGGTTCCCGAACGGCAGGCGATAGAGACGTGTAAGAGGGCCTTCGCGCTGGGCGTGAATCTGGTGAATGCGGAGCCGGAGTACGAGGGCGCGTTCGGGATACTGCGGCGGGCGATCGAGGAATCTGAACACGGCGTGGCGGTGCAGCTTTCGGTGCAGACGGGCGGGAGCCGGGAGGAGTTCGAGCGGGCGTTTGAGGGGACGTGCGAGGCATTTGGGCGGGAGCGGATTGCGCTGTTCGGCGTTACGTCGATCTCCGATCAGGAGTTGTTCGGGGCGAACGTTTGGGGCGCGGGCGGGCTGGTGGAGTACCTGCAGCGGCTGAAGGCGGATGGGCGGATTAAGGGGATTTTCGGCAGCGATCACGGGTCGCCGGAACAGATGAAGGAGATTCTGCGGCGCGACGTGTTTGACGCGCTGATGCTGGCGTACAACCCGCTGGGGCATCACCTTGTGACGTATCGGGCGAAGACGGTGTGGGAGTTTGAAACTCCGCCGCAACCGGTGACCAATTACGAGCGCGAGGACCTGTGGCGGACGCGGGATGAGATCCTGCCGATGGCGCGGGAGCGCGACGTGGGCGTGCTGCTGATGAAGCCGTTGGCGGGCGGGCTGCTGTGCCAGGGAAAGGCGTTTCCCAGCCGGCTGTACCGCGCGGGGTTGCCGGTGTATCCGGCGCCGCCGGTGATTCTGCGGCATCTGTTGGACACCGAGCCGGTGGCGGCGGTGGTACCGGGCATGGCGTCGGTGGCGGAGGTGGAGGAGAACGTGGTGGCGGGGGAGCCAATGGCGGAGCCGTTCCCGATTCTGCAGACGGCGCTGTGCAGCCGGTGCGGGGATTGTGACGATTTGTGCAGCCGAGGACTGCCGGTGAGCTACCTGTTCCGCGCGGCGTACCACTACCTGTACCCGACGGCGCCGTTTGGAATTTCGACGACGCTGCAGTATTTCAAGCTGCATCCTTGGGAGGAGGCGCGGTGTGCGAGTTGCACGAACCGGACGTGCCGGTGCGACTCGCTGGGGATTGATATTCCGGGGGAGTTGACGGCGATTCACGCGAAGATGCTGGAGTTGCGGGAGGCGGGGGTGGTGCCGCGGGCGGACCGGGATGAGCGGGATTTTCAGAGCGGGGAGCGGCGGTCGGCGAAGTTGTTGTCGTTGGAGGTGGATTCGGACCGCGTGGTGGTGCATTTGCGGAATACGGGGCGGGAGGCGTGGCCGCTGGGGATGGAGTTGAACGTTGAGGCCGATGGGTTGTCGTTGGAACCCGTGCGGCTGCGGCAGGCCGTGTGGCCGACGGGTGACGGGCACTTTGCGTTTGCGGCGCCGGCGCATTGGGCGTTGACGTTGGCGTTGGAGGATTTTTGGCGGCACCAGACGCGGCCGGCGTACCGGGCGGAGTGGGTGAGGCATGATGTGGTGGCGAGCTACCCGGCGGCGGCGCGGGTGGAGTTCCGCGTGGTGGTGCGGAACGCGGGCGCGGAGGCATGGGAGCGGAGTCCGGCGAACGGGCAGTCGGCGGGGCTTTGTTGTTTTGTTGATGGGGCGTATCACGCCGTAGGGCATCTGGCGGTGGCGTGTGTGGGGCCGGGGCAGGAAGCTGAATTCGTCATCCACGCACAGGTACCGGAGCAGGCGGGCCGGCACACGCTGCGGTTCGACATGGCGGTTTATAACGAATTCTGGTTTCGCGACAAGGGGAGCCCGACGCTGGATTTGACGGTGGAGGTGGTGGAGGCGGCGCGGTCGGTGACGGACAAGCTGTTGGAGATTTCGCACCGCCGGAACCGGTCGTATTTTTCGCCGGGGATGAGCGTGCATCGGAGCAAGGGAGAGGCGTGTTTCCCGGTGTTCGCCGAGCGCGCCACAGGGTGCGTGTTGACCGATGTGGATGGGGCGGAGTTCACCGATGTGCTGATGGGGTGGGGCTGTCATTTACTGGGGTATAGCGAGCCGCGGGTGGTGGAAGCGGTACAGCGGGCGGTGGCCACGGGCGGCGGCGTGTTGTCGTTACCGCACCGTATGGAGATGGAAGTGACGGAATTGGTATGTTCGCGGTTTCCGTGGGGGGAGGAGGCGATTTTCGGGAAGAATGGCTCCGACGTGACCACGTGGGCGGTGCGCACGGCGCGCGTGGCGACGGGGCGAAAGGTGATACTGGGCGCGGGGTATTTCGGGTGGGCGGACTGGTTCGCGGGGATGCAGGGGATCGGCAAGACGGGCGTGCCGGCGGGGAACAATGCGTATTATGTGCCGCTACCGTTTTTGGATATTGCGGCGCTGGAAGAGGCGGCGGCGTTGCACGCGGGGGACCTGGCCGCGATTATGATTGAGCCGGCGGCGATGTGCGTGCATCCGAAAGATCCGCAGCACTGGACGGACGGGCCGTACTTCCGGCGGGCGCGGGAGCTGGCCGATCAGTATGGGGCGCTGCTGATTTTTGATGAGATCATGACGGGCTTCCGCTTTCGCTCCGGAAGCGCGACGAAGGCGTTTGGCGTGACGGCGGACCTGACGTGTTTGGGGAAGGCGATTGCGAATGGGATGCCGCTATCGGCGCTGGTGAGCCGGAAGGGGTTGTTGATGAATCACGTGGACCGGATCATGTACGCGCCGACGATGAAGGGGGAGACGCATTCGTTCGCGGCGGCGAAGGCGGCGTTGGAGATCTATGCCGAAGAGGCGGTGCCGGTGGAGGTGTGGGCCGCGGGTGAGGCGATTCGCAGCGGGGTGCGGGAGGCGTGCCAGGCGCTGGGGCTGCGGGCCGCGCTGATTGGGCCGCCCTACCGGATGTACTTCAAGTTTTTCGACCTGGAGGCGGAAGGGGACATGGACGTGGTGCTGCACACGCTGTTGCAACAGGAACTGGCGCGGCACCGGGTGATCAGCGTGAAGGGGTACGTGATCGTCTGCCGGGCGCATGATGAGGCGGCGCAGGCGCGGATTGTCGAAGCCTACACGCGGGCGCTACGGACCGTGGCGGCGGCGATGGCGGCGGCGGATCCGCAGGCGTATTTGGAGGTGCCGCGCCTTCCGGTGGAGCGCCGGACCGTGGTGCCGTCGGAGAAGCAGCTGTGAGCGACCGCGCGTTGCTGCTGCGGGAGATTCGCGAGGGCCGCACGTATCTGGAGAGCCTGCCGGAGACGGTGAATATTGAGTTCACCGGCCAGTGCCATGTGAACCCGCCTTGTACGTATTGCGTGGGGAAGAATGCCGTGGGCTATGTGGCGCCCGGGCACATTGCCGATGACCTGCTGAACCAGTATTGGCCGTATCTGCTGCAGGCGCGCCGGGTGAACGACTGCACGTATGGCGAGTTCCAACTCTACCCCGGACACGAGACCGTGGTGCAACGGCTATCGGAGGCGGGCGTGCAGTTCGGGTTCACGACGATCGGGCAACTGTTGACGGAGAAGCGGTCGCGGTTTCTGATCGCGCACGCCGATAAACTGGAGTTCGCGGTGAGCATGAACGCCGCCACGGAGGCCACGTATTTTCAGTATCAGGGCAAGGGGTTCGACGTTGTGATTCGCAATCTGCGGCGGTTCGCGGCGCTGCACGCCGAGTTGCGGCCGGGCAAGCCGCTGCCGTTCGTGCTGAGCTATATCGTCATGCGCGGGAACCGGCATGATGTACTGGATTTTCTGCGGTTGGCGCAATCGATGGGCGTGGACCGGATCATCCTGCGCCACCTGTTCGATATGCGCGCGGGGGCGTTTGAAAGCAGGTCGTTTGGCTATTCCTTCCGCTATGAGGAAGAGCGGCTGGGGTATGCGGAATACGTGGAAATCCGGCGGGAAATCGAGGACAGCGAAGAGTTTCGCGGATTGAACATCAGCTACGAGTGGAAGCCGGAGGAGTCGTTCATCCGGGAGCAGGCCGAGGATGGGATCGACATCCCCTGTTTGTTTCCTTGGAAATTTCTTTGCGTGCGGCCGCTGCACGACATTTATACGCCGTGTTGTTTTTTGAAGAAGTCCATTGCGCCTCCGTCGGAGCATCGGATTGAAGATGTTTGGAACGGCGAAATCATCGTTGGCATGCGGACGGAACTGGCCGCGGGCAAGGTACCGCATTTCTGCCGCACCCACGGCGATGCGTGCCCGCTGGTGCTGGAATCGCACCGGCCGGCGGCGCCGCTGGTTCAGATCGCGCTATGACGTCGGGAAGTCGCGCGGGATGAGTTCGGCGGCCTTGAGTTCGGCCCAGACGGGCGCGGGCACGTGGGCTTCGCGGACCAGTTGCATGGTTTCTGCGAGGCGCTCGGGCGTCTTGGTGGCGGTGACGATTTGCGTGACCGATTTGGGGAAGTGGACGACGAGCAGGCCGGCGACGGCGGCGGCCAAGTGGATTAACGGCGTCGAACCGCAGATGCGGAAGAACTTCGACATGAGGGCGCGTTCGGCGTCGTTGGCGAATTCGTAGTTATAGAGGAACGGGGGCGCTGTGGCCGGGTCCTCGGTGAGCGTGAAGGCCTGGCCGTAGTTGATGCCCATGAGGGTGACTTCGAAATTCTGCGCGTGGCTGGTTTCGATGACCTTCATGAGGGACCCGAGAATGGCGGGGCAAAAGGTGATGCCGGCGTAGTCGAGCGCGCCGGGTTCTTCGGCCACGAAGCGGTCGACGAATTCGGGCTCCTTAATGCCGAGGCCGATGCGTTCGACGAAGCCGGCGGCTTTGGCCTTTTTGAGGAAGGCGACGGCGGGGCGAATGTCGGTATCCCAGTTCATTCCGACCTGTTTGGCCATGTCCGGCGGATCGTGGAGGGCGACGCCCCATAGATTCTTACCGCCGAATTCGATGCGTTCGCGGCAGATCTGCTGTTCGACACCTTTGGGAGAGGGGTCCCATTTGTCGGTGAGGCCGTGGTAGCGCTCGGGGATGCTGGGCAGCAGGACGTCGGGCTGGTGCTCCTTGGCGTTGTCCACCTGGAGGCCGAGAAAGCGGAGGCACTTGGTTTGGAGGCGGATGGTGTTGGGGTCGACGTTGAGGGCTTCGAGTGCCTTGCCGAGCTGGAGGGTGGCGCGGTAGAGG
This sequence comes from Acidobacteriota bacterium, assembly GCA_947470805.1. Lineage (GTDB taxonomy): Bacteria > Acidobacteriota > Terriglobia > Bryobacterales > Bryobacteraceae. The sequence goes on along the minus strand of CANIVU010000002.1, from coordinate 30,189 downwards.
ACGGCGGAGTCGAAGGTGCGGATACCCAGTTCGAGAGCGGTGCGCACCATCGGCACCACGTGCCGCTGCACGTCAACGTAGCCGCCGCCGGGCGCGGGCCCGAAGCCAAAGCGGTGGCAGCCAAAGACAAATTTATCGGCGGAGATATCTCGTATCGCAGGCATGAACTAGCTAGGATATCAGGGGACGGGTTGCCCCCGAAATATGGGGCCATGCGCATTCGATGGTATGCGAATCTATTCCTGGCTTTTGCCTTTGCTTTTCGCGCTGCCTGGATGGGGCGGCGTTGTTGCCTACTCGGACTATGCCACCTGGGCCGCCGCGGCCGGGGGCTCGATTCAGGCCGTGACTTTCAGCAACCCGTTGCCACCTGGGCCATACAGCGCTGGGGTGATGGTGGATGGAGTGTTTTTCGAAGGGCTGAGCGCGGGGGCCTGGAACGGGTATTTGCACCAGACGTTTGCGGGCTACTGCGGCGGGTCCGGCTGCCTGGTGGGGCCGCCGACGGAGGCGGGGCCGCTGGGCGCCACCGACGGGTACATTCGCGCGTCGGCCAGGGCGCCGGTCTACGCGATCGCCTTTGATGCGGGCGTGTATAACTCCGATGGCGACATTCCGGTGTTTCGATTTTCCAATGGTGATCAGTAAACGGCGTCCAATCTGCTGGCGTCGCCGACGTTCTTTGGCTTCGTTACGGACACGCCGTTTACCTACGCCGACTATCACATCTCCGTTGGCACCTCGAGCGGCGATTTCACGGTTCTGGATACCGTGTACTTGCCGACGCCGGAACCGGCTAGTTACGCAATGTTGGCGGCGGGGTTGCTGGCAGTGGCGCTGAAGACGCGAGGCGGCAGGCCGTAGAATAGGGGTTGCGCTCCTTCGCCCTACGCATTCACCGGTTTGAACTGGACGTGTTGACGCCGGTGTATTTTCCTCCGCTGCAGGCGGAAAATGTGATTCGCGGGGCGGCTGGATTGTTGCTTCCGCGGGTGTGCGCGGAGGCTGCGGCGATGCTGCAGCCGCGGTGGGAGGGCGCGCCGTCGGGCTATGCGACGCCGCCGAGGCCGTTCGCCATTCGTGCCTATCCGCTGGATGGGCGGCGGCTTTTGGCGGGGGAGCGATTTGCGTTTGAGGTTGTGCAGTTCGCGTTGGCGCTGCCGGTGGGGGAGGCGTTTGCGGGGATGTGTGAGTTGTTGGAAGCCGAAGGGATTGGGCCGGGCCGGGGGAGGGCGCGGTTGGTGACGACGGAGGCGACGGAAAGAGAGTGGCCGTTGGAGGTTGGGGAGCCGGTGGCGGGTGTTGTTGTCGACTGGCTGAGCCCGACCGATGCAGATACCGGTTCCGGCTTCTTCGCGCGGTTGCATGATCGTATCAATGCGTTGATGAGTTGTTATGGCGGGGAGCCGCCGCTGGCGCCGTTGTCACGGGCCGCGGTGCGCGTGGTTCGGGATGAGACGGTGGTGGTGGAGCGGCTGCGAACGAGCACGCGGACCGGGCAGAGCTATGGCACCGGGGGCCGTGTGGGGCAGGTGGAATATGCGGGAGAGTTGACGGCGGCGATGCCGTTTTTAGGGGCCGGGGAGCAGACGGGATTGGGCGGCGGGTGGTTCAAGATCGCGAAAGTGATAAATTGGTGAGCCATGATCTCCCGACGCCTCTTCCTCTCGACCTTGCCAGTCGCCGCCGCGCAAATCGGCAAAGTAAAAATCAAAGACGTGCAGGTGATGGTGATGCAGGGTGGGCGCACGTACACGCTCATCAAGATCACGGCGGATAACGGTGTTTACGGCATCGGCGAGGCGTACGGTTCGCCGGGTGTGGGCGTAAAGGAACAGGTCCTGGCGCTGCGGCCGTGGCTGATTGGGAAAGACCCGCTGCAGATCGATACGATCTACACGAACCTGGGGGCGGGCGGCAGTAATTTGTCGGGGAACCGCACCGATGGCTCGGCGCACAATTTGATGCGCGCGGCGAGCGGGATTGAGATGACGCTGTGGGACTTGGCAGGGAAGATTCTGGGCGTGCCGAGTTCGTCACTATTGGGCGGGCGATTCCGGGATAAGGTGCGAGTTTACGATCACTCGGCGCCGAAGAATATGCTCGATAAGGCATCGTGCCGCGAGTGGGCCGCGCAGGCGAAGGCGGACCCGGCGGGGTTCACCTGCCACAAGTTCGGATTCCCGCGGACGAACGCGAAGAACGATGTCGCGAAAGACCCGAGTAACCGGATTTTGACGACGAAGGAATTACTCCAAGTTAGACAGGGGTTTGAGAATTGCCGCGAGGCCATTGGGTTCGATCACGATATTATCGTGCACTGCCACTGGGAGTATGATGTGCGAACGGCGATTCAGATTGCCGACGCGGTGGAGAGCATCAAGCCGTTGTGGCTGGAGGACCCATTGCTGGTGGATTATTCGTCTTCCTGGCAACGGTTGACGGCGTCGTCCAAGGTGCCGATTTGTATGGGCGAGAATTTGACGCGGCGCGAGGGATTCAAGGAGTTTATCGTCAACCAGGGATGTGACATTTTGAATCCGGACTTGCGAAATTCGGGCGGATTCCTGGAAACCAAGCGGATCGCGGACTTCGCCGGCCCATTCGGCATGCCCATGGCGACGCACAATACGGCCAGCCAGGTGCACACGTATGGAAATATTCAGTGGGCGTCGACCATTCGCGACTATATCGCCACGGAGACGGTAACCGGCAAGGGCGACTGGATGGATAAAGTATTGCTGTTGGATGGCCCGTATATTGAGAACGGATACATTAAGGCGACCGAGAAACCGGGCCTTGGCATTGAACTCAATCCGGACACTGTCCGCGCCCACTTAGCCGCCGGGGAAGTTTGGTGGGGTTAGGGAACTTATTCACCAAGGAGCGTCTGGCTCTCTCCGGATTGTTGTTCATCTTACTCGCGCTGCTTGTCCGGGAGGCGGCCACTACCGGTGTCACCATGGACGAACCCAACCACATGTTGGGCGCCCACTTCTTCTGGGGTGGCGACAAGGTTTACCATGTACCCGACTTGGCGCCGTTGTTGAAGATCACCACAGGCTGGGTGCCGCGCGCCTTTGGGCTGGAGATCGCCGACCATCCGCGCTGGCAGTCTAAAGACGAATGGGCTTCCGCCGCGGCCTGGGCCGTGGATCTGAAAGACCCGTTTTATCAGCGGCTGACGTTTTTGTTCCGGCTGCCCGCGCTGCTGTTTTCCCTTGCCACCGTGTTGCTGATATGGCGGTGGGGACGGGCGATTGGCGGCGGAATGGCGGCGCTGATTGCCGCAGCGATTTTCGCCTTTGAACCGACGGCACTGGGCCATGGGGCACTGGTGAAGAACGACGTGGCGGCGGCGATGGGTTACCTGGCGTTCTGGTATGCGGCGTGGCGCTATTGGGAGTCTCCGTCGTGGCGGACAGTGTCGTGGCTGGCGGCGGCGACCTTGCTGGGCGTGTTCGCGAAGTTGTCATTGATCATTCTGGCGGGTATCGGCCCGGTGATTCTGTTGGCGCGACAATGGCGGCGGTTTCCGCAGCACTTCGCGCTGTTCGTCGCCATCCTCTACCTGGGCCTGTGCACGGCCTATCAATGGAACGTGCGCCTGTTGCATCCAGTGGAAATTGTGCATAAATGGGCCGATCCGAAGGTGCCGTGGCTGTTCACCGCCGTCGGCCAGATCTTCCAGTGGCTGCCCGTGCCCGCGTACTTCTGGCAGGGTTGCATAGGGCTGTTCTGGAGCTCGGCGGATCGCCCGCCCATCTACCTGCTGGGCACCGTTCGGCACACCGCCGACCCTTGGTACTTCCTGATCGCGCTGGCCGTGAAGGTGCCGGTGGCGTATCAACTCCTGTTCCTCGCCGCTGCTGTTTATACGATCCGCAAGCGCGACGCGTTGTCGGTCTTCCTGTTGTTGCCGCCGGTGTTGTATATCGCACTGGCCAGCATGACAGGGCATCAACTGGGCATCCGGCTAATCCTTCCGGCGCTGCCGTTCGCGGCACTGATGGCCGCGCGCGTAGCGGTCGAACACCGGCGATTCGTTCTGGTCGCTTTGCTGCTCGGTGCGGGGGAATCGTTGTACTACTACCCGCACGGCATCGCGTTCTTCAATGCACTCGCCGGCGGCCCGGCCAACGGCCTTCACTACCTGGCGGACAGCAATCTGGACTGGGGGCAAGACCTGCCGGCGTTGCGCGAGTGGGCCACGAAGAACAATGCCAAGGGCTTCCGGCTGGCCTACTTTGGCGCCGACACGCCGTGGCGCCATTTCACCGATAAAGAGATCGTCTCCACTCCCCCGCCGTGGAGCCCGGAGTTGGCCAAAGGGCAGACGATCCTGGAACCGGAACCGGCCGTCTACGCGATCAGCGCGACACTATTGCCGGGGCACTTCTTCAAGAGTCCGTACGAGGACTACTACAAGAAATTCCGTGACCGTGTACCCACCGCTCGCGCCGGGTACACGATCTACATTTACGACTTGCGAACCAAACCGTAGGACCGGTTATTTGTTCCCTTTGCTGAGACGGCGATAGTAGTCGGCCACCTGTTCGGCGTAGCCTGCTGGAATCCGTTCGCCGGCGCCGCTGCGCACATTGCCGGATTGCTGCGCTTCCACTTGACGGCGGAGCTTCAACTCCAACTGCTCCAACTGCGGCAGGAACTGGGCGCGAATCCGCTCCACCAGCTCCGGATTCCCGGTGAACTTACCCGGGTCCAATCGCTGCATCTCGCGGATCATTTGCTCAATTTCCTTCTGCATTTCAGGCGATTCGCCGGCCGCGCCGCGCAGTTCGCTCAGCGCCCGCATGCCGTCCTGCCAGGTGCGATTGGCACCGCCGGCCATGCTGTTGAACTCGCGTGTGCCGTCGTTGGTGGCGTCGCCGCCTTCGCGCCAGCCGCGTTGCCCGGGACTTTGCTGACGGCCGTTGCCGCCCATCTGGCCGCCGCCCATTTGCCCGCCCTGGCCTTGCTGGCCACCTTGGCCCTGCTGGCCTTGTTGCCCTTGCTGACCTTGTTGGCCACCTTGGCCTTGCTGGCCCTGTTGACCTTGCTGGCCGCGCTGCCCGTTCTGCACCTGCTGCTGGCCTTGGCCCTGTTGACCCTGACCCTGCTGTCCTTGCTGACCCTGTTGCCCCTGCTGACCGCGCTGGCCGTTCGGCCCGCGCTGCCCCTGCACCATCTGCTGCAGCTGTTCACGGAGCTTCTCGACGCCGGCCAGATTGCGCTCGTTCTTGCCGCCATCCTGCGCGTTCGGATCCATCGACTGCTGGGCGCCTTCAATAGCCTTGCGCAGCTTGTCCATATCGTTCGCCAACGACTGCTCGCGCGAACCCAGATACGGCGCCAAGCCCTGCCGGTAGTAGTTGCCAAGCATCTTGTTGCGCAGCGTCACTTGGTCCTGCTGCATCTGGCCGACGGCCTCGCGCAGCTTCGAAGAGGTCTGGCGCTGCGAACCCTGCATCTGCCGGCTGGCGTCCTGCAAGTCTCGCTCCAGCCGCTCGGACGCCTGCGTCATGCGTTCCTTTTCCTTGGCCATTTGCTGCTGGATATCCATCTTCTGCCCACGCATCGCCGCCGGATCCTGGCCCTGTTGACCGGACTTCGGCCCGAATTCCTGATTGACGCGATTGGCAAACTCCCGCTGCTGTTCGGCCAACTGCTTGGCGCGCTCCGCCAGATCGCCCATCTTGTTCGACGATTGATCCTGGCGCATCCCGCGCAACGCGTTCTGCGCTTCATTCAGCCGTTCGGCCGCTCGTTGCGCATCGGCCGATTGCTGTCCGGACTGTCCCTGCTGGCCCTGCTGATTGGCCCGCTGCATATCCTTGGTCGCCTGATCCAGGCGCTCCAAGGCCTGCTGCAAACGCGGGTCCTGCCGTTGCTGTTGCTGGCCGGCCATCTGGCGCAAACGATCCCGCGAGGACGACTGGCCCTGCTGGCCCTGCTGGCCTTGTTGTCCTTGCTGTCCTTGCTGACCTTGCTGTCCCTGTTGTCCTTGCTGCCCCTGTTGTCCTTGTTGGCCCTGTTGTCCTTGTTGGCCCTGCTGACCTTGTTGCCCCTGCTGACTCTGCTGGCCCTGTTGCTGCGCCAACTCCTGCATCTTCTTCTTCAGCTCTTCCGCCTCGCGGCGCAACTGTTCCTGCTGCCACTTCTGTTGGAAGCTCTGTTTGTTCTGCCGCTGCTGCTGGGCCAACTCCTGCTGCCGCCGCGCCAACTCCTTCAGCCGCTGCATGGCCTCGTCCACCTGCTTCTCGCGGCTCTCGCCGCCGCCCGCCTGCTGCTGGCCGGTCTCGTACTGGTTCTTCTCCGTATCGAGTTCGAGATCGAACAAATTGTCGAGATCGCGCGACGCGCCGCCACCGCCACCACCGCCGCCGCCCTGCGACCCAAAGGCAACCTGGATCTGCTTTTGCAAGCTCTCGGCACGCATTAGATGCTGCAGCGCCTTCTGCTCATGCGGCAGCGAGTCCTTGAACTTCTCCCCCTTCAACTTCTCGGCCGCCGAGCCCATCGCCGACGACGCCGCTTCCATCTCCTTCGTGAAGTTCTTGAACTCCTCATTCGATCCGGACAGTTCGCGCCGCGTCATGCGCTCGGCCAGCGACTTGGCCTGATCCTTCAACTTCGCCTGCATCTCCGACAGGAACTTGGCGTTCTCCGCCATCGATTTCTTGTCCGCGAACCGGTTCCGCAACTGGTTCCAAGTAGCCGCGATGATCTCCTTCTGCCGCGCCGAAATCTTGCCCTGGTCTTCCTGTTCACCGCCACCACCACCGCCGCCGCCCTGCTGGGACTGCGAATACTCCAGTTCCCACTGCATGGCCTCCACGAACACCATATCGGTCTGCACCGTGTTGCGCGCATCGCGGCCGACGGCGTACATCGACACCACGTCGCCCGGCTGCAGCTTGAAATCCTCGAGCGTGATCAGCGTCTTGCCATTGGCCTGCTTCACGTTCTGGCCGGGCAGCATCTGGATCGTCTTTTCCTCGCCGCCATTCACCGAATACCGGAGCGTCAATTCGCGCAAGCCGAAATCGTCGGACGCCTCCACCTCCACCGGCACTTCTTCCAGTGGGTTCACCTTCGCATCGCGCCCCGGCCGGCGAATCTTGATCACCGGATCGCCGTCCTCCTGCGCCTCAATAAAATAGTCATCGGTCAGGCGCACGTTCTCGTTCAACTCACGCCCGGCCACGTGATAGACGCCGCTTTTATTGACCGCGATCTCCACAATCGCCTTGTTCGGCGCGATCATCTGCAGCGATTTCGTCTCCTCGCCGTTGATGACGATCAGCCCATTCTGCAGGGCCTTATCAAACTCAATTTCCAACTTCGCCGTCGAGCCCGTCACCGCGCGGACATCGCCGCCATGCTCCTCCGTCGTCGACGGCATGCCCAATTGCGGCGGGTACACATAGGTGACCTTAATGTTCTTCACGCCCGGCAGATCCACCGCCGTCAGCGTGTAGCTTTTCGATTTCACCGGCCCCGACTGGACGTAATACTCGACCGTGTCGGGCAACCCGGCGAACACGAACTCATAGCCCGTGCCCTGGGGCATCATCGGCGATTGTTCCCATTCGCTCGCCCCGCGGTAGCGAGCGAAAATCTTCACGACACCCGTCTGCATACCCACCAGATTGGCGGTCACCGTCACGTCGCTGCGCTTGCGGACAGCCTTATTCCCCGGCTGGACCTGAATGTCGTAGAAGGAACCCGCCTCAATCTTCGGAGGCCCGAACCACAGCAGGTTCGCGCCGTAGCCCCAGTAGCCCGGCCCGCGCTGCAACAGCCATACCATCGACCCCACGCCAACAATCGCCAGCGCGCCGAACATCATCAGCGTGCGCGCCGGCACGATGGCCGCCGTGCCGCCAGAAATGGCAACCGGCAAGGCATCGGCCGCGATCAATTCCAGAAACGGATCGGCATCGTTGCGATGCTCCACCACCGTCAGCAGCCGGTCGCCAAACGGCAATGCCTGCTCCGCACGGCTCGCCGCGCGGCGCCGGTTCACTTTCAATAGCGGGATGATAATGCCGAACGTCAACGCCAGCGCCAGCACCAGGAAGAGCACGAAGCGGGCAATGATCACGGGCCTGTCGGCAAACGCCGTCGAGTTCGTGTACAGCACCAGCAGCGCCGTTGCGATCAGGGCGCAGAAAGCCGCCACGGCCACGCCGCGCGTCCACGCCGCCAGACGCATCTTGCGCTCCAGCTGTTTCAAGTACCCGTCGAGACTCTCCAGTGCACTCATGCGGCCTCCCTACCAACCAACTCCGGCTCGGACGATTCGCCCACACCGGATCCGTACAGGTAACGTGACGCCAGGACCCCTTCGGCCAGCGTCAATAACAGGACAAACAGCAGCAGCCACCACCAGGGGCTGACGCGCTCGGTACGTTCCCCGCTCGCGTTGACACGTTGCGTTTCCGACGGCTCGCCCGTGGCCTTCCACAGTCCCACCGTCTCGTCTTCCATCCGTGCAAAATCACTCTCGCGCCGGTCCGCGTTCACCGCCACCAGGCTCGAACGCCCGTTGCCGCGCCGGATCTCGTAGTATCCTTCCGCGCCAGGTGCGAAAGAGGTCGCCTTCGCCGCCTGCTCCAGCGTCAACGCGCGGTCGCCCTTCGGGTCCAGCACTTCAACGCCAATCGCGCGATCATTCGCCGCGCGCAGTTCAACGCCTTCGCCCACGGCCACAATGCCGGTCGATTCCTGCTGGCGCGACAGATACTGCGCCGCGCGCTCGACGAACGGAATGAACGCCGGATGCAACGGCAGATTATTGCCCAGGTTATCGAGCGGCGAGGTCAGCACCAGCACGCGCCCCTCGCCTACGGCCTGCTCCAGAATCACCGGAACGCCGTCGGCCGTCTTCGCCAACACCTTGCTCGACGGGCCCGGCTCCACGTTCACAACCTGATAAAACTTCACCGATTCCAGGCCCGTCGCGCGTTCAATCACCGGATGCAACGGCTCCTTCGACGCCACCGTCTGGAACATCTCTCGCGATCGCGATGCGATCCCCGAACCCTTCACAGTCAGCCCAACGACGGGTAACTTCGACAGCGCTCCCGTGAACGGCCCGGCGGCGATCCACAGTGCCCCGCCCTTCTGCACGTAGTCTTTCAACGATGCTTCGAGCGCCGGCGGCAACGCCCCCGGATCGGCCAGCACCACAAAGGAAACATTGGTCAGGTTCGGCGTGGACGTCGTATCATACGCTGCCGCGTCAATCGCGTAGGCATTCGGCACGGCAGCATCGAGCGCCGCCTTCACATACAGCGAACTGCGCGGATCGCGCGCCGCGTGCAGGAAAAGGATCTTCCGCGGATCGGACCGCTCAATCGCAAACCGGAACGAATCGTCGTTCGGAAACGCGTCCGCCGCGCCCTCAATCCGAATCTCCCCGCGATGGAAACCGTAGCCCGTGTCCAGCCCCGTGAACTCCACCGACGCGCGACCGTTCTCGGGAACTTCCACCGTCTTCGTGCTCAGCACTTTCCCATCGGCCACAAGCTGAATCGCTTTCGCCGCTTTCGGCGTGTGCAGCCCGGCAATCGTCGCGCGCACGCGCGCCTTGGCGGTATCGAAAATACGCCCCGGAGGCGTCACCGATTCGACAGCAAAGTTCGCCTGTTCCTTCGGCGCCACGTCGTGAATCTCCAGCTTCGCATCGGCCGGCAACTGCAAATCGGCGAACCGCGCCGGCATCCCGGACTTCTGCAAATCGGTATAGACATGCACGTCAAGCGGCATCCGGTGCGCCTCCGCCAATCCGCGCAGCACCCGCGCCAACTCCGCATAGGCGGTCCGTTCATCGCCAGGGACAATCGCGTTCACGTTGTTCCGGAACGTCCCGGCGTCTTCGGCCTTCTGCCCCACTTCGCGAGCCCCGGAACCGAACGCGACCACAATACCCGGCTCCGCCGGATTGACTTTTCCAGCCAGCCCCAACGCCTGCTGCCGAGCCGCGTCCATCGCCCCGCCGCGCCGCATGGAGAAAGAATTGTCGATCGCCGCCACGGTCATTCTCTTCCCCGCGCCAGCCGCAATCGTGCGCTCCCAGTAGGGCTGCGAAAACGCGAGGATCAGAAACAACAACGCCAACAGCCGCATCGCGAGCAGCGCAAAGTAGCGTAACTTCCGTTGCTTGGTCGACGTCGTCGTCCGCTTCTCCCAGAACATCAGCGAACTCACCGGCACCGGCGTCGTTTTGTGCTGGCGCAACAGATGCAGCCAGTACGGCAGCCCGGCCAGCGCCGCGGCGCCAAGGAAGAAAGGTGCGAGGAATCCCATTACGATCTCCCCTGCCGGATCATCAGAAACTCGCGCAGCGCCGAATCAAGCGGCGTATCGGTGGTGTGCAAATGATACGTCAGCCCGGCCGATTGCGCCTTCTGCCGCAGCGCCGCCACGTGGGCGTCAATCTTCGAGCGATACTCCTGCACCGCGTACTCGGGCGACGTTTCCAACTCCTGCCCCGTCTCGGAATCGATCAGCAGCACCGGCCCATCGAACTTCGGCCGTACCTCCTGCGGATCCAGAATATGGAACAACACCACGTCGTTCCCGCGGTACCGCAGCGGCTCGATCGTCTTGATCACCGTCTCCGGGTCTTCGTAGAAATCGCTCACCACCACCGCCATCCCGCGCGTGTTGCGAAGCGTGGAAAGGAAATGGAAGAACGGCTTGGCAAAGTCCGTCCGGTTGCCCGGCACGGCGTTCTCAATCGCGTACATCGTCCGCCGGAACTGGCCAGCGCGCGACGACGGCGTCACGTACTCCCGCACCTCATCGTCGAACACGATCACGCCCGCCGCGTCGCGCTGCTGATGGGCCATGTAGGCCAGGCTCGCGCACAGGTACTTGGCGTAGTCCATCTTCGTCACGCTGTGCGACGTATAGGACATCGACTTCGACCCATCCAGCAACAGCGTCAACCGCGAGTTCGTCTCGCCCTTGAACCGCTTGATGTAAGTCCGTTCCGTCCGCGCGTAGACGTTCCAATCCACGAAGCGCAGATCGTCGCCCTCGTTGTACATGCGGTACTCGGCGAACTCCTGCGAGAAGCCGAACTTCGGCGACCGGTGGAGCCCGGAGATAAACCCATCGACAACCGTCTTCGCCACCAGCTCGAGGTTCGAGATGGAGGCAAGAACGTGGGGATCGAGGTAGCGCTGGTCCATGCCGATTAGTCCCGCGGAACAGCGATCGAATCAATCATCTTGCGCAGCACCGAATCGGCCGTTACCTTGTCCGATTCCGCGTGGAAGTTCAGCAGCACGCGATGGCGAAGCACCGGCACCGACATCGACGCCACGTCTTCAAACGACACGTGGTAGCGCTTCTGCATCAACGCCCGCGCCTTCGCCGCCAGAATGATGTTCTGAATGCCGCGCACGCTGGCGCCGAAGTTCAGATACTTCTTCACGATCTCGGGCGCCGTCGGGTCGGTCGGCCGCGTCGCGCGCACGATCGAAACCGCGTACTTCGCCACGCTCTCGGCCACCGGCACCATGCGCACCAACTGCTGCATGTCCAGGATTTCCTGCGCGTTGGTGACGGTTTCGGCCTTGGCGATGTGGGTCGTCGTGGTCAGCCCCAGCACCTGCATCTCCTCGTCGAACGGCAGGTAATCCAGCAACACGTTGAACAGGAATCGATCGAGCTGCGCTTCCGGCAGCGGATAGGTACCTTCCAGTTCGATCGGGTTCTGCGTCGCCAGTACGAAGAACGGCGCGGCCAGTTTGTAGATGTTCCCGCGCACCGTGCAGCTTTTTTCCTGCATGGCTTCGAGCAGCGCGGCCTGCGTCTTCGGCGGCGTGCGGTTGATTTCGTCGGCCAGCAGCACGTTGGTGAAAATCGGCCCCTGGACAAACGTCCACTGCCGCCGCCCCGTCGTGTTGTCTTCCTCGATGATGTCGGTGCCGGTAATGTCGGTCGGCATCAGATCGGGAGTGAACTGGATGCGCTTGAACTCCAGGCCCAGAGTGTCGGAAAGCGTCTTCACCAGCAGTGTTTTCGCCGTGCCGGGCATGCCGGTGATCAAACAGTGGCCGCCGACAAACAGGGCGACAAGGACTTGATTGACCACTTCCTCCTGGCCGACGATAACCCGGCGCACCTGCTCAACGATCTTCGCCTGTGTTTGCTGGAAACGGTTCACGCGCTCCCGCAGATCGGCGGTGTCCAGCGTGTTCGCATTAGAGGTCGACATGTTTATTTAGAGAGCTCCAAGAGTAATTTCTGGGCCGGACGGAAGCTGGGCGCGGCTTCCAAGGCGAGTATGACATTGTCACGAGCTTGGTCGTTCAAACCGGCGGCTCGTTGCGCCTTGGCTAAATTGTAGTAACTTCCGGCCACATCCACGGGCTTCGATCCGACCACGGCCGTAAACTCCCGGATCGCCTTGTCCTTCTCGCCCACTTCCAACCACAGCTCTCCCTGCCGCCGGTGATACTCATCGTCCTGCACCGGGTAGATGTAGTTGATCCGCTCCAACGTCTCCGCCGCCTGCCGCTTGCGGCCGGCGTCTTCCAGCAACTTCGCCAATTTCTTCAACGTCTCCGGTTGGCGCCCGCCCACTTTGGCCCACGCTTCCAGAATCGAAATGGCCTTTGCTTTATCGCCCTTCTTCTCGGAAGCCTCGGCCAGCAGCTCATACGCCGACCCCGATTCCACGTAGTCCGGATACGCGCGCACAATCGGCTCGGCGGTCGTGATGACCTCATCCCACTTCTTCGCCTTCACCAGCTCATTGGCCACTGCGATGTTCTTCCGCCAGGCGTCAAAGCCCTTCACCTGTTCACCGACCTGCTTATCCAGCCACACCATGAACTCTTTATCAAACGCTTCGGTCTTCATCCCCAGATGCGACTCCATCACCTCCACAGTCGGCTTGCCCGTGGCGAAGTCCTTCAACATCTCCACCAGCTTCTGCCAGCCCCACTTCTCGTTGATGTAGTCGCAGATCTTGCCCGCCTGGAAATAACTTACCGTCACCTGCGCCGGATACGACGGCCGCACAAACCCGCGGTCCAGAGTCGCCACCGGCAACAGCTTTTTCTCTTTAATCGCGCGAATGGTCGATGGATCCAACCGGTCGCCCCACTCTTTGTTCACCGCCGTCTCTTCATGCACGGCGAGGCCCTCGGTAAACCACCGCGGTACGCGATGCTTGGTCAAGGCGAGCGCATACACGTGGCTCAACTCGTGCCACAAAGTCGACGCCCAGTGGAACGAACCCGGCTTCCGGCCCGACGGCGAATCCATCGCGACCACATTGCCAAACGTAACGCCCAACGCGCCCAGCCCCGGCAACCCCATCGTGCGCACCGCGAAATCTTCATGGTCCGGATACACTTCCAACTGCACCGGCGCCGTCAGCTTCAACTGGTACTTCTTCTCAAACACGTTCGACGCCCGTTCCAATTCCGCCTCAAAATACGGCCGCAGCAGATCGGCTTCCTTCTTGTGCACGCGCAGAATCAACATGCCCTTTTTAAAGGTCACGAAGTTCTTGTAGCTGTCCATTAGCGTCAGCGTGTTGGTCACCTGCGCCGTGCGCCAGTTGGCGTTGTAGCACTCCTCCAGCAGCTTTCGCGATTCCACTTCCTCGCCAAGGCGCATCAGGTTCACGCCGAGCTCGGCCTTCGCCGCCAGCAGGTCCGGGTTCTTCGCCAGAGCCGTGCGATAGAGCTTAATCCCCTCTTCATACCGGCGATTGATGATGAACATCGCCGCCGCCATCGCGTAGCCTTCCCCGTAGTTCGGGTTGATCTTCTCCAGCTTCGCCACCCACTCCGTGCCCGGCTTATCGTTCAGCCAATCCACCGTAGCCCGCACGATCAACGCATCGAGCGCTTCCGGCGAAATCGCCAGCGCCTTATCGGCCTCCGCAATCGCCTTCTTCTCGTCGTACTCTTCCAGTGCAAACCGCGCCAGCATCTCGCGCGCCTCAAACAGCTTCGGGTCCTTCGCCAAAGCCTTCTCGGCCAACTCCACGGCCTTGCTCTCAAAACTGTTCGACGCCAGATACGCCGTGCCAATCAACGCCGGCGCAAAGTCTTCCTGCAGCGCCAGCGCCTCTTCATACAAGGCCGCGGCGTCCTTCCGCTGCCCGCGCTCGTAGAACATCCGGCCCCATCGCACGCGCACGCCCGGGTCCTTCGGCTGCATCGCCACAGCGCTGCGAAACTTATCGTTGGCGGTATTGTAATCGCCCATCGCCCAGTAAGCTTCCGCCTGCAAGGCCACATCCCGCCCCTGCGCCAACGCCTGCCAGCACACCCGCGCCTCCGCCAGCCGTCCGCGCCGTTTATGCTCGCGGCACTCGGCCAGCGTCGCCGCCGACGCCAAGCTCGCAAAAACTACGAACAGGACAAGCGATCTCACCGGTCGATCTCCTCCTGCACCTTCGCTAACTCCAACAGTAGCGCGCCCAACTGCTTCCGGTAATCGGCCACAGAAATGGCCGCCTTCTCATACTTCAACTTCTCAATCTTGGCTTCCACTTCCTCGCGCCGTTTCAACAACGCCTGCTTCTCCGGCGCCTTCGCCGCTTGCTGCATCGCGCCGAAACGAACCAGCGCCGTCTGCCCCGCCAGCAGCCCGTGCCCATTGTCCGGACCCGGCGCCCGCACGCCATTTCCCTTCCCCGTGTCCTCTAGCATCGCGTGCTCAGTCGCCAACCGCTTCTGCGACTCGTAAAAACCAACGGTCTTCTTATCCGCGAACCGGAAGGCCTCCAACACACTCACCACTTCGTTCTTGTCCGTATCCGCCTCCGGGTTGCGCACCGCCTCCACCCAGAACCGCGCGAACTGCGTCGCTAACCGTTCGGACGCCGCCTTCGTCGCCGTGACAACCACGCGGTTATCCCGCCGCAACATATCGATCGAAGCCCCGGAACAGGAAGTCGTATTGATGACAACCTGCTTCTGCGCTGGCACCCGGTCCATCCATTCGGCCAGTTCCGCCGCCGTCATATCGGCGCCCGGAATGTTCACCTTGTAGTCCTGCCCGTCAAAGTTCCCATGCCCGATCAGCGTCACCACCAACGTGTCCTCGGCCTTGCCGTTCTTCGCCGCCTCTTCCAACGCCGCGCGAATGCGCGTCTTCACCGCCTCCGGCCCCATCAGCGTCGTGACTTTGGAATCCGGCGTCGTCCGCACCAGCTTGTCCAACTCCTGCGCCAGGCCGTTGAACCGCTGGTCAAACAACGGGTCCCCGCCCAACCCAGCCACCGTCACATACCAAGTCGCACCCGGCGCAGCCATCGCCGCCGCCAACAGCAACAGAACTCTCATACCGCTCCCCACCTTCTGCGCAGCAACCACTCGCCCGCGCGCAGCGCCGCCAGCAACAAAAACACCACCGGCAAATGCCACAAGTCCCGAATCTCGCGCGTCGAAATCCCCGCCTCGCTCAACGCAATCTCTTCCGGCAGCTTCTGCGTGTTATCCGGCTTCCAATACTTCCCGCCCGTCTCCGCCGCCAGCCGCTCCAACAGTTCCTTATTCTGCTCGGTGTGGAAACTCTCGGCCACGCCATCTTCGCGCCGGAACGCCAACGTGTCCACGCCCGTCCGTTCGCCATTCTGCGACGCCACCATCTCCACCAGATACGACCCCGCCTGGTCCGCCGAATACTCGCCCGTGTACACACCCGGATGCACCGGATCAGGCTGCAGTTGCACCGTCGCGGCCGAACCGGCCGGCCCGGAAACCCGCGCCTCCACCTGCCCATCCGGCAACAACTCATACTGCTTCCCGCGCACCTCGGCCCGCAGCGGAATCCGCGGATCGTCCGTAAACACCGTCTGCGTCGTCGACGCCTGCACCGTGCCCGGCGTCCCCGCCACCAGCCAGCGCATCACCTGTTGCCAGAACATCTCGTGCGATTTATCTTCCAATGGCTGCGACATCTGCCAGCGCCACGTGCCACCCGTCGCCATCACCGCCGTCCGCCCGCGTCCATAATTCTGCGTCACGAATAGGGGCGTCCGCCCCTGGCCCGTCACCGCGTCCACATGCACAACGGCGCCCGGCTTCACCGTCCCGACATTCTGAAAATCGGCCAAAAACGGCAGTTTTTTCCACCGTTCCACATTCCGCGCCGGATCCTCTTCCAACCGCAGCGTCAAGTTATCGCGCCCTTGCGCGGTCAACTCCACATTGGCCTTATCGCGGAAAAACGTCGTTCGCCGGTCCCCGACAACCACCGGCAAAATGTCCTTGAAATCACTCGCGCCATATCCGCCATCGGCCAGCGACGCGCGGCCCCCAAGGAACAACACACCGCCCCCACGCCGGTCGACAAACGCCTTCAACAACGCCTGCTGCGTCGCCGTGAAGTACGATGCCTCCACCGTCCCGATCACGATCCCTTCATAGGCGAACATCTCCTCCGGCGTCGCCGGAAAACCCGCCTCCAACTCCTTCGGATTGTTCACGCCCTGCCGGTAGATCTTGTTCTGCGTCGTCCGCAGCATCGTCACAATCTGGACGCTCTTGTCCTCTTCCAGCGCCCGGCGAATGAACTTGAACTCCCACCGCGGCTCGCCCTCAATATAGAGAACCCGCGGCTTCCGGTCTTCCACCTGCACCAGCCGCGTCATCGTGTTGTTGCCCGCGTTCTCTTCGTTTGCCAGCGGCTGCAACAACACCTGCACCGTCCGCACGCCCGCCGCCCCGGCGTTGAACAACACCGTCTCCGCCTGCGCCGAACCATCGGCGGCCAAGGTCACTTCCCGCGAAGCCAGCGTCTTATCGCCATCCTTCAACGTCAATTTCGTCTTCTGCCCCGCATACCCGCGCTGCCGCAGAATCACCTGCACGCCCAGCCGCGAATCGGCCAGCGCCCGCACCGGCGCCTGCACGTCCACCAGCGCAATGTCGCGGTCGTACTGCTCGCGCCCGTAACCCACCGTGTGCACCGGCAACTGCCGGCCCTTAAGTGCGTTCACTGTCTCGCGGTCAATCCCGCCCGTCGTGTCCGCGCCGTCAGTCATCAGCACAATCCCGCCAATCGGCAGGCTGCCCGTCTCGGCCGCAATCTGCTTCAACCCATCGGCGATCCGGCTCGACGTCTTCTCACCCTTCAAACCCTTGTGGTTCTCCGCCCGCTCCAAGTGGTCCGACACCTTGTAGAACCGCACCTGAAAACGCTTCTTCAGCTCATCCAGCAGCCCGGAATCCAGCGTCTTCACTACCTCGTCCCGCCGCACCGCGCCCTGGTCCGACAACCCCATCGACTTCGAATCATCCAACAACACCGCCACCACATTCTGCTGCTTCTTCAGCGTGGCCACAGAAATCCCCGGCTGCCACAACAACAGCAGCAGCACCGCCACCATCGTCGATTGCATCACCCAAAGCGTCGCGCTGCGCAAAACGGACCACCCCGCCGCGCGCGTCTTCTGCCACACAAACACGGCCAACAACGCCGCCCCGCCCGCCACCAGCAGCACCAGCAACCACACCGGCCAACCGCTCTGCAGCACGAAGGTGCCCTTACGGAAAACGCTCAACGGATGCTGGAAGAAAAGTTCGAACATGAATCTCTCTAATGGGACATAGCGTACATGATGTAGTTAATACCGATGCGATAAGCCAGCGACGCGTATTTCTCTGGGTAGTGCGGCGAATCGGCCCACTCCCACGCATCGCCCATATCCATGTTGTGACAGATGGCCACCATCAAGCGGCCATGATCGTCGTAGATGCCGCGCCACTTCGCCTCCACGCCATCATATTCGTAAGTCTGATCAAACGGGTAGTTAACAAGTCCGGGAATCTGAAACCGGTCGTCCAAATCGTAGAGAACGTGGAAAATCGGCTCCTTGTCCGGCAGGTCCACCACCGGACGATCCGGAAACACGCGCTGCATCGACTGCATGAAGATGTCCCACTCCATCGTCCCGTGGAAGTCGTCGGTCATCAGGAATCCGCCCTTCAGCAGAAACTCCCGCAGCTTCTTCACCTGCCCATCCGTCAGGTCCCAATGCCCCGCCTCAACCACATAGGCAAACGGGTAGTTCATGATATCGTCCGACTCCAGGTCCACCACCTGCTCCACCGATCGGACATGCAATCGCGTCAACCGCCGCACACCCTGCATGAACTGCCGGTCCGCCTTCGGGTAGTCGATCGACCACGCCCCCCGCATCGACCACATCCGGTCGTTCGATCGCCAGTTCGGATACTTCAATCGCGCAAAGGCAAACTCGGTCTTCTCCCCCGCATCGGCCGGCATCGGCACGTCTTCTTCCTCGCGGAACGGAAACGGCCCACGCCGCCTCTGCGCGAACATGACCCCGACCAGTGTCAGGAGTAACACCGCCGCCACCAGGATTTTCCGCTTGCGCATTCGCGCCTCCATCTCCGTAACAAGTAATGACGCGCCGGTTGCCCGCAATGTCACCGAAATGTCAAATCAGTTTACATGGATGCCAAACCGCGCATATTCCACCCGCAAATCGTCGACGCCAGGAACTTATCGCCCCCCGGCCCCGGCCAGTGCGTCTCCAGGCTCAACCAGCCCGTGTACCCATCGGCGGCCAACGCGGCCACCTGCCCCTTCCAGTCCACCTGGCGTGTGCCCACCGGCCCCCAAATCGGCTTGTGGCCGTCCATATGGCAATCTTTCACGTGCACATGCGCAATCCGGTCCTTCGGCAACAGCGCATAGCCGTTCGGGAACGGAATCTCCTCAGAAACCAGCGCATTCGCCGGATCCCACACCAGCTTCAAGTTCGGATGCTGCACCGCATTCAACAGCCGCGCCGCCTGCGCCGCCGTGGCGATATTGCAGGCATGCTCGTTCTCAATGCCGATAATGAGATCTTCCTTCGCCGCCTTCTCCGCCATCCCTTGCATCGCCGTGCAAACAGCGTCGAAGCAGGCGTCCGGATCCACCGTCCGCCAGTAGGAAAACACGCGAATAATCCGCGCCCCGAAGAACTTCGCAATCCGGAACGCCCGGTCCAGCAACTCCGGCTGGTCTTCAAAGGTGTGCTTGGAGTTGAAAATGTCCTGCTGGAACCGCGTGTCGATCTCCGGCCCGTTCGGCAGCACGCACTTCAGAATCGGCGAAGCGATCGAGATGACCTCCATGCCGTGCCCTTGCAGCAGGTGCCGCAGCCGTGCCATCTCGTCATCGTTCAAGTCCATGATGTTCTTGCCCCACAGCACGCGGAGCTCGGCGCCCGTCATGCCGATGGACGCCATCTGCGCCAGAGACCGCGCCGGATCGGCCGGGGAGAATTCATCAGTGATGGAAGCAATTCGAAATTTAGGATCCATGAGAAACCACTATTCTACTTGGGCCGCGAGCACTTCTGGGTCCCGCACCGGCAACCGGCAAACAAAGTCTTCGCAAATCTGCGCCTCCGCCGGCCCTTCCGTCTCCGCGGCCCGCAGCAAAACCTGGAAAGGCGCAAACTTCCCGTGCACAATCCGCACCAACGCGCCCACGTCTTTTCCCGCAAATTGAATCTGCCGCGGCTTCCGCTGTGAGAACAGATACGCGCACAACATCTGCGGCACCGCCGCCGTCTGCCCCGTCAAGCGCGAATGGAACGCGGCAATCGTCCGCTCCCCGGAACGAGTAAACTCTGCCCGCCCCGTCATCGCCCCCAGCCGCAATAGCGCCAGCGCCGCCATCGAATTCCCCGACGGCTCGGCCCCGTCGTAATCTTCCTTCAACCGCATCACCAACGACGCGTCCCCCTCCGCCGTCGAATAGAACGCTCCGTTTTCCGCATCTTCAAACAACGCGCACATCCGCTCCGCCAGCGTCACCGCGAACGCCAGGTCCGACGCCCGGAACTCCGTCTCATACAGATCCAACAGCGCCAGCACGAAGAACGCATAGTCATCCAAAAACCCGTCAATCGCCGCGTCCCCCTCCCGCCACCGCCGCCGCAACACCCGACCATCCCACATCGCCGACCGCACAAACGCCGCCGCCCGCCGCGCCGCCGCCAGATACCGAGGCTCCCCCAACACCTGCGCGCCCTTGGCAAACGCCGAAATCATCAACCCGTTCCAAGACGTCAAAACCTTATCGTCCAGATGCGGCCGCACCCGCGCCACGCGATACCCCAGTAACTTCTCCCGCGCCGAGTCAAACCCGCCCTCCACCCGGAACAAGATGTTCTTCCTCACAAACTCCTTGTGCGGGTCCTCATACGCCTCCACGTTCCCCTCTTCCCTGCACCCGTACGCCCGCGCGAACGCCGCCGTCTCATCCCCCAACACCGCCTCCAGCTCCCGCCAATCAAACACATAAAACGCGCCCTCGGCCTTCTCCTTCGGATGGTCCGGATGCACCGCCGAATCGGCATCCTCGGCGCTAAAAAAGCCACCTTCGCCATGCGTCATGTCCCGCAGAACATACTCAAAAACCCGCCGCGCTTCCTCCGCCAAATCCGCGAACCCCGTGGCCTGATACGCCTCCAGATAGCTCACCGCCAGTTGCGCCTGGTCATACAGCATCTTCTCGAAATGCGGAACGAACCACCGCGCATCCACCGAATACCGGTGAAACCCGCCGCCCAACTGATCGTTCATCCCGCCGCGCGCCATCGCCCGCAGCGTCTGAACCACCATGTCCAAGGCGTCCTCTTCTCCCGTCGCCTTCCAATACCGCATCAGAAAATTCAACTGCACCGGCCGAGGAAACTTCGGCGCCGTCCCAAACCCGCCCAGCTTCTTGTCGAAGGTCCGCCGCGCATTGTTATAGGCGGCATCCAGCACGGAATCCTCCACCACCCCCGGCCCCTTCGTCAGCGCCGCATACCCCTGCAGTTGCCCCATGATATCGGCAACGGACTCGTCAATCTTCCCCCGGTCATCCCGCCAAACCTGCGCAATATGCGCCAACACCGTCTTAAACCCAGGCCGCCCATACCGGTTCTCCGGCGGATAGTAAGTCCCCCCATAAAAAGGCTGCAAATCCGGCGTCAACCACACACTCATCGGCCATCCGCCCCCGCCCGTCGTCGCCTGCACGAACAGCATGTAGACGCGATCCACATCCGGCCGCTCCTCCCGGTCCACCTTGATCGAAACAAAATCCCGATTCAAGATCTCCGCCGTCTCCACCGTCTCAAACGACTCCCGCTCCATCACGTGGCACCAGTGACAAGTGGAGTACCCAATGCTCAGGAAAATCGGCTTATTCTCCGCCCGCGCTTTCGCAAACGCCTCCTCGCCCCACGGATACCAATCCACCGGGTTCTCCGCGTGCTGCAGCAGGTACGGGCTCTGTTCTTTAATCAACCGATTCGTGTGCATAAACTGAAAGTGTGAATAACGACGTCGTTCAAAAACTCGACGAATTCCTCAGAATTCCCAGCATCAGCACCAGTCCGGACCACGCCGCCGATTGCCGGCGCGCCGCCCTCTGGGTGAGGCAGTTCCTCTTAGATGCCGGCCTGCCCCAAACGACTCTCATTGAAGCGGAAAACCGCCACCCGCTGGTCTATGCCGAATTCACCGGCGCCCCCGGTAAGCCCACGCTCCTCCTCTACGGCCACTACGACGTCCAGCCGCCAGACCCGCTCGAACTCTGGAAATCCCCGCCCTTCGAACCCGAAATCCGTGGCAACGATATCTTCGCCCGCGGCGCCTGTGACGACAAAGGCCAAACGCTGATTCTCATGGAAGCCATCCGCCGCACCATCGCCCGCGACGGCCAACTCCCCATCAACGTCAAGGTGCTAATTGAAGGCGAAGAGGAAGACGGCGGTGATCATCTCGAAGCCTACGTCCCCGCCCACCGCGAAGCCCTCCGAGCCGATGCCGCCCTCATCTGCGACACCGAAATGTTCGCGCCCAACCTGCCAACCCTCTGCACCGGCCTCCGCGGCGGCATCTTCGGCGAACTCCATGTCGAAGGCGCCGCGCAGGACCTCCACTCCGGCGTCTACGGCGGCGCCGCCCCCAACCCGCTCGAAGCCATCGCCCACATCATCGCCGCGCTGAAAGGCACCGACGGCCGCATCAAAATCCCTGGCTTCTACGATGCCGTCGAATCCCCCGCCCCCGAAGAACTCACCGCATGGCGCTCGCTTCCCTTCAACGAAGAGGAGTACCGGCAGCGCGAAGTCGGCTCGCCCGAACTCACCGGCGAAGCGGGCTTCAGCGTCCTCGAACGCACCTGGTCGCGGCCGACCTTTGAAGTCCACGGCATCGTCGGCGGCTTCGTCAACAAGGGCTTCAAAACGGTCATCCCCGCCAAAGCCCACGCCAAAATCAGCTGCCGCCTGGTCCCCGGCCAGGACCCCAACGTCATTCTCTCCGCCCTCAAGGCCGCCATCGCCCAAGCAACCCCGCGCGGCGTAACCAGCCGCTTCGAACTCTTCGGCTCCGGCCCCGCCAGCGTGGTCAATCCCAATCACCCCATCCTCCACGCCGCCGCCGACGCCCTCGCCCAAACCTTCCAGCAACCAACCATCTACATGCGCTCCGGCGGCTCCATCCCCGTCGTCGGCCTCTTCCAGCGCGAACTCGGCATCCCCAGCGTCCTGATGGGCTTCGGTCTCCCTGACGACAACCTCCACGCCCCCAACGAAAAGTTCCACCTGCCCAATCTCCACTCGGGCATCGACGCCGTCCAGCGGTTCTTCGACACTCTCGGCAACATGCCGGAATAAAGGCAACTCATGCGCCTCATCACCCTGATTCTATTGGCTACCGCCATCCTCCCCGCGCAGAAACGTCCCGTCACCCACGAAGACATCTACCTGCTCAAACGCACCGGCGAACCCATCCCCAGCCCCGATGGTAAATGGGCGATCTTCTCCCTCACCGAGCCCGATTACGACCCCGCCAAAGTCCAAAGCGATCTCTGGATCGTCCCCGTCGATGGCGCCACCCCAGCCCGCCGCCTGACTGCCAGCCGCGGTCCCGAATCCGGCGTCGCCTGGTCGCCCGACAGCACCCGCATCGCCTTCACCGCCAAACGCGAAGGCGACGACGTAGCCCAAATCTACATCCTCCCCATCCAGGGCGGCGAAGCGCAACGCGTATCCAACCTACCCACCGCCGCCGCCAATCCTCAATGGCGTCCCGATGGCCAGGGCCTGCTCTTCGAATCAACGGTCAAAGGCCCCCGCAAGAACCCCGGCAAATCCACCGCACGCGTCTACGACGCCATGCCCATCCGCTACTGGAACGCCTGGCTCGATGACTCCCGCCCCCACCTCTACGTCTGGGAACCCGGCTGGACCACCCCGATCGACCTCCTCGACAAAGGCACCCTCGTCGATTCCCCCGGCTTCTCCGGTATCCGCGGGGGCTTGAGTTCCGACACCAGCCTCCAAGCCACCTGGGCCCCCAATGGCCGCGACATCATCTTCGCCGCCGCGACAAACAAAAACGAGATGATGACCGCCGAAACCGAAACCCATCTCTTCAAAATCAGCCGCAACGGCGGGGTCCCCGAACAGCTCACCAAGCCCGGCCACAGCTACACCCGGCCGCAATACGGGCCCGACGGCAAGAACCTCTACGCCCTCCAGGACCGCACCGCCACCGCCCAGCACCCCTACGCCCTCTCCCGCCTCTTCAACGTCACGAAAAACCAGACGATCACCGCCAGCCTCGACCGCGCCGTCGGCGGTTTCACCATCTCCCCCGACAGCGCAACGATTACACTATCCGCCGAAGACGAAGGCTTCACCAAGCTCTTCCAAATGCCGGCCGGCGGCGGCACGCCAACGAAACTCTTCGACGTCACCGAAGGCGGCTACACCAACCCGCAATACGCCGGCGCAAAGCTGCTAGCCACCTACAGCTCCAGCACCCAGCCCGCGGAAATCGTCCGCATCGAACCCAAGGGCCACACGCTGTTGACCAACTTCAACGCCGCCAAACTCGCCCAGCTCGACATGCCCAAACCCGAGCACTTCTGGTTCACCGCCAAAAACGGCAAGCGCATTCACAGTGTCGTAGTCCCGCCCCCCGCCCTCGATAAATCGAAAAAATACCCCCTCCTCGTCATGCCCCACGGCGGCCCCAACGCCATGTCGGGCGATAACTTCACGACCCGCTGGAACTACCACTTGCTAACCAGCCCCGGCTACGCGCTGCTGATGACGAACTACACCGGCTCCACAGGCTTCGGCGAAAAGTTCGCCGACGACATCGAACGCGACGTCCTCCGCGGCCCGGCCCGCGAGATCCTCGAAGCGGTCGACGCCGCAGCAGCCAAATACTCCTACCTGAATACGGAAAAACAGTGCGCCATCGGCGCCAGCTACGGCGGCTATCTGATGAACTGGTTCAACGGCCACACCCGCCAGTTCAAGTGCATCGTCAACCACGCCGGCGCGGTGAACAATGAGTCCCAATACGGCGTCAACGACGGCGGGCTCTCCCGCGAACTACGAATGGGCGCCAAGGTCTGGGAATCCGGCAAAGGCCAGTGGATGGACCAAAGCCCCTTCCGGTACGCCGCCGAATGGAAAACCCCGTCGCTCATTACGCAAGGCGAACTCGACTACCGCGTCCCCATCGGCGAAAGCATCACGACGTTTAAACTCCTCCAGCGCCAAGGCATCCCCGCGCGCCTCATGGTCTTCCCCGACGAAGGCCACTGGATTTTGAAAGGCGAAAACAACCGCCACCACATGATGGAAGTCCTCGCCTGGTTGAAGCAATACCTATCCAACTAACCAGACAAATCCTGGGTGACTGTCACCCAGGA
Organism: Acidobacteriota bacterium; assembly: GCA_947470805.1. Lineage (GTDB taxonomy): Bacteria > Acidobacteriota > Terriglobia > Bryobacterales > Bryobacteraceae. Next base: position 5,457 of record CANIVU010000002.1, on the reverse strand, counting down.
TTTGTCCGACCCAAAACTCAAGCCGAATCCACCCGCGCCTTTACCGTCCGCCGATCGAGCCCCAACCGCTTCGCCGTCTCCACATACGACCCGCACTGCCGATACACCAGCGCAGCGTAATGGTTCAACACCTCATCCGCCGTCAACTCCCCCCGCCCAAACCGGTCAAAAAACGTATCCCCGCCCCCAACCGCCAACGGCCGGTACGTCTGCCGAATCAACACATTCCGCACACACTGTTCCAATTCCCGATAGTTCCCCGGCCACGCATACCCCTTAGGCAGATGCGAACCAATCCACTCCCGCACCACCGGGTAAACCGATTCCGCCTCCGCCCCCACCGCCCGCCGCGTCATGTACAGAACCAACTCATCCAGCGCCCCCGGCGCCTCCGCCACCTGCTCCGCCAACGACGGCGTCGCAATCAAATCCGCGCACAGCCGGTAATACAAATCCTCCCGGAACCGCCCCGCCCCAATCTCCTTCGCCAAATCCCGATTCGTCGCCGCAATCAACTTCCCCGCAAACCGCTTCAACCCCGTGTCCCCCACCGCCGCATACTCCCGCGTCTCCATCACCCGCAGCAGCTTCACCTGGATCGGCATCTCCATCTCCCCCAACTCGTCCAGGAAAACCGCCCCCTGCGCCGGACAAGCCTCCAACCAACCAACTCTATCCGCAATCGCCCCCGTAAACGCCCCCCGCTTATGCCCGAACAACTCACTCTCAATCAACGACGGCGACAACGCCGCCAAATTCACCGCAAAAAAACTCTCCCCCTTCGGCTGCGCGAACGCCATCCGCGCCCCCGAAAACGGCAGATACCGCGCCCCGGCAATCGCCCGCGCCACCAACTCCTTCCCCGTCCCCGACGGCCCCGTAATCAGCGTCGGAAAATCCCCCATCTTCTGCCACAACACCCGGCGGTACCGCCGCAGATCACAAGTAAAAATGGACTCCCAAATACTCCCCCGCAACCGCGCCGCCGGCATCGACGACCCGATGATGTGGTCAAAAATCCGGTGAAACGCCCGCCACAACTGCCAGCAGCAGGCAAAGAAATGTTCCACCGAAAGCGCCGTCTCATACCGCTTCCCCGGCAGTTCAAAGAAGTACGCCCAATCGGCCGCAAACTTCCGATAAAACCCGAAATGCCCGTTCGCCGTCACAAAACTTTCGTAATAGCGCTGGTACAGCAACGAATGCACGCACTCCTCGTACAGCGCAAAATCGCCCCCGTCCTCCACCAATAACCGCTCCCGCACCGCCTCTAAAACCGGCTCCAGCTTCTCCTGAATCCGCCAGATATTCGGCCGCGCCCGCTCGGGATCGGCCACCGAAACACTCCAAATCGGATCCCCCGCCACGAACTCCCGCCCCAACGCCCGGCGCTCCATCTCCTCGCGCTCGGGTGAGAACGGGTTAGCATAGGCAAGAGCCGCCACAGCCTGCAAGAAGGGAGGTTCCGTTGCGCGGATAGCCGTGTGCATAAAATGATCATACCGTGTTCGAAATATGTATGAGCCTAATCGAACTCCGTTCGCGCATGAACCCCTGGAAGGACGAGAATGCAATCACTTACAAACAATGAGCCCCTTGGCCACCAAAATGCCCCTACAGAGGGCATGACACACTCCAGCTACGCCACGCTTCTCAAAGATCGCGGCTTCCAATCCTTCCTCTGGACCCAGTTCCTCGGCGCCTTCAACGACAACGTCTTCAAGATGATCGTCTCCGTCGCCGCCGTCGCCTATACCGCCGGCAACGCCGAAGCCGGCTCCCAGTACCTCGCCCTCACCGGTGCCGTCTTCGTCCTCCCCTTCCTTCTCATGGCCGGCTGGGCCGGTCAACTTGCCGATCGCTTCTCCAAATCCCAAGTCCTAATCGTCACCAAAGCCTTCGAAATCCTGACGATGATCTTCGCCCTCTTCGCCCTGCAAGCCACCAGCATGCCCATGCTCCTGGGCGTGCTGTTCCTCCTCGCCGCACAAGCCAACTTCTTCTCCCCCGCTAAATACGGCATCCTCCCGGAAATCCTCCCCGAACGCGATCTCTCTCGCGCCAACGCCCTCCTGGAACTGACCACCTTCGTCGCCATCGTCATCGGCGGCGGCTTCGGCACGCTGCTCTTTGAACACTGGAAACACGAACAGTGGAAGATGAGCGCCTTCCTCATCACCCTCGCCGTCCTCGGCTCGCTGATCAGCCTCGGCATCCCCAAGGTAAAACCCTCCCCCAGCACCGAGCCCTTCCACTGGAACCCCTTCTCGGAGATCGTCAAGGGCTTCCAAATCCTCGCCAAAGACAAGCCCATGGCCCTCACCGTCGCCGGCATCAGCTTCTTCTGGTTCATCGGCGGCCTCGTCCAACTCACACTGGTCGTCTTCGTCAACCACACCCTCCACGGCAGCGAGTCCCAAATCGGCCTCCTCGTCGCCGCCCTCGCCATCGGCATCGGCGCCGGCTCCATGGCCAGCGGCCGCATCTCCGGCGAACGCATCGAACTCGGCCTCGTCGCCCCCTCCGGCGTCCTCATGGGCCTCTCCGGCATGGCGCTGGGCACAGTCTCCACCGAAGCCGCCGCCTTCGTCTGGCTCACGCTCATGGGCTTCTTCGGCGGCCTCTTCATCGTGCCTCTGAACACCTTCCTGCAGGACGAAGCCCCCGCCGCCGAAAAGGGCCGCATCCTGGCCACCAACAACTTCGCCAACATGCTCGGCGTCATCCTCGCCTCCGCCGTGCTCTTCCTCCTCCACGACAAACTCCATCTCTCCGGCGAAATGATCCTCCTCGCCGGCGGCGTGCTGAGCGTCCTCGCCAGCCTCTACATCCTCTTCCGCCACCTCCTCCGCGCCACCGTCCGCTTCGGCTGCTGGACCATCCTCCACATCCTCTTCGATCTCGAAGTCAAGGGCGGCCACAACATCCCGGCAAAAGGCGGCGGTATCGTCGTCGGCAACCACGTCTCCTATGCCGACGCCTTCCTGATCGGTTCGGCCACCCCGCGCTTCGTCCGCTGGATCCTGTGGAAGACCCTCTACGACATCAAATTCCTCACCCCCATCTTCGAACTCCTCCGCACCGTGCCGATCGATCTCTCGAAGCCCCGCGACGCCGTCTCCACCCTCGTCTTCTGCCGCGCCGAAGTCGAAGCCGGTGAACTCGCCGGCATCTTCCCCGAAGGCCAGATCACCCGCACCGGTCACCTGCTCCCCTTCAAACGCGGCTACGAGCGCATCGCCGAATCGAAGTCCGGCAAACAATACCCGATCATCCCCGCCTGGATCGAAGGCCTCTACGGCCATCCGCTCAGCATGAAAGGCGGCAAGCTCTTCGGCTCCTTCGACCGTTGGCCCCGCCCCAAAGTGAAGGTCATCGTCGGCGAACCCGTCCTCGGCCCTATCCCCCCGGAAGCCCTCCGCGCCAAGGTCATGGAGCTCGCCAGCCAGGCCGCCACCGACAAACGCGAACAGCACGACACCATCGGCCGCCGCTTCGTCGCCGCTGCCCGTAGCCAATGGTCCAAACTCGCCATCGCCGACTCCTTCGGCAAGGAAATGACCTTCGGCAAAGCGCTGATCGGCGCCCAACTCCTCCGCCGTTGGCTCGATAATCACGCGCCAAACCAGCCCATGATCGGCCTGCTCCTGCCCAACTCCGTCGGCACCGCGCTAGCCAACATCGCCGTCACCTTGAGCGGCCGCACCGCCGTGAACCTGAACTTCACCGCCGGCCCTGCCTCCATGGCCTCCGCCATCGAGCAGTGCGAAATCAAAACGGTGCTAAGCTCCAAACTCTTCCTCGTCAAACAGAAGATCGACCCCATGCCCGGCGTCGTCTACATCGAAGAACTGCTGCCCAAATTCAGCGGTGTCGATAAAGCCATCGCCTTCCTCCAATCGAAGTTCCTCCCCGCCGGCATGCTGGCCAAAGGAACCACCGACGATGTCGCCGCGATCATCTTCTCCAGTGGCTCCACCGGCGAACCGAAAGGCGTCGAACTCACCCACTGGAACCTGATCTCGAACATGGAATCGGTGGCCCAGGTCTACCCCGTCGGCCCCGGCGATGTGATGCTCGGCATCCTCCCCTTCTTCCACTCCTTCGGCTTCGGCTACAACCTCTGGTTCCCTCTGCTGAACCGCTTCCCGGTCATCTTCCACCCCAACCCGTCGGACGCCAAAACCATCGGCGAACTCAGCCAGAAGTACGGTGCCACGTTCCTGCTGTCCACCCCGACCTTCGCCTCCACCTACGCCCGTAAGTGCAGCAAGGAGCAGTTCTCCAAGATCCGCTACGTCCTGGTGGGCGCCGAAAAACTCCGCCCCGCCGTCGCCCAGCAGTTTCAAGAGAAGTTCGGCATCCGCATGCACGAAGGCTACGGCTGCACCGAGATGGCCCCCGTCGTCAGCGTCAACGGGCCGGACTTCATCTCCAACGATCCCGACCAGAACAACCAGATCGGCTTCAAGTCCGAATCCGTCGGCCGCCCGCTCCCTGGCGTCAGCCTGCGCTTTGTCGACCCGGCCACGCTCGAACCCGTCCCCTTCGGCCAGGAAGGCATGCTGCTCGTCAAAGGCCCCAGCCGCATGCGCGGCTACCTGAAGCAACCCGACCGCACCGCTAAGGTCTTAATCGACGGCTACTACAACACCGGCGACATGGCCCGCCTGGACGACGAAGGATTCCTCCACATCACCGGCCGCCTCTCCCGCTTCTCGAAGATCGGTGGCGAAATGGTCCCGCACCTGAAGGTGGAAGAGTGCCTGCAGGAGATCATGGAAGACGCCACCTGCTTAGTAATCGGCGTACCCGACGCCCAGCGCGGCGAACGCCTGGTCGTCCTCCACACCAGCAAAACGCTAACCCCGGCCGCCATGGTCGAACATCTCAACGCAGCCGACCTCCCCGCCCTCTGGATTCCCAAGCCGAACCAGTTCTTCGCGGTCGAGTCCATCCCCACCCTCGGCACCGGCAAAACCGACCTCCGCAAAGCGACCGATCTCGCCATCGAACTCGCCTCCCAGGTCCGCCAACCCGCCGTCGCCGACTAACTTGACTGTGCCATCCCAGCACACCTGACGACTAACTTCACACGAAACGGCGCCGTAACTGGCGCCGTCCGTTTGAGCATGAAGTTATTCGTTCTCGCACTAACTGTAACCAGCATCCTGTTACAAGCGCAACAAATCGAAGTCGGCGCAAAAGGCGGCTTCGTCTTCACCGATCAGCTCAAATACACGCCCGACAAATCCAAGCCCTACACCATCGGCGGCAGCGTTGAAATCAAACTCCCCGCCAACTTCGCCATCCGGCTGGCCGATGAGTTCGTCTATCTCGCCGTTGTATTGGACGCCTATTCAAGGCTGGTGATCGGCTGGGCCGTGGAGCGAACACTGGAGGCCAAACTGGCTGTTGGCGCCCTGCAGATGGCACTGGACAAACGTGGGGCGCCGG
>CANIVU010000001.1 GCA_947470805.1 Acidobacteriota bacterium | reverse complement strand
GTATGGGAACCGGGATATGAGCGCGTGGCCGGAGTCCTTTTGGATTGGCAGTACGTTGCGGATTTCGCCGGTGGAGCAGGTGGAGTTTTTGGATCGGCTGTTTCGGAACCAGATGGGGCTGACGCCGGGGACGGTGGCGGCTGTCGAGTCCTTCATGAAGCAGGAGGCCAAAGACGGGCGGGAACTGTTCTATAAAACCGGGGCTTGTACGGACCGGGAGGCGGGGCCGGTGGTGTGGCTGGTGGGGTTTGTCCAGGCGCCGGCGGGGCGGACGTATTTTGCGTTTAACGCGAGTGGGGGGACGTTGGATGCGTTGATGGCCAAGCGGGTGGAGTTGGCGCGGGAGCGATTGGAGCGGGCGGGGTTGTGGCGCTAGTGGTTGCGCTTTCTCAGTTCACCAGCATCGCCGAGATCTTTGGGCCTGCCGGTGGCCTCTTTGTTCTTTATCAGATCGTTGACTCCAATGTAAAAAACGGGTAGCCCGTCTAACTCTCCAGCACATTTGCCGGCCCACGCCTCTTCGAACGTAACGCCAGTAATTGAGGTGATTAGGTCGATTCGGCTGGGCTCTACCCCAAATTGGATCACTCGCCCAGGGCTAGCCAAATCGTCTTCGGTGATGCCCAGGCTGGCGAAGCCGAACTCGCGGATAGCCTGGACGATTGCCTGGCCGTTCTTCGCCGAAGGTCGTACTAGAAAGTCCAAATCTCCGGTGTATCGAGGAAAGCCGTGCCAGGAAACCGCGAAGGCGCCGACCACAACAAACTCAACCTTGTTCGAGTTGAGTAATTCGGCAAACTCGCGCAAGTCTTTGTTCAGTTGCATCGGGGAACCGCATCTTTTGGAGTTCGAGTAGAAGCTGAATCCGCTCGTTAGGAGACAACCGCATGTGCTCCGCGACCGTCGCGGCCTCCGCTTCTTCGAAGGATCGGAATATACGGACTACCTTCTCCATGCTTTTATTTTAGCCTTTGGGCAAGTACCTTTGGAAGGAGTCGTTCCACGCAATGCCGAGGCCGGGCAGGGAAGGGATCTGGTAGTGACTGCCCTCTCGGACGAGCGGCTCGGCGAGGAAGGCATTGGCGGTGGAGAGCACGTTGGGGTTGAACTCGCATAGATTGCAGTTGTCGGCTGCCGCGGCGAAGTGGAGCGCGGCGGCGATCTGCGGGCCCATGGCGATGCTCAGGTGCGGTACGACTTCGCCGGCGAAGGCGCTGGCGATTTCCATCGACCCGGTGATACCGCACCGGCCGAGGTCGGGCTGCGCGACGCCGGTGATGGGCAGGAAGGGCGCGAGTTCACGCAGCGACCGATAGCTTTCGCCGAGGGCGAGCGGGGTCTTGATCGACGACGCTAACTGCTCGTGGGCGGCGAGTTCTTCGGGGTAGAGCGGACATTCGAGCCACCGGGCGTTGCGGGCGTCGAGTTCGCGGGCCATGGGAATCACCTCCGCCGGCGGCATGTGCCACAGGGCGTCGACGGCGAAGCGCATGTGCGACGGGAGACGGTCGGCGATGGCGAGGATATCGGTCCACTCGGTTTCGTAGTAGATCTTCACGAGTGACAGACCTTCGTCGGCGTAGCGGTCGGCGAAGGCGGCGCGGTCGGCTGGGGTGGCGCCGGAGGTGCCGCTTAAGTAGGCGGGGATGGTCCGTTTGGGCGCGGCCGAGAGTAGTTCGCAGACGGGCTTGCCGGCCATTTTTCCGGCGAGGTCCCAAAGGGCGATATCGACGCCGCTCATGGCGTCGAGCATGAAGCCGCCGTTCTGGCCGCGGACGCGCATGGTGGCGAACATGCGATCCCAGAGCGCGGCGATCTGCCCGGGCGTGCCTTCGAAATCGACGCCCACGATGGCGGGACGAAGCAGGTGTTCGACAATGGCGCAGGATACTTCGGGCGCGAGTGGCGCCTGGGCTTCGCCCCAGCCGACGGTGCCGTCTTCGAGTTCCACGCGCACGAGCGCCGTTTCGAAGTTCACCGAATACAACACGGGATAGGCCGTGGACCAGCGGTAGTTGCCCTCGCCGGTAAGCGAAGTGGGCGACCCGGCGGTGCCTTGGGCATTGGCGAAATCGCGGGGAAGGCGAACAGGAATTGCAGTAAGTTTGGTGATCCGCATATACAATAGAAAATTCGAATGAAACTACGCCGCCTGACTCGAAAACGCGCCACCGACGAGGTGTACGAGACATTGCGCGACGCCATATTGAACCGCGTGTTCAAACCGGGCGAGCGATTGCAAGTGGACGAGATCGCCGAGCGGCTGGGCGTAAGTCTGACGCCGGTGCGGCATGCGATTCAGCAGTTGGCAACCGAAGGGTTGATTGAGATTAAACCGCGCAGCGGCACTTTTGTTGCCACGCTGTCGATTGAAGATATTGAGGCGACGTTCGATGTGCGGATCGCGTTGGAGTGCCTGGCGGCGGAGAAGGCCGTGGAGCATCTGCTCGCGGGCGATCTGCAGAAGTTGGAAGAACTGTTGGATGTGCTGCGCCGTCCGGTGACGAACGAAGAGACGCTGCGGAAGCACGAAAAGGCCAACAGCGAACTGCACCTTTTGCTGGTTGAAGCGGCCGAGAACCGGCGGTTGACCGAGATTTATAAAGGCCTGAACGCCCATCTGACGATTGCGCGTATTCACGCGGCCGAGCAGCACGCGGGCGAAGAGCAGGCGCCGGCGCAAGAGCGCGCGCGGCGATTTGCCGTGGAGCAGGCCGAGCACGACGCGATTGTCGGCGCGTTGCGCGATCGCGACCTGCCGCGGATGCAGGCGGCGGTGCGGGCGCATATTGGCCGGGCGAAGCAGTCGTTGATGGACGCCTGGAAGTCGCAAAGCTAGTCCCGCTTACGCGGCCAGCGGCTGGCGTACCAGCCGACGGACGATGAAATACGAGAGGGGATGCAGCACGCTCATGAGGATGAAGATGGCCTCATAACCGAACCACTGCACGACGTAGCCGGTCATCCACGTGAACAGCGTGCCGCCGAGGCCGTTGCCGAAGGCGAGAATGCCGGCCACGGTGCCGATCATGGGTTTGGGGAACACGTCGTTGGTGAGCGTGGTCTGATTCGTTTTCCACGCCATGTGGGAGAAGGTGACGATGCAGATGAGCGTGAGCGTTAACGTGCGCGAGGGGGCGTGGTTGACGGCGAGGCTCAACGGCATGAGCATGGCAAAGGGCAGCATGACCATCATGCGCGCCTTCAGCGCGTCGCGACCCTGGGCGATCAGCTTGCCGCTGGTCCAGCCGCCGACCAGCGCGCCGGCGTCGGCGGCCAGATACGGCATCCAGGCCATCATGCCCATTTCGGCCATGGTGAAGCCACGCTGTTCCACAAGATATTTCGGGAGCCAGAAGAGGTAGAACCACCAGACGGGATCGGAGAAGAAACGGGCAAGGAGCAGACCCCAGGTTTGCGGATATTTCAGCACCTGCTGCCAGGGCACGCGGCCGGTGGAGGAGGCGACAGCGGGATCGGCCAGGACGTAGGCGCGTTCCTCTTCTGTGATGCGCGGATGGGTTTCCGGCGGATGGTAGAGAAACAGCCAGAAGGCGAGCCAGATGAAGCCGAGTGAGCCGGTGACGACGAAGGCGGGTTGCCAGCCGTACTTGCCGTTGATCCATGTGATGACGGGCGGGGCGATGACGGCGCCGATGGCCGCGCCACCGTTGATCAGGCCGTTGACGAACGCGCGCTCCTTGGCGGGGTACCATTCGCTGACCGCTTTAAAAGCGGCCATGAAGTTGCCCGATTCGCCCATGCCTAACAGGAACCGCAGAATGCCGAGCGACCAGACGCCCTGCGCGAAGGCATGGAGCATGTTCGACACCGACCACCAGACCATGAAGACGCTGAGTGAGCGGCGCGTGCCCCAGCGATCGACCAGGAACCCGGAGCCAACGTACATGACGGTGTATGCCGCCAGGAACGCCGTGAGGATGTTCGAGTACTCAATGGGCGACAGGTGCAGTTCGCGCGTCAGCACCGGTGAGAGAACAGAGAGCGTCTGCCGGTCGATGTAGTTGATGACGGTCGACAGGAAGAGGAGCGCGGCGATCCACCAGCGGAGGTGCGGGATGCGCATGGAGTTAGGTATGGCTTACGGCAACGAGTTTGCGCAGATGGGCCAGCTCGACCAGACTATCGGAATCGAGCGAGGCGGTGGGGTGGCGCACGTGGGCGGTGGCAATGACGCCTTCGGCGACGAGGTTGTGCTTCTGCGCCGAGACGCCAAGGCCGGGCTGCAGTTCGAAGCGCAGCAGCGGCAGGACGCGGGTGAACCGGGCCCAGGCGGCGTCGAGCTCGCCGGCTTCGAGGTGGTTCCAGATGTCGACGAGGTCGCGTGTGCGGTCGCTGCCGGGCATCTGGCCGCGTCCGCCGCGCTGCCATTCTTCAATGAAGAACTGGCAGTTCAGGCCGCCGAAGAGGGTGAGCGAGCCGGCGGCCAGTTTGCTGACGGCGGAGAATTTCGGGGGCGTGGGCGGGGCTTCCACCTTTACATACTTCACGTTTTCGATTTCGCGGCCCATGCGGGCGAGCAGCGCCGGGGGCATGGGGACCTGAGTCATCAGCGGGGCGTCCTGCACCATGATGGGGATTTTGACGGCGTTGGAGATGGCGGTGAAGTAGTACATGAGGCCGTCGCCGTCCGTCTTGAGGAAATAGGGCGGCAGGACCATGAGGCAATCGGCACCGAGATCTTCCATCTCTTTGCTGAGTTCGACGGCGGCGTCGGTACCGGTGTGGCCGCTGGAGGCGACGAGCGGGACGCGGCCATTCACGCGTTTGGCGATGCGCTTCATCAGTTCGATGCGTTCGGGAGCGGAGAGCGTGTAGCCCTCGCTGGCGTTGCCGAAGAGGCCGAGGCCGTGGGCGCCTTGATCGAGCAGGTAATCGATCAGCCGGTCCTGACTGTCGAAGTCCACCGAGCCATCGGTGTGAAAGGGGGTATTAGCGATTGGGTAGACGCCGGAGAGAATTTGGGATTGTGACAAAGAAACCTCGATCAATGTGAAATTTTATATCACAGAATGCACGGAATGTCACATTGCGTCTTGGCGCGGAGTTTGATTTGATCATAGCTGGCCATTATGAACAGGTTTTTATTGGCGGTGCTGGGAGCGGGTGCGTTGCTCGGGCAACCGGTGGAATTCAATCGCGATATTCGGCCGATTTTGTCGGACCGGTGCTTTGCCTGTCATGGGCCGGACGCGGGGAACCGGAAGTCGCCGCTGCGGCTGGACAGTGAGGCGGAGGCGAAGAAAGACCTGGGCCGGGGGCGGTTTGGGATTGTGGCCGGGGACCCGGGGAATAGCGGCGTTTATCAGCGGGTGACGTCGACGAACCAGGCGCTGCGGATGCCGCCGCAGTATGCGGGCCACGCGGCGCTGCCGGCGCGGGACGTGGAGACGCTGAAACGTTGGATTGAGCAGGGGGCGGTGTGGCAGGCGCATTGGTCGTTTGTGCCGCCGAAGCGGCCGGTCGGACATTCCTCGGTTGATGGATTTGTGCGGGCGCGGTTGGAGCGGGAGGGCTTAAAGCAGAACGCGGCGGCGCGGCCGGAGACGCTGTTGCGGCGGGTGTATTTGGACCTGACGGGTCTGCCGCCGACGCCGGCGGATGTGGACGCGTTTGTGCGGGATCCGGGGTCGTATGAAAAAGTGGTGGACCGGTTGCTGGCCTCTGACGCGCATGCCGAAAGGATGGCGCTGCGTTGGCTGGACGCGGCGCGCTATGCCGATACGAACGGGTATCAGAGCGATGGACCGCGCGATATGTGGCGATGGCGCGATTGGGTGATCGATGCGTATCGAGCGAACATGCCGTTCGATAAGTTCACGGTGGAACAGATTGCCGGTGACTTGTTGCCGAATGCGACGATGCAGCAGAAGATCGCGACCGCGTTTCATCGGAACCACCGGACCAATGCCGAGGGCGGGATTGTGGAAGAGGAGTTCCGCGTGGAGTATGTGGCCGACCGTGTGGAGACGACGTCCACCGTTTGGCTGGGCCTGACGATGGGCTGCACGCGTTGCCACGATCACAAATACGATCCGCTGAAGCAGCGTGATTTTTATTCGATGTTCGCGTTCTATAACAACGTTCCGGAGCGCGGGCTGGTGTATAACTTCGGCAATGATGAGCCGATGATGAAGGCGCCGACGCCGGATATGGCGGCGCGGCTGGGCGAGTTGGACACGGCGCTGGGCGCGGCTCGGAAGGGTTGGGAGGATTGGCAACCGAAGCTGGCCGTTGAACAGCAGAAGTGGGAGAAGAAGGCGCGGAAGGCGAAGGCCGATTGGTCGGTGCCGCAGGGGCTGGTGTATTCGAACACGGGCACCGAATTGAAGTTCGATGGGAAGAATGGGTTGGACGCCGGTGACAAGGCGAAGTTCAACTACATGACGCCGTACAGCTTTTCGGTGTGGATTAAGCCGGAGAGCGGGACGGGCGCGATTTTGTCTCGGCACGAGGATTATTGGGAGGGTTCCGGGTACGGGTTGTACCTGAAGAATGGGAATGTCCACTTTGTGGCCACGCTGCGCTACACCGACATTTCGATGCGGCTGGAGACGGTGGAGAAGGTGAAGCTGGGCGCGTGGCAGCACATCGCTTTTACCTACGATGGGAACCGGAAGACGAAGGGGATTCGCATCTGGATCGACGGGAAGCCGGCGACGATCAAATCGACCTTCGACGAGCTGACGTATCCGTTCAACCCGAAGGTGCCGTTTATGGTGGGCTCCGGCGGCGGGTTGCGATTTACGGGCGCCATTCGCGATGTGCGCGTCTACGATCGGGCGTTGACGGAAGAAGAGGCGATTTCGACGTTTGTGAGTGAGCCGTTGTCGGCTGTGGCGGCGATGCCGGAGGCGCAGCGCACGGCGGCGCAACGGGCAAAGTTGCACCTGGCGTTTTTGGATTTGGCGATGAATCCGAAGGCTCGCGCGGTGCTGCAGGCACGAGATAAGGCGCAGGCGGAGCGGGATAAGTATTTCGGCACGATTCCCACCGTGATGGTGATGGAAGAGGGGCCGAAGCGGCAGGCGTACATCTTGAAACGCGGCGCCTACGATGCGCAGGGAGAGCCGGTGGAAGCGGCGACGCCCGCGTTCCTGCCGCCGATGAAGCCGGAGTGGCCGCGGAACCGGTTGGGGCTGGCACGGTGGCTGGTGGACCGGGGCAATCCGCTGACGGCGCGGGTGCAGGCGAATCGGACCTGGCAGATGTTCTTTGGCCAGGGGCTGGTGAAGACGGTGGAGGATTTCGGGTCGCAGGGCGAGTGGCCGGTGCATCTGGACCTGTTGGATTGGCTGGCGGTTTCGTTCATGGATAGCGGGTGGGATCTGCGGGCGTTGGAGAAGCAGATTGTGATGAGCGAGACGTACCGGCAGTCGTCGGCCGCGGCGCCCGAGTCGTGGCAGCGCGATCCGGAGAACCGGTTGTTCTCCCGTGGGCCGCGCGTGCGGCTGGCGGCGCCGTTTGTGCGGGACCAGGCGCTGGCGGCGGCTGGGTTGTTGGTCAATAAGGTGGGTGGGCCGTCGGTGAAGCCGTATCAGCCACCGGGATTGTGGCAGGAGTTGAGCGGGGGCGGCGGATATAAGGAAGACAAGGGCGAGGGGCTGTATCGCCGGAGCCTGTACACGTTCTGGAAGCGGACCGTTGCGCCGCCGATGATGGTGAATTTCGACGCGCCCACGCGCGAGGGCTGCATTGTGCGGGAGACGCGGACGAATACGCCGTTGCAGGCTTTGAATTTGATGAACGACGTGGCGTTTCTGGAAGCGGCGCGGAAGTTGGGCGAGCGGATGATGCGGGAGGGCGGCGCGGACGCGGCGGCGCGGATTGGATATGGCTGGAAAGTCGTGCTGGGCCGGGCGCCTGGTGCGAGTGAACTGGCCGCGGCGCGGCGTGGATACGACCGCTTTCTTGCCCGATATAAGGCGGATGTGCCGGCGGCGGTGGCGTATTTGAAGCAGGGCGAGTCGGCGCGGGATGCGGCGTTGGACCCGGCGGAGTTGGCCGCATCGTCGGCTGTGGCCAGTCTTATCTTGAATCTCGACGAAGCTGTGACGAAGGAATAACCATGGACCCCATTCAGGAGCGTTTCCGCCATCTTACTCGCCGTCACTTTTTCGGGCGCACCGCGACCGGGCTCGGCGCCGCGGCGTTGGGTTCGCTGCTGTCCGGCGATGCGCAGGCGGCCGACCCGATGGCCGGATTGCCGCATTTTGCGCCGAAGGCCAAGCGCGTCATTTACCTGTTTCAATCGGGCGGGCCGTCGCAGATGGAGCTGTTCGACTATAAACCGCGGCTGGTGGATAAGTATAAGACCGAGTTGCCTGAGTCGATCCGGATGGGCCAGCGGTTGACGGGGATGTCGTCGACGCAATCGACGTTTCCGGTGGTGCCGTCGCGGTTCCAGTTTGCCCAACACGGCCAGAACGGGGCGTGGGTGAGCGAATTGCTGCCGCATACTGCCAAGATTGTCGACAAAATCGCCATCGTGAAGAGCATTTTCACGGAGGCGATCAACCATGATCCGGCGGTGACCTTTCTGCAGACCGGTTCGCAGATTGCCGGGCGGCCGAGTATCGGTTCGTGGATGGTGTACGGTTTGGGCGCCGCCGCCAAGAATTTGCCGGGGTTTGTCGTCATGATTTCGCCAGGAGGCGGGGGCGGTGGGCAGCCGCTGTACGACCGGCTGTGGGGGAGTGGCTTTTTGCCAACGCGCTATCAGGGCGTGAAGTTCCGGTCGGTGGGTGATCCGGTTTTATACCTTCGCGATCCTGATGGGTTTTCTCGTGAGGATCGGCGGGCGTACCTGGATACGCTCAGTGAACTGAACCAAGCCAAGGCGGCCGAACTGGGCGACCCGGAGATTTCGACGCGGATTTCGCAGTACGAGATGGCGTTCCAGATGCAGTCGTCGGTGCCGGAATTGGTGGATCTGTCGAAGGAGTCCGCCGCGACGGTGGATAGCTACGGGCCGGACGCTCGCAAACCGGGAACGTTTGCTTATAACTGCTTGATGGCGCGCCGTTTAGCCGAGCGCGGCGTGCGCTTCATTCAGCTCTATCACCGTGACTGGGACCACCATGGCGGATTGCAGGATGGGCTGCCGAAGCGGTGCAAAGAGACGGACCAACCGGCGGCCGCGCTGATCAAGGACTTGGAAGCGCGCGGCATGTTGGAGGATACCCTGGTGCTGTGGGGCGGGGAATTCGGGCGTACCGTGTACTGCCAAGGTCGGCTGACGGAGAAAGATTACGGGCGGGATCATCACCCTCGCTGTTTCACCATGTGGATGGCAGGCGGAGGTGTGAAGCCCGGATTGGTGCTTGGCGAGACCGACGACTACAGCTATAACATCACCGCGGACCCGGTGCACGTGCACGACTTACAAGCGACGATCATGCACTTAATGGGCGTCGATCATACGCGCCTGACTTTCCGCTTCGCTGGCCGCTACTTCCGGCTAACCGATGTGCACGGCAACGTGGCCCGGAAGTTACTGGCGTAATCGGTTACGCGCGCGGAACCAGCGTCCGGATCTGCTCCAAGGCGGCTTCATGGGCGCGCTTCTGCGTTTCCGCAAGGTGCAGGTTCAGGTTGAGCAAGTCAACCTGAAACGAAAAGCCCGACGTATCCTGACGTTCATTATTGGTCTGCATGGGGTTCTCCATCTAGCTCTTTTCGGATCGATCAGAGACTTCTTGAATTTTTCTTGCCGACAAAATATCGCCACTACCGGCGATTTCCCGTCACTATCGGCGGTGCAAAAGAAGCGGGCCGGCTAGGCCGGCCCGAAGTTTTTACTGCATAGAGAGGGAACGAAACGAGGTCTAAGAACTACTTGAACCGGATCGAACTGCATAATCCGTTGATGATTCCAGGTAAAAGGCCCAAGACATTGGTTGGGTGGGGAGTTGAGGAGGGAAAGAAGGGGGAATTGGGAAAGGAAGTGTGCTGCTGGGGGTTGTTACTGGAGGAGCAACCTTCGATTCTTGAGCCCGTCCCGGTTTCATCACGCTTTTCTTAAAGCAACCAGCGTGCCAAACTCAATACCGCCCATTCCGGGGTGAAAATACCCCTAAGTTAGAGTCAATCGGGGAAGAATTACCACTTTGGTACTATGCCGGCATCCCAGTTTGGGAAATCTTTCCAACGTGAAACGTAAAAAAGCCCGCCGAGGGGAGTCCCCGGCGGGCTTTGGCTTTCTTGCCAGCAGTTAGTTTACTGGACGGCGGGCAGGGCCGACGGCGGTTTCGTCACGGAACCCTTCATTGCTTCGTCGATCTGGATGGCGTTGGCCGACAGCGTCTGGCCAGTGGCCCGTTCCAGTTCCACGCGGGCGCGGGCATAGGTGCTGAGCGCGGCCACTTCCGACGCCTGCGCGGCCGTAAGGTCACGCTGCGCCTGAATGACGAAGAAGATGGTCGAAGCGCCCAGGGCGTACTTCTTCTGTTCAGCGTCGAGCGTCTGTTCCTGCAATACGCGGTTCTTCACCGACGTCTGGTAGCGGGCCCGGGCCTGCTGCTGGCTGATCAAAGCGTTCTGCACTTCGACGCGCACCTGATTCAACGACTGCTGGAAGCGGACTTCGCTCTGCCGGAGGCTCAACTGCTCGCGAACGACGTCGGCCTGCGCCGCGCGGTTTCGCAACGGGACATTCAAGGTCACGCCAACGGCGTAGTCAGGGAAGTTACGGCGCAACACCTGGGACAGCGCGTTGCCGTAGCCGCCCAGGAAGTAGCCGTCGACGTTGGCCGGATTACGCGGCAACGACGGTTGGCCGGGGACGACCGAGGGGATCAACTGCGAGTTCAGCAAACCGGACAAGCCGTTCTGCTGGAAGTTGGCAAACGCGTCGATGGTCGGTAGCAGTGCGCTTCGCGTGCCCTTCAGGCCAATTTTGGCGCTCTCCAGGTTGACGCGAGACTGTTCCAACTCCGGCCGGCCGGCAACGGCCTTGGAAACCAGATCCTGGATCGGTTCCACCGCTTCGGTGTCCGGCATGCGGATTTTGTCGGTCGGGATGATGCGCGCCTCGGCCAGACCTGGGGTCGAAACGCCGGTCCGGCTCAATGCGTTCTTCAGCACCGTTTCCTGCTGCAGCAGGTTGGTTTCAGAGATCGTCAGGTCCTGCTGGCTGCGGGCGACTTCGGCTTCGGCGCGGATGATTTCAATCGGCGCCAGCGTCCCGATCTCCACCTGCTTCTTATTGTCGTCGTACAGCTTCTGGTTAAGCGCCAGCGCCTGCTGCTTCACGCGAACGTCTTCATTGGCACTCACCAGATCCCAATAGAGCGAGATGACGGCGGCGACAGTGACGATCACCTGTTGTTGGAACAGGAGGTCGGCAACCTTCATGTTGTTCTTCGAAATGCGGATGTTCCGCCGGTTGACGGCCGAGCCGAAGCCTTCCATCAGCTTCTGTGTAATTTGGAGGTTGGCGTTTACCGATTTCGACGGGTTAAAGTCGTTGCGGCCCGAGTTCTGGTTCAACAACGTGTTGTTGAAACCCAGTACGGCCGACGTGCCGGTGAGGAAGTTCTTGGTGACGCCATAGTTTGTGACCGTCCGCTGGGCGATCAACGCGTTGTTACCGGTGACGAACGGGCTGGTCTGGGGAACCGTCTGGTGGGCCCAGCTGGTTGTGCCAGTGAGGAAAGGATCCAACGTCTGGGCTTGAAGGGTTTGCCCCGTCTGCGGTGCGACGACGAACAACTGCGCACCCGATGCGCCGGTGGTCACGGTCGAAACGCCACCCTGACTGCCGATACGGGCGACCGAGCCGGCGTTATTGCGCTGGAATTCGGCCTCTGTAATTTTCGGGCCGTAGCGTTGCAGTTCGATGTCGAGATTGTTCTCCAACGCCAAGGCTATGGTGTCCTGCAGAGAAAGGTACAGTTTCCCGGCGCGGAGCAAGGAATCCAGGCGCGTCGAATTACCCAGATTAATGGGTGCGACGTCTTTCCATCGATACGGTTCTCGAAACCCGTCAAACCAGTTCGATACACCGGTCCGGGTCTGCGCGGGCAATACCGGCGCAACGATCAGAAGCGAGCAGAGAAGACTTGTGAGTTGTTTTGCATTCATACCAGAGAGCTTTCCGATTACAGAGCCAGACGCAGACTGGACGCCCGATGTTCCACGATTTCCCTATGATATCGCAGGGCTTAACGCCCTTCATCTTCTTTCTCTGTCCGCTTTCGGGAATCTTTGCTCCGCGCGCGTCCATTCCCGGACAAATTGCTATATTGGGCTTCGGATGTCCACTTCTGACCCCGTTCTCTCCGTCTTCGAACAGACCGGCGCCTACCTGCACGGCCACTTCCGCCTGACCAGCGGCCTGCACAGCCCCGAATACCTGCAGTGCGCCAAAGTCCTCCAGTATCCGGTCCACGCCGAGGCCTTCGGCCGCTCGCTCGCCATCCGGTTTCGCGAAATGGCGAACGGGGAAGCGATTCCGCTGGTTGCTTCGCCCGCCGTCGGTGGGTTGATCATCGGGCACGAAGTGGCGCGTTCGCTCGGCGCCCGTTTTCAGTTCACCGAACGCGATGCCAATGGCAAGATGACGCTGCGCCGCGGCTTTGAAGTGGCGGCAGGGGAATCGGCTGTCGTAGTTGAGGATGTCGTCACGACCGGTGGCTCCTCCCGCGAAGTGATCGACCTGCTGCGCGACTACGGCGTCAAGGTCATCGGAGCCGGTTCGATCATCGACCGTTCCGGTGGCCAGGCCGATATCGGCGTCCCGCGCGTCGCCCTCGCCACGCTCTCCGTCACCACCTGGGCGCCGGAAGTCTGTCCGCTCTGCCGGCAGGGGTCGGTGGCCGTCAAGCCCGGCTCCCGCAATGTTGGCTAGCAAGCCGGAGCGGCGCATTCGCATCACCGTCTCCTACGACGGCACCAACTTCCACGGCTGGCAGGTGCAGCCCGGATTGGTGACGATCCAGAGCGAACTGCAGCGCGCCTTCCAAGTCATCACGAAAATCCCGGTGACCATCCAGGGCAGCGGCCGCACTGATGCCGGCGTTCACGCGCACGCCCAGGTGGCGGCGTTTTCCACCACGAGCCAGATTCCCTGCCTAAACCTGCCGCGGGCAATGAACCGCGTCCTTCCGGGCGCCATTCGCGTGCTGCATGCCGAAGATGTGGCGCCCGCGTTTCACGCCCGTTTCGACGCGGTGTCGAAGCTGTACGAGTACCGGCTCTATCGCGACGAAATCTGCCCGCCGTTCGATTTTCCGTACGTTCACCACTTTCCCTATCCGCTGAACGACGCGGCCATGATCGACGCCGCCCCGCTCCTGGAAGGCAAACACGATTTCTCCGCCTTCGCCGCTCACGACGAACGCTACACCGAAGACTACTCGAAGGTCCGCACCATCTTTTCTTCCGTGCTGACACGAGAGGGCCCGCGCCTGGTCTACCGGGTGCGCGGCAGTGGCTTTTTGAAACACATGGTGCGGAATATTGTGGGCACCTTACTCGAGGTGGGCAAAGGCAATCTGGTGAACACCCAGTTACAGAACATGCTGCGCGGCGCCCCGCGCGCCGAGGGGGGCCCAACGGCCCCGGCCTCGGGTCTGTTTCTCGTCGAAGTCACGTACAAATCGTAATTTCCCGTTCAATTGCGTGTCACATGCCGCTGCTATACCAGTGGCGATGCCCCTCTCCCCCTGGACTGAAAAGCTCTTTTCCGTCGACGAATTTCGCGCCTTCACCAGTGAACTGGCCGCTGGCGCCGGCTCCCGCGAATTCTGCGCGCGCCTCCAGCAGCGGCTTGGATTGACGATTGATGCCGCCGACAACGAACTCCGGCACATTCCCGCAAATGGCCCCACGGTCGTCGTCGCCAACCATAGTTTCGGATTGACTGACGCCGTCATCACCGCCAACCTCCTCTTCCGCCGCCGCGAAGATATTCGCTACCTCGCCAACCAGCAGGTGCTCGAAGTCGATGGCGTCCGCGAGCTGTGCTTCCCCGTCGATCTCGCCGACACCGCTGCCGCCCGCCGCACCAACGCCCGCAGCCTGCGCGACAGTTTGCAGTGGCTCGATCGCGGCGGGCTTCTCGTTGTTTTCCCCGCCGGCGTCGTCGCCCACTGGCAGTGGCGCCGCCTCAGCGTTACGGAAGAAAAATGGAATGAGAACCCGGTGCGCCTCGCCCGCCGCTCCGGCGCCAAAGTGGTCCCCATGTGGATTGATGGCGGCAACTCGCCGGCCTTCCACATCGCCGGCCTCGCCCATCCGGCCCTTCGCACCGCCATGCTCCCGCGCGAGTTTCTGCGCCGCCGCAACTACACGGTGCAGGTCCGCATCGGCCACGCCGCCCCGTCCAACTGGGTCGAACGTCGCGGCGACACCGCCACCGCCTATCTCCGCACACGTTGTGAGTCCATGCGTCCGCAACGGCGTCTGCCCGCCTTCCGCTTGCAGCCGCAGCGTGCCATCGCAGCCCCGGCCGCGGCCACGCAACTCGCCGCCGAAATCGCCGCGCTTCCACCGGAACGCCGACTCGCCCGCGGCGCTGCCCTCGAAGTCTGGCGTCTGCAAATGCACGAGGCCCCTCACGTCCTCCGTGAAATCGGACGCCAGCGCGAACTCACTTTCCGCACCGTGGGCGAAGGCACCGGCAAGCCCTGCGATCTCGACCGCTTCGACGCCTCTTATCAACAACTCGTCCTATGGGATCCAGCGGCCCAAACCATCGCCGGCGGCTATCGTTTTCACACTGCCGCCGATGGCTATCTCAACACGCTCTTCCGCCTCGCGCCCCAGTTCCACCAGCGCCTCGGCCCTGCTATCGAACTGGGCCGGTCGTTCATCACCGCCCCCTACCAGCGCCACTTCGAATCGCTGCTCCTGCTCTGGAAAGCCATCGGCGCCTACGTCGCGGCGAACCCGCAATACGCCACGCTCTACGGCCCGGTCAGCATCAGCAACGCCTACTCTCCGCTCGCCCGCGCCAGCCTCGTCGCCGGCCTCCGCCGCCTCGCCTGGCGCGACGATCTGGCCCCTTTCGCAAAGCCGCGCCTCCCGTTCGTCACCCTGCAAAAACCGGTCATCGCCTACGATATCGACGAGCTCGACGCCCTCGTAACCGACATCGACGGCCCCGGCAAAGGCATCCCCATCCTCGTCAAACACTACCTGAAACTCGGAGGTAAATTCGCCGCGTTCCACGTCGATCCGGCCTTCTCCAACACTGTCGACGGCCTCATCACCGTCGACCTCCGCCAGGCCCCGCGCAAACAACTGGAACGCTACCTCGGCCCCGCCGGACCGCAAATATTCCTACACTAGCGGGATGCTCTCCCGCCGCGCCCTGCTCGCCGCCGCCCTCGCCCCGCCCGCTCCGAAGTTCTTCTTCACCGCCCGCGGCAGCGAGGGCGTCCGCGGCGTCGGCAGCCGCCTCGGCGTCCAGCGTGCCGATGGCTCGGGTCTAGAAATCCTCGATTTCCATGAGCCCGATCACATCGGCTGGCTGCCCTACTGCTTCTTCCGCGACGGCCGCCGCGCCATCCTCATGTCGCTCGAACTCATCCCCGGCTGGCGCACCAAAACCTTCGACGAATACTACCCGAAAAGCAAGACGCACCTCTGGCTCTACGATATGGAAACCGGCCGCCGCGAAGAGCTCGCGACAAAGGAGCGACTCAGCAATTTCATCGCCCCCTGCCTGCTTATGCCTGGTGAAGACCGCCTCGCCGTCACCGTCAACAGCAACGGTAAACAGCGCCTCTACGTGATAGATCTCGACGGCCGCAATCCCCAACCTGTCTCCGCGCCGGATGAGTTCGTCTACGGCGTCAGCCTCTCCCCCGATGGCCGCCAGTTTGCCTACCACGCCAACTACCGCATCGCGACGATAAATGCCGATGGCTCCAACCGCCAGGAGGTCAACGGCGCCAAAGGCAAGCTCATGTTCGGCACCACATGGTCCCCCGATGGCGAATGGGTTCTCTATCAAATCTGCACGCCCAAAATCGACCCCGCCCACGACTGGTCCGACCTCTGGATCGGCCGACCCGACGGCTCCGCCAACCGCGCTCTCACCACCGGCAACGCCGCCTGGTTCGGCGCGACGTATGGCGCCCCGTCCAATCCTGGCGGCGGTTCCAACATGCCCCAATGGACCCGCCACGGCATCCTCTTTGCCGAACGCAGCCCGGGCGCGAAGACTCCGTGGGAGTTCCAATCCCAGCGACCCGATACCGATCACTTCAATCGCGACTACAAACCCGCCGCCGCCAGAGGCGGCACGCGCATCACGCAAATCGATCCCAAAACCGGCGAAAAACTCGCCCTCACACCTTTCCGCGAAAACAACTGGGACTTCCGCATGTCCCCCTCCGCCATCGGCGACCGGGTCCTCTTCTGCCGCGCCGCCACCGGTGAAAACCCCGCCATCTGGATCATGGACGCCAACGGCGCTAATGCCCGCTTCCTCAACCGCGGTGCCAACAACCAGGGTGCCGACCATCCCCGCTGGTAGTGCTATTCTCATCGGAACGCCGATGAACACCCGCACCGCCCGCCGCCGATTTCTCCAGTTCCTCGCCGCCAGCCCGCTGTTCTCCGCCGAAGCCCCGCTCATCACCAGCCCCGCGCAAGCCCTAAACGTCCGCGATTTCGAAGCCGTCGCCCGCAAGAATATTCCCCCAGCCCACTTCGGCTACATCGCCACCGGCGTCGATGACGACCGCACCGTCCGCGCCAATACTGAAGCCTTCGCTCGCCTCCAACTCCGCCCCCGCCGCCTGATCGACGTCACCCGCGTCGACATGTCCACGACGCTCTTCGGCACCCATTGGCCCACGCCAATATTCATCTGCCCCTGCGGCAGCCACAAAGCTTTCCATCCCGATGGCGAAACCGCCGTCGCCCGCGCCGGCAACTCGCGCCATACGCTCCAGATACTTTCCACCGTGGCCACGACATCAGTCGAAGACACCACCAAAGCCGCCGGCCGTCCCATTTGGCAACAGCTCTATCCCACCTCCAAAATCGAAGTCGGCGAACGCATTGTCCGCCGCGCCGAAGCCGCCGGTTGCCCCGTCCTCGTCATCACCGTCGATCTCGTCGTCGGTCGCAAATCGGAAACCGCCACCCGCGCCATTGCGGAAGATTCCCGCAACTGCGCCGCCTGCCATCCGCGCCCAACGTTCTCCGGCCGCAAGCCCTCCTTCGACGGGATCGACCCCTCTACACTCGACGTCCGCAGCCCCTACTTCAACTGGGCCTCCGTCCGCCGCATCCGCTCCATCACGAAAATGAAGATCGTGCTGAAAGGCATCGGTACCCACGAAGACGCCCGCATCGCAGTCGAAGAGGGTATTGATGGACTGATCGTTTCCAACCACGGTGGCCGCGCCGAGGACAGCGGGCGCGCCTCTATCGATTGCCTCCCCGAAGTCGTCGACGCCGTTCGTGGCCGGATGCCCGTGATGGTCGATGGCGGCGTCCGCCGCGGCACAGATATCTTGAAGGCCATCGCCCTCGGCGCCACCGCCGTCGGCGTCGGCAGGCCCTATTTATGGGGTCTCGGGGCCTTCGGCCAGCCCGGCGTCGAAGCCGTGCTCGATATTCTTCGTAGTGAATTCCAGGTCGCCATGCAGCAATGCGGCGCCCGCTCGCTTTCCGAAATCACGCCCGCCCACGTCACCCGCGCCTAGCGCCCCGCGTCTTAGGCGCCTGAATCAGCGACAGCAGCGCCGCCACCTGGCTCTGTTCTTCAATCGGATGCCGCAACGGCAATGCGCCGTTCACCCGGTACTGGTTCCGCCGCCCCACTTTTTCCGACTCCAGATACCCGCCCTCAATCAGGTCGGCTACAATCCGCTGCGCCGCCCGTTCCGTGATCCCCACCCGCGCCGCCACGTCCCGCAACCGGATCTCCGGGTCCGCTGCGATGCACAGCAGCACGTGTCCGTAGTTGGTCAGAAAGGTCCATCGTTCGGCGGGCATGGTTTTTATCTTACGCTCCCTGAAAGACGTATTGAAAAGCACGACACAAAAGACGTATCTTGGAAGTCGTGACACATAAAGCACAAGCAATCACGGTCGCCCACGGCGACGGCATCGGCCCGGAGATCATGGCCGCCTCTCTCCGCATCCTCCGCGCCGCCGGTGCCCAACTCGAAATCGAAACCATCGAAATCGGCGAAAGCGTCTATCGCCGCGGCGTCAGCTCCGGCATCGAGGCCTCCTCCTGGGACTCCCTCCGCCGCACCGGCGTCTTCTACAAAGCGCCCATCACCACCCCGCAGGGCGGCGGGTTCAAGAGCATCAACGTCACCGTCCGCAAGACGCTTGGCCTCTATGCCAACGTCCGTCCCACCGTCTCCTACCACCCGTTCGTCCACACCCGTTTCCCCGGTATCGACGTGGTCATCGTGCGCGAAAACGAAGAGGATCTCTACGCCGGTATCGAGCACCGCCAGACCGATCAGGTCTATCAGTGCCTGAAGCTCATCACCCGCCCGGGTTCGGAGAAAGTCATCCGCTACGCCTTCGAATACGCCCGGCGCAACGGCCGCAAAAAGGTCACCTGCTTCACCAAAGACAACATCATGAAGATGACCGACGGTCTCTTCCATCAGATCTTCGATGAGATCGGCGCCGAATATCCCGAACTCATCCGCGAACACCGCATCATCGACATCGGCGCCGCGTACCTTGCCGACCGTCCCAACGACTTCGACGTCATCGTCACGCTCAATCTCTACGGTGACATCATCTCCGACATCGCCGCCCAGGTGGCCGGCTCCGTCGGCCTCGCCGGTTCGGCCAACATCGGCGACCGCATCGCCATGTTCGAAGCCATCCACGGCTCCGCGCCTGATCTGGCCGGCAAGGGCATCGCCAACCCTTCCGGGCTCCTCCACGCCGGCGTTATGATGCTCGTCCACCTCGGCCAGTGCGAGGTCGCCACCAATGTCCACAACGCGCTCCTTCGCACCCTTGAAGACGGGGTCCACACCGGCGATATCTTCACGCCCGAACAGAGCAAATCCCGCGTCACCACCGAGGAGTTCGCCGACGCCGTCATCGCGCGCCTTGGCCAGTTGCCACAACAGTTAACGCCGGTCCATTACCAACCCGTCGCCGCCGTGGCCACGTCCGCCTCCGTCCGCCAGCCCGCCAAAAAGGAGATCGTCGGCGTCGACGTCTTCCTGCAATGGACCGGCGGCGCGCCCGCCGAACTGGCCGAAAAACTCCAGCCCACCGGCACCCCGCACCTCCCGCTCACCATGATCACCAATCGTGGCGTGAAAGTCTGGCCGCAAGGCTTCCCGGAGACCTTCTGCACGGACCACTGGCGCTGCCGATTCCAGAATGGCGCCGCCGTCTCCCACGCCGATATCCTCCAACTTCTCGAGCGCGTCGCCTCCGCCGGCTTCGATTTCATCAAGACCGAGAACCTCTGCACGTTCGACGGCAAGCCGGGCTACTCGCTCGGACAGGGGCAATAAACATGCGCCTCACGCACCTCTCCTCTCTCGAAGCCGAAGCCATCCACGTCATCCGCGAAGTGGCCGCGGAGTGCGAACGGCCCGTGCTGATGTTCTCCGGTGGCAAGGACTCCATTGTCCTTGCCCACCTCGCCCGCAAAGCCTTCTGGCCCGCGCCCGTGCCCTTCCCGTTCCTTCACATCGATACCGGCCATAACTTCCCGGAGACGCTCATCTTCCGCGACAGCTTCGTGCGCGAACGTCTCATCATTCGTACCGTCGAAGAGTCCATCCGCCAGGGGCGCGTCCAGGAGAAGAAGGACTCCCCCACCGGCCGCAACGCCCTCCAGAGCGGCACCCTTGTCGATGCCATTCACGAACACAAGTTCGACGTCGCTCTCGGTGGCGCCCGCCGCGACGAGGAAAAGGCGCGCGCCAAAGAGCGCTTCTTCTCCGTCCGCGACAAGTTCGGGTCCTGGGAACCCCGCGCCCAACGGCCCGAACTATGGTCCCTCTTCAACGCCCGCATCGACTCAGGCGAACACCTCCGCGTCTTCCCGCTCAGCAATTGGACGGAACTCGACGTGTGGCTCTACCTCCGCCGCGAAAAGCTGCCGCTCCCGTCGCTCTACTTCTCCCACACGCGGGACTGCATCCGCCGCGGCCCGCTCTACCTGGCGCAGAACGAGTTCCTGGTGCCCGATCCGGCCGATCAGCCCTGCACCCTCAACGTCCGCTTCCGCACCATCGGCGACATGACCTGTACCGGCGCTGTCCTCTCGCCGGCCGCCAATATCGACGAGATCATCGACGAACTCGTCACCAGCCGCGCCAGCGAACGCGGCGCTCGCGCCGACGATCTTCGTTCGGATTCCTCCATGGAAGATCGCAAGCGCGAGGGCTACTTCTAGGCCGAGATCTTGTAGCAGGCCAGCTTACTCTGGTCCCGCAAATACAGCCGTCCGCCGGCAATCACGGGCAGTGTCCATAACGGGTACTGCCCGCGTCCGAACTCAAACCGTGAGATCTCTTTGTACGCTGTGGGTGTGGCCTCGGCCAACGCCACCACGCCCGATTCTCCCTGCAAATACAGCAGCCCTTCGGCCAGGATCAACTGCCCCTTCCCTACGCTCCGGTCCTTCCACGCCACCTCGCCGGAGAGGAAATCCATCGACGTCAGAATGCCGCTCGAAAACCCGTACAGATGCTTGTCCTGCAGCACGCTGGAGCAGTAGTGATTCTTCATCTCCTGGTTGAAGTAGACCTCGGTCGCGTTCACCCGGTCGCCCGCCGCGGCCAGTTTCAACAGCGCGCAGCCGGTGCCATAGTCGGAGCTCAAAAACACATGGCCGTCGTGATACAACGGCGTGGCGATATTGGCCGTGCGGTTGGAGACTTTCGCATACTTCCACTGCACCCAGCCGTTGGCCGCATTCACGCCCATCGCCCCATGCGCCGTAAACGCCACCACATGGCGCTGCCCGCCGAAGTCAAAGGCGATCGCCGAACTATAACCCGCCGCGTCGTCGCCCGCGCTCCACAACGCCCGGCCTGTCTTCTTGTCCAACGCGACAATGGCCTTTTCTTTTCCGCCCGGCGTAACAATCAGCCGCGTCCCGTCCACTAGCGGCGATTCGCTCAACCCCCAATGAATCTGCGACCCGCCGAACTCGCGCAGAATATTCTTTTCCCAGTTCTTCTTCCCCGTCGCCGCCGCCAGCGATAACAAAGTCCCATCGGCGGAAAGCGAATAGATCGTTTCGCCATCCACGGTCGGTGTGCCGCGCGGCCCCGGACCCCGGTCCTGCGGGAACGATTCGCCCGCCGCCACTTCCCAAACGGTCTTCCCCGTTGCCGCGTCCAGCGCCGTGATCCACTGCCCACCCTGCTTCTGGCTCTGTGTGAACAACTTCCCATTGGCAATCGAAAACGACGAATACCCTTCGCCCAGGTTATCGATCTTCCACAACACCGGCGGCCCGCCCGCCGGCCATTTCTTTAACAGTCCCGTCTCTCCGGAACGCCCGTCACGCGCGAGGCCCCGCCATTGTGGCCATTCGGCGGCCATTGCCGCGCTCGATACCAGTCCTGCAAAGCCTCGCCGTGTCAGCATGGAAACCTACTCCTTCACAATCTCTTTGATCATGCCCAGGTACGCCGCTTCATTGGCGCTAACGGTCTTCGCCGGACCGGTCAGCTTGAAGAACACGGCGCCCTTCGGCGCTTCCACAATGTACCCCAACATGCGATAACCGGGCTTGTTCACCGCCGAAGCAGCCATCGGCCCAGCCGACACCGCATAGGTGCCCGACACGTCCACCGACGTCACCGGCATTCCGGCAACGGTCATCTTCGCGGTCTTAGCCGGCCCGGTCTTCTGGGAAATCTGCCCTTCCCACCGGTCGATATTGGCTTGCACGCCGCCGCCCTGCCCAGGCCCGAAATAGAAGATCGCCAACTCCCCCGGGTCCTTGTCGCCCGCCGAGGCCGGAATCGTATAGGTGGCCACGCGCATGGGCCGCTCCCCCTGCGCCTTCCAACTGGCCGGCATCTTCCACTTCACGCCGGAGGCGCTTTCGGCCAGCAGCAGCAGGCCCGTCATGATCGTCAGCAACAAAACTCGCATACCCCCAGTGTATAAACATTAAACCGTGTCACACACCATTTAATCTTTGGGTCACACGCCCGCCCGCTCCGTTGCGAATGCCTGATTCCTCAACGGATTACGGACCAGCCACCCCGCCGAGCTCGCGAGAAAACCGTGTCACACACAATTAATTTCGCCCTACCGGAACCCGAACGCCGCCACCGGAATCCCCAACGGCCGCGGATCCCCGTTCTTCGGCCGGAACGGCGGCGTCACCGTAAACTCCACGTCCACGTTCCCCTCCGCCCCTGCCTCCAGCGCGAACTTCTCCGTCATCCACCCGTTCTGCGTAAACGTCCGCGACCCCAACTCCACGCCCCCCACCTTCACCGCCAGCGTCGACTGCCCCACCGCTCGAATATAATCCGGCCCAATATTTACCGTCACCTGAAACTCCCGCGCCCCCGCCGGCCGCCGCACCTGCGCCGTCGCCCGCGGCATCGTCCAACGGTAGTTCCCCTCGCGCTGATACCACCCGCGCTTCAACTGCCACACCGGCGTCAACCGCGTCATCTCCACATACGCCGCATCCCCCAGCGCCGCCGTCCGCCGCAACGTATACAACTTCTTCAACGGCCCGTCCCAGCTCAACATCGCCAGCGTCGCCTCCGCCCGCGGTTCCTTATGATCCACATCCTCCAAATAAATCAACTCCAAATCGTCCCGGTCAAACGTATACCGCAACGCCCCCTCCACGCCCCAGCGCCGCAGCCCCGCCGGCGCGCTATCAATCAGAACCGTATCGACGTCCTTCCCGTTCTTCGCCAAATCCGCCAGCGAATACACATACGCCGTCGTCTCCTCGGCCTCCGCCAAAACGGCCCGCCGCTTCTCCCGCATCTCGGCATAGTTAAACACCAACCAAACCGCCAACGGAGCCGCCAGCCACTTCCACCCGAACCGCTCGCACAACGCCGCCACCGGTACAGCCAACCCCGCCAACGGCAAATACAAATAAGCCCCAAACAACCGCCCCGGCACCAGTAACATCGGACCCAGCCACAGCGCCCCCGCCAGCAATCCCCACCACAGCCGCCGGTCCCGCACCCACACCGGCAACAGCGCCAACCCAAACCCCGCATGCCGCACCAGCAGCACCTGCGAAGCGTAATAATCCAACGTGTTCCACAGTGTCAACGGCGTCAGCCGCAACCCATAATCCCCGCCCCGTCCGCCCTGCGAAAACAACGCCTGCACCACGAACCATGCCCCACCCGCCAAATGCCACCCCAACTGGCGCCACACCAAAGACCCCAGCAAATACTCATAAAGAACCAAAATCACCGGCACCGCTACCGCCAGTTCTTTCGATTTATACGCCAGCCAGAAACACAGCAAACTCATCCACCGCCGTTTGTCGATCCACAACAAAACCGACAGCAACGAGAACACCGCGCACAGCACATCAAACACATACATCGGCTTCCAATAGGCGTCAAAAACCGCCATGTGAAATGCAAAAAACAACACCCCAACTGCCCGCGCCGCCCAGTCAAACCGCAGCCGCCCCAACAGCGTCCACAGCAGCCCCAGGTTCACCAGATGCAGCACATGCAGCACCGCCACATACGGCCGGAAATCGAGCCCCGCCAGATGTCCCAGCGCCCAGAAATAGAAATGCCCAATCGGCCGAAAGTTCGACGCATAGAACTGCGGCGTCACCAGCCCGACAAAAAAGCTCTGCAACTCCGCATGCCGCGTCCACGCCAGGTTATCCAAATCATCGGCCGAAAAGAAGCCCTTATAGGCTCCTTTACTCGCCACGTAGAACAGCCAAACGACGACCGCGAAAAAGACCGGCGTGCTCCAGCGCTTGTTCATTCCTTCGGCTTCACGGCGTGCAAAAAGTCAAAATCACAGCCCAGGTGCGCCTGCGTCACATGGTCCAAAAACAACTTCCCATACCCGCGATCGTACGCCGGCGGAGGCAACGGCCGCACCGCCAATCGCCGCGCAATCTCGGCGTCATCCACATGCAGCCGCAACTCGCGCGCCTCCACGTCCAGCGTAATCGTATCGCCCGTCTCCACAATGCTCAACGGCCCGCCAATCGCCGACTCCGGCGACACATGCAGCACCACCGTCCCGAAACTCGTCCCGCTCATCCGCGCGTCCGAAATCCGCACGCAGTCTTTCACACCCTGCGCCAGCAGCACTTTCGGCATCGGAATATGGCCCCACTCCGGGAACCCCGGCGCACCCTTCGGCCCGCCGTTTTTCATCACTAGCACCGTGTTCGCATCCACCGGCAGATCCATCGAATCGATCGTGTCGTGCATCTCCTGGTAGGTCTCAAACACAAACGCCGGTCCCGTATGTTTACAAAACTCCGGCGACGCCGCCGTCTGTTTGAAAACGGCCCCATCCGGCGCCAGATTTCCGCGCAATACCACCGTCCCACCCTCCGGATGCAACGGCGCATCCATCGCCCGAATCACGTCGCGGTTGTGGCACGGCGCATCGGCAACATTCTCCGCCACCGTCTTCCCGTTCACCGTGATGCAGTCCCGGTTCAACAACGGCAACAACTCGCGCATCACCGCCGGCAACCCGCCCGCGTAGAAGAAGTCCTCCATCAGGTGCTCACCGCTCGGACGCACGTTCACCAGGAACGGTGTCCGCCGCGACACATGATCAAAATCGTCCAACACCAAATCCAACCCCAACCGCCCCGCGATCGCCAGCAAATGCACCACCGCGTTGGTCGATCCGCCAATGGCCATATCCACTGCGATCGCGTTCTCAAACGCCTGTCGCGTCATCACCTTTGACGGCCGCATATCCTCGGCCACCATCTCCACCGCCCGCTTCCCGCTCTGCTCCGCCAGCGCCGCGCGCCGCGAATCCACTGCCGGAATCGCCGCATTTTGCGGAAGCGTCATGCCAAGCGCCTCGGCCATTGACGCCATTGTCGACGCCGTTCCCATCACCGTGCAGTGCCCCGCGCTGCGTACCATGCAGCCCTCAATCTCCTGCAACTCCTCGGCGCCAATCTGCCCAATCCGGTGCAGGTCGAAAATCTTCCGCCCGTCGGTCCCCGTCCCAAACGGCGTGTTTTTATAGTTGCCCGAAAGCGTCGGCCCACCCGTCACCACGATGGCCGGCACATCGGCCGAAGCCGCGCCCATCAGCATCGCCGGCGTCGTCTTGTCACACCCGCACAACAGCACCACCGCGTCCACCGGATTGGCGCGGATCGACTCCTCCACATCCATCGCCATCAGGTTGCGGAACAGCATCGTCGTCGGCTTCATGTACTGCTCGCCGAGGGATATTACCGGGAACTCCACCGGGAACCCGCCCGCCTCCCACACGCCCCGCTTCACAGCCTCGGCCAACCCGCGCAAATGCGCGTTGCAGTTGTTCAACTCGCTAAAGGAGTTGCAAATCCCGATCACCGGCTTGCCGAAGAAAATCTCGCGGCTGAAGCCCATCGAGCGCAAATTCGCGCGCCGCGAAAAGTTGTAATATTCTTTGCCGTTGAACCAGGTGTAGCTGCGTAGCTTGGTGGGATCTATCTTGGACATGAACCCGCTATTATGACGGCTCCCGCCCCCGCCGTGCTACTCCACCGTGAACTTTGTCCCCTGCTTGGGCGCTTCGCTCATCCCGGCAATCTGCTCGTCCAGCATCGCTCGCAGCCCCTTCAAAATCTCCAGCCGCGCGGCCTTGAAATGCTGCGTCACTTCCTCGGACGGCCCCAGTTTCTTAGCAAACTCCGTCACAATCGGGCCAACGCCCATGCATCCGCAATTGCAATTCTTCTCGCTCACGCAACCTCCCGCAGTGTCACCACCAACGTCTGCCCCTCGAATGTAGCACGCTGTGGTTGCAACGCCGCCATCGACGTCGGCAACCCCACATGCCGTCGCAAAGTGCCCACTTCAATCACCAACTCATCACCCTTCTTGAACAACTTCACTTCCCCCTTGGCCGCGAATGGCATCGCTACCCTCACTTGGTACGCCCCATCTGCCCGGCCAAACGAATACGGCCGCTCGCTCCGCGTCACCAGCGCCGGATTCTCATCCGCCGCATACAACACCGAAGCCAACTTCTCCAGCCGCTCCACCCCCATCACCTCTTCCTGGAACATCGGCACTCGCCGCACCGGCACCGGGTTGAAGTAGGTCTCCACCTCGCCCAGAATTTCCTGCTGCGCCTCGCGCCACTTGCCGAAATACGAGTCGTTCGCCTCCGCCGGCAGCACGCGGTTCACCACGATCGTGTCCACCGTCAACCCGTGAAGGGAGAAGTACACAAACGCCCGCTGCGTCTCCCGCAGTACCATCCGCTCCGGGTTCGAAACCAGCCGCACGCTGGTCAACTGCGGGTCCTCCAGAATCGTGTCGATCCCTTCGATCTTCTCGAAAAGGTCTTTGATATTGGCGAAATACGAGTCCGACGGCAACTCCACCGGCGACATCCGGTTCGCCAGCGGCCGCACCGCGTTGAACACCTTCCGCTCCATCGGGAACACGTGCTTCATGTACCAGTCGAGCGTGGTCGGCATCGAAATAAAACGCAACGATTCCGCCGTCGGCGCGCAGTCCAGCACGATCACATCGTAGGCGCCCGACTTCCGGTACTGGTTCACGTACATCATGGCCGACAGCTCTTCCATGCCGGGAAGAATCGCCATCTCCTCGGCCTCCACATCGCCCAGGCCGCTCGTCCGCAGCACGGTGGTGATGTAGCCCGAAATCTCCCGCCAATGACGCTTGATCTCCAGTTGAATATTCACTTCCTGAATATCCAGGTTCGGAACCACCTGCATCGGATCGGCCGTCGCCGCGTCGAACAGGCTCGTTTTGAGCGCAAACGAATCGGCCAGGCTGTGGGCCGGATCCACGCTCATCACCAGCGTGCGCAGTCCCTGTTTCGCCAGTTGCAGCCCCGTCGCCGCCGCCACGCTCGTCTTCCCAACGCCACCCTTACCGCTGTACAGCAGAATTCGCATCTCGTCCCTTCAGGTTCTTAATCTGCATCAGCATCCGCGGGTTCTTCGCCAGCTTCTCCTGATGCTTCTCCAAAAACGACCAGTACATCTCCGTCATCGGGCACGAATCCGGTTTGTACTGGCATCCCTTGCAATAATTCGACATCCGGTTGATGTACTTCCCGCTCGCCACATAGGGCTTCGACGCCATCACGCCCCCATCGGCATACTGGCTCATCCCCAACGTGTTCGGCAGCTCCACCCACTCGACAGCGTCCACATAAACCGCCAGATACCACTCGTGCACCTGCTTCGGGTCAATCCCCGCCAGCAGGCAATACAGCCCCGTCACCATCAACCGCTGAATGTGGTGCGCGTACCCGAAATCGAGCGTCTGCGTGATCACTTGCCGCAGGCAATTCATCTCCGTCTTGCCCGTCCAGAAGAACCGGGGCAGGGAAGCCGTCGCGCCCAATTCGTTGCGCTCCAAATATCCCGGCATCTGCGTCCAGTAAATCCCGCGCACATACTCGCGCCAACCCAATATTTGCCGGATGAAGCCCTCAACGGCCGCCAACGGCGCCGCGCCCGACCGATAAGCCGCCTCCGCCTCCGCAATCACCTTCCGCGGGTCCAACAACTTCAAATTCATCGCCGCCGCCAGCCGCGAATGGAATAACCACGGCTCATCCATCCACATTGCGTCTTGGTAGGCCCCAAACCACGGCAACCGGTGTTCAATAAAGTCCGCCAACGCCTGCTCGGCCTCCTCCGGCGTCACCGGCCAGTCAAATCCCATCATCGACCCAGGATGCCGCCCAAACCGGTCGGCCACCAGGTCCATCACTTCACGCGTGATCCGGTCCGGTTTGAATTCCAGCGGCGCAGGCACCCCCACCGGTCCCTCGCTCCCAAAACTCTCCCGGTTCTCTTTATCCAGATTCCACTCACCGCCCGCCGGCAGCGCGCCATCCATCAAGACCCCATACCGCTTCCGCATCTCGCGGTAGAAATACTCCATCCGCAACTGCTTCCGGCCCTCGGCATGCCGCCGAAAGTCGTCCACGCTGGACAGGAAATGCCGGTCCGGCCGGATCTCCAACGCAACGCCAGCCTCCTTCGCGGCCAACTCCAACTGCTCCCGTACCCGCCAATCGCCCGGTTCCACCACCACCAGCCCCGTCGGCTTAAACTGCGCAATCGACCGCAGCAACTCCTGCCGCAGCGAATGGGTATTCGTCCGGTCGTCCAACCGGCGATACGCCACACAGTACCCCCGCTGTGTCGTCCGCTGTTCGTAGTGCCGCATCGCACTCAGGAACAGCGTGATCCGCGCCTTGTGTGACCACACATGGGTCGACTCCTCGGCTACCTCCGCCATCCAAACTGCATCTTTACTGCGTTCGAATCCGTCGTAGACCGCCGAATCGTCGTTGAGCTGGTCGCCCAACACGATGACGAGATTCCTCATATGCAACAGGATGCATGTGAAAAAGGCCCGGCGCTATTCTTTTTCCCAGCCGCCAAATCTCTCGTCAACGGCGACGGCCGCAAATGAATGAAAGAAATTGCGACGGCAACGTCAGCACCCGGCCGCACTTGCCAAGAGAGCGCGGAAGACTTTCAGTTTTACCGTCGCATCCTAACCCTACCGCCGAAACGACCGTTTCCCAAGGGAAACGGCGCGAAGTCGCCGCCCTTCGCTGCGACATGACGCGTTTTCGCACGTTGTCGCTCCTGTTAATGACATAATGGCCGCATATTTCAGATGCCATTGAGCGAAACGGATCGCCAGCCGAAGCCGGCTGAAGACGACAAGGCCGTTTTGACGTCATGGAAAGAGATCGCCGCCCAACTCCAGGTAAGCGTCAAAATGGCGCAGCGCTACGAGACCGAACTGGGCCTGCCGGTCCGTCGCTTAGCCGGAAGAGTTTCCATCCCCCTCTCCGATCTCCTCCACTGGCAGGCGGAAAACGCCAAAGCCAGTCCCTGGTGGATGAACGTCCGGATCCTCCAAATCGGGTTCGCGGTTTCCAGCGGCCTGCTCCTCGTGGTTCTCGCCTCGGCGGCCGTCTACCTCATTCGCCAACTCCCGGGGGCCCCAGCCAGCGTCCTGTTGGATGCGGCGGTCCTCACCGTTCGGGATGCCGCCGGCCGTCCCGTCTGGCGCCACCAGTTCCCCCACCCTCTATTTGCCACCGGAGAACCCCCGGGCCTGACCCATACCCTCGCCGACATCGACCACGGCGGCACCCTCGAAACCATCGGCGTCTGGCAGCACGTCCAACGCGACACCCTCGGCTGGGACGTTCACTGTTTCTCCGCCGACGGCAAACTGCGCTGGCTCCTCCATCTGGACGACCGCGTCAAAACTGCCGGCGGAAAAGAGTTTGGCGCGCCTTACGTCGTTCGCCACTTCCTCCTGTTCGAGTCCCCCGAACGAGACGGCACCAAATGGGTCGCCGCCGCGTTCGTAAACGTCGCCGGCTTCGCCTCCACGCTCGTCGTCGTCGATAGCCACGGTAAACGGCGCGGCCAGTATTGGCACTCCGGCCACCTCAATTCCCTGCAGTTGTTCGACGCCGATGCCGACGGCGCGAACGAAATTGTCGCCGGCGGCTACCGGCTCGGTGCCGATCAGGCTGTGATCATTGCTTTTGATCCCGCCCGCGTCGATGGCGCCAATCCAATGCCGGAGAGCGATCCGCGCCGCATCCTCGGCAAAGCGCCCTCTTCAGAGAAATTAACCGGATTCCTGGCCCGGTCTGTCCTCTCCCAACAGCAATCCTCGTTCAACTTCATTCCCGGCCTCAGCATCGTCAACGGAGATCTTCACGCCCAGGTCTACGAAAGCCTGCAAATGCAGGGCTATCTAACGTACGAATTCAAGCCCGGCCTCCGGAATCCCAAGATCACAATGTCGGTCGCCTTTACCGATGCCTCCCACCGCCTCGCGCTCCAGCAGAACCTCAGTAAGCTGATTCCTGAAAAGGAAGTTGAACGGCTGCAGTCCGAGTTCCGCGTCGTCCGGCCGTAAATCCCTTTTCGCCGCTAAATTTTTTCAAATTCCAGCGGAATCTGCCATGCTGTTGGTCATGTCCACTCGTCTCCGTTGGGGTATCTTGAGCTCCTCCAAGTTCGCTCGAACCAAGGTCATCCCGGCTCTCCTCCGCGCCGAATCGCTCGAAGTCGCCGCCATCTGCTCCCGCGATCTCGCCGCCGCCCAGGCCCACGCCGCCACCTTCGGCATCCCCACCGCCTACGGCTCCTACGACGAACTCCTCGCCGACCCCACCATCGACGTCATCTACAACCCCCTCCCCAACCACCTCCACGTCGAATGGTCCATCCGCGCCGCCCGCGCCGGCAAACACGTCCTCTGCGAAAAACCCCTCGGCGTCAGCATCGCCGAAGTCGATGCCCTCATCGCCGCCCGTGACGAAGCCAATGTCAAAATTGGCGAAGCCTTCATGGTCGCCACCCACCCCCAATGGCTCTGGGTGAAAGCCGCCATCGACGAAGGCAAAATCGGCCAACTCCGCGCCATCCAAGGCTTCTTCAGCTACACCAATACCGACCCCGCCAACATCCGCAACAAAGCCGATGCCGCCGGCGGCGCCATCATGGACATCGGCTGCTACCCCATCTTCACCTCCCGCTTCGTCACCGGCCGCGACCCCGTCCGCGTCTGCGCCCAAATCGAACGCGATCCGCAGTTCCAAACCGATCGCCTCTCCAGCGCCATCCTCGATTTTGGCGACGTTCACTGCCAGTTCATCTGCAGCACCCAAACCAACCCCTACCAGCGGATGCAGTTCCACGGCACCCGCGGCCGCATTGAAATCGAAATCCCCTTCAACGCCCCGCCCGATCGCCCCACCCGCGTCTTCATGGACGACGGCCGCGACGTTTTCGGCTCCGGCATCAGCCTCCAAACCTTCGACACCTGCGATCAATACACCATCGAAGGCGAAGCCTTCACCGCCGCCATCCGCGGCGAACGACCCGTCCCGGTCCCGCTCGAACTTGCCCGCGGCAACATGCTCACCATCGACGCCGTCTTCCAGTCCGCCCGCGAAAACCGCTGGGTCCCCTTACAAAATTAATTGGTGCCAGGCACCAATTAGTCCGCTCCATGCACCCTTCGACCCCCGTGAATGTTGGGAGGGTCCCGATCGGCTTCGGCGTAACCGGAATTTCCGGTCCGTAATCACGGCATCCCCCCGTCCGTGGTCGAGGAATGCCATACCGGCCCGGAAACCCCTAAGAGTCTTCCCGCTCCGGCTCCCATTCGTACAGGTCTTCCCGCTCCGCCACGCGCCCTTCCCGCTTCTCCTGCTCCAGTCGGGCCTTGGCTTCTTCCCGTTCTTCCTTACCGTCGCTCATAGCTCAATTATAGGTTCCGCAGCACCGCGTGATCCTGCCGCAACTGCGCCAGTTCGTCCACAATTCTCTGCCGCACCTGGTCTCGCAACGCCGCCCCGCCTCGCTTCACATCCAGCCCCGCCACCGGCACCGGCGGCAGCACCTTCAGCCAAATCTCCGAACTCTCACTAAAAAAGAAGCTCGACCGCGGCAACGCCCGCGACGTCCCGTCCACCACCAGCGGCAGCACCGGCACCTGTTCCCGGATCGCTAACTGGAACGCGCCCTCGTTAAACGGCAGCACTTCCCCGGTCGTCGACCGTCCGCCCTCCGGAAAAAACACCACCGAAAATCGTTGCCGCAGGTACTTGCCGCAGCGCAACAACGCCCGCGCCGCCTGCGTCGGCGACGTCCGTTCCACCGCCACGTCCCCGGCCAGTTGCAGCATCTGCCCAAACAGCGGAACCTTGAATAACTCCGCCTTCGCCAGCCACTTGGTATCGGTTTTCAGGTAACAAATCAGCGGAATATCTGCCAGCGACTGGTGATTGCTCACAATCAGGTACACCTGATTCGGGTCCAGGTTCTCCTGGCCCTCAATGTGGATGATCCACGGCGTCACCCGCCCGACAATCCGTCCCAGCCGCCGCAGCCAGAACCCCGTCCGCCGCAACTCCGGCTTCTCGTCAAACAGCCAAATCAAGCCCAGTAGCGGTAACCAGAAAACGACCAGCAACACACTGGCGGTCCAAATCCAAAGCGAGCGAAAGAAGCGAATCATGTACCTGTGCGCGGTGTTTTCCTGCAACGCCGCGATCCCAGCAGAATAGCATGCCCGGCCGGATTTTCCCCTCCGTCGCCCTCGTTTCGCCCCGGCTACCGGTCACTGTGGTAATTTGTCCAGCCGAAACGTACAACATCCTAGGTCTGCCGTCGGATTCGGCCCCAATTGCGCTTTAAACTTCTCCGACACTTTGTAAAACCGGTGCTGCCCGCGCTTCTCAATCTCTAGCAACCCGGACTCACGCATCACCCGGAGGTGCTTCGATACGTTGTACTGCGGCAGGTTTAACTGCTCGGAAATCGTCGAAACACTCATCCGTTGGTTAAAAAGCAGACGAAACATACGCATGCGCGACTCTTCCCCTAGCGCTTTCAATGCCGCAATGCAATCTTCCCCGGTCATGCTGTACGGGCCGATTATAACAGGTGCCCCGGCGCCTACTCTTGTTTCCTCCGGTAACTCGCCCCCGGATGGTCCCTCGGCAGCCGTCCCCGTCCCCTCCCGTAGAGCTTCTCGCGCAAGGAACCCTCCTCGTACCGGGTCTTGTATACGCCCCGGTCCTGCAGCTCCGGCACCACCATGTCCACAAAGGCCTCAAAATCGGCGGGACACACGATATGTTCCACGTTGAACCCGTCGATCCCGCTA
Organism: Acidobacteriota bacterium; assembly: GCA_947470805.1. Lineage (GTDB taxonomy): Bacteria > Acidobacteriota > Terriglobia > Bryobacterales > Bryobacteraceae. The sequence goes on along the minus strand of CANIVU010000001.1, from coordinate 132,991 downwards.
ACAGCCACCCACTCCATCATGCCGTCAGCCACCGTTGTCGGCGAACCCGCCAACAAAGGCTTGTGCGCCGACACCCCCATGCTCGTGGCCGCGTCGCGCAGCGTATACCGGTGCTCGGGTCCGCCGTTGGCGAAGTCATGCACGCAACCCTGAATCGCGTTAATCTCGGAAACCTCCAACGGCTCATCCAAATTCCTCGACGCAAAATCGATGCCCAGGTATCCGCTCAGCAACGCCAGAGACCCCTCCGTGCTTACGTACTTCCGGTAGTCGTCCAGCTTGTCCCGCGCCTCTCCATCCGTCTCGCCGGCTATCACCGTCAGCGCCGCGAAAATGGATAGGCTCGCCGGATCCCGTCCAAGTTTCTGCGCCCTCCCCCGCAGATCCCTCACAATTTTCGCCGCCACCTGTGGACTGCTTCCGGTGATGAACACACACTCGGCATGCTGCGCCGCAAACTGCCGGCCCCGCGGACTCCCCCCCGCCTGAAACAGGACCGGCGTTCGCTGCGGCGACGGCTCACAAAGGTGGTAGCCCTCCATGCGGAAGTATTTCCCCTCATGCTGGACTTTGTGAATCTTCGAGGGATCCGCAAAGATCCCCTTGACCTTATCCCGCACCACCGCATCGTCTTCCCAACTGCCCTCCCACAGCTTGTAAACCACCTCCATAAACTCCTCGGCCAGCACGTACCGCTCGTCGTGCCGGGGCTGCTGCGCCATGCCGAATGCCCGCGCCGCGCTGTCCAGGTACCCGGTCACAATATTCCACGCAATCCGGCCGTTCGTCAGATGATCCAGCGTCGATAGCCGCCGCGCAAAGCTGAACGGCGGCTCGTAAGTCACCGTGCCCGTGATGCCAAATCCCAGGTGTTCGGTGGCCATCGCCATCGCCGGCACCAGCAGAAACGGATCGTTCACCGGGAACTCCACGGCATTGCGAAACGCCGCGTCCGCATTCCCTCCATACACGTCATAGACGCCGAAAATGTCGGCGATAAATAGCGAATCGAACAGCCCGCGTTCCAGCAATTGCGCGAGCTCCGTCCAGTAGGCAAGCGTGTTGTAGCCAAGCGTTTTATCTCGCGGATGCAGCCATAGCCCTGGGCACCCGCCAACGCAGTTCATGTCCAGGGCGTTCAATCGGATCTGTTTTTTCATGCGCTCTTACAAGCTACTATTGAACCTGAATGCAACGCACCCGGAGATCTCTGGTCGCCTCCGCTGCGCTGGCCGGTTGTTCCCGCGGCCCTCGCAAGCCGGTGCTCTCGGTCTTCACCTGGGCCGGTCCCTGGGGCCAAACCTTCGCCCGCGCACTCAAGCCGCTCTTTGAAAAGGCCACCGGCGCCACCGTCCATTTCGATGATGGCTGGGGCGAGGAGATCCCTCAATTGCTGACCGCGCCCCCGGAGCAGCCCCCCTACGATGTCATGATTGTCGCCCCGTTCGAGGTCTACGCCGTCATTCGCCGCGGCTACTTTCAAAAACTCGATTGGAACAAGATTTCCAACGCGCGCCTCTTCCACCCGGGCGCCCTCCGCAACTGGGTCTTCGAAGAAGGCTGGGGTCTCACCTGGCCCGATGCGCTCCACACCGGCATCTACAACACCGCCGCCACCGCCCGCCCGCGCGACTGGAGCGAAGTCCTCGACCGCCAACCGGGCCTCTACAGCTCCAGCTACATGTCGCTCTATACCTTCGCCGCCGCCCGCTATCCCGGCCGCGCCGCCCAGGCCATCGCCGAAGATTTCCAGGACAACTTTGCCTTCGCCCGCTCCCAACGCCACAAGGTCGCCCACTGGTGGGCCACCTCGCCCGACATGGCCTTCAACCTCCTCCAGGGCAACGTCAAGGTCGGCAACATTCACAGCGTCGATACCTTTGGTCTCTTGCGCCAGCAACGCTCGCTCGATATCTTCCTCACTGCTGATCGCGCCCATTTCCAGGCCATCTGGCTCGTCCCGCGCGGAACCAAGTACCCCGAACTGGCGCATGAATTCATCAACCAGTTCGCCAGTCCCGCCTTCCAACGCGAATACGCCGCCGCCGGGTTCCCCAGCCCCATCCCCGCTGTCGCCGCCGCCCAGGCCAGCCGCGATCCGCTCTGGGCCCGCGTCAATCCGCACACCGCCGCCGACTTCGCTACACTCCACTACTATCCCTACGATGCCTATCTGAAGCACTGGGACGACATGACCACCCGCTGGCACCAGGAAGTCCTCGTCTAACCGCGCATGATTGAATTCGTCGAAGTCAGCAAAAACTATGGCGCCGTACCCGCCGTCCGCGCCGCCTCACTCGCCGTGCGCCCCGGCGAACTCCTGGCCGTGCTCGGCCCCTCAGGCTGCGGAAAAACAACGCTGCTCCGCATCGCCGGCGGCTACGAACAGCCCGATGCCGGCCTCCTCCGCATCGGTGGACGCGACGTCACTCATACCGGCCCGCAGCACCGCAACGTCGGCATGGTCTTCCAGAACTACGCCCTGTTCCCCCACATGAACGCCTCGGAAAACGTGGAGTTCGGCCTCCGCATGCGGGGCGTCGCCAAAGACGAACGCCGTCGCCGCGCCGCCGCCATTCTCTCCCTCGTCGGGCTCGATGACATCGGCCACCGCAAACCCGCGGAACTCTCCGGCGGCCAGCAACAGCGCGTCGCCCTCGCCCGCGCCCTGGTCATCGAACCCGCGGTTCTCCTGCTCGACGAACCGCTCGCCAATCTCGACCGCAACGTCCGCCTCCGCACCCGCGACGAACTCCGCGCCCTCCAACAGCGCCTCAAAATCACCACCATCCTCGTCACCCACGATCAGGAAGAAGCCCTCGCCATCGCCGATCGCATCAGCGTCATGGACGCCGGCCGCATCGTCCAAACCGGCACCGCCATCGACCTCTGCCTCCGCCCGGCCTCCCCCTTCGTCTCCACCTTCTTCGGACTGCCCGAATGACCCGGCCCTGGCGCCTTCTGCTCCTGCCTTCGCTCTTCCTCTGGCTGGCCGGCGTCCTCACGCCGCTCGTCTTCGTCCTCCGCATGAGCCTCTACGCTCACGGCGAAGGCTCCGGCGAAAAACACTTCGACGCGCTATTCTACCAGCCCGGCACCTGGTCGCTCCAAAGCATTCTCACCGTGCTGACGGAACCTTTCTATCAACGCCTCTTCGCCTTCACCGCCCTGCTCGCCCTCACCGTCACCACGCTCACTCTCCTCTGCGGCTACCTGCTCGGCTACCTCGTCTATCGCGCCACCCCGAAGCGCAAAATTCTCCTCATCCTCCTCATCGCCCTCCCCAAATTCACCAACATCCTCGTCTTCGTCTTCGGCGTCAAAATGATCTTCGGAGCCAATGGATTCTTCCCCGTCGTTGCGGGCGAGGTGCTCTTACTCGTTCCCTATGCGGCGCTCACCATCGCCGCCACCCTCGAAACGGTCCCCTACCACCTCGTCGAAGCCGCGCGCGGCCTCGGCGCCTCCCCCGCCGCCGCCTTCTGGCGCGTCACGTTTCCCCTCAGCATGCCCGGCGTCGCCGCCGCCGCCATTCTTACCATCCTCTGGAGCGCCAGCGGTTTCCTGGGGCCGTACCTGCTTGGCGAACCGGTCCACTATACCGTCGCCGTCGAGGTCGAACGCCAGGTCCGCCAGAACCTCAACTGGACTCTCGCCGCCGCCCTCAACGTCGTGCTCATCGCCCTCCTCGCCGGCGGCGCCTACACCATGTCTCTCCTCCGGCGGCGGCTGGCATGAAGAGTCTTTCCTACACGGTGCTGGGCCTGTTGCTCACGCCGCTCGTCTTCTCCGTCCTGGTTTCTTTCACCACCTCCCAGTACCTCGAACTCCCACGCAATGGCCTCACACTGCAATGGTACGAACAGTTCTTCGCCAATCCGGTATGGGTGCGGGCCCTCGCCAACAGCCTCGCCATCGCCGCCCTCTCGGCCATCTTCTCCGTCGCCACCGCGCTCGCCACCGCCGCCGCGCTCGTCCGCCGTCCCCTCCGGTGGAAGACGGCTTGGGAAAGCGCGCTCCTGTTGCCTATGGTGCTGCCCGGCGTGGCCCTCGCCGTCGGCATGTTGGCCGTAGTCCGGTTAACGCCCCTCTGGGGCAACCCCCTCAGCCTTGCCCTCGCCCATTCGGTGTTATCTCTTCCCGTGGCCTATCTGGTTCTCCGCGCTTCTTTGCAAAAGATGGACCCCAACCTCGAAGCCGCCGCCCGCGGCCTCGGCGCCAACTCCTGGCAGGTTTTCCGCTTCGTCACCCTCCCCCTGGCCGCGCCCGCCGTCCTGGCCGCCACCCTTTTCTCACTCGTTATTTCGCTGAACGAAATCACAGTCACTCTCTTCCTCGCCACCCGCGATACCCAAACGCTCCCTCGCGTCATCTGGCCCAACCTGCGCTTCGCCATCACGCCCCTCGTCGCCGCCGCCTCGGTGGTGCTGCTCACTCTCACCCTTCCCGCCGTCATCGCCGCCGGTTGGTGGCTGCGGCCGCGCACGCCCCGCGGCGCGACTCTGCGATAACGCGACAAGATCTGCTAATATGCCCCAATAAGCATATCTTGCCGCGCCCCATGAAACAACTCCTGGTCTTCCTCTTCATCGCCTGCGCCTGGACGCAAGGCCCCGCAGCCGCCGTCGTCGGCACAATCACCGATTCCACCGGCGCCTCCCTCCCCGGCGCCACCGTACGTGCCCGCCACCTGGACACAGGCTTCGAACAATCCACCATCTCCAATCCCGCCGGCGCCTACCGGATCATCGGCCTCCAGGGCGGTGCCCACGAACTCACTATTTCCGCCCCGCAATTCTCCACTCTCCGCCAAACCGGAATCGTTCTCCGCGTCGGTGAAGAGGTTCGCTCCGACGCTGCGCTCAAGCCAGGCCCCGTCGAGCAAACTCTGGAAGTGTCCGCATCGGCCCTCAACACCGCCACCGAATCGGCCACCATTGCCACCGTCGTCGATACCCGCAATGTCCAGGAACTCCCGCTCAACGGACGCCAGCTGCAAAACCTGGCGCTGCTCGCCCCCGGCATCGCCGCCGGCTGGAACTGGAGCACCGCCGCCAATCGCTACGGCAAGGCTCGCGAAAACCTCGAAGGCGCCTTCGTCGTCAACGGCCTCCGTGCCCGCTCCAACAACTTCATCCTCGACGGCATGCCCATGAACGTCCGCCAGTACGGTGTCATCAATTTTGAACCGTCCAACGAAGCCGTCCGCGAATTCGAACTCAAGTCCAGCGCCCCGCAAGCCGAGTTCGGCGGAACCCTCGGTGCCACCGTCAACATCGTCACCCGCAGTGGAACCAGTCAGCTCCACGGCGCGCTCTACGAGTTCTTCCGCAACGACGTTCTCGATGCCAACAGCACCTTCGGCACCCGCGCCGGACTCCCCCGCGGCAAGCTGCGCCAGAATCAGTATGGCGCTTCGCTCGGCGGACCCATCTTCTCCAAACGCCACTTCTTCTTCGGTAATTTTGAGCAAATGCGAATCCTCGAAGGCGTCGAGACCCGCCGCGTCAGCGTCCCCACCCCAGCCGAACGCAACGGCCTCATCTCCTACCGGGACGCGGCCGGTCTCTCCCGCACCCTCAACCTTTCCGGGCGCATCAATCCCATCAGCCAGAAACTCCTCTCCTTCTACCCCGCCCCCAACGGCGACCTCTCCAGCCAGCTCAACTACAACGCCCCGCTCACCATCGGCCTCGTCGATACCCAATTCCACGTCCGTACCGATCACCACCTCACCGATCGGGACATGCTCACCGTCCGCGTCTCCCGCGGCAACAACGACCAGGACTACATCATCAACCGCTTCGGTGGCCCCTACATCCCGGGCTTCAACCTCCCCAACCCTGAAAAAACAATCAACGGCGCCATCGGCTATCTCCGCACCTTCAGCCCCCGCCTGGTCAACGAATTTCGCTTCGGCATCAACCGCTATTCGAACGATCTCGCCAATGGCGACAGAACCACCCCCTCTTCGGTCAGCATTCCCAACGGAAACGAAGGCGCCAACGGCATGGCCTCCATCGTCTTCGCCGGCGGCGTCATCGAACCACTCGGCGGCCTCGATTGGTTCAATCGCGAACAGAACGAAATGACGACGATGCTCTCCGATTCCGTCAGCTATCTCGCTGGCCGTCACAGTTTCAAGTTCGGCGCCGAATTCACCCGGTTCCAACTGAACACCCGCGGCGCCTCCAATCAGCGCGGGACCATTTCCTTCAATGGCTCCCGCAACGGCATCATCCCTGCGGACCCCGGCAACGAACGCGCCGGCGCGTTCGCCGATTTCCTCCTCGGCCAGCCCTACGAAGCCTCCATCGTTGTCGGCCAGTTCGGCCGCGGCTACCGCCAGGGTCTCTTCGCCTTCTTCGCCCAGGATAGCTGGCGCGCCACGCCTAAGCTGACGCTCAATCTCGGCCTCCGCTACGACTATGCCGCCCCCTGGACAGAGGTCAACAGCAAACTCTCCAATCTGGCGCCAAATGGCGAATTGCTCGTCGTCGGCGCCGCCGGTCTCGATCGCCTCTATCTCCCCGACCGGAACAATTTCGCACCCCGCATCGGCCTCGCCTATGACCTCTCGGGCAAAGGTTCCACCGTCGTTCGCGCCGGCTTCTCGATGCTCTACGAGACGCTCCTCCAGGCCAACTCGGTCCAGCAGGTGGAAAATAATCCCCCCTACTCCGCCTTCGCCGTAACCCGTTCGCCGCTGCCTTTTCCCGCCTCCGGCCCGGCCCAGACACTGCTCAATCTGCGCTCCCAGGCCCAGCCTTCCAACGCCATTGCCGCCGTCGATTACAACGACTTCCGCAATCCCTATTCCTCCCAGTACAACCTCGGCGTCCAGCACCGGCTCGGAGACTGGCTCCTGGAAGTGGCCTACGTCGGCTCCCGTGGTTTGTGCCTGCCCCTGTTCCTCAACGCCAATCAGGTCCCCATTCGCTCGCTCACCAGCGCCCAGCGATCCCGCCTCTCCCAGGCCATCGCCGCCGGCCAGGACACCACGCCCATCCTCGCTCCCCTTCGCCCATATCCGGCCATCGATTCCGTCACCATGAGCCGCAACTCCGCCTCGTCCACTTACCACAGCGGGCAGATTAAAATCGAGCGGCGCTTCGCCCGTGGCTTGAGTGTTCTGGCCTCCTACACTTTCTCCAAGTCCATCGATAACTCCAGCGACTTTGGTTCCGGCGACTCCTCCGAGCAGGTCCTCGACTCCTCCAACCTTGCCCGCGAACGCGCCGTCTCCAGCTTCGACGTGCCCCACCGGCTCAGCTCCGCCTTCACCTATGAGCTGCCCTTTTTCCAGGGTTGGCAGGTCAACTCCATCGTCACCCTGCAATCCGGCCAGCCCTTCACGCCCCACGTCAGCAACTTCGATCCCTACCGTAACGAAGGCTTCAACCGGCCCGATGTCGTCGGGAATCCGAATGCCAACGTGCCTGCCGGCCTCGCCTTCAACCCGACGGCATTCCGCGTGCCGGCCATCGGTACCTTCGGCAACGCCGGACGCAACATCATCCGCGGCGACGGTTTCCATAGCGTCGACATCTCTGTATTCAAGAACTTCTCCCTCTCCGACCAAATGAAACTCCAGTTCCGCGCCGAAGCCGTCAACAGCTTCAATCACGTCAACTACCAGGGGCCCGCCACAAACCTGAACGCCACAGCCGGCGAGTTTGTCGCCGCGGCCCAACCGCGCATCATCCAGTTCGGACTGAAACTGACCTTCTAACTCGAAAATTGAGGATACAAATCCATGATTGATAAGACCCAAGCTTTAACAACATTGGCAAAGTTCCGGGACGCCGGACTTTTGAGCGAGGCCGAAATCAAGGAGGTGGATACCGCCTTCCTCTCCTGCTTCGCCTTCGCCGATGCCATGCAGTTGGCCGATTCGCTCCATGTGAATGTCAAGGTGGATGACATTGGTATGGTGCCGCCGGAGATCGTCGCTGATGCGCAAATTGAGAACGCCAAGGACGGCTACATCAAGTACGCCTTCCCCAGCGGCATGAACGTCATCTTCTCTTCCATCAATATCTCGCAGGACGATCTGATCGAAGCCATGACGAACGAGAAGAAGCCGCGCCCCTTTCTGGACCACCTCGGCATCGACCTCCGCCAGGAAACCGAGACTGTCCAGAACCTGTTCGCCGCCCTGCCCTACCTGGCATCCAAGGCCGGTTGGGCGTCCGTCCCCCAGGGCGGGAATGGGAAGGCCGTCTACTGTTGTCACGTGCAAGTAAACGCCAAACACTGGGTCTTCCCCAACACCAGCCGGACCATCCCCTTGGAGTTCGCCTACGGCCCCCTCGTGATCAACGAAGGATCCAGCGGTTGCGATCTCCGCCCGGCTAACCCGGGGACGGTCACAACGAATCAAAATTTATATCTATCCTGTTCTCAGTAACTTGTTCCCGTAAAGCGTCAAGCACCCTTGCGCGCAATGCTAGTCTGAAATTGAGGAACGGCATACCGTTCCGATAAAGGCCCACTGCCCACCAGCAGCGGGCCTTTTCCATTTCCATCCGCGAAAGAGGAACATATGACCAAAGAAGATCGCGCCCGCATCGCCCGCGAAAACGGAGCCAAGTCCAAAGGCCCCGTCACCCCCGAAGGCAAAGCCCAGTCGCGCATGAACTCCATCAAGACCGGCGAGCACGCCGAAACCCTCGCCCAATTCGTCCCTCCCAACTCCGGCGTCCTCTGCCACGAGGACCGCAAGAAGTTCTACGCTCTTATCGCCGAACTCACCCAGATCTACCGCCCCGTCAACCAGGAAGCCGCCTTCCTCGTCCGCCAGATCGCCATCGCCCGCTGGCAGATCGAGCGCACACAAACCGACCTCAACTGCATCTGGAACGACGAACTCCTGACCGCCGCTCAGCAACCGGCCCCTGTCGCCAAAGAATACGAAGACTACTACTACCAGGCCCAAGTCTCCCAGAAGCTCTACGGCGGCAAATCCCCCATCGAAAAGATGGAGCGCCACATCGACCGGCTTCAAATGCGGATCACCCGCCTCCGCCGCGAAATAATCAGCATCAACAAGAACTTCCCCACAGTCGCCATCCCGATGGAAACAAAGGACGAAGCCCCGGTCGAACCGCCAAAAACCGAGGATAGCGAACCCATCGTCTACGTCACCGAACCTACGCCGGAAGTCCTCGCCGCCTACCGCCGCGAGTTCCCCAACCACCGAATCGTCATCCTCGCCCCCGACGACGTTGCCAACGACATCGATTACGAAGACGATCTACCCCCCGCGCCCCGCCGCGCGGCCTAAAAACGGCATCGCCGAACCCGTCCCAAGCGTCTTGGCTTACCCATCGCGCCCAAGGACACCCGATATTTGACAACCACATACCCCCTACTCCGCTCGACTACCCGAAGTGTGTCCATCCTCCGGGTAGTCCAGGGCGCGAACGAAGCGCCCACTAATCAATCCGGCAAACATACCCCGCCGCCGGGCTGTCATTCGGCACGCCCGGCGGCGCAATCCCGGCGTCGCAATAGTACAAATGTCCCTTGTATAGGCACATCCCATGCGGGTCCGGATCGTCCTTACCCAACGTAATCACCTCGAGAATCCGCCCATCCGTCGCGTCCAATTTCTGAATGACCCGGTCACTCGAGAACATGCACCACAACGCATTCGGAGCCACCCACGCCAACCCGTGCGACCGCCCCAGCGTCACCGGAATATCGTGCACCGGCTGAAACTTCCCATCCCGCACATCCACCTTCGCCAACCGCGTGAACCGGTGCGACGCCATCCACAAATGCCCGTCGACATACTCCAGTCCATGCACCCCGCCCCCGCCATTCGGAATCGGCCACTCCGCCACCGTATTCCCCGTCCCCGGATCTACCTTCAAAATCGCCCCCGACGGATGATCCGTCGATTTCTTGCTCCGCCCCAACGCAAACCCGTTCGCCGCCATCCACAGGAAGCCGCCGCCAAACGCCATCCCGCTCGTGTTCGACGACTCGGTGGCAATCTTCCGCTTCACCTTCCCCGTCTTCCAGTCCAGCAAGTAGGCGATATCGGTCGTCTGCTCCCCCACCCATACGCCCTCGGCCGACGCCTCCATCGCATTCGGAAACCCATCCGGCGTCTTGAACAGCCGCACCACTTTCGCCGCCCGCGTCGGTGCGCTGCCGAACGCCAACGACGCCCCCGCCATCCCAGCCAGAAACGCCCGCCGCCTCATCCCCGGATCCTCACCAGACTCTTATCGATCGACTTCAAATTCGGCACCCCGGCCAGTCCCATATTCAGTGCCAGTTCCGTATGAAGCAGATGAATCACCCGTTCCACGCCGGCCTGCCCGAAACACGCCATCCCATACAAATACGGCCGCGCGATGCACACCGCCGTCGCCCCCAGCGCCAGCGCCTTCAGCACATCCGTCCCCCGCCGAATGCCGCCGTCCATCAACACCGGGATGCGCCCGTTGACGGCCTTCACCACCTCCGGCAACGCCTCAATCGTCCCGCCCACGCTGTCCTGCTGCCGCGCTCCGTGGTTGGAGACGATACACGCCTTCGCCCCATACTTCACGCACCGATCCCCGTCCTCGGCCGTCATAATTCCCTTCACCACAACAGGCAGCGACGTCGCCGAACACAACTCCTGCAGCGTCTCCCAAGTCGGCAACGGCGACGTCTTCGACGGCAGCACGCCGGCCTTCCAAGCCGTCTTCGCCTCCGGCAACCGCCCCTGCGCATCGCGCTTCGGTAACCCTGTCTCGCACCACGACCGCTCGATCTTGTTGTGGATCTCCCGCTCCCGTTGCGACACGTGCATGATGTCCACCGTGAAGCAGATCCCCTTGCAACCCTGCGCCTCAATCTTCCGCACGAACGACCGCGTCTGCTGCTTATTAGTGAGGATGCCGCCCGTCGTTAACTGCCACCAGTTCTCCGCCGCCGAGCCCTCCTCCAACGTCTTCTCAATCCCACCATTCGTGATATGCAGCGTCTTCGACTTCCCGGCGGCCCGCGAAACTTCCAATTCCCCGCCCATGAAAAAGCAGTTTTTCCCGCCCGCCGGATCAAACAGAATCGGGTACGGCAGATTCATCCCGAACAGGTTCAGCGAGGTATCGATCTTGTGGGTATCCACCAGCATCCGCGGCCGGATGATGATGTTCTTAAACCCCGCCCGATTGTCGTGCAAGGTCTGCTCGTCCTCCGAGCCGCCTTCCAGGTAGTCCCACGCCACCGGGTCCAGTTTCTTCTTCGCCAGCGCCGCGAAGTCGAAGACATTCACCGGGTCCATGACGGTGGCTTCCTGTGCCAGCGCCGCGAACGGCGCCGCTCCAAACATACCAGCCAAGTGGCGGAAAGCTGCTCTGCGTCCAATTTGCATACCGCGCGATTCCATCACAACAGCGCGCCCACCGCAACCCCTCGTACGATAAATCATGCCATCCGCCTGGCTCGCCTTTTACCGGGACAACGCACCCGACTCGCAGGGCCGATTCCTCTCGCAAATAGTCGCCTGGGACGATGCGCGACTCGAAGCCGTCCACGACTACATCCAGTGGCTCTTTCCGCTTCCCGAGCCCAGCGCCTTCAACCCCGACGCACCGCTCCTCACCAACGCCGACATCGCCGCTGTCCGCGCCGACTCGACCGTCCAGGCCAATCTCCTCGCCGCCCTACAACGGATGCTCCGCTACTACGGCCTAACCCCGGATACCGAGGCCAACCCCAAACCCTGGGTCTGCCCCGCCGATCACAATCATCTCCGCCTGACGCGCATCCTCCGCGCCCTCACACTCCTCGGCCTCTCCACCGAGGCCACGGAACTCCACGGCGCCATCAGCCGCTACGACGCCGTCTTCCCCGAAAGGACGAAGCGCTTCTGGCGCGAAGCCCTCATTGCGCAGACCGCTGCCAGATAGCCGTCAAAACGCCGCGACGACTCACCCCCCAATCCGCAGGGTCCGGCCGCCGGGTCGCCAGCCACCACGGCTACAACACACCCTAATGCCGCAGGACCCCGCCCCGCCGGTCCTCCCCGCGTCGTCATCTCCGCGCCCCACTGTGGCCCACATCTCCCTACCCGCTAGATCCAAGCTGCCGTCCCCTCCGTCCCCCGCGAAGCCCTCACCGCTTCTGGACCTGCCGGATAATCGGCAGCAAATCCCCCGACCAAACCAAAACCTCCGGCTTCCGTTCGTCCGGCAAAACACTCTGCTCCAGCCCCATCGCCCGCGCCGCCTCCGTCCCCTCGGTTGCCAACAGCGTCACCACCGTCCCGCTCTGTTCCAGCCGGCAGAACACCGCCATCGCCACTGTCCGGAACCGCACCGTCCGCACCTCATACTCATTGAACCCGATCCACCTCCGGTACTCCTGCCGCAGGTCGATCGACCATCCACCCGGCCCCGAAATCCGCGTCTCATCCCACTCCACAAACGGGCCCCGTCGTGCCGCCATCCGCTCCCACATTGCCGCCGCCGGCGCCGTCCCCAACGCCACGCCCACCGCCAGCATCCCCGCCCCCACCACCACAGTCCACTCCGGTACCGCCGTCGCCGATACCACCCACCACGCTACGGCCCCTGTCACCAGCGCAATGCCGGAGAACAGGAGCGCGTAGAAGCGGAGCAGGTACCCGCCGCGGATCGGAACAACGATCATAATCAGTAGCGGAAATGAAAGTGTCGCACCGGCAATGGCATGGCCGACCGCGCCCCCCGCACCGACTTCCAGATGATCTCGTTCAGCGCAAACTCCGGCGCCCGGTCGTAGTCGCTGAAGTCCATCTGTCCGGACTCCTTGGCGCCCCACGCCAGCGCCGTGTTCTTGGCGTTCACGTCCACCTCCGGCCCCACGTGCGTGTAGCCCGTCAGGTCCGCCTTGTCCATGAAGGCCGCATACATCGGCGTCGCCGCCGCGTCATACTGCGTCATCGGCGGCAAGCCCAACAACAACTCCATCGTCCGCACCATCGACGACGTCGTGTACAGCGTCGAATCCACCGCCCCGCGCTTCGTATAGGGCGAGATCACCAGGCCGGTCGTCCGCCGCGAGTCCACGTGGTCCGGCCCATTCTGCGCGTCGTCCTCGATGATGAAAATCGCCGTCTCCGCCCAGTACTTGGAATGGCTCACGCGGTCCACCAACTGGCCCACGGCCCAGTCGTTATTCGCCACCGCCGCCGAAGGCGTCGGCGCCCCGGCCCGCGTGCCCTGCGTGTGGTTCTCGCCCAGGCTCATGACAATAAAATGCGGCAGCCGCTTGCTGGCGTCCGTCGAATCGAACGCCGCCTCGTACTTATCGAACTCCTCGAAGAAAGCCTTCACGTTGTCGGTATCCCGCATGCCCGGCAGCCGGAACTTCGGCGCCACATGGCCAACCAGTCCGCCCACCCCTGGCGCGGCGTCCATCTGCTCGCCCTCGCTCACGCGCTGCGCGTACTCGCCATAGCTCCGGTAGGTCAGCCCCTTCTTGGCTGCCAGGTCCCACATGTGCCCGCTGGCAGGCGTGTTCGCCGGGCCGTTCACGGCCGAGGAAATCCCGCCATACTGCGGCGGCCAGCGCTTCTCATTGAAGTCGGTGGCATAGGCCGAATTGCTCCACGAGTGGCCGTCTACCGACACCTCGCCATCGCAGTACAGGTTGTCGAACAGCACGAACTGCTCGGCCAGCCGGTGCTGGTTCGGAGTCACCTTCCGGCCGAAGATCGTCAGCCGCGGATCACCGTTGCCCTTGGCGATATCCCCGAACACCTGGTCGTAGGTCCGGTTCTCCTTGATGATGTAGATGACATGCTTGATCGGCGATCCTTGCCCCACCTGCTGCGGCACCACCGTGGGTCCGCTGACCGGCGGCTTGGCCTTGGTCAGCATTTGGTCGTTGTATGGGCAGTTCGCCATCGCTTCTTTCGTGTAGGCCTTGATCCGGCTCTTCAAGTTGGCCAGCGGAATCACGCTGACGGAGCCCTTCTGCAACGCCCCGACGTGCCGCGATCCGGCGCCCGCCACCGCCAACGGGCTGGTCGGCCCGTCGATGTTCGAGTACCCGCCCAACCCCTTCGCCGCGCCCACGTAGAGCGACTTCCCATCGGGCGAAACCGTCAGCGCCGCCGGATACCAGGCGGTCGGGATGAAGCCCTCAATGTGGGAAACCTCTTCTTCGCTGATGTTGATCACGGCCACGTTGTTGTTGTCCCCGTTGGCCACAAAGAGCATCTTCTCCGCCGGGTCCAGAGCCAGCGCGTTCGGCGTCGAGCCTACCGGTGCCATCTTGTACATGGCCGTTGAGATGACCTCGATCGGCCGCAGCTGTTTGGTGTCCAGGACGTACACCGAGTTCTCGTTCGAACAGGCCACGTACAGCCGCCCATCGCGCGCCAGCACCATATCATTCGGGTTCCGGCCCACCTTGATCGTAGCCTTCACCTTGCCCGAAGCGGTGTCGTAGACGGTCACCGAGTCGCTGGCCCAGTTGGATACGAACAGCGTCGCGCCCGTCGGGTCGATGACTACGTCGTAGGGATGGACCTCGGTCGGCATCTCCATCAGGCGTTCGCCGGTGTTGGTGTCGAAGGCCACCACCTGGCCGCGCACGGCCTTGGTGTGGCGGTTGGCGGCGTAGAGGATCGGCAGCTTCGGATGATGGGCCAGGCCGGACCAGTAGATCTCGTTCTGCGGCAGCCGGTGTTTGAACTGCTTGGTGGGCTGATCGGTCAGCCGGCCGGCGGCGTAGCCGTAGCCATAGACGGGCGCGGCCGTCGGGTCCTTGCGCGATTCGGCGTTGCCGCCGGAGATGTAGAGCGTCTTGCCATCCGGCGCCCAGGCGAGGCCGAACCACGCGGACTTGAGCGGGGTCTTCTGCGTGATCTCCACGTTCTTCGGATCGATGACCATCAGGCCATGCGGGTTGTAGCCCGAGTGCAGCGCCACGATCTGCTGATCGCTGGGTGCGGTGGTCAAATTCAGGACATAGTCCGCCGTGACGACGTGCTTGCCGGCCGGGGTGATCCGCCAGCCGTTGGGCAAGGCGACGGGCGCGGGCTGCGCCGCAAGGACAGAGGCGAAGAGGAAAAGGAAGTTCCGCATGGTATCCAGTCTGCCAACTCAATGTGTCGGCTTCGTTGCATCCAGGCTAATCCCGGAAGAGTTTTGGCGCAAACGCATGCAGGTGCACGCGCCAGACCTGCCAGTCGTGGAGCCCCGGGCTGGGGAACCACTCGTGGCGAATGGCGGCCCCGGTCAGCGCCTCGTGCATTTTGAGGTTGGCCGGGTAGAGGAAGTCCTCCGTGCCGCAGCCGATCCAGAACAGCGAGAGCTTGGACGCCGCGGCGGCCTTGGCCACGTCGAAGTTCCGGGCTCCGGCGCCGCTGAACAAGCCGACGTAGGCGAACATTTCCGTGTGCGTCAGGCCGCTGGCCAACGCCTGTCCGCCGCCCATCGAGAGGCCAGCCAGCGCCCGGTGTTTCCGGTCCGGTTTGGTCCGGTAGCTCCGGTCGATTTCGGGAATCAGGTCTTGCATGAGCACGTCGCCGAACAGCTCGTTGGTCTTGCCGGCGTAGCCGTTGTCCATCACGATCAGCATGGGCTTGGCCTGTTTCGAGGCCAGCAGGTTATCCAGGATGAAGTTGGCCCGGCCCTGGGCGGTCCAGCCCCGTTCGCTCTCGCCCGCGCCGT
The DNA here is from genome assembly GCA_947470805.1 of Acidobacteriota bacterium. Lineage (GTDB taxonomy): Bacteria > Acidobacteriota > Terriglobia > Bryobacterales > Bryobacteraceae. Next base: position 117,326 of record CANIVU010000001.1, on the reverse strand, counting down.
GCTGGAGGTAGAGCACCGGGTAGCGGGTCTTGGGATTGGCGTCGTAGCCCGGAGGCGCATAAACAAACGCCCGCCGCATCTTGCCGGTCACCTTGGACCGGTACCAGTGCATCCGGACCTCGCCGTGCGGCACGTTCTTAGGCTCATAGAAATCGAGCGTGGGATCGGGCACATCGACGCCGCTGACGTTCCGGCCCCAGCCGAAGAAGGAGTCGGCCGCCGGGTCGTTCACCGGCACGCCATCGACCAGGAACCAGTAGTAGTGGAAGCCCGGCTGCACGGGGCCGATCGTCGTGGACCAGACGCCATCGGCGGACCGGGTCATCGGGAATGGCCCTTTGCCCAGGCCGTTGGCGCCGCCGCCGGGCATCACCTCCACCTTTTGCGCCGTGGGCAGTTTTACCTGGAAGCTGACGCGACGGTCCTGGGCCATCAAGGCCACGATAGCCAGAAATAATAGGGATGCGCATTTCATCGCATCGAATCGTATCGCAGCGGAATCTAAAAGACATGCGGGTGCTATTGGTTCTTATGCTCTCTGTTTCCAGTTTCGCGATTGAGGTGGGTGGCACTCTGCCGCCGCTGAAGGGCGAGTTCCTGACGGGAAGGGAAGCGGTGCTACCGGGCGCTTCGCAGGGCAAGCCGGCGCTGCTCGCCATCGGGTTCACCTATAAGTCCCGGTTTGCGGTGGAGGAGTGGGTGAAGCACTTCCGGGCCGATTTCGATAAAGAGCCGCGGGCTACCTTCTTCGAGGTGCCGATCATTGGCGGGATGGCGAAGATGGGCAAGTGGTTCATCGATAGCGGGATGCGACGTGGGACGCCGAAGACGGACCACGAGCATGTGGTGACGGTCTATAGCGAGGCGGGCGAGTGGAAGAAGCGGCTGGACTTCAAGGCCCCGGACGCGGCGTATCTGGTGCTGTTGGATAAAGACGGGAAGGTGGCCTGGACCTTTACGGGCGGCTACGACGCGGCGCGGTATGTGGAGCTGGCGGGGAAGGTGAAGGAACTGGTCAGCCGTTGAGCTTCTTGCGGAAGTAGACGGCGGACTGTTCGTAGCCGATGGCCGTGTAGAACGGCGCGGCGCGGCGGGTGGCGAGGCCGATCAGCTGGGAGTCCCGCTCGCGGGCCCAGCGTTCGAAGGTGCTCATGAGCTCCCGGCCAAGGCCGTGGCGGCGGCAGTCCTCGCGGACCATCAGCTCCTCCACCCACGATATCCGGCCGTTGGTGGAGAGCGAGCAGTGGTCGAAGCCCAGCAGGTACCCGGTGAGTTCCTGGGTTCGTTCCGCGACGAAGAGAGCGGCGTCCTCCTGTTGGATCAGGTGGCGGAAGGACTGGGCGAAGGGTTCGGGTTCGGGGACGAACGTGGTGGCGAAGGCGCGGGTCAGGGCGAAAAGCTGGGGCTCGCCGGCGAGTTCTGCCCGGCGGATCGCGAACAACGTTAGCTCCAGCCGTCGGTGCAGAAGTGGGAGGCCGATCCAGTCTGGTAACGGACCTTGGCGAGTTCGGGAGTCTCCAGACGCTTGTGGCCTTGGAAGCGGCTTTCGAGCGCGAAGTCGAGCATGCCGCTGGTGAGCAGGGTGCGCTCCACCGGGTACGGCGCTTTGCCGGTCTCGAACATCTCCTCGATCTTCTTGGTCAGGCAACCGAAGTGGTGGTGGGGGCGGCCGTTCTGGAGATTCATCAGGACGGAGAACGGGTCGGACTTGCCTTCGAGGTCGATGGCGATGGTGAAGTCTTCGACCATGCCGGTCATCAGGAACGCGGCGGCTTGGAGGCCGTCGGCGTAGTCGATGACGAAGACGGAGGGGTCCTTCACCAGCGACTTGGGGTCGCCGGGTTTGCGGGTGTTGCTGCGCTTCAGGGCTTCGTTGAACAGCCGTTCGACCCAGGGGTTCTGGGACATGTAGCGCCAGCATTCGTCGCGTTCGAAGCACTGGACGGCCTTGACGCCGGTCTCGCCGCCGCGGCGGCGTTCGGTGAGGCATTGCAGGCTTTCGAGGAGATGGAAGCCGTAGATGTCGAGGCCGGAATAAGAGATGGCCACGGCCTTGTTCTGTTTGACGCCGAAGGGAGCGTCGATGGACGGGATGCGCATCGCCACCGGGACGGAGGAGCCGGCGAGCATGGGGAACTTCATTTCGCGGGAGATCTCGACCATGCGCTTGGCCTGGCGCCAGTTGAAGGAGAGGTGCTTGTCGTTGAAGACCGGGACGGCGCGGCCGCTGGTGCGGAAAACGTCGGTGATTTTCAGGAACATTTCAAAGCGCGGGTAGAGGCGCTGTTCCTTGTCGTTGAAGGGGTAATCGCCGTGTTCGCCGATGAGGATGACGCCGTCGACGGCGAGTTTGTCGCCCCCGAGGGTGAGGGCGTCGACGACGGTGCGGTAGATGGGCACGCCGTATTTCTTGGCCCGTTCGCGGCTCATGTCGGCTTTGGGCACCTGTTCGGTGAACATGGAGACGATCTTGTTGCGCGGGTAGGGGGGCTTATCGTCCTGCTTATAGCCTTCCAGGTATTTGCCGATCACGACGTCGGCGTGGGAGCCAGGCCGGTACTCGGTGATGATGGCGGCGATGCGTTTGGGAGGCGTGGGCGCGGCGACAAGCGGCAGTGTGGCGGTGGAAAGAAATAGGCGACGATTCATGATTATTAATCTTGTTTACTCTAACAGATGTGCTAGCCTTAAGGCAGAGTTTGACAGTACTGCTAGTTTTGGCATCTTTCGATAGTCCGGTTTACCCGTCCTTGTCTAATCCTGCTCCGATTCGCTGGTCTGCAAAATCACAAGGACAATCATGAAGAACATATTTGTGGGTAACCTCAGCTTTGGTGCCACCGAGGGCGCCATTCGCTCTCTTTTCGAGCAGTACGGTCAGGTTGATCGCGTTAGCGTCGTCACGGACCGTGACACGGGCCAGTCGCGTGGTTTCGGCTTCGTTGAAATGCCGAACAATGCGGAAGGCGACCAGGCCATCAATGACCTGAACGGCCGCGAGCTGGAAGGCCGCGCCATCAACGTCAACGAAGCGCGTCCGAAGGAAGATCGTGGCGGCGGCGGCGGTGGTCGCGGCGGCTACGGCGGCGGCGGCGGCGGTCAGCGTCGCAATAATCGCTACTAATCACTCTCCAATTTTCTAGAAAAACGGCGCCAAACGGCGCCGTTTTTGCGTTTGTGGGGGGCTGGGCTTCCCGTTCCCTCGGTGCCAAGCACCGGTCGGGAACGGTCTTGCTTTTGCGGGAGTTGGTGGTCCGGAGCCAGGCACCTATCGCCGGGGGCGGGTGCTAGTCGGACATCTCGCGGGCGAGGCGGGCGACGAGTTCGGACACGGGGACGGTGGCCTTCACGGCGCCGATGCCTTGGCCGCTGCCCCAGATGTCGCGCCATACCTTGTGCTCTTTGTCGCCGGAGGCGAAGTTCATGGTCGCCGGGTCGCCTTCGGGGAGATGGTCGGGGTCGTAGCCGGCCTTCACGATCGACGGGCGGAGATAGTTGCCGTGAACGCCGGTGAAGAGGTTGGTGAAGAGGATGTCGCTGGCATTAGACTCGACGATCATTTGCTTGTAGGCGTCCTCGGCGCGGGCTTCATCGGTGGCGATGAAGGCGGAGCCGATGTAGGCCAAGTCGGCACCGAGCGCGAGGGCGGCATTGATGGAGCGGCCATTGGCGATGGCGCCGGAGAGGCAGAGAATGCCGTCGAACCATTCGCGGATTTCGCTGACCAGGGCGAAGGGCGAGATGGTTCCGGCGTGGCCGCCGGCGCCGGCTGCTACGGCGATCAGCCCGGTCGCACCCTTCTCGATGGCTTTGTGGGCGAAGCGGTTGTGGATGACGTCGTGGAGGGTGACGCCGCCGTAGGCGCGGATGGCCTGGTTGACGTCTTCGCGGGCGCCGAGGGAGGTGATGACGATGGGCACCTTCCACTTCACGCAGAGCTCCAAGTCCTGCTCCAGTCGGGTGTTGCTCTTGTGGACGATGAGGTTCACCGCGAATGGCGCCACGGCGGACGAGGACAGTTCCGTGGTTAGCTCGTGGAGCCACTCATCGAGCTGCGAGAGCGGCCGGGCGTTCAGGGAAGGGAACGAGCCAATCACCCCGGCGCGGCACTGGGCCAGCACCAGTTTGGGGTGCGAGATGATGAACAGCGGCGCGCCAACAACCGGGATTCGTAACCGATCCGCGAATGGCAGCGGCGGGCGCATAATGTCCTTAGTGGGAGTGGACGTGGCAGCAGGCGCAGAGGCGCAGGTTGCGGAAGTGGGCGGCGGCCACGCTGAAGCCACCGGCGGTCATGAACCAGGCTTCGTTGTAGGGGAAGTTGAACCACGTCATTTTCGCCGCGGCGAAAAAGATGAGGCCCATGCCGAACAGGTAGAGCGACTGCGGATTCTTGTGCTTCACGAAGCTCTTGATGAGGCGCCAGGAGCCGAGGATGAACGTGCAGGCCAGGATGGCCCATTCGAATTCCGGACCGGCGATCCACGAGAGGCCGGAGGCGGTCAGCAGGCTCATGGCGATGGGCAGGACGGCGCAGTGGATGGCGCACCCGATGGAGAGGGCCATACCGTAACGGTCCATTACTAACTGATTGCTATCGCTGCTGGGCGCTGACATATACGAGTTCTCTAATTTGATAACACGATCTCAGGTTCGGTTGCAAGTTTCTATTACAAACGGACGCTTAATCCATCGGAAAGGGTGTTGCGGTAGGCTTTCCAAGCGGGAATGAAGCCGATGATGAGGCCGGCGACCATGACAGCGCCGAGGTAGATCCAGCCGGTGGGCGTCGGTCCCTGGATGGGGACGTAGAGGCCGAAGTGCTGTTCGACGATGGGCTGGAAGGTGATGCTAAGGCCGTAGACCAAGCCGACGCCGAGGATGCAGCCGGCGGCGGAGAGGAGGAATGATTCAAGGACCAATAGGGAGATGATCTTGGCCGGGCCGGCGCCGATGGCGCGGAGGATGGCCATTTCGCGGCGGCGTTCGTTGAGGGATGTGTATAGAGATACGAGCATGCCTAACAGGCCGACGATGGTGACGAAGAAGGTGACGACGGTGAGAGCGTCTTCGGCATAGCCGATGGTGCGCCAGAGTTCCTGGAGCGTGAGGCCGGGGATGATGGCCTGGAGCGGCTCCTCGGTGTACGTCGAAATCTCGCGCTGGAGGCGGAGGGTGTCGATGCGGGATTTGCTGCGGAGGAGGAAGCTGGTGATCTGGTCGATTTTCACGGATTGCTTCGTGATTTTCTCGGCGGGGACCTCTTCGCCGGGCATGGGGGGAGCACCGTCGGCCCAATCGATGTGGACGGCCGAGATGCCCTCTAACGGGATGTAGAGAGAGCGGTCGACCGGGGTGGCCGTTTTGGCGAGGACGCCGGTGACGGTGAAGGGCTTGTCCTTATGGTCGAGGATGCCGCGGCCGGCGGCGGAGGCGACGCCGTGGGTGATGACGACCTTGTCACCGGTTTTGTAGCCGAGGTCGCGAGCAACGTCGGAGCCGAGGGCGGTTTCGAACACATCGGCCGGGGCGCGGCCGGAGGCGAACTCGATGGACCGGTCGCGGCGGTAGCGGTAGTGCTTGTAGAAGTTTTCGTCGGTGCCGACGACGCGGAAGCCGCGGTGGGAGTCGCCGAGGGAGTAGGGGATGGTCCAGGCGACGGCGGGGTGGTTCTTCCAGTGGTCGTAGGTTTCGTAGGAGATGTTGTTGGTTGCCGAGCCGATGCGGAAGACGGTATAGAGCAGGAGTTGGAGGGAGCCGCCGCGGGCGCCAACGATGAGATCTGTTTGGCTGATGGTGTTGGCGAAGCTTTCGCGGGCGCCGACGCGGACGTTTTCAACGCCGATGAGGAGCGCGATGCTGAGGCCGATGGAAAAGACGGTGAGGGCGGTGGTGAGGACGCGATTTTTGAGCGAGTGATAAGCGAGGGAAAGGAGGAGCATTAACTACCTGCCTTGTTGATGTCGGGGAGGGAGAGTTGGCGGTCGAAGAGGTGCATGAGCGAGCGGTCGTGGCTGACGAAGAGGAGCGTGGAGCCGGCGGCCTGGCAGGATTCAAAGAGCAGTTCGAGGAACTTTTCGCGGTGGTCGTAGTCGAGCGAGGAGGTGGGTTCGTCGGCGATGATGAGCTCCGGGGTGCCGATGAGGGAGCGGGCGGCGGCGACGCGTTGTTGCTGGCCGACGGAGAGGTTGGTTACGGGTTTGTGAAGCAGTTCGCCGATGCCGAGGCGCTTGGCGGTTTGTTCCGCGGCTTGTTCGAGAGACATGCCGTTGAGGCGGGCGCGGCGTTCGGCGGAGAGGCGGCAGGGGAGGGTGATGTTTTCGAGGACCGAGAGGTAGGGGATGAGGTTGAAGAGCTGGAATATGTAGCCGAGGTGCGAGCCGCGGAAGGCGTCGCGCTGGGAGCCGGACATTTTGGCGACGTCGCGGCCGAGGACTTCGACGGTTCCGGTGTAGCCGCCGAGGACGCCGGCGAGGACGCCGAGGAGCGTCGTTTTACCCGAGCCGGAGGGGCCGAAGAGGAAAACCTTTTCCTTGGCGACGACTTCGAGGGTGGGGATGTTCAGAACACGTGGGCCTTTGCCGTAGGCGAACTGAACGTCGGTGAGGCGGATGGCGGGGGCGTCGCTCATTTGGCGATCTTCAAGACGCCCTTGTCGTTTTCGACGTCGGCGCTGGATTGCTGCTCGCCGACGAGAAGGGCGACATCGACATCGTGGATTTTAGGGAAGACCTTGGTGAAGCCGAAGCGGATTTCGAGGCCGGAGAGCGGCTCGGCGCATTGGATGTCGAATTCGGCGTGGACTTCGGAGTGTTGTTCCTGCTTGCCCTTCTGTTTGGCGTCGTGGTGTTCAGCCGCCATCTTGGCCGATTTCGCCGTGAGCTTGCAGGCGGCGGCTGCGGGGAAGATGACCATTTCGCCGAACCGGGCCTTCAAGGTGTTGAGGGCGGCGGTGACCTTGGCCTTGTCGGCCGGGGTCTTGGCTTCGTACTCAAAGCCCACAACGCTATCGGCGGGGGATTCGAATTCAACGACGCCTTTGGGCGCGCCTTTGGCGGTTTCAAAGGCGATGTTCACCTTTGCCGAGCCATGCTCGTGCGCCTTGCGGCTGCGGGTCTGGGCGGGGAGGATCACGCCAACAGCAAGTAGAACAAGCGCGAAACGCATGTCGGTTATTCGTCCTTGTAAGGTTCGATCTGCATGCCGGTCAGCTGGAAGCCGACGTCGCCATAGGGGCTCTTCACGGTGGAAATCTGCAGTTTTCCTTGCACCCATACCGGATCCCAGAAGCTCATTTTGACCTTCTTGGAGCTATTCATCTTGACCTGGACGATCTGGTTGGGCGGCGGGGGCGGCGTGTGGATGCAGGCGCCGACGTAGGGGACGAGGAGGAATTCGCTAACGATTTCCGAGTCGTCTTCGAGCGGCACCATGTAGCCGGGGATGCGGACCATCTTGCCGTCGAGCGCTTTGAGAGCGGGGGCGATTTTGCCGGTGCGGTAGTTCAATTCACGCAACATCCGCCAGTCCATTTTGGTGGCGGGTTCTTCGGCGGCGTAGGCGGCCTGGATGAGGCCGGCCGAAGCTGGGACGGGCTTGCCATCGGCGCTAAAATCCTGCCGGGCCATGTCGCGATTGACGACATAGACCATCACCGAAAACATGAGCGCCAGGATGACACCGTGTACGAATTTCATGCTTTGACTCCGGAGGTTTGCACCCTTCTAGTGTCTCATGTTCCCGCGCGGTGTCGCAAAGCGCGACAATAGCGTTACATGCGTTGGCTAGCAGTGCTTCCCCTTATTATGACCTCAATTTCGGCCTGTGAGTTACGGGTTCTCACATGGAATATTCATCACGGGGAAGGGGTGGACGGGAAGTTGGACCTGGCGCGGATTGGGGCGGTGATCCGGAACGCGCGGCCGGACGTGGTGGCGCTGCAGGAAGTGGACGTGCGGACGGAGCGGATTAAGGGCCGGGACACGGTGCGGGAGTTGGAACGGCTGACGGGGATGCGGGGGGTGTTTGGCGCGTCGATGGCGTTTCAGGGCGGCGGGTATGGGAATGCGGTGCTGGTGAATGGGACTGTTCTGGGTTCGCGAGTGTTTCCGATTGGGGCGAGTGAGGGGATGGAGCCGCGCTCGCTGTTGATGGTGGAGATGCGGCCGTACCGGTGTTCGCAGGACTTGGCCTTCTTTTCGACGCATTTTGACCATAAGAGTGAGGAAGACCGGATGGCGGGGGCGGGGGTGGCGAATTTGCCGATCAGTTTGCCGGCCGTGTTGGCGGGGGATTTGAATGCGCCGTCGGACGATTTGGTGGTGGGGACGTTGATGCAGCAGTGGGCGAGTGCCACGAAGGGGCCGGGGTTTGCGACGATTCCGGTGGAGGCGCCGAAGCGGCAGATTGATTACGTCCTGTTCCGGCCTGCGAAGCGGTGGGCGGTGGTGGAGACGAAGGTGTTGGACGAAGCCGTGGCGAGTGACCACCGGGCGCTGTTGGCGGTATTGAAGCTATTGCCAGGCGAAGAGTAGGATCAGCAGGCCGACCCAGAGAAGGCCCATGAAGTGCCAGTAGGTGGCGGTGTTTTTGGCGGCGGCGCGGTGTTTGCGGAGAGGTTGTTCTTCGCCATCGGTGAGTTCGTTGGCACGGCGGATGAGCCAGTACATGCCGCCGAGGCCGCCGAGCAGATGGAAGGCGTGGATGCCGCTGAAGACATAGTACATGGACCCGCGGGGGTTGCCGACGACGTAGACGCCCTGGCCGGCGAGATCCTGGCAGCCTAGGAGCTGGGTGACGAGAAAGAGAATGCCGAGGGCGAAGGTTATCCAGAGTCCCATACGGTAGGGGGCCAGGCGCGCCATACGGAGATCGCGGCGGGCCCATTGGAGGGTGCCGGAGCTGAGGAGCATGAAGGCTGTTGAAACCCAGAACCAGTTCGAGAGATGAACGTTGGGTTGGGCGGGGCGGTCCTGGATGGCGAAGGCGTAGGCGACGGCGAGGGCGATGAAGAAGGCGCCGATGGCGGCGAGGACAAGGATCATCCCGAACATGCCGAGAGAGACGGATTGCTTGGGCTCGGCGATTTCGACGGGTGGGTGCATAACTTCTTTCAGGATACGGCTATCGGGGTGTGGCGGGCTTGGTTCGTTTTCGCTTCTCAGGGCCTCTTGTTGCCGGAAAGGGGGAAACTTCGCTAGGTTAAATCATGATACGCAGGCTGCTTCTGGGGGCCCTCTTCGTGTCGCTACACCTGGCGGCGCAGAACAAAAAGAGCCCGATCGACAAGTTCCGGCAGTTGGAAGAGATCCTTCCGACGCCTAACGATTACCGCACCGCTTCTGGGGCGCCGGGTCATAAGTACTGGCAACAGCGGGCCGACTATGACATAGATGTGGAGCTGGACGATCAGAATCAGAAAATCATCGGCCGGGCCACGATCACGTATCACAACAACTCGCCGGACACGCTGACGTATCTGTGGTTGCAGTTGGACCAGAACATCTGGGAGCCGCATTCGGATACCGGGCTGACCGAGACGGCGCCGGACTGGAAGAAGTTTCCGCTGCCGGTGTTCCGGCGGATGATGGACGACCAGTTCGACGGCGGCTATCACATTGGGAATGTGAAGGACGCGGCTGGGACGGAACTGCACAAGCACATCAACCGGACGATGATGCGGGTGGATTTGCCGGGGCCGTTGGCATCGGGCAAGTCGTTCGTCTTTACGATCAACTGGGACTACAAGATCAACAACTCCAAGCGCGTGAGCGGGCGGACGGGGGCGGAGTTCTTTCCGAAAGACGGGAACTGGCTGTACGAGATTGCGCAGTGGTTCCCGCGGATGGCGGCCTACAACGACGTAAACGGATGGCAGCACAAACAGTTCCTGGGGACGGGCGAGTTTACGCTGGAGTTCGGGAATTACAAGGTGCGGATCACGGCGCCGAATGACCACGTTGTGGCGTCGACCGGGGTGTTGCAGAATCCGGACGCGGTGTTGACGGCGGCGCAGCGGCAGCGGTTAGCGACGGCGCGGACGGCGAAAAAGCCGGTGATGATTGTTACCGAGGCCGAGGCGACGGCGAATGAGAAGAACAAACCGACGGGGAAGAAGACGTGGGTGTTTCATGCCGATAATGTTCGGGATTTTGCGTTTGCGTCGTCGCGGAAGTTTGCCTGGGACGCGCAGGGCCATGTGATGAACGGCAAGACGATCATGGCGATGTCGTACTACCCGAAAGAAGGCAATCCGCTGTGGGAGCGGTATTCGACGCACGCGATTATCCACACGTTGAATATCTACTCGCGGTACACGTTTGAGTATCCGTATCCGGTTGCGATCAGCGTGAACGGGCCGGTGGGCGGGATGGAGTACCCGATGATCTGTTTCAACGGGCCGCGGCCGAAGGATGATAAGACCTATTCGGCGCGGACGAAGTATGGACTGATCAGCGTGGTGATCCACGAAGTGGGGCACAACTACTTCCCGATGGTGGTGAACAACGATGAGCGGCAGTGGACTTGGCTGGACGAGGGGTTGAACTCGTTCCTGCAGTATCTGGCCGAGGTGGAGTGGGAGGACAACTACCCGTCACGGCGCGGGGAGCCGTCGAAGATTGTGGAGTACATGAAGGGCGAAGGGCACGATCCGATCATGACGAATTCGGAATCGATTGTGGACCTGGGTGGGAACGCGTATCACAAGACCGAGACGGCCCTGAATATTTTGCGCGAGACGGTGCTGGGGCGCGAGCGGTTTGACTTTGCGTTTAAGGAATACGCGCGGCGGTGGATGTTTAAGCGTCCGATGCCGGCCGACTTCTTCCGGACGATGGAGGATGCTTCGGGAACCGATTTGGATTGGTTCTGGCGCGGCTGGTTTTATACGAATGAGCTGGTGGACATCTCCATTGATGAGGTGAAGCAGTACCAGGTGGACACGCAGAACCCTGAGATTGAAAAGCCGATTTCGAAGAAGGAAAAAGAGGCCGAACCGGTGACGCTGGCGGCGCAGCGGAACAAGCCGTTGCGGAAGCGAGTGGAGGATTATCCGGAGCTGATCGACTTCTACAACAAGTACGAGGAGTTCACCGTTCTGCCGTCGGAGAAGAAGGCGTTTGAGGGGTGGGTGAAGCAGTTTGAGGAAGACGAGCGGAAGTTGTTTGATCCTTCGATGAACTTCTATTCCGTTGGGCTGAAGAACCTGGGGGGGCTGGTGATGCCGGTGATTCTGGAGGTGGAGTTCAGCGACGGGACGAAGGAGGAACTGCGGATCGCGGCGGAGATCTGGCGGCGGAATAATGTCGCCGTCGAGAAGATTATCGCGACGCGGAAGGAGATCAAGTCCATCGTGCTGGATCCGCATCTGGAGACGGCGGACGCGGATACGACCAATAATTATTGGCCGCGGCGGGCGGTGAAATCGAAGTTCACGATCTTCAAGGAAGACCGGGACAAGGTGAATCCGATGCGGGAGTTGAAGTCCAAGGACGCGGCGAACTGATGCGGCTGCTGTTGGTTTTGGGCGTGTGCGCGGCGGTGGGCGCGCACACGTTCCACTACAGCAGGACGGAGATGAACTGGAACACGGCGGCACGGACGCTGGAAATCGTGGTGACGCTGCACGCCGATGACATTGAGGCCCAGTTGCGGAAGACGCACCGGCAACTGGAGCTGGACAGGGATAAAGAGGCCGAGGGGTTGGTGTGTGCGTATACGGCGGGGGCGCTGGGGTTGGGCGGGGCGCGGTGTATTGGGATAAAAGTGGGCAAAGATTCGGTGGAGGTGTATTTGGAGATGGGGGTGCCGGGTGGGCCGCCGGCGCGGTTGACGAACCGGATTCTGGTGGAGGAGTTGGCGGATCAGCGCAACGATGTGGAGCTGAAAAAAGACGGGCGGTACGTGGGGCCGCGGATTCAGTTCAACAGTTCTGAAACGAAAAAAGACCTGCGCTGGTAAAGGCTTATATAATGGCGCGAGTTATGCGCCTCTGTTTGCTTTTCCTTGCCGGGCTTGCGTTGCAGGCCCAGAATGCGACGACCGCTGGACGGTTTCACGTCGAGCACCCGACGCTGTTGAACCTGGGTTTTGAATGGGCCATTTCCGGGGACGCGAACCGGAATGCGACGGTGGAGGTGAAGTTCCGCGCGGCGGGCGAGAGCGCGTGGCGCGAGGCGATGCCGCTGGTGCGGATTGGCGGGGAGAACATCTACCGGCGGCGGGAGAACCTGGATTACACGGTGCCCGATGGATTTGCGGGGAGCATTTTGAACCTGCAGCCGGGGACCGAGTACGAGTGCCAGTTTGTGATGAAAGACCCCGATGGGGCGAGCGGGCAGACGACGCAGACGGTGAAGGTAAAGACGCGGACGGAGCCGATGCCGTATGCCGGCGGGAATGTGCGCCACGTCTATTCGCCGGAGTACAAGGGCCCGAAGGTGGAGCCGCATTTTACGAGTTTGCTGCAGGCTTATTACGGCGCCGGGTTGGGCGATTGGAGCGTGGTGTGGGAGCGGCGGGCGCAGCCGGGGGATACGATTCTGCTGCATGCGGGGATCTATAAGCCGGAGCGGCTGAACTATGTGGACCCGATGATGACGCCGTTCGATGGGTCGAATTCCCTGACGCTGAAGGGGACGCTGGAGAAGCCGATTACGATTAAGTCGGCCGGAGATGGGGAAGTGATTTTTGACGGCGATGGGAACCACTCGATGTTCGACGTGACGGCGTCGCGGTATCACATCTTTGACGGGATCACGATCCGGAATACGGACATTGGGATCATGGCCGGGCAGAAGGAAGTTCTGGGCGCGGTGGGGCTGACGGTGAAGAACTGCCGGTTTGAGAATATTGGATTTGGGGTGTGGACGGAGTTTGCCGGGTCGAGCGATTTTTATATCGCGGACAATTTGTTCATTGGCCGGGAGGACCGGTTCCGGTTGAACGGGTGGACCGGTTTCATGTGGCAGCCGATTGGGAATTACGGGTCGCATGAGTTGCGGAGTTATTACGCGATTAAGGTGTATGGGCCGGGGCACGTGATTGCGCACAACGCGGTGGCGTATTTCCACGATTCGATCGGGATTTCGACGTACGGGACGCCGCCGTCGGATCCGGATATGCGGGCTTCGTCGATCGACATTTACAACAACGATTTCCATGTGAACAACGACGACTACGTGGAAACCGATGGGGGCGTGCATAACGTTCGCGTCTTCAATAATCGCGGTGTGAATGCGTTCCACGGCGGGTATTCTTCGCAGCCGACGTTTGGCGGGCCGATCTATTTCATTCGCAACATTCTTTACCACACGACTTCGTCGACCAGTTTCAAGTTCAGCGCGCATCCGGCGGGTTTGTTTGTTTATCACAACACGATCATCAACGAGCACGCGGTGGGCGAGCCGTATTCGAATGCGCACTGGCGGAACAATCTATTTATGAGCAAGAACGCGCCGGGGATCGGGGTGATGACGTGGGCGAATGGGACAGATGCGTATTCGAGCGACTACAACGGGTTCCGGCCGAATCCGGGCGTGGCGGCTCAGTACCGGTTCTTCGCGCCGCCGAAGGGGCAGCGGGTGTATGAGCCGAAGGCGGGGGATATGAAGACGTTTGCGACGTTGAAAGAGCTGACGGCGGCGACGGGGCAGGAGGCGCACGGGGTTGAGTTGGATTTCGACATTTTTGAAAAGCTGGAGCCGCCGACGGCGACGAACCGGCACAAGGTGTACCACTCGATGGACTTGAACTTCAAGCTGAAGCCGGGGAGCAAGGCGGTGGACGCCGGGGTGCCGATTCCGACGGTGAACGATGGGTTTGTGGGGAAGGCGCCGGATTTGGGGGCGTTGGAAGTGGGCAAGCCGGAGTTGAAGTGGGGACCGCGTTGGTTGACGTGGGCGCCGTTCTACCGGTAGGGTTGTCACGTTTCGCTGGTGATCGCATCTCAGTGGGTATGCTGTTTCAGATACCCACTACGCGGACGATGGCCGAGATTCAGGCTGAGCTGGAGGCGTCGGCGGCGCGGCAGAAGTTTGGCGTGATTGCGGTGCATAATCTGCAGGAGATTATGGCGCGGAAGAGCGTGGACCTGGCGATGGAATGCCGGATCTTCGAGGTGTGCAATCCGCTGCAGGCGAAGAAGGTGTTGGAGGCGGATGGGGCGCTATCGACGGCGTTGCCGTGCCGGATTTCGGTGTACGGGAAGCCGGGGGCGTATCAGTTGGCGACGATGTTGCCGACGGCGATGATGGGGATGTTTGGGAAGCCCGAATTGGACGCGGTGGCGCGCGAGGTGGAGGGTGTGATTGTGACGATGATGAAGGACGCCGCGGGCGGGTGATTCGTGGGATGATCGGGGGCGATGCACTCCCCGATCTGTGGGCGATATGAGGTGTTGGAGAAGCTCGGGTCCGGCGGGATGGGGGAAGTGTATCGGGCTCGGGACTTGCAGCTGGAGCGGTTCGTGGCGGTGAAGGTTTTGCGGGCGGACCGGGGCGGGGAGAGGGAGCGGTTTTTGCGGGAGGCGCGGGCGGCATCGGCGTTGCAGCATCCGCATATCGTGACGGTGCACGATGTGGTTTGCGACGACGGCGTGGACGTGATGGTGATGGAGCTGGTGGAGGGACGGACGCTGGGGGCGCTGATTCCTCGGGGCGGGATGGCGGTGGGGCAGGTTGTGGGTTACGCCGTGCAGATTGTGGATGCGCTAGAGGCTGCGCATGCGGCGGGGATTGTGCACAGGGATTTGAAGCCGGGGAACATCATGGTGACCGGGCGGGACCAGGTGAAGTTGTTGGATTTTGGTTTGGCGAAGTGGGTGGGGGTGGAGGGCGAGGCGTTGACGGTGGAGGGAGCGATTGTGGGGACGTTCTGTTACATGTCTCCGGAGCAGGCGCAGGGGCGGGCTGCGGATGCGCGGAGCGATGTGTTTTCGTTGGGGGCGGTGCTGTTTGAAATGGCTACGGGGGAGCGGGCGTTTGCGGCGGAGGATGGGGTGCTCGAGCGGGTGGAGGCGGGGCTGGCGGATGTGATTCGGCAGTGTATGCGGAAGGCGCCGGGTGAGCGGTTTCAGACGATGGGGGAGGTGCGGGCGGCGTTGGTGTTTGATTCTGGATTGTTGGCGGAGACGGTGATTGTGGCACCGCGGGTGCGGATGGCATCGCGACGGTGGTGGTGGGTGGGTGTTCCGGTGGTGTTGGGTATTGGCTGGGTTGGTTTGCGGCCGAAGGCGGCGGTGGTGGCGCCGTTGGCACCTCCGGCACCGGTGATTATGGACAAGCCGAGCCCGACGGCTGTGGCACCGCCACCGGCCGCGCCGGCGATGGTGACGGTGCCGGAGGGGACGCGGGTGCGGTTGTCGTTGCGGACCGAGATTGGAAAAGACGCGCAGGCTGGGATGGCGTTGGCGTTCACGGTGACCGATGCGGTGACTGTGGGCGGGGTTGTTGTGGTTGGCGAGGGGGCGGTGGCGAGAGGCGTGCTGGCGGGGTTGGAAAAGAAGAAGCGGGCGGTGGTGCGGCTGTTGACGGTGGCGGGGTTGGCGTTGCGGGACGGGGAAGAGTACCTGGACAATCAGGGACCGAAGGAGAAGGGGGTGGTGGTCTCGCGAGGGACCACCACCGTGGCGCAGACGGCGGGCGTGCAGGCCGTTACGGTTTCAGGACGATGACGCCCCAGGGGGAGCCGGTGAGGGGGATCTTCTTCGTCACGGATTTGGTGGCGAGATCGATGACGGAGAGGTCGTTCGACGGGCCGTTGGCGGTGTAGAGCGTCTTGCCGTCGGGTGACATGGCGAGGCCCCAGGGGCGCTGGCCGACTTCGAAGGACGTGTCGACTTTGCGGGTGGCGGTATCGATGACGAACACCTTCTTGCCGCGGCCGGTGGTGACGTAGAGTTTGGCGTTATCGGGGGAGAGAAGCACGCCCATGGGTTTGACGACGCCTGCTTCGCCGAGTTCGATCGTTTCGAGGACGGTGTTCTTTTCGGTGTCGATGTGGACGACGGTGCCGTCGTTTTCTGCGTTGACGAAGGCGTGGATGTTGTCGGGCATCCAGGCGATGGTACGGGGGCGGCGGCCGACCTTCATGGAACTGACGACTTTGGCTGCGGCGGTATCGATCTTGTAGACCATGCCGGCGTCTTCGGAAGTCGCCATGACGAACTTGCCGTTGGGGCTGAGTTTGACGCCTTCGGGCTCTTCGCCGGTGGGGAGGGTGGCGATGATTTTTTCGGTGGCGAGATCGAGGATCGACACGCCGGCGGCGTCTTCGTTGGAGACGTAGAGGAACTTGCCGTCGGCGGAGATGTCGAACTCTTCGGGGTCGCTGCCGCTCTTGAGCATCTTGACGATTTTGCCTTGGGCGACGTCGTAGACGCCAATGCCGTCGGCGCTTTTGTCGGGGGGAGGGAGGGTGCTTTCATCGACGCCGGGGCCGGCGATGGGGGAGCCGCTGAGGGCCACGTAGATGAGCTTGCCATCGGGGCTGGCGTGGATGCCGCGGGGGCGTTTGCCGAGGGGGACGGTGGCGACGACGGCGTTGGTTTCCGAGTCAATCACGCTCAAATCACCGGAGCGTTCGTTGGTGACGTAGATTCGATAGCCCTTGGGTTTTTCAGGCTGTTTGGCGCAGCCGCCGAGGAGGACGAGGAGAAGTGCCAGAGGAGCGAAACGCATCGGTTAATTGCCTTTGAAGGTGAATGTCAGGTCAGTTTTCGCCGAGGGGGCGAGGGTGACGGGTTGCTCGTCGGCGCCGAGCGTTTCCTGCCAGACGGCGACCGTGTAGTTGCCGGGCGGGACGCTACGGATTTCGAAAGAGCCGTCGGTGCCGGTGACGGCGAAGTACGGATGATCGAGCACGCCGAGCCAAGCGTGCATCCAATTATGCACGTTACACTTTATCGGGATCATGATCTCCGGTGCTGTAAATTTTCGCTGGAGGGGCGGGTCTTCGGGGGACTGGCTTTGGTTCCAGTCGCGGTTCTTTTGGGGCTGCGGGTGGATGTTGTGGGTGACGGGATCGGAGTTAGTGACTTTGAGCGGCTGGCCGGTTTGCATGCCGAGGACGCGGGGGGCGAACCAGCAGCCCTTTTGGTCGATGACGACGGGTTCTTTTGGGGTGGAGAAGTGTTTGCCTTCGAGGCCGGATTTGAGATAGACGAAGACGTTGCCGACTGCGCCGTTGGCAGCGAGAATAACGCCTTCTTCGGTGATGATCCCGCCGGGGTGGAGCTTGACGCATTGGGCGTCGGCGTCAAGGGAGATTTTCTTTGCGGCCGGCTTCTTTCCGGTGAATTTGATGGTGCCGCGGATGACGCCGGCGGTGGCGGGATCGACTTGGAAAACGACGGGAGCGGGTGGCGCGGGCTCGGCTGGCTTGGGCGCCGGGGCGCAGGCGGCGAGCAGTAGCAGCAGGGGCAGTAGGAAGAGCACGGAACCAGTTTATTCCTTCACGCGGGCTAATTCACCGGTGAGGGATTCGAGGAAGGCGACCAGGTCTTCGCGGTCGCGGCCGGTGAGGGCGAGGGGTTTGATTTGCTTGTCGAGATGAGGGTTGGAACTGCCGCCGCCGACGTAGAAATCGACGACGGCGCGAAGGGTTTTGACGCTGCCATCGTGCATGTAGGGAGCGGTTTGAGCGATGTTTCGGAGGGTGGGTGTTTTGAAGGCGCCTCGGTCGGCTTCGTTCTTTGTTTCGGCGAAGCGGCCGGGATCGGTGAGTTCGCCTTCGGCGTTCATGCCGGCGCCGAGGTTGTGGAAGAGGCCGTCGGTGAAGAGGGCCGATTGGGCGCCGACGGTGTGGCAGGTGGCGCAGTTGGCACGGTCGCGATCCATGAATAGGGCGAGGCCGCGCGCTGCAGATTCAGAGAGTGCGGATTTGTCGTTGCCGTACTGGTAGCGATCGAAGGGGGAGTTGCCGGTGACGATGGTGCGTTCGAAGGTGGCGATGGCCTTCTGGATGTGGACCATATGGATGGCGCCTTCTCCGTAGGCTTTGGCGAAGAGGGCGCGGTATTCGGGGTCAGCGTTGACCTTCGCGACGCAGGCCTCGTGGGGGAGGTTCATCTCGATGGGATTGGCGATGGGGCCGGCGGCCTGGGCTTCGAGGGAGGGGGCGCGCCCGTCCCAGAACTGGCGGGGGCTGTAGGCGGCGTTGAGCACGGTTGGGGCGCTGCGGTTGCCGGTTTGCTGCTTGAAGCCGAGGGCTGTTTTGCGGTTGTCGGTGAAGCCTTTTGCGGGGTCGTGGCAGGAGGCGCAGGCGATAGAGTTATCGGCGGAGAGTTTGGTGTCGAAGTAGAGTTTTTTGCCGAGGGCGAGGGTTTCGGCGGTGGGGGGATTGTCGTCGGCGACGGGGATGGGCGGGAGGCCGAGGGGGGCGACGATTTCGATGCGTTTGCCGATGGGGTTTGTCCCCGCTGTTTTCGCGCAGGCTCCGAGCAGCAACACGGCGACCACGAGGATGAGTCTCATCAACCGCCATTATCTCCTGAGCGACAATAAAGGGAAAGCCCATGCGTTTCCTAGGATTGTTGGTGATTGGGATGGTGGTTTGTCCCGCGCAGAATACGAAGCAGTTGCCCGAAGGGCCCGGCCGGAAGACGACCGAGCGGTTGTGCGGGAGTTGTCACGGGTTCGGCAATTTCATGCGGAAACGGGATACGCGGGATGGCTGGAACAATGTCATTGAGGACATGATCCGGCGCGGGGCGAAGGGCGAGGAAGAGGAGTGGGCGGAGGTTTCGGATTATCTGGTGGCGCAGTTTTCACCGGTGCGGGTGAATGTGAACCAGGCGACGGCGGCGCAGATTGCCGAGGGGTTGCAGGTGAAGGCGGCGGTGGCGGCGGCGATTGTGAAGCACCGGGAGGGGAACGGGGCGTTTAAGAGCATTTCGGAACTGGCGAAAGCGGCTGGCTTGGAAGAGGCTTTCTTCGATGGCAAGCGGGGCCAGATTGAGTTTTAGAAAATAATTTGCAGATTGTTGTTCCGCTCTCCGGCGGGGATTGTCTGAGTGAATGTTGGCAGTTGGAGTGATCGCCCAAACGGCCGCACAATCCCAAATTCAAGTCGGAGAATGACGATGTTCAAACACCTTTTAATTGCCAGCATGACGTCGGCCCTCGCCACGATGTCCTTTGCGAAGGGCGGTCGCCCGGAAGACAAGCCGAAGCCGGAGAAGATCGAAAGGATCGAGAAGGTCGGCCTGGTGGCCAAGGCCGGACGTCCGGAAGACAACCCGAAGCCGGAGAAGAAGGAAAAGGTCGAGAAGGTTGAAAAGGTCGGCTAATCGGCCGGACTGATGGATTGGTATCGTGGAGAAGGTATGCGCACGTTGTTAGGCCTGATCCTATTCGCGATGCCGTTCTGTTTGCGGGGAGCGCCGTCGTTGGTAATTCCGCAGCTTTCGCAAGCGCCGCCGGCGCAGTGGAAGACGCAGGGACTGCCGGCAGTGGCGCTATCGCTGCGTGATTTCCGGCAGCGGGAGCCCCGGGACGGGCAGCCGGGGACGGACGCGACCGAGGCGCAGATTGCCCGGGATGCAAAGGCCGTCTATGTGTTCGTTAGGGCAGCGGCGAAGGCGGGCACGGTGCGGGCAAACATGAGTCCGCGGGACCAGCTGGGCGGGGATGACGCGATTGGCCTGTATCTGGATACGTTGCACGACCGGCAGCGGGCATACGTGTTTTTTGTGAACCCGATGGGTGTACAGCTTGATGGGATCGTGAGCGAACGGCAGGAAGATGATTATAGTTTTGACGCGGTGTGGGAGTCCGGCGGGCGGCTAACGGCGAACGGGTATGAGGTATGGCTGCGGATTCCGTTGCAATCGATCCGGTACGCCTCCGGGGAGACAGCGCAGTGGGGCGTGGCGTTGACGCGGTATACGGCGGCGCGAAACGAGGTGGCGACGTATCCGTATTTGTCGCGCGGGTTGCAGGGGTTTATTCCGCAGTTCGCGACGGCGGCGGCGCCGGGGCGCGGCGGGTCGTTGCACAGCTACCGATTCATTCCTTACGTTTCCTACCGGCACGACAGGCAGGGACAGGAGACGCGCGGCGGTTTGGACGCGCAGTGGAACATCGGCAACCGGATCTCGATTGACGGCACGTTCCGGCCGGATTTTTCGCAGGTGGAGGCGGATGCGCCGCAGCTTTCGCGGAACCGACGGTTTGAGAATTTCTATCCGGAGCGGCGGCCGTTCTTTATGGAACACGCCGATTTTTTCAATACGGCGGAGACGGCGTTTTTTTCGCGGCGGGTGCAATCGCCGGAGGCCGGGGTGCGGATGACGGGGAGCGCGGGGGGCTTTAAGTTTGGCTGGCTGGGAGTGGATGACCGGCGGGAGGAGGGGCCGAACGCGCACCTATCGGTGGGGCGTGCGCGGTATGACTTTGGGCAGAAGGCGTCGGTGGGGGCGGTGTATACGGATCTGCGGGAGCAGGGTGTTTCGCGAATGATGAGCGGGGTGGATGGGTCGGTTCGATTGAACGATCAGTGGTCGGCGACGGGGCAGTGGCTGCACAGTAACAACGCCAACAGCGCGGCGTATGCGGAGATGCGTTACCAGGGGCGGAGCGTGCATTCGGCGACGTCGTATCGTTACCGTGGGCGGGAGTTCGACGCGGCGCTGGGGTACATGCCGCGGGTGAATTTGCAGCAGACCCAGCAGGTGAGCGGCTACCGGTTCCGGCCGGCGACGGGGCCGCTGCTGGCGTGGGGCCCGGACGTGGAGGCGGAGACGATTCGCGACACGGCGGGGACGCTGACCGATTGGAGCGTTGCAGTGCCGCTGTTGTTTGAGTTTCGCGGGCAGCGGGAGTTGCGCGTGAGCCGGGAGGAGAGCCTGGAGGTTTACCGGGGCGTGGCGCTGCGGAAGCATCGGATGAGTACCACCTATTCCGACGATCACTGGCGGTCGTTCGGGTGGGGCGCGGCGTATAACCGGGGGGATGAATTCAATTACTACCCGGTGGCGGGGCGGCGTCCGGAGGGAGGGCAGTTGGTGTCGTGGACGGGGCGGGCGACGGTCCGGCCGAGCCGGAGTATGCGGGTGGACGGGGCGTGGATTGAGCGGCGGCTGGCGGACCAGGCGACGCAGATTTATGCCGAGCGGTTGTGGCGGATTCAGTTGACGCGGCAGTTTTCAAAGGCGTTATCGGTGCGGGTGATTCTGGACGGGAATCACGCGACGGCGAATCCGATGCGGGTGGATTGGGAGGGTTCGAACCGGCTGTTGAAGGACGTGCTGGTGCGGTACCAATTGAACCCATGGACGGCGGCGTATGTGGGGTACAGCGAGTATTCGTTTCCGCGGCGGGACCGGATTTTTTACTGCAAGTTGTCGTACCTGATTCACTAGGGGCGCGAAAGCGCGCGCCATTCGACGGTAGTGCGGCCCTCGGTGTCGGCGGTGGCGACGCGGAGGCGGTAGGCGCCGGGTTTGTCGAGTTGGAATCTTACTGTTTCGCCGGGCGGGATGATGCGCATGTCTTCTTCGGCGGGGCCGTATAATTCCCAGTAAAAACGGGCGTTGCGGTAGGTGCCGGTGGCGTCGGCGCCGGTGGTGTAGTAGACGTTGGCGGGGGTGGCGGCGTGGGCGGTGTGCCAGTTGGCGGCGCCTTGGTTGACGGATAGCGTGATGGGCGGGCCGCCTCCGCGATTGGGATTGGCGCGGGCGGATTCGGCAATGCGGATGACGTTCTTGTAGCCGCGGATGGGGAGGTTGGGGAGGTCCCAGAGGACGTCGAAACGGGTGCCGTCGCGCATGGCCTTTTCCATTTCGAGGAGGGCGGCGGACATGACCTGGCCGTAGGTGGAGCCGGCGGCGTTGGCGCGTTCGCGGTGCATTTCGGGGAGGCCCCAGAGGAGGCCTTTGCCCAGATGGACGTGGCCGAGATTGTAGCCGGCGGGTATGACGATGGCGAGTTCGGCTTGTGGGGCGGGCGCGGTGCGCGGGTGCGCCTTGGCGTGGGCGCGGAGGTGGCGGGCGTGGGCGAGTACTTCACCGAAGGGCACGCAGGCGAGTTGGTAGTTGTCCCAGAAGAAGAAGTGGGTGGCGCCGTCGTCATAGGCGCGGGTGAGCCAGTAGGGCGCGTCGGCGCGTTCGACGGCGCCGTAGATGCTGATGCCCCATTGCTTGCCGGTGGCGCTGGCGGCGCCGCGGAGGAAGCCATTGATGATGGACGGGATCACGGTGGGGCTGAGCGGGAAGCGTGTGCCGTAGGACATGTTGAGTTCGGGGACGGTGCGCCAGGTGCCGATGCGGCCGGCCGGTTCCCATACGAAGGCGGCGGGGACGGTGGGGTTGGCCGAGAGTTCGTAGGCGGCGGTGGCCTCCATGGTTTCCCAGGAGTAGAGGTTGGCTTGGGGAAAATCGAGGGTGCCCACGCTTATGTCTTTGCGGGCGCGGAGGGCCTTCATGAGTGCGCTGGCGTTGCGGTTGGCCGATTCGGCGAAGTGGTGCTTAAAGGCTTCCATGGCGACGGCGGGGGTGACGGCGCGGCGATAGGCGGGGTCCTTTTCCATGCGGGGGCGGAGGATGGCATCGCGCGTACCGACGGCGGGTTCATCGAGGAAGATAACAGGGCCGCGGTACTGGGGGCGGTAGAGCATTTCGGGGTAGGGAAGGGCGGCGGTGCCCCAGTAGAAGAGGCCGAGAGCGTCGGCCCATTTTGCCTGTTGCTCGTCGACGCGGACGCAGGAGACGCCGGCGTCGGCCATGGTTTTGTAGTCGGCCTGGGTGAGGAGTTGGTAGGTGTATTCGGAAGTGTCGTAGCGGCGGGTTTCATCGGTCTGTCGGCTGTTGCTGGCGGGGCCGATGAGGATGTCTGGCTCCAGGTAGACGGTTTGGGCGGCGGCGGGGAGAGGGATGTCTTTGTCGCCCGTGCGGCGGTACTGGTGGCCGAGGAAGGTGACGGTTTCGGCGATGGCGGTGGGGAGGATGTTTTCGAGGGCGGTGAGGGATGGGAGGACGGGGGCGTTGGTGAGTGGGTGTTTGAATTCGCGGACGGGGCCGGCGCCCTCCTGCAGGAGGTAGCGGGAGCCGCGGACCCAGTGGATGGCGAAGTTGCCGCCGGCGCGCTTTTGGGCGGCGATGGAGATGCGCGGGCCTTCGACGGTGAGGACGAAGGAGGAGAGTGTGGACTGTTCGGAGACGGGACGGTATTCGGCACCGAAGGTGGCGAGGGTTAGGAGGAAGAGGCTACTGGCTCGCATGGCAGACGTCGCATCCATTGGGGGCACCGGCTTCGGCGTGGCAGGCCATGCACGTGTTCATGGAGGTGGATTTTTCCTGGAAGAGAACGGGGCGCTGGGCGACTTCGCCGTGGCAGGTGGCGCAGTCGTTTTTCTTCGAGTGGAGTGCGTGGTTGAACCAGACGATATCGGGGACACGGTAGATGCGCACCCAGGGTACGGGTTCTTTTTTTGCGGCGAAGGCGGCGAGTTTTTGGATCTCCGGCGACTCCTTCTTCACCGTGGTGTGGCAGCCCATGCACATGGTTTCCTTCGGGAACGTAGCGGCGAAGCCATCGCCGGGCATGGTGTGGCAGTTGGTGCATTTCATGCCCATGGCGACGTGAGTTTTGTGGCTGTAGGCGATGGGCTGCGTGACGGGCGGGCCGGGGAGCTTTTCTTCCTTGGGCTTGTACTCTTTTTCCTGGGCCGCGGCGGCCACGACCAGCAGGAGGCTACAGAGAAAACGCGATAAATTCATCGTTGGCCTTCGATCCATTCTTACCGCCGGCGGCGGCGATGACGACGTACTGTTTGCCGTTGGCTTCGTAGGTCATGGGGGTGGCGAAGCCGCCGGCGGGGAGTTCGGTTTCCCAGAGGATTTTGCCGGTTTCCGAGTCAAAGGCGCGCATCATGCGGTCGTAGGTGGCGGCGATGAAGACGAGGCCGGAGGCGGTGCAGATGGAGCCGCCGTTGGTGTGGGTGCCGGTTTTCGGGATCCCGCGTTTTTTGAGTTCGGGGTATTCGCCATTGACGATGCGCCATTTGAAATCGCCTTTGGCGAGATCGACGGCGGTCATGTAGCCCCAGGGCGGTTTGATGCCGGGGTAGCCTTCGTGGTCCACCAGTTGCGCGCGTTTGCTGAGCGCGTATTTGACGTTCATGCCGGGGCCGGCTTCTTTGTAGGCGATGACGTTGGTTGTTTCGTCGGTGTTGCAGAAGACGCGGTTGCGCTTGGGGTCGAAGCTACAGCCGCCCCAGAGGGCTCCGCCGCGGAAGCCGGGATGGACGATGCCGCCTTCCATGGGGGCGGGGTGGAAGAGGTCGCCATGTTCGAGCTGGTCCACTTGTTTCTTGACGAATTCGCGGGCTTCGGGGCTGATGTCGGTGATCCATTCGGGCTTGAAGCCGATGCGGGAGAGGGGCGGGGGCTTGAGCGGATGGGGCTGGGTTTTCGACAGCACTTCGCCGGGCATTTTGGAGGCGGGGATGGGACGTTCTTCCACGCCATAGATGGGCTTGCCGGTTTCGCGGTCGAGGAAGAAGAGGTAGGACTGCTTGGTGGGCTGGCAGACGGCGTCGATAGTCTTGCCGTTGTACTTCATGGTGACTAGCGCGGGCTGGGCCGGCATGTCGTAATCCCAGATGTCGTGATGGACGACCTGGTAGTGCCATTTGCGTTTGCCGGTGAGGGCGTCGAGGGCGAGCACGCAGTTGCCGAAGAGATTGTCGCCGAGGCGGTTGCCGGCCCAGTAGTCGTAGCTGGGCGAGCCGATGCCAGCGATGACGAGGCCGCGTTTTTCATCGACGCTCATGCCGGCCCAGTTGTTGGTGCCGCCGGTGTATTTCCAGGAGTCGCCGGCCCAGGTGTCGTGGCCGAGTTCGCCGGGCTTGGGGACGGTGTGGAAGATCCAGAGGCGCTTGCCGGTTTTGGCGTCCCAGCCGCGGATGTGGCCGGGGGCTTCGGGGTAGGGACCTTCGCCGCCGCCGCCGCCGGTGATGACCACGTTTTTGTACGTGACGACCGGGCTGGAGTGTTTGTAGGTGAGCTTCGACATGTCGTGGTCGAAGTCGTCTTTGAGGTCGATCATGCCGTCTTTGCCGAAGGTGGCGACGGGTTTGCCGGTTTGGGCGTTGATGGCCCAGAGTTGGTCGCGGTAGGCGTGGAAGATGCGCTTGTCGGCGCCGTCCTCCCAGTACGTCACGGCGCGGGAGATGCCGGGGGCGCGGCGGGAGGGGGCGCCGCCGGTGTCGCCGGGGTCGAAGGTCCAGAGGAGCTTGCCGGTGGCGGCGTCGACCGATTGGACTTTGTTGCGCGCGGTGGTGAGGTACATGACGCCATCGACGACGATGGGCGTGCATTCGATGACGGTGGCCGGGCGGGCGGAGGCGTCGCCGGTTTTGTGGATCCAGGCGACTTTTAGATTGGCGACGTTGGCCGGTTTGATCTGATCGCAGGGAGAGAAGCGGGAAGCGCCGGCGTCACCGCCGTAGTGATTCCATTCGCGCGCGCGCGGCGTGGGGGCGGCGGTGGCGAGGGCCGCGGTGGCGGCCGATTGCTGCAGAAACTGACGGCGGTTCATCGGATCTCGAATATATCAAGGCGACGTTCCGCCGGGCAAAGGTTATTCGGTGCCGTAGTTAATTTCCAGGCGCTTGACCGACTGCATGGCAGCGAAGAGGACCAGCGCGGTGACGGCGAGCAGGCCGAGCACGGCGACTGGGATCGACGATGGCGCGGCGGGGGCCAAGAGCATTTTGAGCACGGCTGGCATGTCGTTGGGCAGTGGTACGGGCACCGGGCAGAGGGACTGCAGATAGTGCAGAACGCTGAGCTTTTGCATGACATCGGGCAGGAAGCCGTTGATGGATTCCCAGATGAGCATGACGATGGCGGGGAGGATGGGGTTGCGCAGGAGAAGCCCGGCGGCGAGGAAGACGCTGCCGTAGCCGACGCAACCGAGGCCGGCGGCGGCTACGTACCAGAAGGCGTGTCCGGGGCCGATGGTTTGCCAGAAGGCGGCGACCTCGGTGGGGTCGTGCGGGAGCGCCATGGCGAGGAAGCTGAGCAGCGCGCCGGTGCCAAAGATGAGCGAGGCGGCGATGAGGCCGGCGAGGTATTTGCCCAGCAGGAGCACTTCGCGCTTCACGGGCGCGAGGAACCAGAAGTGGAGAGATCGATCGAGCATTTCGCCGCGGAAGAGATTGATGAAGATGCCGAGGCAGCCGAAGAAGATGCCGAGGCGGAGATAGAAGAATTGGAACATCGTGGCATAGACGCGACGGTCGTCTTCGAAGTTCATCAGCTCGTGGGTGTTGCGGGCGACGAGTTTGCCGTCTTCAAAGCGGAGATCGACGCGCTTCTTGCCATCGAAGTACATGACGTAGCGGCGGACTTCGGGCTGCTTTTCGGCATCGGGATCCTCGTCGTCGCGGCGGATGCGGCGCTTGCGGGTAACGTCGCTGATGGGCTTGCCGGCGAGGGCGAGGACCTGGTCGTCGGTCATGCCCGTTTGGACCTGATTGAGGGTAGCGGCGGAGGTGACGCGATCGGCACTCCAGTTGCGCTTTTTGAGCCCCGCTTCCAGGGCGTGGCCGAGGAAGATGATGGACGGGAAGATGGCGAGGATGTAGACCCAGAAGGATCGTTTGGAGAAGAAGACGCGGCCGAGTTCGAGGCGCGCGATGGTCCAGATTTGTTGGTACGGCGTCATTTGCCGCCTCCGATCAGGTATTCGTAGAGGGCGTCGACATTTTCGTCGGTGGGGATGACGCCATCGATATCGATGCCGCTGAGGGCGATGCGTTCGAGGGCGGCGGCGAAGGCCTCGCGGTTGCGCGTGAGGACGAGCAGGCCGGCGCCTTCGGGGGCGAGTTTGATTTCCGAGATGTGGGGTTCGGCGAAGAGCAGCGAGGCCACGCGCGAGGCGTCGCGGCAATGGAGCAAGAACTGGCTGGGGTGTTCGTGGATCTCTTCGCGCACGCTCTTGATCTGGCCTTCGGCGACGATCATGCCGTTGGCGATGAGGATGACCTGATCGGAGAAGACGTCGACTTCCTGGAGCACGTGGCTGGAGAGGATGACGTGGCGGCCGCCGGCGGCGTAGTCGCGGAAGAGGGCGATGGTTTCGGCGCGGACGAGGGGGTCGAGGCCGTTCAGCGGTTCGTCGAGGATGAGGACTTCCGGGTCGTGGGCGATGGCCTGGGCGAGGCGGATGCGCTGGCGCATGCCTTTGGAGTAGCCGGCGACTTTGCGTTTGGCGGCGGCGGTGAGTCCGACACGTTCAATGGCCTGCCAGGCGCGGCGTTCGCATTCGGCCTTGGGGAAGCCGAAGAGGACGAGGCCGGTGTGGACGAATTCATAGCCGGTGGCGCCGCGGGGGCCGGCGTCGTACTGGGTGGCATAGCCCAGGATTCGCATGAGTTTTTCGGGCGCGTAGGGGCTGATGCCGCGGACCTGGATGACGCCCGCGTTGGGGTGTATGAGCCCGGTCATGAGGTTCATGAGCGTGGTCTTGCCGGAGCCGTTGGGGCCGACGAGGCTGGTGATGCCCGGGGGGATATGGAGATCGACGCGGTTGACGCCGAGGACTTCGCCGTAGAACTTGGAGACGTTGTCGAAGACGATTTCGGGAGCGCTCATTTGACCACCTCCACGGCGCGGAGTTTGCGGGCGAGGAGGGCGAGGAGCCCGCCGGAGAGGCCGAGGATCACGGTTGCGCACTCCCAGGCGCCGGGTTTATCGTCGGCGATTTCGACATCGAGGAGACCTTTCCAGACGGCGTTGATGGCGTAGGTGGGGTTGAGGGCGCTCGCCCAGTCGACACGGAAGATGGAGTTGACCATTTCCGCGGCGCCGGCCAGCAGGAAGAAGAACGCGAGGACGAGCGCGCCGGCGACGACGCGCCATTTGACGTAGGCGGAGCTGGCCATGGCGACGAGGCTGATCATGGCGATGTAGAGCGTGAAGCCGATGAAGATGCCGGTGCCGAGGAACCAGTTGTGCACGAACCAATCGCCGCCGGCGATGGAGGCCTGCATGCCGAAGAGCAACATACCCGGGAGGATGGTGACGAGCGAGAGGATGCCGAGCAGCACGATCATGCGGGAGAGGATGTAATCCCAGCGAGTGAGGGGCCGGGAGAAGTAGAGCGGGAGGGCGTTATTGGCGAGGTCCGGCGCGATGAGGCCGGGGCCGGCGACGGAGGCCAGGATGAGCGCGAACGTGGATTGGACGTTCATGAAGATGGAGAAGAAGTTGCCGTTGATGGCGAGGAATTTCTTGATACCGCCGCCGAAGCCCTGCCAGAGTTCGGAGTGGTTGGAGAGATAGATGAAGCCAGCGCAGAGCATGGGCCAGAAGAGGCTGACGACCAGCAGGATGACGACGAAACGCTGGCCGAGGATGCGCTCCCAGGAGAAGCGGGGCATGACCATGAGCCGGGCGAAGTGGCTGGTGGTGGGGCCGTCGTAACGTTGATAACCGCGTCTATAAACGGCCATGGGCGGGGACCTCCGCGGGCGCATCGCCCGGCGTCCGGCGGATGTGACCGACGGCTTTCAGGAAAATTTCTTCGAGGGTGTCGCGGCGGTGGGTGAGCTTGCGGATCTGCAGCCGCTCGCGGGAGGCGACAGGCCAGAGGGAACCGATTTCGACATCGGCCGGGAGGACGATGCGCCATTCGCCGGGGGCTTCGCTGACGCCTTCGGCACCGACTTCGCGGAGGGCGGCGGCGAGGCCGCGATCGTCGCCGATGACATCGAGCTGGACGAAGCGGCGATTGGACTTGCGTTCGGTTTCGAGGTCGGCCTGGTGGACGATTTGTCCGTCCTTGAGGATGACGACTTCGTCACAGACCTGCTCAACGTCTGTGAGGAGATGGGAGCAGAGCAGGACGTTCATGCCGTGCTGCTCCTTCATTTCCTTGATGAGCTGCAGCATGCGCTGGCGGGCGGCGGGGTCGAGCCCGTTGGTGGGTTCATCGAGGATGACCAGTTCGGGGCCGTGGACGATGGCTTGCGCGAGTTTCGCCATCTGTTTCATGCCGAGCGAGTAGGTGCCGATCTCGCGGTAGCGCGATTCGCCGAGGCCGACGTGGAAGAGTACTTCGTGGGCTTTTTCGAGCGCGGCGGCTTTGGGCAGGCCGGAGATTTCGCCCATCAGGCGGAGGAAGGCGACGGCGGTCATGTTGCCGATGAACGAATCGTTTTCGGGCATGTAGCCGATGCGGGCTTTCACTTCGCGGGCTTGCGCGTGGCAGTCGAAACCGAGGATGCGGGCGCGGCCGGCGGAGGGCTTGTGGAAGCCGAGGAGGGTTTGGATCAGCGTGGATTTACCGGCGCCGTTGGGGCCCAGCAGGCCAATGGCTTTCCCGGCTCCGGAGACGCCGAGGCGGCAGGAGATTCCTTGGAGAATCTCCCGCCGGCCAAGGCGAACGCGGAGGGCGTCGACTTCGATGACTGCGCTCATTTGGCTCGCTTTCCGTTGATCTGGGCTTGCAGCATAGTGTCCAGCATAAGGCTCGTAAAGCGAGTACGAGAAGCGACCTGAATTCGTTCCGTTTCTCCGTTGAAAGTGATCAAAGAAGCGTCGCGAACGGCCAGCAGTTTCTGGATCTGCGGGGAGGAGGTTAGCGAGGACAGCATGGACGCCGCCGGGCCGAGATTGAACCATGCGAAGCCGGAGGGGTGGACGCCGGCGCTGGTGGGCATCTGGGCGCGGAACTGGGCCGAGCGGACCAGCGGGAAGCCGTTGGAGCGGGTGGCGATGGCGCGGAGGGCGACGGCGCGGTCCATGGAGACGATCCAGTAACCGCGGTCGAAGGTCCACTGCAGGCCGAGGCCGGACATGGTGACCGAGTGCCAGAGGCGACCGTCGATATTCTCCTGCTTGAAGGCCAGCTTGCGTTCGGCCGGAGCCTCGCGGTTGTAGGCTTCGACGATCTTGTTCATCGTCGCGTTGAGCGTGGCGGGCTGGTAGACCTCGATGGCGGCGAACCCGCCCGGGATGGGTACGGCGGCCGTTTCGAGCGAGATCGTGAAATCGGTTCCGAGGGCGCTGGCGAGATCGTTGGTCAAGTTAACGCCGGTCTGCGTTTCGATGTTGCGGAGTTGATCGGCGAAGCCGGGGACGAGCGTGGAGAGCTCGTCGAAGATCTGGCGCGGGTTGCGGGTGGCGGCGGAGAAGACGGCGACGGCATCGACCGAGGCGTATTCGGTGGAGCCGGCCGAGCCGGGGGCGGCGAGCCAGGAGGCGATGCCGGTGCGGGGGCCGTTGAAGGTGACGGTGGCTTCGTTTTCTTCGACGCCCTGCACGGTGCGCTGTTCGATGAAGGCGAACTTCACTTGATTGGCGCCGAGAACTTCCGGTGCTGTGCCGGCGCGGACGGCGTCGACATCGGCGCCGAGGATCCAGGAGACGCCGCGGCTATAACGTTTGGCGATTTCGAGGGCGAAGGGCGTCTTCGTGCCTTGTCCGAGCTGGGCGATGAAGGTGGTAAGCTGGGATGCGGATTTGCCGATGAGCAACACGCCGTTGACGATGCGGTAGGCGGCTTGGGCGGGGAGTAGTTTCTTCAGTTCCGCTTCTAGCGCGGGCTGCTGGCCTGCTTTGACTTCGACCATCACCAGCGGGTTGCGAGGGCGCTGGAGGAGGAAGACGATCTCTTCGCCGAGTAGGGGGGAGAGGACGCGGACTTTGTCGAGCAACTGGCGAGTTTCGCCGGCGCTGGTGGTGGCCCACCATTCGCGAAGGGCGGCGTTGTCGCGGGAGCGCTGTTCGATGAGCGAGACGGTCTGCGTCATGGTGGGGCCGAGATTGGGGATGGCGCCGTAGACGATGACATCGGGCGGCAGCATGGAGACGATTTTGGCCGAGGTGCGGGCGGCGGGTGGGGGGAGTTGTTTTTCGATGGCGGCGAGCTCCGTGAGGAGTTCGACATCCTTCGACCAGCTGACGGCTTCGCGGACGGTGACCTTGGCGAGCGCGGGGGAAGTTGTCGACTGTTCGCCGGGCTTCAAGAGGCGTTCGGTGCCGGGCTGGGTGACGGCGACGGAGCCTTCAACGACGCCAACAAGCGAACCGGCGGTGCCGGCGGAGACGGTAAATATGGTGCCCTTGACAGCCGCTTCGGAATCGCGGGAGACGACCTTCAGATAGCCGCGGCGCTGCTTGGCGGCGCGGACGATGATGTCGCCGCGTTCGAGCTGGATGGTGGCGCCGCTCCAGGCGGCTTTGAGCGAGAGTTCGGTTCGTTCGTTGACTTCGACGAGGGAGCCATCGGCCAGGCGAAGCTGGGCGGTGGCGCCGGCGGCGGTGCGAACGATGTCGCCATCGGCGATCGCGGCACCCTTGGCGAGCGGGGAAGCGTTCAGCGAATAGAGCGTCCCGGAGGTGCTTTCGACCGTGGCACGAGGGCCGGAGGGGGCGAGTGCGCGGTCCAGATAGTTACGGCCCAGGAATAGCGAAATGGCCGCTACGCCGGCGGCAATGGCCCAGCGGGGAACGGTGAAACGGCGACGGGCCACCGGGGCCATGATGACGACGGGTTCGGAGTGCATCGCGCGCCGGCACCCGGCGCAACGCGCCAGGTGGTCTTCGAGCAGCATGCGTTGGGCTTCGGCCAGGGTGCCGGCTTGGTAGTCGGCAAACTGGGAGCGAAACCGCTGGCACGCCGGGCCGGCGGAGAGTTGGTTCCAGACGCGCTCGCGAGCGGCGGCCACGGTGGCCGGGTCCGGTTCTTCCTGCCGCATGTCATTCAAAAGTTGATCGAGTTCCTGTTCATTCATGGCAGTAGATCCTTTCCTTATCGATTCATCGCGACGAGCAAGTCCTGGCGGATGCGGTGGAGGCGGCTGGCAACGGTGCCCCGCTCAATGCCGAACATTTCGGCCAGTTCTTCGTAGGAGAAGCCATCGAGGTTGCGGAGGGTGAAGAGTTGGGCGTCTTCGGGGTCGAGCTTCGAGAGGGCGCGGCGGACGGCTTCTTTGAGCAGGGCGTCTTTGGCGGGGGAGGTGCGTTCGGGGCTCAGGTCCAGCGGGGTTTCGCGGGCCGACTGTTTTTTACGAAGGATATCGATGGCGGCGTTGGTGGCGGCGCGACGGAGGTAGTGTTCGGAGGAGTGCGTTAACTCAAGCGCCGGCAGGTTCATGAGGCGCATGAAGACGGTCTGCATGGCGTCCTCGGCGTCGGCGTCGTTTCCGGTCACGCGGAGCGCCGTGCGGTAGACGGCGGTAGCGTGTTGTTCGTAGAGTTCTTGAAAGCTTGGTGGCAGCGGCAATGCTTGTGGTCCCGCTGTTAATGCTAGCCCGATAGATGCCATGTTCGTGGTCTCAATCAGCTAGACGGGGATGGCCCCGGTTTTCTTCCAAAAACTTTTGCTTACCCGGGAAGGCGTTTTTCGAACAGGACGGCGCCGTTGAGGTCGCGGAGTTTGACGGTCATTTCGCCGGCGTCGCTGATGGCGACTTCGCCAAAGAACTGCAGGCCGGCGGCGGGGCCGACGGCTTGTTCGCCCGGGCCGGGGTGCTTCTTGTAGATCACCTGCGGGCCGAAGGTGTTATCGAGCTGACCGGGGCCGAAGGAGCCGGCGTTGAGCGGGCCGCTGACGAACTCCCAGAAGGGGGAGAAATCGGTGAAGACGGCCTTGGCGGGGTCGTAGTAGTGGGCGGCGGTGTAGTGGACGTCGGCGGTGAGCCAGACGACGTTCTTGACGTCGCGGATGCCTTGGAGGAGTCGCGACATTTCGAGTTCGCGGCCGAGCGCGGGGCCGTCGCCATTGGCTACGGCTTCGAACATGGAGCGGCCGGCGGTGTCCTTGCCATCGGCGACGAGGAGGCCGATGGGCATGTCGGAGGCGATAACCTTCCAGCGGGCCTTGCTGGCACGGAGGCCGTCCATGAGCCAGCCCATTTGGGGCGCGCCGAGGAAGTCCGTATCGGAGCCTTCGCGTTCCTGGCGGTTGTAGGAGTTGGGGCCGCGGTAGGAGCGCATGTCGATGACGAAGACGTCGAGCAGGGGGCCGTACGGGATGTGCCGATAGACGCGTTCGGTTTCGATGGAGTGATAGCGAATGGGGGCGTATTCCAGGAACGCGCGCTTGCCGCGGGCGGCGAGGAGGGCGACGGATTTTTCGGTGTATTTGGGATCGTCGGTGAGCGATTTCGAGGCGCTCCAGTTGTTGAGCACTTCGTGATCGTCCCACTGCCAGATTTGCGGGACTTCGGCCTGGAATTTGCGGAGATTGCTATCGAGCAGGTTGTATTTATAGGCGCCGCGGAATTCGGCGAGGGTTTCGGCGACCTTCGATTTTTCCTCGGTGACGATGTTCTTCCAGACGGCGCCATCGGGCAGTTTCATCTCGGCGGGGACGGGGCCATCGGCGTAGATGGTGTCGCCGGAGTGGATGAAAAAGTCCGGCTGTAGCTTGCGCATGGTGTCGTAGATTTTCATGCCGCCGAAGGCCGGATTGATGCCCCAGCCCTGGCCGACGGTGTCGCCGGACCACAGAAAACGAACTGCGCGTTTGCCGAGGGGAGCCGGCCGGAAGGAGCCGCGCTCGGGGGCTGAGTCGGCACCGCCTAGGCCGAGATCACGCATGACTACTTCGTATTCGATCTCTGAGCCTTGAGACCAACCGCCGATATCGACGCGGCCGGTGTAATCGGAAACTTCCAGACAGTGCGGGCCCATGACTTCGGTCCATGATGCGCCGGGGCGGCGTTCGCGCCAGCGGACGATCATGCGGCTGGGACCATCGGCGCGGCTCCAGATGAGGGCGCGCGTGGCGGTGACGTCACCGGCGGCGACACCTTGGGCGAGAGCCGGGCGGCGGCCGCCGCGGACGACGAAGGGAGCGGCCTGGAACAGTTGGCGGCGGGAAAGTTTCATTCGGTTCGATTATCCTCTTCGCCGGACTTCGACGACACCCAATTTGTAGCCGGCCGCACCGTATGGGCTTTCGGTGGAGCTGATTTCCAGGCGACCGTAGACCCAGACGGAAAAGATGAGTTCCACCTTGACGCTGCGGCCGGTAGACATGGTGGCGTAGACGATCTGGTTGCCCGGGGGCGGCGGGGTGTGGACGCAGGCGCCGGCGGTGGGGACGAGCAGGAAATCGTTCACTTCCTG
The DNA here is from genome assembly GCA_947470805.1 of Acidobacteriota bacterium. GTDB lineage: Bacteria > Acidobacteriota > Terriglobia > Bryobacterales > Bryobacteraceae. Next base: position 83,242 of record CANIVU010000001.1, on the reverse strand, counting down.
GAAGCCGTCATCGAGCGGGACCATGTAGCCGGCGATTTTGACGTTCGTACCGGCGATCATTTCGAGCAACGGGGAGCCCTGGCCGGTTTGCGTGTCGAGCCCGCGGAGCACGCGCCACTCGACTTCGGCGAAACCTGCCTTTTCCGACGGAGCGTCTTCAACCGGGGGCGGGGCGGGGGCGGTGTTGGTGGGACGGGCAACGTGGACTTTCTGCGGCTGCGTTTCTTCCACCGGCACCATGCGCTGTCCGCAGGAGCCCAGCACGAATCCGATTCCGCTCAGCCATTCTCGCCGTCGCATGCCTGTACTTCTACTTTATTCCAGCTGGCCGAAGAGGATGCGTTCTTTCCGGCTGGGGGAGGTGTCGCCTTGCGTGACGGTGAGGTAGATGGCGCCTTTGTATTCGTGGAGCGAGACGTATTGGAACGACTTGTTGGTTTCGAAGCGGTAGCGGCGTTTCCAGCGGATGCCATCGGTGGAGACGTCGATGTTGAAGACGGAGCGGGAGACGCCGTCGAACTTTGTCGACTCCTGCCAGCCGAGGTAGTAGGTGCCGTTGAAGCGTTCGAGGTTGGGCTTGGAGGCGGCGCCGTTGGTGATGAGGTCGCGGTAGCGCGGTGTGGTCCAACGGCGCCCGTCCCAACTGGAGGCGAACATGTAGTTGGCGGTGCCGCCGTCCTGGCGGGCGATGGCGAGCCAGGTGCCGTCGGGGAGTCGATTGACGGCGGCTTCGGTGAGTTTTTCGGGGCCTTCGCCGTTGAAGTGGCCGATGACTTCGAAGGTGTCCATCGCCGGGTTCAGGCGGGCGAGCGCGTTCTGGCCACCGGGGTAGTTGTTCATGACGGTGTAGGTGGCGTTGTCGATGGTCTTGAAGGAATCGATGGTGTAGAGGCCGTAATCTTTGGGTTCGCGGGTGAAGCCCTGGGTGGCGGCATCGGCGCGGAAGCGGGCCGGTTGCATGTCGTGGATGCCGGCAGCCGTTTGGATTTTCATCCGGTGGATGGTGGGGTGGAAGGCGGTGGTGGCGAGATCGAAATCGCGGTGGTAGGACTGGGCTTCGCGCTGGCGCGGGGCTTCGCTGGCGAAGAAGGTGCGGAGGGTGGTTGCATCTTTACGGATGATGCGGGGGACGAAGCAGGCGCCTTCGGGGAGGGTTTCGTTGGAGAAGGCTTGCTTGCCGCGGGCCATGGGGATGCGGTGGGTGACGGACATGGTGCGGAGGTCGACGATGGACATGGTGCAGTAGACGAAGGGCCATTCGGCGTTTTCGCCGGGCTGGACTTCGTTGGCCATGGAGACGATGTAGGCGCGGTTGTCGACGATGACGAACTCGGCGTCGTGGGCGCCTTTGACTTCGGGGCCGGAGACGTTGACGAGGCCGGACATCACGCGGTCGCCGGCGGCTTTGGGGTCCCAGGGGGCGAGGGCGTTCAGGACCTGGCGGAGCTGGACGCGGCCGGAGACGGGCTTGCCGGCGAGGATGTCCTTTTCGGTGAATTGGGCGTGGAGAATCTCGCCGGCGCCTTGGCGGTCGCGGTCGTAGACGATGGAGATCAAGCCGTCCTTGTCTTCAACGCCATCGGGGTAGGAGACGCCTTTGCGTTCGTCGAGGAGCAGGCCATCGTTCCACGTTTTACCATCGTCGGTGGAGAGCTGGGCGGTGAGATGGCTGCGGCCCTGGAAGCGGTGATGGTTGACGAGGAGCAGGTTGCCGGAGGCGAGGCGGCGGACGAAAAAGCGGGAGCCTGGGCTGGCGATTTTGGTGGCGGCGCCGGGTGTCCAGGTTTTGCCGCGATCGGCGGAGAAGCTTTCCCAGAGCACGCCCGCGCCAGTGCGAGTGAGCATCCAGAGGCGTTTGTCGCGGAGTTCGACGACCATGTTTTCGAGCGCCCATTTGGGGGCCTGGACAGCGCCGTGGAGCTTCCACGATTTGCCTTTGTTGGTGGAGATCGCCACGCCCTGGAGTTGCGTGGAGCGGGCGAACCAGTCGTAGGTTTTCTGGGCCGCGTGGGTGACGGGCAGGACCCATTCGCCGGTCGAAAGGACGATGGGTTTGTTCATGCGGAAGGCGACGGCGGCTTCGTCGAAACCTATCCGGAATTCGGTACCCCAGGTGGGCGTTTTCGCGTCGGGCTCGTTGCAGATGCGGGCCCAGACGCCATGCTCGGCGGTGTCTTTGTTGCCCCGGTTGTAGATGTACCAGAGGCGGCCGGCGGGGTCGCGCCAGAGAGTGGGGTCGAAGGCGCGGGCGCCGTCGCGGGGACCGGCCATGACTTCGGGGGCGGTGAAGGTTTTGCCGTCACCGTAAGCGAGGAGGACGGAGTTCGTGACCGATGGCTCCTTAAAGCCGCCGGTGTACCAGGCGACGAAGACGCGGCCCTTCGGCGTGTGTTCAATGCCCGGGATGCCTTGCCAACTGCGCGGTAATTCCGCGGCGAACGAACCCACGGCGAGGAGCGCCAACCAGACGAATTTCATAGCGAAGGTAAGCGTATCATCGTAGGCGGGACAGCATGAAGCTTTGGATTGCTCTGTTGGGACTAGTGGCAGTGGGTCAGCAGGCGCCGCACGCGCCGCTGCCGGTGAACGACGCCGCGCTGCCGATGCGAAAGGTGTGGAAGACGTATCCGGTTTACCATCCCGATAAGGCTCCGCCGGACTACATCGAATGGCTGCGGACGCAGTCGCCGGAGGAGATCACCGCGCCCGATGGGGAGACGCTGTTTCATGCGCCGATGGTGATTGGATCCCTGGGCCAGAGGCCTCCTACGGATCCCCCTTTTTTGCACGACAGGGCTTGGTTCGATCGGGTGAATCCGCCGTTGAACCGGGAGGGGGCGATCACCGGGTTCGTCTACGTGTTGCGGACGAAGGGGAAGGTGGAGATTGGGACCTATTCGTGTGCGATGTGCCACACGCGGGTGATGCGGAATGGGGCGGTGATCAAGGGCGCGGCGGGGAACTTTCCGGTGGAGGCGGCGCTGGCGTTGGACGTGGAGACCTCGGCGGGCGTGCCGGCGATGCGGGATGCGAATAAGGACTTGCTGCGGCGGGTGTTCGGGTTCACGGGGGAGTTCAGCATCCCGAGCGCGGCGAAGCTGTTGACGACGCGCGCGGCGGGGCAGATTCCGGACTTGAATGGCGTGGGCGGGCGGCGGTATTTGACGCATACGGGGTTATTTGAGGTCCAGAGCCCGGCGGACCTGGCGCGTTATGTCTCGGGCAAGCAGCATCTGTACGCCCCGGACTCGCGGGCGAGCGCGGAGCAGGTGCAGGCGTTGGTGCAGTACTTGAGCGGGTTAAAGGCGCCGGTGAGCCCGGTAAAGGTCGACAAAACGACGCGGCTGGGGGAGAAGGTTTTCGAGCGCGAAGGATGCGCGCAGTGCCACGCGAAGGAGACGAAGTTGACACCGGTCGCCGTGGTGGGGACCGATCCGGCGATGGCGATGGATGCGCGGATGGGGACGGGCAATTACCGCGTGCCTTCGTTGCAGGGTCTGTGGTATCGCGGGACGCTGTCGCACACGGGCGAGGGAACGTCGCTGGAGGACTGGCTATCGCCGGTTCGTTTGCAGTATTTGAAGGGGCATGAGTACGGCTTCAAGCTGAACTCGACGGACCGGTTTGCGTTGATTGCGTATCTGCGGACGCTTTAGTTTTTCCAGTCCGCATCGAGCATCAGGAAGGCGTGGGCGTAGCGGCGGCCGAACTCGCGGAGGCTGGGGGAATCGAAGTGGAGCACGTCGCCTTTGTGGGTGAGGCCCTGGGAGGAGACGAAGGCAACGCGGGTGCCGTTGACGGCGAGCTGGGCGAGTTGTTCGTTGACCATGCGGGCCATGGCGTAGTCGTTCTTTTCGCGGGTGTAGAGAAACTGGCCGAGTTCGCCGACGACGATGGGTACGTCGCCCAAGTCGGCGCGGAGCGACTTCATTACGGCCAGCCAGCGTTCCTGATAGGTGCGGGTGAGTTCGAGTTTGGGGCAATCGGCTTCGCCCTGGTGCCAGAGGATGCCGCGGAGGCGGCCGTTCTTCATGGCCACTTTTGCGCGGCGAACGGCGTCGGTATAGAGCTTGCCACCGGGCTTCCATTCATCGAGCGCGCTGCCGCCCATGGCGGCGGGGATGAGTCCGATCTTTTTGCCGGGGGCGAGATCGGCGAGGGTCTTGGCGAAGGAGCGGCCGAGGCCGGTGCCGAGGCGGTCGGGGCGGTCGAAGTGGATGGGTTCGACGGCGGGGGCCCAGGTTTCCTCTTTGGTGAGGGTGAAGACGCGCGGGTGGGGGACTTTGTCCTGCTCTTCGATGACGCCGCGGCCGGCCATATTGGACTGGCCGATCAGCAGGAACAGATCCATGTCCTGCGCGCTGGCGGCGAGGGAGAGGGCGAAGAGGAGGAAGCGAAACATGATCCACACATTCTACAGAAATGCTTCGCATGTAGACTGATTTCGATGGCATTTGCGAACGTAGATGAGTATTTGGCCGGGAAACCGGAGGCGCTGGCGTTGGTTCGCTCGGTGATCCGTCGGGTGTGTCCGGAGGCTGTCGAATCGATTGCCTACAACATGCCGGCGTACAAATTGCACGGGGAAGTGCTGATTTATTTCGCGGCTTGGAAGAAGCACTATTCGCTGTACCCAGTGGCGCCGGAGATGGCGCCGGGGCTGGTGGTGGAGAAGGCGACGGTGCGATTTTCCTATACCGAGCCGGTGCCGGTGGAGTTGATTGAGAGAATTGTGTTGATGCGGGTTCGCGAGGCGGAAGGGAAGAGGGGCTGAGGATTATGGGACTGTTGGATTCATCGATGGATCAGACGCAGGTGCGGCGTTTGCTGGCGCGGTTGGGCATTGCGCCGGAGCAGTCCGGCGTGTGCCACGAGGAGTGGGCAGACGCGGGTGGGGACGAGGTGGAGATCATCAGCCCGGCTGATGGGCAGATGCTGGCGGCGGTGCGGTTGGGGGTGGAAGAGGATTACGACGATGCGGTGTATTTTGCGCAGCGAGTGTGGCCGAAGTGGCGGGATTTGCCGGCGCCGAAGCGGGGGGAGTTGATCCGCGAAATTGGGAATGAGCTGCGCACGGCGAAGGATGATTTGGGCATGTTGGTGTCGCTCGAGGCCGGGAAGATTCTGGCTGAGGGGCGCGGCGAGGTGCAGGAGATGATCGACATCGCCGACTTCGCGGTTGGCCTGTCGCGGCAGTTGTATGGGCTGACGATGCACAGCGAGCGGCCGGGGCACCGGATGTATGAGCAGTGGCATCCGCTGGGGCTGGTGGGGTGCATTACGGCGTTTAATTTCCCGGTGGCGGTGTGGAGTTGGAATGCGTTGATTGCTGCTGTTTGCGGGGATTGCGTGGTGTGGAAGCCTTCGGAGAAGACGCCGCTGACTTCGGTGGCGGTGCAGTTGATCGTGGACCGGGTGCTGGAGCGGCACGGTTTCCGCGGGGTGTTCACGTTGGTGAATGGGCGCGGGCGGGTGGTTGGGGAACGGATGTTGCAGGACCGGCGGTTGCCGCTGATTTCGGCAACCGGTTCGTGCGGGATGGGCCGGCGAGCGGCGGAGATTGTGGGGGCGCGGTTGGGGAAGACGCTGCTCGAATTGGGCGGGAATAACGGGATTGTGGTGATGGAGGACGCCGATCCGCGACTGGCGGTGCGGGCGATTCTGTTTGGCGCCGTAGGCACGGCGGGTCAGCGTTGTACGACGCTGCGGCGGGTGTTCCTGCATCGGGCGATTGCCGCGGAGTTTACGGAGTATTTGTTGAAGGCCTGGGCGCAGATCCGGGTGGGGCATCCGCTGGATCCGAAGACGCTGTGCGGGCCGTTGATTGACACGCATGCCGTTCGGAAGATGGAGGCCGGGTTGGCGGAGGCGCGGACGCAGGGCGGGGAAGTGCTGTTTGGCGGGGAGCGGGTGGAGCGGGACTACGCGGGGGCGCCGCTATTGGGCGGTTGTTATGTGCGGCCGGCGCTGGTGCGAGCACATCATTCGATGCCGGTGGTGCGGGAGGAGCTGTTTGCGCCGGTGCTGTATTTGATGGAATTTGAGGATCTGGACGACGCGATTCGGCAGCATAATGACGTTCCGCAGGGGCTTTCGAGCGCGATTTTTACGTCGGATTTGCGCGTTTCGGAGCGGTTTTTGAGTTATTCCGGCAGCGATTGCGGCATTGCGAATGTGAATATTGGGACGAGCGGGGCGGAGATCGGCGGGGCGTTTGGCGGGGAGAAGGAGACGGGCGGCGGGAGGGAGTCCGGATCGGACTCCTGGAAGGCGTATATGCGTCGGCAGACGGTGACGATTAACTGGTCGCGTGAACTTCCGCTGGCACAAGGCATTGCATTTGACCTATGATCGAACTTCGTGGCCGTGTTGCCACTTGTTAACAGCCATGCACAAATACGTTATCTGCGGGCCGCAAGGGTCCGGCAAGGGAACGCAGAGCGAACTGCTCTGCCGGGACTACGACCTCGTACACATCTCGATTGGCGAGATGTTTCGCTGGAATGTGAAGCACCACACGAAGCTGGCGGCGAGGATCAAGCGGATTACCGATGCCGGGATGCTGGTGCCAGACGAGATTGTGGAGCGTGTGGTGCGCGAGCGGTTGGACCAGCACGACTGGAACTACGGGTTCGTTTTGGACGGATTTCCGCGGACGCGGGCGCAGGCCGAGTACCTGTTTGAGAACTGGAATCTGGACAAAGTTATCTACTTGGAACTGTCCGATGAGGTGGTGTTCCAGCGGGTGATGTACCGGGCGCGGATGGGGCAGGGAAGCGGCTTTACCAAGCGGGCGGATGACAATCCGGATGCGCTGATGATCCGGCTGCGGGAGTACCACGAGAAGACGAAGCCGCTGCTGGAGCTTTACGACAAGTTGGGGATGTTGATCACGGTGGATGCTACTCGGAGCATCTCGGAGATTTACACCGATGTGAAGCGGAAGTTGGGCGTGCCGGATGTGCAGGTGCAGGAGCCGGTGGCGCTATAGTTCGGGGAAGGTGATTTTGCTGTACAGGCTTGCGAGTGGAATGTCGACGGCGAGTTGTTCCAGGTGGCAGATGGCGTCGTGGCCGCTGGCCTGGCGGTAGACCCAGTCGTCATTGTCGCGGCGGGTGTACCATTCGACGAGCATTTCGTCCTGGGAGACGAGGACGTATTCGCGTAGGCCATTGACGCGGCGGTATTGGGTGAACTTGCCGACGCGGTCCCAGCGCTCTGTGGAAGGGGAGAGGACCTCGACGACGAGCACGGGATTGGTGACCATGTCGCGGATCTCGGTGGCGTCGTCTTCGCAGATGACCATGACGTCAGGATAGAGGTAGGCGCCTTCAGGGGCGACTTGGAGGCGGAGGTTGGAGACGGCGACCTGGCAGGGGCGGTCGTCGAGGGCGGTTTCGAGTTCGTGCGCGAAGCGGGAGATTAGAAAAGAATGGTTGCGGCTCCCGCCCGACATGGCGAAAATCTCGCCATTCACATATTCGCTGCGGACCTCGGAGGCGCGCTCGGCGGCGAGGTAGGCTTCGGGCGTTATGTCGGGGACATGGCGCGCAGACATGTCTCCATGCTAGAACAGATTGGCGGCGGGGATCTCGACGGTTCGGGTGCCTCGCTCGGTGAGGGTGATGACGCCGTCCTTGAACGTGATGTTCTGCACGCCCTGCCAGTTGGCGGGGGTTTTTGCGAGGAAGGCGATGTAGGAGCGGGTGGTGGATTGGCCGGCGTCGAGGTACGTAACCAGTTTGCGGCCGAAGATGGTGCCTTTTTCGATCAACACGCCGAAGGGCTGGTGGAGGCCGGTGGTGCCGAATTCCAGGCCGCGGGCGAGGGGCTTCTTGTTGTCATCGACGTGGCGCCAGGCGTTGAACCACGGATACTCCTTCGTCTGCCAGATGTAGCCGAGGACGAGGTTGTGGGTGGGGCTGGATGCCGTCGCCCAGCCGAGGGGTTCGTCGACGACGTAGCTGACGACGTTGGGCATGGGATCGTTGGTCAGCATGCGCATGTTGACGGCACGGCCTTCCTGCAGGGCTTGGGGCCAGAAGACGCTGGGCTCTTCGGGCGTGGGCATGGGGGAGGATTGCATGAAGCCGCGGCGGGCGTTGGAATCGACCACGGTGTGCTCATCGAGGAAGGGCGGGCCAATGGTGGGATGCTGCACCATGTTGTAGATTTTGCCCATTTTGTTGCGGTTGGTGACGGTTTCTTCCACCTTCAGGACTGCGGACGAACCCAGCAGGCTGGCATGGCGTTGGACATCCAATCCGGCCATGGGGAGGGAGGCGGACATGGTGGTTTCTGTAGCGGTGGCGCTGTTCACTTTCCAGGCTACGCGCGTGGCTTCGCCGTGATAGGGGACGCCGGCGGCGAGTTCTCCGGGGGAGGGCTGGCCCCAGCGATCCAGGCACAGGAAGTGGGCCATGGGGCGGAGGGTCTCGTTTTTATCGGCCGGGCCGAGCCAGGCGAGCGGATTGACGCCGCCTTTGAGTTTGAACGTGACGAGGGAGCCGCCGCCCAAGTCAAAGACGACTTCGGCGGCGGTGTTTTTGATTTCGGTGACCGGCCGCTGCGCAAAGGCGAGCGGTGCGAGAGCGGCTAGTAAAAAGAGTCGCATGGCGGTTTATTTTGCGGGGGCGGGGAGACGGGTGGATTGGCGGGAGACCATCTTCCAGTCTTTGCCTTGCTTGATCCAGACCTGGAGGACGTCGATATCGAAGCCGTTGGGTTCGATGTGCATCTTCATGTTGACGAGGGCGGTGTTGGCTCCATAGGTGCGGACCTTGACGTCGCGATGGGTGTAGGTGGGCTTCTTCTGGACGAGCGCGGCGACGGCTTGCTGCTTGGTTTCGAAGACGGCGCTGGAGTGGCCGAAGATGAGGTCTTCGGCGAAGAGGCCGTTCAAGGTGGCGGCGTCACCGGACTTGGCGGCGGCGTCGAACTTGTCGAGGTTGCCTTTGATCGTTTCTTCAACGGAGGCGGCCGGGAGCGCGAGCGCGGCGGCGAGGAGGAATAAGGCTAGTTTCATTCGTTACTGACACTATCATTTCGATAGGCTTCGATCAACGCGCTGTTGTCGTTTTCGGCGTGGCCGAGTTGTTCGGCTCTGGTTAGGATGGCGGCGTGAGCGGTGGTTAGGGGGAGTTGTAAGCCGTGCTTTTCGGCTTCCGCCTGGATGAGGCGAACATCTTTGTGGTGTTGGGCGAGGCGGGCTTCGGGCGTGTATTCGCGGGCGATCATCTTCGGCCCTTTGCGGGTCATGATGGAGGAGGCGGCCGGGCCGGCTTCGAGGATTTCGAGGGCTGTTGCGGCGTCGATGCCACAGTGTTCGGCGAAGGCGAGACCTTCGGCGAGGGCGGCGCGGTTGAGGCCTAGCACTAGGTTGAACACCAGCTTCATTTGGGCGCCGGCGCCGGGGGGGCCGCAGTGGAAGACCTGGTTGCTGATGGCGGTCAGAAGAGGGCGATTGGCGGCGAAGGCTTCGGGCGTGGCGCCGGCCATGAGGATGGCCTGGCCGGAGCGGAGATGGGCGCTGGAGCCGCCGATTGTGACGTCGAGGTAGTTGGGATTTGACGCCGCGAAGCTGGCCATTTGGGCGGGGTCACCGGTGGTCGAGTCGATGATGGTTTTGTTGGTTAGTTGGGGAAGCAGTTGAGCGGTGATGGCGGAGTTGGGCAGGCAGAGGATGATTATCTCTGCCTGCGCGATGACGGCTTCGGGATTAGGGGCGAGATCGGGGCGTGCGGGATCATAGCCGATCCATTTGACGCCGCTGGCGGTGAGGCGATCGGCGATGGCCGAGCCGAGCAGTCCGACGCCGAAGAGGCCGATTACTTCTGGTTTTTGAGCCATTCGTCGTAGCTGTGCTTGCGGGGGCCGGTGTACTGGATGGTGTCGAAGAACGCCTCGTTGCCGTTCATGCGCGGGTCGCCTTCTTCCTTCAGCGTGCTCTCCATTTTGTTGCGGAGGGTGCGCATGAGGAGGGCGTGGGTGCGGTCCGTGGCGAGGTTCTTCATGCACTCCGGATCTTCGGAGACGTGATACAACTCTTCGGCGGGGCGCTTGCCGAAGGACATTTTGTAGTACTGGTCGAAGTTGGAGATGAGCAGGGTTTTGGTGGGGGAATCGTCTACGTTGCGATAGCCGGTTTCGGGGTTGCCGGCGGGCCAGGCGTCGGGCTGGTAGTTGCGGACGTAGAGCCACTCTTTGGTACGAATGGCGCGGACGGGGTAGCCGGCATCGTTGGGGCGGCCGAGGTCGTGGCGCTCCTTGGCGACGAGCATGGTGTCGCGGGTGGGGTCGACGGTGCCTGATTTGGGGGATTTCAGCACGTCGATGAAACTTTTGCCGGTGACGGTGGCGGGCCGGGGGACACCGGCGGCTTCGAGGAACGTGGGCGCGAAATCGCGGGTGTTAATGAAGTCATCGACACTGCGGCCGGGCGTCATGTTCTTGCCCCAGCGGACGGCGAGCGGGATGTGGAAACCGTCGTTGTAGATCTGGCCTTTGACGCGAGGGAAGGGCATGCCGTGATCGCTGGTGACGACCAGGAGCGTGTTGTCGAGTTCGCCGGTTTCTTCGAGTTTCTTCAGGACGCGGCCGAGGTGCTGGTCGATCCATTCGACTTCGAGGGCATAGTCGAGCATGTCGCTGCGGACGAGGGCGGTGTCGGGGAAGTAGGCGGGGACCTTCACGTCAGCCGGGTTTTTGCCGGCGCGGATACCGGAGCCGTCTTCGTAGGCGCGATGGGGTTCCTGGAAGCCGAGCCAGAAGCAGAAGGGCTGATTTTGCGGGCGCTGTTCAAGGAAATAGTTGAAGTTGGACGCGTAATCGACTGCGGCGATGCCGTTGGCCGGGGGCTTGTTGCGGTGCTTCATGAAGGCCGGGCCGGCGGGGTTGTGTTTGAAGCCGGTGGACTGGAAGTCGCCGGGGCCCCAGCCTTTGCCGGTGTGGCCGACGAAGTAGCCGGCTTTGGCTAGGACGTCGGGGTAGACGGCGAAATCGTTGGGAAAGATGCTCATGTGGTTGATGGCTTCTTTGAGCTGCCAGGAGTTGCGGCCAGTGAGAATTGTGGCGCGGCAGGGGCTGCACTTCGGGTTCGAGGTGAAGCAGTTGTGGAAGAGGGCGCCTTCGCGGGCGACGCGGTCGAAGTTGGGTGTGTTGACCCATTTGGCGCCGTAGGCACCGGCGTGGCCGAAGCCCCAGTCGTCGGCGATGACGAAGAGGATGTTAGGGCGTTTGGCGGGTTGGGCGGCGGCGGAGAGGGCGAAGGTTTTCAGGAAGTCGCGGCGGTTCATGATGACTTATCGACTTTACTAAAAGGGAACGCCGTCGAGGGTGCCCATGATGCCGTTTTGATAATCGCGCTGGGCACGTTGGAGGTTTTCGGGGGTATCCATAACGAACGGGCCTCCGAAAAGGAGCGGCTCTTCGGCCGGTTCGCCGCCCAGGAGGATGTATTCGCCGGGCGGGATCAGCAGCTCTTCGCCTTCGGAGAGGATGTCGATTTGGCCGGTGAGGTGATAGAGGCCCATGTCGAACGCGGCGGGGACGCTGATGGCCGTTTCGGTGGTAGTTTTGACGTGGGCGAGGAGGGCGGGCTGGGCGAGGGTGATGGGGCCGATGGCGTTATTGAGATGGCCGGAGAGGAGGCGGATGGTGGCGTTGCCGATTGTGAATTCGGGGACGGCTTCGGCCTGGACGCCGTGGTAGCGGGGTTCGATGTGCTTTTGGGCGATGGGTAGGCTGGTCCAGATTTGGACGCCGTGGATGACGGTGTCGACATCGGGCTTTTCGGCGTGGATGATGCCGCGGCCGGCGGTGATCCATTGGGCGCCGCCGGCACCGACGCGGTTTTCGTTGCCGAGGGAGTCGCGGTGAACTTGCGAGCCTTCGAAGAGATAGGTGATGACTTCGATGCCGGCGTGAGGATGGGCGGGGATGCCGCGGCCCTCTTTGACGGTGGTGGGGCCGAAGTGGTCGAGGAAGACGAAGGGGCCGACGTGGCGGCGTTTCGCTTGCGGGAGGGCGCGGAGGACGGAGAAATCGCCGACGGGGGCGGAGTGGGCGCGGAAGGATTGGACGACGGAACGCATGTGCGCAGTTTAGCAGCCAGCCAATGCGGGCCAATATGGTATGCTTTGGACTGTGCCGCTGCCTGATTCACCGCCGCGCCTGGATTCGCACTCCACCGAGCCTTTGTATCGGCAGTTGGGGTTGTGGTTGCGGGAGCAGATTGTGGCGGGGCGATTGCGGCGTGGGGAGCGGTTGCCGGCGACGCGGGACCTGGCGGAGCGGCTGCATTTGAACCGGGCGACGATTGCGTCGGCGTACGCGATGTTGGAGGCCGAGGGGTTGTTGGCGGGGCATGTGGGGAAGGGAAGTTTCGTGGCTGGCGTGCCGGAGGACCGGGCCAATGGCTGGGGCGCGATGGCGCGTCCCGCGGAGGTGACGGGGGCGTCGACGTCGGGGACGATCCGGTTTGAATCGTCGCGGCCGAGCGCGGACCTGTTTCCTTTAGATGAGTTTCGGGCTTGCTGCCAGGAGGTGTTGGCGGATGACGGGGCGGCGGCTGTTTTGCAATTGGGCTCGCCGCAGGGGATGCCGGCGTTGCGGGAGTATTTGCTGGCGGAGGCGATTGCGCAGGGCGCGGCGGGGCCGCACGACGATGTGTTGGTGACGAGCGGATGCCAGCAGGCGATGGACCTGATTGAACGGTTGATCACGTTGGACGGGGAAGCGCGGATCGCGGTGGAAGATCCGGTTTACCCGGGCGTGCGGAACGTGTTTGGGAAGGGCCGGGCGCGGTTGCTGGGCGTGCCGACGGCCGAGGACGGGATGGACATGGAGGCGCTGGAGAACATCCTGGACCGGCAGCGGCCGAAGTTGCTGGTGGTGACGCCCTCCTTCCAAAACCCGACGGGCGGGACGTTGCCGGAGGCGGCGCGGCGGCAAATGGTGGCGATGGCGCAGCGCGCCGGGACACTGATTGTGGAGAACGGCATCTATGCCGATCTTCGATATAGTGGCACGCCGCTGGCGACGGTGCGGACGTTCGGGCGGGAATCTGTTTTGCAGTTGGGAAGTTTCAGTAAGCTGGCGTTTCCGGGGTTGCGGGTGGGTTGGGTATTGGGGCCGCGGGCGGTGATCGCGCGGTTGACACAGATTCGGCATTGGTGCGATCTGCATTCCGATCAGTTGTCGCAGAGCGTGCTGCTGCAGTTTGCGCGGAGCGGGCGGCTGGAGCGGCACCGGCAGAAAATGTTGGACCACGGGGCGCGGCGGTTGAGCGCGGTGCTGGAGGCGTGCGCAGCGCATTTGCCGCGAGGCAGCCGGTGGACGCGGCCCGAGGGCGGGATGAGTTTGTGGGTGGAGTTGCCGGGTTCGATTGACACGGCGCTGGCGTTGGAAGACGCGCAGCGGGCCGGGGTTTCGTATCTGCCGGGGCGCGCGTTTGCGGTGGAGCGGCCGGCAACGAACGCGTTGCGATTAAGTTTCGCCGGAGAGCCTCCGGCGCGCATCGAAGAAGGTTTACGCATACTTGGCCGGGTATTCCGGGAGCATGCGGACCGGCGCTTATCGCCGGTGTCTGAAATGGAGACGGCGGTGGTTTAACCGCCGGGAATTAGAGGAGCACACACATGATTCTGAACGAAGAGTTTCGACTGAAGATCGGCCTGGCCGAGATGCTGAAGGGCGGCGTCATTATGGACGTTACGACGCCCGAACAGGCCGCGATTGCGGAAAAGGCCGGCGCCTGCGCCGTGATGGCGTTGGAACGTGTGCCGTCCGATATTCGCAAAGACGGCGGCGTGGCGCGCATGTCGCCGGTGAGCATGATTCGCGGGATCATGGCGGAAGTTTCGATTCCGGTGATGGCGAAGGCTCGCATTGGCCACTACATGGAAGCGCGCGTGTTGGAAGCGTTGGAAGTCGATTACATCGACGAGAGCGAAGTGCTGACACCGGCCGATGAGGACAATCACATCGACAAGCGGCCGTTCAAAGTGCCGTTCGTTTGCGGCGCGAAGAACCTGGGTGAAGCGTTGCGGCGCATTAGCGAAGGCGCGGCGATGATCCGGACCAAGGGTGAAGCGGGCAGCGGCAATATTGTCGAGGCTGTGCGGCACATGCGGACGATTCAGCGCGAGATGAAGCAGTTGACGGTGTTGTCGCACGATGAGTTGTACGCCGAAGCCAAGCGGCACCAGGCTCCGATTGAACTCATTGAATATGTGGCTGCCAACGGGAAACTGCCGGTGCCGAATTTCTCGGCGGGTGGCGTGGCGACGCCGGCCGATGCGGCGTTGATGATGGCTATGGGCGCCGAGACGGTGTTCGTGGGATCGGGCATTTTCAAGTCGCACGATCCGGCCCGTTTCGCCAAGGCCATTGTGAAGGCGACGACGTATTGGAAAGATCCGGCAAAGGTCATGGAAGCCTGCGATGAAGTGGGCGTCAGCGAGCCGATGCGGGGTTTGGATACATCGAAGCTGCCGGCCGAAGAGCTGATGGCCAATCGCGGCTGGTAAGGCGACATGGCGCACATCGGCGTATTGGCGTTGCAGGGTGATTATGAGAAGCATGCGCGTTCGCTCGAAAGGGCGGGCGCGCAGGTTTCTGAAGTTCGGACGGCGGCGGAGTTGAACGCCGTCGAAGGGTTGGTGATTCCGGGCGGCGAGAGCACGACGATGTTGAAGCTGTTGGACCGGGAATCGCTGTTTGAGCCGCTGCGGGAGTTCGGGGCGACGAAGCCGATTTTTGGCACGTGCGCCGGCGCGATTCTGTTGGCGACGAAGGTGGAGAATCCGGAGCAGGTGTCGCTGGGGCTGGTTGATATCGGCGTGCGGCGGAATGCGTATGGGCGGCAGTTGGATTCGCGCGTCGTTTCCATCGATGCGGATGGATTTGGTGCGTTGGAGGCCGTGTTTATTCGGGCGCCAATCATCCGGACGGTGGGGCCGGGCGTGACGGTGCTGGCACGATATAATGGCGATCCTGTCCTTGTGGAACAGGGGCTGCACCTGGTGGCGACGTTTCATCCGGAGTTGAGCACCGATGACCGGGTTCACGCCTATTTCGTTAAAAAGGTGACTGGGTGAAAAAGCTGCGGATCCTGTTTGTGTGTGTCGGCAATGCGTGCCGGAGCCAGATGGCTGAGGGGTTTGCCAAGCACTTTGGCGCCGACGTTGTCGAGGTGCAGAGTGCGGGGATGATGCCGTTGGGATCGGTGCCTTCGCAAACCAGACAGGTGATGTTGGAAAAGGGCGCGCCGATTGATGATCAGTATCCGAAGGGCGTTGAGGTGTTTCGGAATACTGAGTTTGATCTGGTGATCAATATGAGCGGGATTATGCTGCCGAAGGGGTTGAAGGAGAAGGAGCGGCAGTGGACGGTGGCCGATCCGTATGGGCGCTCGGAGGGGGCCTACCGGCAGGTTCGGGATGACCTGGAGGGGCGGGTGCGGGAGTTGCTGCAGCAGGTGCGGGATGCGAATGGGCAGGTGCCGGCGCCTCCTCCTCCGCGCCGTCGATTATTTGGCTTCGGGAAAAGTTGACATCGTGTGAATGTCTTGGGAAACTAGAGTTTTGCCAAGGCCGGAGCGGGAACGCTTCAGCATCATGCGGATGTGGCGGAATTGGCAGACGCGCTAGATTCAGGTTCTAGTTGGGGCAACTCAGTGGAGGTTCAAGTCCTCTCATCCGCACCACTCTCTTAGTTAATTTCAGCGAAGTTGGCGCCCTCCCCTGGAGGGCGTTTTCGCGTTTGTGGGGGGGGGCTGGTTGGCCCTGCGGCGTGGTGTCGCGCTGAGCCATGCACATTCTCTTGGCAATACCCCCAAATGCGCCAACCCCCAGTACTTTGGCGAGATAGCCTAGGACTACGGCGCGCGGTACTTCTGAGCCCGGTAACTGTACGAATTGCCCATGGAATGATCTTGCTATAACCCGTATCTTTAAAGCACGGCCGAGCCTTCGGTCGATGCCACCAATGCGGAACAAAATCTATACCACTGATGTCCGTTCGGAACAGTGCGGGTCTGGACCCGAGGGCGGAGCATAGGATGACGAACCGGCACGAGATCGCCGATGCCATCTTCCGGCGGAAAACCTTCATTATTTCGTCCACGCTGCTCCTGCTGATCGCGGTCGTCGCGGCCTGGCGATTCAGTGAGGGGCGGTATGAATCCCAGGCCGTCCTTCTGATTCGAAACAATCGAGCGGAAGTCGTGGTGACGCCGGGACAAACACAGGAGTCGACGCGTTTGTCCGGTCTGAATGACGGCCAGATTGCCACGGAAGTTCAGCTGCTATTGAGCCGCGGTTCACTTCGCCAGGTAGTGGAACGGTGCAAGTTAGCCGAGCCCGGTCCTGACGTTGATCGCGCGGCGGAGGCGCTTGGCCGGGACATCAAGGTCACCGGGATGCCGAAGGCGAGCATGATCGAGGTGCGGTACTCGCACAGCGATCCGAAAAAGGCCGCCGAGGTACTGCGAGAGTTTCTCGCGGTCTACACGGACCATCATCTTCGCGTTCATAAGGGCGGCGGCACCGACTTTTTTGAACAGCAATCCGGCGACCAGGGCGCCCGACTGCGGGATGCACAGCAGCGTCTGGCTGCCTTCCAACGCAACACGAAGATTGTTCTCCTTGCGGAGCAGAAAGACATTAATCTAAGGCGCCTGATGGATCTTGAGGCGAGTGAGCGGGAGTCGAAAGTGGCACTGCTCGAAGGGAAGCAGCGCATCAGCTCCCTGCGCGAGATGGTTAACGCGCTTTCGCCCAGAATCACCACACAGGTTCGCACGCTGCCGAATCAGTTCCTGACGGAACGGTTGAACACGATGCTGGTTGAACTGGAAAACAAACGCACTGATTTGCTGTCGAAGTTTCGCCCGGATGATCGGCTGGTGAAGCAGGTTGAACAGCAACTCGCCGATACGCGTGCGACGCTGGAGCGCGCCGCCCGCGCCAGCGCGACCGAGCAGGCCTCTGACGTGAATCCTCTCCGCCAGAGCCTGGACAGCGACCTGGCGCGAGCAAAGATGGCGCAGCAGGTGCTGACCACTCGCGTTGCCGCGTTGGGGCCGCAGATCAAGGAATACCGGGCAGAGATTGCGAAGCTGGAACAATCCACGGCGGCATACACGGATCTATTGCGCGAGGTAAAGACGCTCGAGGAGAACTATCAACTCTACTCGCGGAAGTTCGAAGAGTCTCGAATCGCCGATGCGCTTGACCGGCAGAAGATCGCCAACATTACGGTTGTCGAACCGCCGAATGTTCCTTCGGCGCCGATGCCTCGTTCTCTGATTCTCCCGATCGGAACGGTCCTTTTGGGATTGTTCCTCATCTTCTTCGCCGCGATACTCACTGGCCTGCATGGGCAGGAACTCCATACCCCCCAGGCAATCTATGAGTCTTGCGGGATCCAGGTGCTTGCGACGCTACCAGAAATTCGGCGGACACGATGATGGAACACGTGATCGAAAATCAAATCGGGAGTATGAATCCGGCTCAGGTCCGGAAAGTCAGAAGGGTTGTTGAGGAGCCCGAGTCCGGTTTCTACCTTCCACTTGTCCGGACGTTGATGGAGGAATATGGGAAAGCGGAGTACGGCGCGTCCATTGTTTTTACCTCCACCGCGCCTCGCGAAGGCGTCTCCATGGTGATCTCTACGATAGCCAGAGAACTGGCCGCGACATCAGGCGAAAAGGTATTGGTCGCCATGACCAGTGCGATCGGGAACTTTGCTCCGATCCACGGCGTTGAACCCACGGAGCCCGTGATTCGTGAAGGCAATGGCGTGTTCCGATTGAGCCCGCCGCAGTCGCCCAATCATGCAACCCGCGTCGAACGTTTCGAACTGTTACGCCAATTGACTTCGCTGTTCCCCTTCGTTTTGATTGATTCTCCGGCACTCTCCGTTTCCACGGAGGCGCTGGAGTTTGGTTCCCGCTCTCACGGTATGGTCCTCGTATCGGCCGCCGGACAGGTGCGCCGAAACCGCCTGCTGCAGGCAAAACGCATGATCGACGTGGCCGGCGTCCCGTTGTTGGGCTGCGTGCTCAATCGCCGCACGTACCCGATACCAGATTTTCTCTATAAAAGGCTATAAAGGCATGCGACGACTCGTCCTGGCAGGCGGCCTATTGGTGTCTGCCCACGTTGACCTCTACTCTCAGGCGCCGGCGCTGCAGACGCGCGAACAGGCGTATCGTCTGCAGCCAGGCGACTCGGTGGAGATCCAATATCGATACACTCCGGAGTTCAACGCGAAGGCGCTGGTTCAACCCGATGGCGACATTACGATTCCCATTGCCGGCGCTGTTCGCATTGGCGGTTTGAGTGTCAGCGAAGCGCGCGCCGCAGTTAGCGCCAAGGCAGGCGAACGGCTGCGCGATCCGGAGTTGAATCTACTGGTCAGCGACTTCGTGAAACCGTCCTACACGGTGGCCGGCGAAGTGGCGAAGCCCGGCCGCTACGACCTCCGCGGTTCCGTCTCTGCCATCGACGCGGTGGCGATCAGTGGGGGTATCAAGGACAGCTCGAAGCATTCCCAAGTGATTCTCGTGCGCCGGCTGAATGATGAGTTCGCCGATGTCCGCATCTTGAACCTCAAGCAGATGATGCGGGCCGAAGGCGTGCGGGAGGACGTTCGGGTGCAGAATGGCGATCTGCTCATCATTCCTCAGAATTTCGTCAGCAAGATGGAACGCTACGTCCGTTGGGGGACGCTTTATACGGGATTCGCTTTTCTGCGGCGTTAGCCGCTGCTCCATCGGTTCGATCCAAAGACAACGGCCGGATTCTATGAATCCGGCCGTTGTCTTTGTTGCGTCTGTGCCGGCTCAGCCGGCCGGGTTGAACCGGTACGAGGGGAAGTAGCTGACCTCATCCAATGTGATGCCGCGCGCGGCTAATGCGGCGCGATTCCGTTCTTCCAAATCCCGATACACCGGAGCGTTCATTATCCAGCTGCCCGTTCGGAAGGAGTGGGTGAGCGGGGAGAACTTGCGCTTGAACTGGTACAGCGCGTCCTCCCGGCCGCCAAGACCGCCGCCCAGGTGCATGGACGCGCGGCCGTTCTCGATACCCCAGAGCCGGACATCGTCGAGCAGCACTTTGGAGGGCGACGACGCGGCGAACTCGGGCGCGCTGCCGATGAGGTGGCAATGCAGTTTGCCGTCGTAGTCGATGACGATCATCGCTGCCGCGACCGTCTCTTCTTTCTTGGTAACGAAGAGCCGCGCGCTGGCGCCCATGGCCTCCCGGAAGCCCTGGATCCAAGCCCGGTCAATCACGTATTCCGGGCGGCTGCCACATCGGGCCATCGTGTCCTGATAGACCGCCACGAAATCGTCCGTGTGCACCCATGATTCATCTTCCGTGGTTATCAGGCCGGTTTCACGGGCCTTTCGGATCGCGTAGCGGAGGTTCTTGTGATACTGCTGGGAGTGCGTCTCAGCGGGAAGTGTCAGGTCAATCGACACCGTGTTTCCGCAGTCCTTGATTCCAGCGGCGGCGTCGGGAATTCCCTCTAGCAGACGGTCATTCGCAAGCAATGGATTGAACCGCGTAAAGGCGGAAACTACGCGCTCTGATTTCCAGTGTTCGGTCAGCGCCTCCCAGGCGCGACCGAGGAACTCTTGATCACTGGTGCCAACGGGGCCTGGATATCCATAGACGGAAGTGGCATCGTGATATCCTGGCGCGGCCTCAATGGGGGTTAGCAGGTAGGGCCAAACAAAAGCGTTGTCCTCTTCCTGGTACACGAAGGCCTGTGGCGTTCCGGCCTGTCCGAAGCCCGACAGGCAATGATATTCGGGCGTGTGATAAATATCGTGATCTAGCCGGTCCAATACCGCGCTCCAACGGGCGCCGGCAGGTGTAAGTAAGTCGAGAGTCCCCAAAGTTAGCACGCCGTTCCTTTCGCAGGTACTGCTTCCGCGGTCGAGTTCCAAAGCGTGGGAAACACTCCAGGGTCGCTGTAATCAGGCATTCCCAGGCTATTTTTCGCGCAGATCACGTCATTGTAAAGTTGTACCGGGCGGCCATCGGGCCGGGTCGCGGCGCGATATTCGTTGGCCTCGTCCTGCATGTGCACCGCCAGGGCAATTCTGGGTCGATCACTACGGTTCGGGTAACTGCCGTGAATAGCGCGGCAGTGGTGCAGGCTGAATTGCCCTCTCTTTAGTTTGATCGTGACGGGTTTGAATTCGTAGCCCAACGATTCCACCTGAGTCTTCAGCGCATCCATGTCCGGGCTGTGGAACGACATGATGGATCGGTCCACTGTGTGCGACCACTTGTGGCTGCCGTCCAGCACGACCAGTGGCCCCATCTCCTCCGGACAGTCATGCAACGGGATCCAGGCGGTCAGCATGTTCCACGACGAGCAGGTGCCCCAGTAGTCGCCATCGACGTGCCAGCCGACAACTGCCGTTTTCTGCCCGCCCGGTTTATATACGATCTGGTCGTCAAACAACCGGATTCCCGTGCTACCCGCCGCGTTGGCGGCAATTGCACCCACGATAGGAGACCAGGCCAGCGCGCTCACCTTCCTGTTCTGCAGCGACAAGTATTCGTTGTTGCGAGTGCCTTCCCCGTCGCCGGGCATCCAGTCGCCGAACTGTTTTCGGGCGCCAGGAAGCGTGCGGTCTCGATGCCCAGCCCAATGCTGCTCCAGCCCGGCAAGGGCCTCGTCAATCAGCGAGTCGTCGAGGACGGTCTCTGTCGTTACCCAGCCGTGCTCCTGATAGAACGCGGCGTCAGCAGCGGAGAGGCCAAGGATTGGTTGTTGCATACTCATCGACATTGCTGAAATAGTCCTCAGTGAGTTGTTTCCGTTAATTCCAAATGCGCAGTGTGTTACAGGCTAGCGGGCGTTGCGGATCGCGTTCGCCAGGTTCGGCAGCCGCATTGTAACTACGCGCGCTGATTTACGTATCGGCTCTGTGTTGGTAACACTGAGGATATGGTCGCTGGCCACATACTCAGGAACCATTTCCTGTATCAAAGGGAGAACTTCGCCAGCCAGGCGCAGGGCACAAAGGTAGCGAAGGCGGTCGAGCTGCGCGTTGGTGCGGGACGACGAGGCCGCTCCCCCAACGAAGACTTTGATTTTGCGGTGGGACGTCGCCACCGTCGCCTCGTCGTTCAGGTTCAGCTCTTCATACAGCTTCTCGCCGGGGCGCATGCCAGTGAACTCGATCTTAATGTCCTGGTCGGGCGTAAGTCCGGAGAGGAGAATCAGCTTGCGGGCCACGTCGACGATCTTCACCTGGCTGCCCATATCCAGAACGAAGATCTCACCGCCGTCGGCCATCACGGAGGCCTGCAAAACCAGTTGCGAAGCTTCCGGAATGGTCATGAAATATCGCTTCATGTCCGGGTGGGTGACCGTGACCGGACCGCCGCTGGCGATCTGTTTCTTGAACAGCGGAATCACGCTTCCGTTACTGCCGAGCACGTTGCCGAAACGGACTGCGATGAAGCGCGTTTTGCCCGCCGGCATGGCGCGAATCGCCAGTTCGCAGAGCCGCTTGGTGGCGCCCATGACGCTGGTCGGCCGGACCGCTTTGTCGGAGGAGATGAGGACGAACTCCTCGACACCGTACTCGGCGGCGGCCTGGGCGACGTTCATAGTTCCGAAGACGTTATTGGCGACCGCTTCGATCACGCTCGATTCCATGATCGGGACGTGTTTGTAGGCGGCGGCATGATAAACCAGGGTCGGCCGATGCGCGTTCATCACCGCGTCCACCCGCAACTGATCCTGAATGTTGCCAATCTCCAGCACCAGTTCTAAACCGGGGAACGTCTCCCGCAACTCGCGGTCGAGGTGAAATAGTGGAGTTTCGGCGAGCTCGAAGGCGACCAGCTTGGATGGCCGGAATCGTGCGATTTGCCGGCATAGCTCAGAGCCGATGGAACCGGCGGCACCGGTAACCATTACAACGTTTTCCTGAATTCGATCGCGCAGGAGTTCGTGGTCGGGTTCGACTGGATCGCGCGAAAGCAGGTCCTGTACATCCACGTCCCGCATCTGCGCCGAGATCGCCTTGCTATCGACCATCTCTCCGAGCGTGGCGACCGTACGGAATCGTACGTGTGCCCGCTGACAATGCTGCAGGATGCTGAACATCTGTTCGGCGTTTGCGGAGGGCAAAGCGATGAGTACCTCCGTCGCGCCGGTCCTGGCGACGATTTGGCTGAGTTCCGCTCCAGTTCCCAACACTCTTGCGCCCTGTACATAGATGTGTGCCAGTGCCGGATTGTCGTCGATGAACCCCAGCATGTTGCAGTTCAGCGACGGATTGACCCGGATCTCAGAGAGAAGCGCGACACCGGCACGACCGGCGCCATAGATCAGAATGTCGCGTCCGGCCGGGGATGTATTTTGTGCCTGGCTCTCCATGGCCACCCGTTCGGCCAGATACCGGGCGCCGATAAACAGCGAACAAAGCATCAGGTCGATGATTGGAATGGAGCGGGGAAGTCCCGGTGGCGCAAAGAAGAACAGAAGCGGCAGGCTAAGCAGCGCGCCAGCCACGTTCGCCCGGCACACCTGCAGGGCGTCGTAGACGGAGAAGAACCGCCACGCCCGCTGGTTCAGCCGATACCACTGGAATGAGGCGAGCTTTACGATTACCCAAATCACAAGGGCCACTTGCAGGTGCGGCACGTAGAACTTGGGAACTTCGAACTCGAATCGAAGCAGGAACGCGCCGACCCCAGCCAGGGCGATGAGGATCGCCTCGGCTGCCAAATGTACCAGCTGCGGTGAAGGGCCGGCGGTGGGTTGATTCCGGTCTCTGTTTTCCATGGCGGTCTTCCTTTCGGCCGGTTATCCGCGCCGGCTGGCGCTGTGTACGGGCATTGCGACTGCGCGGTCGAGCGAATTGAGCGAGCGGGACAGTGCGCCGGCCACCTGGGCTACCTGCGCTTCGGTCAAGTGGTTGAAGAAGGGCAGGGCGATGGTCCGGTCGGCGACATGTTCGGTGACGGGGAAGTCACCGCGGCGATACAGGTACTGCTCCTGGTAGAACTGCTGCAGATGAATCGGCGCGAAGTAGTTGTTGCAGGCAACGCCCTCCTGGCGCAGGAGTTCAAGAACGCGGTCGCGATCTTCCCGCGTGAATTCGTCGGCAAGGCGAATGACGTAGACAAACCAGCTCATCTCCGTTCCCGCCGAGGGCTGCGGCGGAAGGATGACGCCGGGGATGCGGGAGAGGGCGTAATTGTAGTTTTCTGCGACCGCGCGGCGCAGGGAGAGGATCTCCTGGAGTCGCGAGACCTGACCGAGACCCAGCGCGCAGTTGATGTCGGAAAGGCGGTAGTTGTAGCCCAGGCGTTCATGCTGGAGCCAGGCGCTGCCATCGCCGCGGCCCTGGTTACGCCAACTGCGCGCCAACCGCGCAACACGTTCGTCGTTGGTAACGATTGCGCCGCCTTCTCCGGTGGTGATCTGTTTGTTCGGGTAGAAGGCGAAGGCGCCGCTCTGTCCGAAGCTGCCCGCTTTGCGGCCGTTAATGGTCGCCCCGATCGCCTCGCAGGAGTCTTCAATGACCGTCAATCCCCGCTCATCGGCGATGCGGTTGATCGTCGGCATATCAGCCGGGTACCCGAAGACGTGAACGGGGAGAATGCCACGCGTATTGTCGTTAATTGCGCCAGGGATATTCGCCGGGTCGATGTTGTAGGTGTTGATGTCGATGTCCACGAACCGGGGAATCGCCCGCTCATAGAGCATGCAGTTCGCCGATGCCACAAAGCTGAAGGGCGAAGTGATTACCTCGTCGCCGTCGCCAATCCCGGCGGCCTTCACACAGAGGTGAAGGGCGCTAGTGCCCGAGTTGACCGCAACGGCGAATCGCGTTCCGGCGGCTTCCGCCATGGCTTCTTCAAACGCGGGCAACAGCGGGCCAAGGCTCAGCGTCCGGCCGTTCAGCACGTCCAGAACGCGCTGGCGATCCTCGTCGGAGACATCCGGGGACGACAACGGAATGGGTTCGGTGACCTTGGGGAAGGTATCCATCAGATGGTTCGTTTTGTCTTGGTGAAAGGATGGCAGGCTGGACATGACTTGCTTTCTCTTCTTAAATTCGATTTCGCGCTTTACTTGCGGTTGGCGCTGACAGGCTCGGCAGTGCCGAAAAACTCTTCCATCGAGGCGTGGCCGGCCTTTGCGATGCCGGCGGCGGTGGCCACTTTCCAGAACGTCAGTGCGAGGATTCTCAGGTCGAGCGTAAGGCTGCGGTTGTCGACGTACCAGACGTCGAGTGCCAGCTTGCGAGACCATTCGATTTCGTTCCGGCCATTCACCTGGGCCCAACCGGTAATTCCAGGAGGCACTGTGTGGCGGCGGTTTTGCTCGGCGGAGTAGCGGGGGAGGTAGCGCACCTCCAGCGGCCGGGGCCCGACAAGGCTCATGTCGCCGATGAGGACGCTCCATAGCTGGGGGAGTTCGTCGAGGCTCGTGCGGCGGAGTAACTTGCCGAACTCAGTCAAACGGAGTTCTTCCTTCAACACTTGGCCGTTGTTATCCCGTTCATTCGTCATCGTTCGGAACTTCAGACAGTGGAACGTCTTTTCCTGAAATCCCGGCCGAGGGTGCCGGAAGATAACGGGGCTACCCAGTTTGCGCCGGACGAGCACTGCGACCACGGCCATCACGGGGCTGAGCACGATCAGCGCGGAAGCGGCGATGCACACGTCGATCATGCGTTTGGTGAAGCTGTAGATTGGTTTCGGTTTGGTATGCATCTGGTTATCTCGATACGCCCGCGGTGATGTTGCCCAGGTAGCGTTCCCCGGCATGGCGCGCGTGCCTTACCACTGCCGGGACGCCGTGCGCGACGACGCAATCGGGAATGTCCCGAATGACAGCCGCGCCCGCGCCGATGACGACATGCTCCCCGATATTGATTTCCTGGATGACGGAGGCGCCGATTCCGATACTTGAATACGGCCCGATGCGCACGGCGCCACCAATGGCGGCGGCAGGTCCGAGACTGGAGTAACTGCCCATCACCGAGTCATGATCGAGCGAAGCGCGCGTGTTGACGATACAGCCTTGTCCCACGCTGGCGGAAGGGTTGACGACGGCTCCGGCCATGATCACGGTTCCTCTGCCGATAATGACGTTCCGGCCAATCTGCGCCGCCGGATGTATCGCGATCCCGAAGCGAATGTCCGGGCAAAGATCACGGATCTCTCCGCTGATGCGGGCGCGCGCCCAGTTGTCTCCGATGGCGACGATAACCTCTAGGGAAGGCGTTGCGCGATGCATCTCAGGAAGGTCTTCCATGGTGCCGGAAACCAGGCGCGGGCCGCAGGGAGTTCCGTTCGGCTTGTAGCGGTCTAGTACGCTCATGATCTGGTAAACGCCCTGTTTCTCCACGATGTCGAAGACGACCTTGGCGTGGCCGGCCGCGCCGTAGATGACGAGCGGTTTGAGAGCGAGGGTAGGAGTTGAGGGCATGTGCGGGTGTGCTATCGGTCAGTTGACTCGCTGGAATCAGTTACTGGAGCGGGGAACTGGCCCGCGGGATGATACTCCGTCTGCCGCAAATCCTTGCGTGCGGGCAACGGTGGCTGTTAGGTTGCGATACTCCGTCATCCAGTCGCTGTTGACACGGAGTTCGGAGAAATTGGTTTGTACGTGCTCGACGCCGGAGCGTCCCATTTCGGCGCGCTTAGCGGATGAACCGGCAAGTTGGCAAATGGCGCCGGCCAAGGCCGCCGGGTTCCTGGGTTCGACGAGAATGCCCGTAACTCCATTGACGACGGAGTCCACCAGGCCAGAGACATTGCTGGAAACGATCGGGATTCCCATTGCGCCGGCCTCCAGCGCCACTTGGGAGAGGCCTTCGCGGAAGGTCGGTAGTACGCAGATATCGGTTGCCTTGTAGAGGTTCGGAATCTCCTCTTGGGCAACGCTGCCCAGCCAGAGCACGGTCGGTTCCTTGCGTAGGCGTGCCATGACCTCGGGTGCAACCGGGTCCGTCGTGTCCTCTTCCCCCGCCAGAATCAGACGCATTTGCGGGACCTGTTTGACGACCTCCGGCCATGCTTCGGCCAGTACGCCGATGCCCTTGTCCTTCGCCAATCGGCCAATGAACGTTGCCACGATAGCATCGCCGCCGATACCCAAAGCGCTTCGCTTCTCAGCGCCGCCGGGGCCCGTACGAAAACGGTTCAGGTCGATACCGGAGCACGAGCCGGCGCCCAGCGTGAACGCCTTCTGCTCGGGGCACAACTTCAAGCCAACCACTTCCCGCTGGAGCGACGGGCTCACAAAATACGTGCGTGTCGACAACGCCGAGCTCAGCCGTTCGGCCGCTTCCAACATTCGTCGCAGCATGCCTGTCCGCGTCATCAGCGGGAGGCCATGGACGGTGTACAGCCGGACAGGCACCCCGGCCAGCTTCGCCGCGATCATGCCCAGCAACCCTGCCTTCGGCGTATGAACGTGAACCACGTGCGGGCGCAGAGCAAGCATCAAACGAACGAGGCGCACCAGCGAAACGATGTCTTTGCGCGGGCTCACCGGGCGCTCCATCGGGATGCCATGCGTCGTGATTCCGGTCCCGCCCAGACGTTCCAACTCGGCGCCGGGCGAAGAGACGGTATGCACGTCGAAACCGGCTTCGGCCAACATCGACAACTGACGCGGGAAAAACGCCGCCATTGTCTGCGGAACGGTCGTGACCACCATGACGCGGATCTTGGCGCTCATGCCGTGGCTCCTTCTACGACTTCGCATCGCGCTGGCGTCGACTTCTCGATCGACGCGCATACGGTGCGCCACTCCGCCAATTCCGCCGGCGTCAGTTCCGCCTCCCGCAGGCGCAGCCACTGATAGCGGCCCGAAACAGCGGTCAACCCAGCATCCAGGACGACCTTCACAGATTCAGCGATCGCGGCCCGTATAAACAGACCGGTGCCGAATTCCTGTCTGCGCGCGGCCAGGTAGCGAATTCGCCCAAGTCTCGTTTTGAACCGCTTTTTCAATCCGCCGCGCATTTCGCGGTACCCGTAAAGGGCCTGCGTCAGATTCGCGAACCGGCTGCCCGGCAGGGCGCGATAGAGCAACTCGATGTCTTCAAAACGCAACGCCGTCGGATCATACAAGTTCCGCCGGTACCACGCTGCGCGGGCCATCCAGGTGGGGTGCGCCAGGCCGAAGCCGAGCGCGGGCGTCCGCACTATTCCCTCATGTTCCGCTGGAGCCGAGCGCTTGCCGATGGGGCTGCCATCTTCTCCGCAAATCAACATGCAGCACCCGACGACGTCCACCTCCGGATGCGCAACAAGGTAGTCCACCTGCTGCCGCAAACGATCCGGGTAGCTGATGTCATCGGCGTCCATGCGGGCGATCACCGCGCCTCGAGCCCGGCCAATGCATTCGTTCAATCGGGCGGCAAGTCCCTTGGTCTTTCCATCGGACCAGACGGTCACCCGCGGATCGTTCAACGAGCGCGCCAATTCCAGGCTCCCGTCACTCGAGCCGTCATCACACAACAACAGTTCCCAGTTCGTATACGTCTGCTGCAGCATGGACCGCAGTGCCGGTTCAAACGCCGGGCCGCCATTTAGAAATGGCAGGATAACGGAGACGAGTGGTGTTTCCATCGGGTTGTTCGCTGGCGTTTCCATAAGGTGCCTATTGCCGCGGCGCAGCGCTGTAGACCTCTCCCAGTTCCTGGGTAATGGTTTCCCACGCGAAGCGTCGGGCGTTGGCCACTGCGGCTTCGCTGAACTGTTGGCGCAGAGCGTCGTTGTCCATCATGGTGCGGAGTTGCTGCGTCAGACCCTCCACATCGCCGGATTCAAAGAGCAACCCGCTGCTGGTCCGGACAACTTCCGGCAACCCGCCATGGTTGCTGCAAACCACCGGTCGTCCGCAGGCTTGCGCTTCAATGGCCGCCATGCCGAACATCTCGTTCACACGCGTTGGCAACACGAAGACATCGGCCATGTTGTAGACCGATGGCAGGATCGACTCTTCCACCGGTCCCAGGTACAGGCCGTTGTTGGCCCGCAGCATGGTGGTGATTTCGTCGGAGCCCTCGTGGCCGAACTGGCCGATCGGGCCGGCAACGACAAGGCGCACCTTTCGCCCCTCGGCACGCAGCCGGGCATAGGCGTTCACCAGAAGGTCGGTCCCCTTTTGGCGGCACACACGGCCCACGTAGAGCAACACAAACTCTTCCGGCTGCAAGCCCAGTGCCTTGCGCCGCTCTGAGGCCGCCGCCGCGTCCGGATAGAACTGCTGCAGGCTGACGCCGTTGTAGAGGACCCGCATCCGGTCTTCCGGGATCGACCAATAGGAGGCGGACTCACGCAGACAGTAATCGGACACCGGCAGCAGGGAAGAGAACGTGTTCAGCGCCCGCTTGTACCAGGGAAAAAACGGGTTTTGCTTGCCGCGCCGGAAGATGAAATAGTCGAACGACAGGACCGTCCGTGCCTGGATTCCGCGCGCAAATAACTTAGCAAACATCGCCCCTTCGGCCAACGTGTGAAAGTGAATCACATCGGGCGCGAACTTCTTCACATCCTGGAGGCTTTTGGCCAAAAACTCCGCGGCCCGCAGCAGACCCTTGCGATGGCAGGCAACGGCGCGGATCTCGGCGCCGAAATAGTCCGTGGAACTGGTCTGGTCTTCCGCGGAGTAGACGATGACCCGAGAGCCTTGCTGCGCCTGACGGGTCGCGATTTCACGCATGCGGCGCTCGGTGGCGCCACCCAGGCTGTAGAGGATCGGTAGATGCGGAGGACCGATGTGTACGATAGTCATGTTTCTTAAGCCACCTTGGTCGCGGATGCTTCGGCGGAGCGCGCCGGGCCGCTGGTTCCCATAAAGTGCGATGCCAGGCGGGCGATTCCGCGCTGCACCGCAAATTTCGCCGCGAGCCGTCGTGGGCGAGTTCCCCTCAGCTGCGCGTACAGATCTAAGTGCTGGTTCACCATCGTGTCGATGGAGTACTTCTGCCTGGCATACCGGCTCATCGCTTCGCCGGATGCCTGGAAATCTTGGTAGTGATCGAACACGTTCGCCAACGCCGCCGCGATGCTTTCCGCGGAACGGTCTTCCAGAACTAGGCCGAATCCATTGGCCTGTTCCGGTATGCCGCCCACCGCGCTGGCCACGAAGGGCAGTCCGCACAGCATCGCCTCGGTTATGACGGAGGGCAATGCCTCGGTGGAGCTGGGCAGCACCAGAACGTCGCACTGCTGATAGAGTGTCGCCAGATCCCGCGGACCCGTTTCACCGCGAAACAGAACGCGATCGGCCAGCCCAAGCTCGGTTGCAAGGGTGCGCAGTTCCTGTTCCATCTCCGGGTTCTGGTAAGCCAGCGTCAGCCGGAAATCGTGTTGCAAACGCGCCAGGGCGCGGAGCAGTACATCCACTCGCTTCAGCGCAATAAGTTGCCCGACGAACAGAATTTGCCACGGCGCACTGTGGCCCGCGCGGTTGGCGCGGCGATAGCTGTAATTGCTGACGTCGATACCGTTCGGAATCGCCTTCAAGATGGAGTCATCGAGCGGGAAGGCCGCCCTCGATCGCGTCGCCTCAATCTCGGTCAGGCTAACTACCGCATCGGCGGTCGACAGGACATACCGCATCGAAAGTTGACGCGTGCGGCTCAGCGTGCCCTCGTCAAGGTGGCCCGTGGAATGTGGAGTAAATACGAACGGCGTCGCCGAGTTGTCGCTCGCCAGACGCAACGCGCCATAGCTCAAATGATGGACGTGCACGACATCGAACCGGCCGAAATCGGCTTCGTCATAATGGCTCAGCGTCGTCACTTGATGGCCGGCTTCACGGAACCCCGTTTCCAGTGTCGTCTCCGGCGTGATCTTCACGTACGTGGAGCGCGCGCCGCCCTTGTTGTAGATGCCGCCAATCAGGCAGATCTTCATCGGATTCCGGCTCCAGTCTGGAATGAAATGGCAGGTGGCGAGCTCCGGCGGAACAACTTTCCGGCCTGTGTTGCGGCAAGGTAGAGGTAGACGGGGCCCAGGAAGTAGAACAGGATCTGCACGTAGACGCTCACACTCCACACGGAGAGCAGTGCGCCCCACACCGCGATGTACTGGATAATGAATGCGCCAAAAGTCGATTTGACCGCCTGCAGCCAGGACTCAAACATCGCCAACAGCAGGCTTAGGGCAACAAATCCGGCCACAACACCGGCAACGTGAAAGTTGCCAAACAGTTCAGCCACGTATGCCGGGATCTGGTCGTCGATTCCCGACACGCCGTAGATGGCGTGGTTGTAGACGACCGGCCCGCTGGTATCCCGGAAGCCCTTGCCGAGAATCGGAATCGGGCTCATAACGGAAGAAACGAGCGTGGTGCCACCCCACAACCGGTCGCCCCAATCAAGGCTCTCGTAGAACACTGCCGTCAACTGCGGCCCCCCGCAGTAAACCAAAATGCTCTCGGTCAGTTCGCTCGTTGACACTTCGATGTCGCGCGAGGCATTCGGCGCTACTTGTGCCAGCTGCGACTTACCGCGGAACGATCCGACTGCGAGTAGCACAGGTACGAAACAGACGACGGCGGCGAGTGTCAATACCGGCGGAATGCGGCGAATCCGCGCGCTGTACACGGCGATCAGCGAGACCAGCGGAAAGACAACCGCACCGCGGTTGAATCCGAATGTCAGGTTGGCGATGGTGATGCCGACAACTGCAGCGAGACCCGTGACGACCGGGCGCCAGGTGTCACCGGTCTCCTGGCTTCGGTCGGTCACTCTGGACCACCACGTGACAAGGGAAAACGCAAAAAACGGACGCAGAACCGTGCCGAAGAATTCACCCCAACTGGCCCCCGCCTGCGGGTCGACAATGGACGCCGGATCCGAGAAATACTGGATAAAGCGACCGATGCTGCCGAACGTCAGGAATAGCCCCACGAGCCCCAAAGCCGCGAACGCGACAATATAAGCGCTACTGGGAGTTTGCGAAAGTGCGGGGAGAAGGGAGAATCGTCCCGGCTTTACCGGACCGCTCGGAGCGAATTGCAGGCCAAGGCAGAACGCCAGATAGGCGATGGTGTCGATCAGAATTGCGCCTTCGATCGATCGTGTTGACGCCGTCAGCGCCATGATCTTGTTCTCATAACCACAGGTCATCAGCACGATAGGCACGACGAGGATTTTGATGTGCAGTAAAACCAGCGCCACATTCACCGGCGAGAAATAGTGGTTCGCGCGGAATCGGGCGCGGGGCAGAAAACACTGCGCCAGCAGGCATACGAATGCGGCCGCCAACACCGACAGCAGGCGTTGATCCGGCGGACACAACAACAGCGCCGGAAGCACCAGGAGCGGGACGGCGACAGCCCAGCCCGGGCCCGCCAACTCGACAGGCGGAGCCGGTGAGATCATGACGGAACTCATCGTCAATCTCATGCTTCCGCTCCCACCGCCGGGGCGATTTTGTCCTGGCGCAGACACAGCCAAAGGGCCAACGATGCCGCCGTATAGGCAAACAAAAACGCACCAGCCAATCCAAGCGCATTCCAGCGCGGGACGGCGAACCACGAAGCACCCAGGAAGGCCACTGCCAGCAGAACATCGACGCCAGTCCGCGCCCAGGCCCTGTCGTTGCTAAGCAACGCGGCGCCCAGTTGCATGTTCAACACGGTCGGAACCGCGGAAACCGCCAGGACGGAAAGCACCGGCCAGCCGGCGACGAACGATTGACCGAACATCTCCAGCAAGCGTGGCGAAAACAGAGCGCACAGAATCGCCGCCGGAACCGTCGCCAGCAGACTGAACCCCAGGTTCCACTGGAACGCGCTGCGATAGGCCTTCTGATTCGATTCCGCGCGAAATCGCGATAGAGCCGGCATCGCGATCCGCGACACGGCCATCGGAATGAAGATCAAGATATAGCGGAACCGATCGGCTGCGGAGAACAGCGCCATCTCGGCGAAGCCGTTTGCCTGCTGCACCAGGATGATCGTGCTCAGCCAGCTGACCGGTGCCACCACGATGCCGGACACATAGGCAGGCAGGCTGAAGGAGAACAGCACGCCCCGCTCCGAAGCGCATCCGGTGAGCGTGGTGTGAATCTTTCTGCGGCGGCACTCGGCGCGCAACATACAGCCGTTCAGTACACAAGAGATGAGCAGCGAAAGCGTCATGCCGGCGATCGCGCCGGAAGTCCCATACTGCGCTGCGAGCACCGCAGTGACGGGGATCGACAGCAATCCGCCCCAGGCGCTTAACTTCGCGATCCGGGAGAAGGCCTCCAATCCCGTCAACGCCCCGGTCTGCACCGCTTCAATGACACCGAGCAACAACAACCCGGACGACTCCACCAACTGCTTCTTCAACTCAGGATTCGCGAACCCTTTTGCCGCTAACACAGGTGCTAGCGCGATCAGCGCCGCGGTCATCAGCGACCCGGCTACCGCCCCGGCGCACAGCGAAAGCGCAATGATCCGTCCGGCCCGCTCCGGGGCGCGCTCACGGAACTCGGCTACGAACTTCGTTGTCGTGAGCGCCAATCCGAGGCTCGCCAACGGGGCAAACATCCCAACGGTGCTTTGAATCGCCGCTACCTGCCCAAACTCAACTTGTCCCAATACCCGGGCGCAAATGGCCAGAGCCGCCAGGTTCGATCCACGCGCTACAACGGCGGCCAGGAACGACCATCCGGCAACCGTCGCCATCCCCCGCTGTTCCTGCCAAATCCGCAACAGCGAAGCAATCCGCGTGGGCCGGGCTTCCATCGGGGCGACTGTCTGCGTTGCCCCGCTCATCGTCCGCACTCCATTGCTTCGCAGGGATCATTGGCCAACGTCGCGCGCTGGGCGATAGCGCCCGCCGAACTACCTGACTTTGTCGAGTTGGCGAAACAGTGGCTCTGCAACGAATGTCCCTTGATCTCTAAGTTCGTACCCACCCGAAAGGCCGGGCGAAGGTCCGAAAAATGCAGTAAAGCGGTACACTCAGTTTTGCCTTCAGAGGGATAACGGTCAATGGAACGGCAGGCACAGAACTCGGCGTGTGCCGGCGCAGGCTGAGTACTGGTTCAGCGCTGGTACTTTTTGTTCAGGCGCGCGGCACGATGAGGGTAGTTCCGCCCGCCGCGTCGCTCTAGCGCGGTGCGAATTCGACGCTGAAAACCTTCACATCGTACGCCGGTACCACGCCCGCGGCGCGAATCCCCTCACTCTTGCGTGTCCACGGCACGTCGAGTTCCCCAGTCAGTTCACGAACCGCCATGACATCGCCCCGGTCTGGCAAGATTACAGATCCGGTCCAGGGTTCGCCTGAATTGTTCGCAACCGTTACCGTCACGCGCGACGGGGACTCGTTCACCAGGTACTCCACCGGACTGCCGTCAATGCGCGCGATCGAATTCTGTTCCGCCAGCCAGTCAAACAACCGGGTACCAACGGAAAGCATCTGGTCGTGCGCGGCGGTCTGCAGGTATGGCGCTGTTGAAACAATCACCCGCCCGCTCCCAACCGCATTCGCCGTGAGTAGCGCAGCCGCGTCGTCGGCCGTCGCAAGAATCGAGGCCGTGGCAACCGATGCCGGTATGTACGAAAACGGTGCCTCGCGCGTCGTGCTCCCATCGGAAATCCACGTCGAAATCGTCGCGCTCTTCTTCGCGCCTTCCAGCCGCAGTCCCAGGAACGATTCGTCGAAACCTGTGTTCTGGCCCGCCGAGATGACAAGCGTCCCCCCGCCATCCACCCACGCCGTCAGCGCCTCCCGCATCCGCGCATCGATCGCCACATCGCCCAACAGGATGATGACTTTGTAGTTCCGCAATGCGTCCGCTGGCGCCCGATCCGTAATCACGTCCATGCTGTGCCCGTAGCGTGTCGTTGCCATTGGCTCAAATGGCCTCGGATCCCCGCCCCGGGCAAGATAGCTCTGAAAGCCGCGCGTGTTGGGCCTCCCGGCCGTGTCGTTAAATGGAGCTCCCGGCGTCAGACCATGCAGCCAGTGGTTCGGATACGCAAGCCGGAAAAACTGGTTGATCATCCGGTCTCCATCGGAATATGGCAGGTCTTGATACCAGACGGCGTCCTGTTGAAGGTAGAGCCAGTGCTTCGGATCAAACCCGGCCGTATGGCTCATCATCAACGCCGTTGTCACCGACGCCCGGCCAAGGTCCGGGTGCCGCGTTAGCGCAAAATCCGAAAACTCCCGCGTGATTCGCCCAAACGGATCCAACTGCGTCGCATTCTTGTAATAACCGGTCGCCTCGTTCCGGATCATGTGCGCGCCGGCCAT
Source organism: Acidobacteriota bacterium (assembly GCA_947470805.1). Lineage (GTDB taxonomy): Bacteria > Acidobacteriota > Terriglobia > Bryobacterales > Bryobacteraceae. The sequence goes on along the minus strand of CANIVU010000001.1, from coordinate 48,969 downwards.
ATAGCCAATGAAATAGTGCCGCTTCAGGTAGCTCGGAGACCATCCGCCAAGCAGCACTTCCCGGCCGTCGAACCGCGTTGCCATATCGTTCGATGTCCGATACGTCGAAATATCGAGCCCCCAGTGCCGGTCGTACTGGCGCCCGGCGCCGCGCGTGAACGCGATTCCCGTCGACACATCGCCCAACTCGTCGATGCTTCGTTCCAGCAGGCAGATATCGGCGCCCATCTCATAGGCATAAAAAACATTTGGTGAATAATCCGTGATGGCGGCGGTCCAGTAGTTTCGCTCCGCCGCTGGCCGTCCGAAGGCAGTCTTCAACGCCGGGTAGTTTGCCGCGTAGAATCCAACAAACCGGGCGTACGCCTGGTCCCGAGTGAAATTGGCGTAACGCGGCCGGCCCTCGGGCACCCAATCGCCACCGGACTGATCCCACTCCGGCATCACATTCCAAACAACTTTCCCGATCCCCTCGCGCCCTGCCAACTCCTCAATCGCCTTCTGCTGCGCGGCCGCCGCGCTCGGCATAAAGTCCTTTCGCAGTCGGCTCGCCGGATCCACCATCAAGCTGACGCCCCGGCTCCGGACGAAGTCGATCAACCCGGCATCGAGTGGTGGTTGCAGGCTCACCCCGGTCGCCATCCGGTTCCGGATATTGAGCGATGCCTCCGGATTCGTATACGCCTGCGGGCCGTAGAACTCGTGGTAAAACTCGAAGATCCTGTCGCTGAAGGAAGCGCCCGCCGGTCCACGCGGCTGCGCCATACAACCGACCGCCCAACCGGCGATCAGGATCCAGACTCTTATCCCACACATTCCTGATAACAACATTGCTCCACTGACCCCGGCTCAGGCCGGCGTCGCGAACTTGGCGCCGATGCTCACGATCATACGGATTGTAGACTCTCCTTGCAACTGGTCTGGTACTCCCATCTCCCCGTACTCCTTGCCATCACGACGTCACTACCCTCCAGCGCCAGCAGCTGAATCCAGCCGTTGTTCACCAGATTTCGCAGGTCTGCGTTGGCAAGCACAATCCGGTCAATCCGCTCCCGCGGAGCCTCCACGAACACCTGCAACCGCAACGGTTCGTGAACCCATCGGGCTCCATCGTGCAGCGATTGCAGCGGCAGTCCTGTTCGCAGGTCTCCGCCATTACCTTCCCAAACACCAAAGGTCCCCACAATGTTGTGTAACGTTTTATTCCCGCTACCAAAAATCGGGTTGTTCACCGTCGAGCCGTAGTATTGCAGGTTAATCCAACTGGCCACGATGACCGGCGCCGTAAGGATCAGCGTCAGCACCGATCCATCCACGTCAGACTGCGCATCATAGTCGTGCAGAAACGCTCTGCCCTCCAAATCCAAGTGTCGCGTCCGTGATCTCGGCGCCGCAATGAACGCTGCGTTTCTGGCCAATCCCCACTCCGGGCGCACCTCGGACCAGTCCCTGCTCCGCCGCCTCACCTCCAGCTCTACGTCCGCCGCACCGACGTCACTATTGCGCGCGATCCGCGCCCGTTCGGACGCGGCCCGCAGCCAGGCCACGACTCGGGCCAGGTCCTGTTCCGCCATCCCCTCAGTGTCCAATAACTCCACGTCGTCGGTCGTCGTGATATGCAGTCCCGCAATAAAAACAGTGTCGGCTGGAATCGAAATCCCGCGCGCCCCAAGCCCCGCCCGGACCTCCGGATCATTGAACAGCGCCGCTGCGAACCGCGCATTGATATCTCCTTTGTGGCCCCCACAGGCACCACAGTCGAGCCCGGCGGCGTACGGATTGTTCTCCGTCGCGCTGCCGTGCCCACACAGCAATACTGTCGGCGCCAGGTCCTCCGCGCGAAGGCTCATATTCTTCAGCGCGCCCGCCGCCAGATCCACCCGCGCCTCAATCGGAATCGTCCATTGCAGCGCTGGCTTTTCTCTCTGCGCCGTCCCCGCGCGAAACACGCGTCGCAGCAGCTTCATTGCAAACCAGGCGCCCGTAATTTCGACCGTCGGGAAGCAGGCCACCGCGGAGCGCTTCATTGCCTCCCATATCTCCTGCCACCGGCTTGTGTTGGCTTGCGCCTGCAATTTATGCGATGGCTGCAACAGAACCGGGCACAGCGCTTTTTCGCCAAACGCGATCGGCATTCCAAAGAAACCCGCAAATCCGATTGTCTGAATCTCCTCCGATTGCGCCTCCAGCGCCCGCCGGTAAACTTCGGATCGGACGTCAATGCAGAAGACCGCCTGCAGGGCTTTTCGTCCACACGTCACCGCCGGCGCCGAAGTGCCCAATTGCTCCGTTAGCCGGCTGCGGTAGGCGTGCTCCAGTGCGGCCTGCGCAATGCACTTAGCTCCGGTCGATCCCGCTGCCGGGGCCGGTCCGGGTGCGCAACGCCAACCATCAGCCAGCCGCAACAGTGCCACATCATACGCCAGCCGGATGGCCAGCAACTGCCGGACTACTCCGCCCCCTTCCGCTTGCCTGTCCTGATACGCCCCATAGGCGCTCCACCCGAACACGCTCATCAACTCGCGATGCAGGAAATCAATCTCCGCCTCCGCGGGGATCCCCAAGGACTCCAACGCGTGGCGCACCATCTCCACGGGGCTTTCGGGTAGCTCCGCCACGAACTGTCGAAAGCCCGTCAGTCCTTGCACCTCCGGGTTCGCGTCGCACTCCGCCATTCGTTTCCAGGCCAAGAAGAGTGGGCTCCCTTTGCCCGGCATCTCCCACGCGCTTTGTCCTTCATCGAAGTAGGAGCCGCACCACTTGGAGACCTCATCGGTGATAAACGCCGCCCACACCGTGCCCTTCTGTTGGTCCAGCCAATCGGCTACTGTCACTACGGAGCCTGTCGCTTCCTCCTGCCGGAGTTGCTCGGACAAAGTCGCGATCCCAACCCCGGATACGGCGTCAACATCGGACGATCGGATTCTGCCGAGCCGCAGTTGTTCCAGATAATAGGCGGAGTCCATCAATAGCCCACCCTTGGTCACGCGCTCCATGAGCGCCGCCGCCTCCTCGAATGGCATGTCCGCCAAGCCCAGGAACGGATTGACAGCGACGAAGCTCTGCAGCGGCCAGAGCGGGGGAATTCGCCCGCAAGCAGTCTCGATCAAGTTCGGCGCCGTTGCCCGCAATGTAGTCGTCATTTAAAACGCTCCCTTGGTATTCCGAATGGGCCAAACCGCCGCGGCGAGCCGGTTGGCAATTGTATTGATGTAGAAGCCATTCCGCGCGTGGGCGTAGAGTTCCCGGCCGGGCTGGGTATTCGCAATCCATGTCAGCTGCGTCTGGGTGGTGGCGAGTAAGAGGAAGAGCCCGAGAATCGGGATGGCCGTCCATGTCGGGGCGCCATGCATGGGCGTCACCAGGAACGACGCCGAGCGCTCCAGCCCAAAATAGGCAACGCTCACAAGCGCCGTTCCAGGCAGCACCAGATACATCACCCTGGATCCCCAAGCTGTACTCAATAGATGTCCGGCGGCCAGAATGAAAATCCCGGTCACTGCCGGTCGCTCGCCCGCATCCACGCCGGTCCACGCCGCCATCGGAAGCGCGATACAAGCTGCAATCACAAGCGACGCTGCAAAGATCGCCAAGGGCGTGTCCCTGCGCTGCTTTTGGTGCCGGTCCAGTGCGACACTGCCCGAGGAAAGGAAGGAATATGCCTTATAGAAGGAGTGCGCCACCATGTGCAACAGCGCCAGGTGGAACGCTCCCAGTCCACACTCCAGCATCATGAATCCCATCTGGGCGACCGTGGAAAACGCCAGGCAGCGCTTTACGCTCGCCTGCGTCAACATCACCATCGACGCGAAGACCGCCGTGAACGCCCCGGCCAGACTCAATACATCCATCGCAGGAGCGGACAGCGAGATGAGCGGGCTCAACCGGATCACCAGAATCCCGCCAGCGTTGATTACTCCGGCGTGCATCAGCGCCGACACCGGTGTTGGCGTTTCCATCGTGTCGGGCAACCACGAGTGGAAGGGGAACTGCGCTGACTTCAGCAGCGCCGCAAAGACGAGAAGTCCGCAAATCCAGTGCACACTCGTCGAGGGCGTGCCGCGCATCTGCTCAGCGGCACGGAACAACTCAGCGAAGTCCCACGTTCCGAACTGTTGGTACGTCAGCGCCAAAACGGCCGCCAGGCAAACATCGCCTAACCGGCTGATCAGGAACTTCTTCCGCGCCGCCATCCGCGCGCCGGGCCGCTCCCGGTAGAACTGCAGCAACTGGTGCAGACACAGGCTTGTCGCGCACCATGCCAGTGCGAAGGTGAACAGGTTGGAGGTAAGGACCAAAGAGAATACGGATGCTCCCGTGGCGCATAGCCAGCCCAGAAACCGCGCTTGTCCCGGATCGCCGTTAAGGTAGCGGACCGAGTATCGGCAAACCACGGCGAACAGGCCGGTCGTCAGCAGCAATAGCGTGGCCGTCACTCGGTCCAACGCGGCGGTTGCCAGCACGGCACCGGCAAGGCATAGGATTGCGAATATCTGGCTGCCGATGGCCGCTGATCGTCCGGGTCGGTGCGCTGGTGCTATGGATGGGCTCATTGATCCCAGCGTAACCAAGCGCTAATAGTTTTATCCAATATATCTTTTATAGTCGACCGTTCTGTTTAATATATGAATAGGATGTTTCTGAACTATCACCATCTGCGGTACTTCTGGGCCATTGCGCAGGAAGGTGGCCTCACGAAAGCGGCTACCCGCCTCAACGTCTCCCAATCGGCGCTCAGTATCCAACTCCGCCAGCTTGAGTTGGAGTTAGGCCATCCGCTCTTTATCCGGAAGAGCCGTCAATTGGTTCTCACGGAGGCGGGCCATGTCGCGCTTCAATACGCCAATTCTATCTTTCGAACCGGAGAAGAGTTGATCGATACGCTCCAACACCGCTCGCACAAGGCACGGCAGATTCTGCGCATCGGCGCCGTGGCCACGTTGTCACGCAATTTCCAATGGGAGTTTCTCAAAACACTTCGACAGCGGGGCGACGTGGAACTCGTTCTGCGCTCCGGCAGCCTGCGGGACCTCATGATGCAACTCCACAATCATGCCGTCGATGTCGTCCTGTCTAACCAGTCCCTTCCCCGCGATTCCGAGACGAGCCATCAGAGTCACCTGCTCGACGAACAGGCCGTCAGCCTTGTCTCACGCCCCGATCCGAAGGCGCGGCCGTTCCGATTCCCGGAAGACCTCCGAACGCTACGACTCCTCCTTCCAAGCCTTGAGAGCGACGTTCGCGCCTCCTTCGATCTCATCCTCGATCAAGCCGGCATCCGCCCCGTCATCGCCGCGGAAGTGGACGACATGGCTATGCTTCGCGTCCTGGCCCTGCATACAAAGTCCGTCGCGCTCGTCCCGAAGGTTGTCGTTCGCGATGAACTTCGCGCCGGTACTCTCGTCGAGCGTTACCGGTTCCCAGCGCTCAAGGAATCCTTCTATGCCATCACACCCAGTCGCACATTCCCGAATCCGCTCGTCCGGGAGTTGATTGCCCACGCGACCCGGGCCCGCTAACCCTACAACTGCGCGATCGAGTACCTTTGAATGGCTCCCCCGCGCAACGGTCCTTCCCTGTCGCTGATCATCGTTCCCTGTGCCACGCCTGCCAACTCCATCCACCGCCGCAATCGCGTCACCTCGCGGGGCGTCGCCGCCTCGGCGATGCTGACCGGCATCGGCAGCATCCCTGCCTGCTGAATGACCAGCGGGATTTCGAATCCGTTGGAGTCCCGCCAAAAGCGAAGATCAGCCTCCTCTCCCGCATGTTTTGCATTCCGATAGATCGCAGTGATCACTCGGCTCTCGAACACGTTGCTATCCAGAAAGTGGATCTTCGGCCGCCGGATTAACCGGCGGCCGGCGTCGAAATCCGCCGGCGCCAGGCGAAGGATCTGAAAGCAATCATCCAGTACCTCGATCCATCTCGCAACGGTTCTGTGGGAGATATTGCACTCATCGGCCATCGCTTGTTGGTCCATCACTCCGCCACTTTGCGCTCTCGCCACTTCCAGGAATCGCTCGAAGCGGTCCATGTCGTGAACGCTCACCAGATCCCGTACGTCGTGCGCAAGAAATCCCCGTGGCGGATTCCATTGCGGATACGCCGGCGTTGCCATTGGTTTTGCCGGGACAAACCGTCCCAACATCTCTAATGACAACGCTGGCCGTCTCTGTCGCTCGGCCGCGGTTGGCGGGTGGAGTTCGAGCGTCGCGATCTGCAGTCGCAGGCGGCGGGAACTGGCGAACACCACCGGATGCGGCACGGGATGCTCCGCCAGCAAGGACACCAACTCTGGCGCACGGTGCAGGTCATCCACAATGGAGGGCCCTCTGAACTTCGCCAGAAACCCGCCAGGGTTCTGACGCGCGCGTACCCTGTCGGCGGCGTCATCCATCGATGCGTAGGTATGTCCTGGAAAATCCCTCCTCAATAGCGTCGTCTTTCCCGCACCTCGAGGACCCAGCACCAGCACAGTTCCATGGCTGTGGGCTGAGCGGTGTAGCAGGACGGAGAGATGCCGGTGGAGCATGTAAAACCATTATAAAAAAAGGACAATACATATACAAAGCTGGAGGGAGGCCTCGAATGGACCCCGCTTTGATTGCTCCGCCCCTCCCAGGCTTTCTAACCTGAAAGCCATACATGTCCATCAAAATTGCCCCTGCAAAAGGAAAACTCGGCATTCTCACGCCGGGCATCGGCGCTGTCGCCACCACGTTCATGGCCGGTGTGGAAGCCGTGAAGAAGGGGCTCGGAGAGCCCGTCGGTTCCCTCACGCAGCTTGGCACCGTTCGTCTCGGAAAGCGCACCGACAACCGGGTTCCCAAGATCAAGGACTTTGTACCCTTGGCCGGCTTGAACCAATTGGTGTTCGGCGGCTGGGATATCTTCGAGGACAACGCCTACGAAGCCGCCGCCAACGCCCGCGTGTTGCAGCCCGAACTGCTCCGCAAGGTGAAGCCCAATCTGCAGAAGATCAAGCCCATGAAGGCCGTTTTCGACAAGAACTACGTCAAGCGGATTGACGGACCCAACGTCAAGACAAAGGGCTCTCTCCGCGACAAGGCCGAAGAGCTCATGGTCGACATGCAGACCTTCAAGAAGTCGAATGGCTGCGACCGTCTCGTCATGATCTGGTGCGGTTCCACCGAATCATTCCACAAGCCTGCCAAGGTCCACCAAACCCTCGAATCCTTCGAAAAGGGGCTCGCCAAGAACGATCCCGACATCGCCCCCAGCCAGGTCTACGCCTACGCCGCGCTCATGTCCGGTGTGCCGTTTGCCAACGGTGCTCCCAATCTCACGCACGACATCCCAGCCCTCCTCGGCCTCGCCCGCGATCGCAGTCTCCCCGTCTGTGGCAAGGATTTCAAAACCGGCCAAACGTACATGAAGACCCTTCTCGCCCCCGGTCTCAAAGCCCGTATGCTCGGCTGCAACGGCTGGTTCTCGACGAACATTCTTGGCAATCGCGACGGCGAAGTTCTCGAAGATCCCGGCTCCTTCAAAACCAAGGAAGAAACCAAGCTCAGCGTCCTCGATCAGATCCTCCAACCGAACCTCTACCCCGAGCTCTACAAGGATCTCTATCACGCCGTCCGCATTAACTACTACCCCCCGCGCGGCGACGAAAAGGAAGGTTGGGACAACATCGACATCTTCGGCTGGCTTGGCTATCCCATGCAGATCAAGATCGACTTTCTCTGCCGTGATTCCATCCTCGCCGCCCCGCTCGTACTCGACCTCGTTCTCTTCCTCGACCTCGCCCACCGCGCCGGCATGAAGGGCGTCCAGGAGTGGCTCAGCTTCTACTTCAAAGCCCCCATGACCGCCCCCGGCCTCTACCCCGAACACGACATCTTCATCCAGTTAATGAAGCTGAAAAACACGCTCCGCTGGATGCGCGGCGAAGACCTCATCACGCACCTCGGTCTGGAGTACTACGACTAACGTGCCAACGAAAACCGGTGCACCGGTTCCAATCCATCGATCTCGGTTTCCGCGCGGCCCATCTTCCACGAATACATCCGGAAGTCCATCCGGTCGCGCGTGAAATCAATGATCGTGAATCCGTTGTGTTCCAACGGCGCCAGCGTCTCCTTCACTTCCAACCCCGTGGCCACCATCGGCGGCGTTCCGCGCGCTGCCGATGGCCATCCGCGCGGCCCCGTCGAAACCGGTCCGGTCAACACCGAATGCACCGGATTCCCGCGCAGGTCCAGCCGCCCATTCCGCGCGATCGCCCCATGCGCCAACGCATGCAAATCCCCGCTTAGAAATACCGCCAAGCGGTCGGATTGCGAACTCGCCGTCAACAATCGGTCGTGTTGCGACCGCCAACCCTCCTGCCAGAAGTACTTTGCCTTCGCCACCCCCAACCGTCCGTTATCATCCAATACATCCGGATACCACTCGCCCCATTTGCCCGCGCTCCAGCCAATCGGCATCGACGGCACATTCACCACATGCCGCGCCGGCGAACTGGCCAGCCGCCGCAGCAGCCACTCTTCCGTATTCTCCGGCACCAGTCGCGCATGCGGCCCCTGCAGCGTCTGAAATCGCCGGCAGTCGTACAGCAACAACTCGGCCAGCTTGCCCACACGCAACGTCCCGTAGCACTCACTCAACCCGCTCGCCCGATCCCCGGCGCTCGCCCCCGCCAATCCCGCCGGCCTGTCCGCATTCGGCAAGTGTTCCGGAAAATATAAGTGCTGGGTGGCCCGCGCCAGCCGCATCATGAAATCATCCGGCGGAAACGAAATCCCCGTCGCAATCGCCTCGTCATTCTCGAAATAGTCGTGGTCGTCCTGTATGAAGTGCGTCGGTGTGGACCGGAACAAGGTCCCATACAACTCCGCGATCTGCCGGTCCACCGCGCGCTTCAGGATCGTTTCATTCCGCGTCCCAATCACCGGCAGTGAACGGTCAAAATCATCGCCCATCAACGCCCGCGCCCACGGCTGTTGCCCGATCGGCAGCCGCCCCGTACCCCGCCCATACCGCAGGTCCCAATACACGTGATCGCCAATCGCCACCATCGCATCCGGCTTCTCGCGCAAGGCGCGTGTAAAGAGCGCCTGCCGCGCCGGAATGCTCACCCAGTAAGGGTTCTGCGTCCCCTCAATCGTCATCGCGTCATGCCCGCCGGCGCACGTATACACCAACAGCCGAAACTGCTCCACCGTCGCATCGGGCGGTGCAAACGTCCGCAGCGTCCAAGGTTCCCCGCCATCCAAACGCAATGAATACGCGGTGTCCGGTCGCAACCCCGGCACGTCGAATAGCCAAAACTGCCCGTCGGAGTCCGTTCTCTGTCCCATCACCCGCCGGTCGCCCACACGCAACTCCGGCGTCTTCCGGACCGGCGCGTGATACGACGCCTTAATCAGAAATCGCTCATGCGTAGCCGCCGGCAACAGATGCCGCAACCCCGTCAACGGAGCCCCGTCCACCCCCGCCGCCAGCCCGATGCCGATCCAATCTCGTCGCGTCATTGGCATCAATATAGCGCGAGCCCGCCAAGGCGCGATACCGTAGAACGATGCAACGCCGCCGATTTGTCCAGGCCGTCACCACGGCCACCGCCGCTGCCGGAACGATCTCCGCCCAACAAGCGCCAGCCCCCGCCAAGATCACCACAATTGCACCGGAAGCAGCAGCCGATCCCACTACCCGATTCTTCACCGCCACCCAGTTTGCGACTCTCAAGTCTCTCAGCGCCCTGCTCCAACCCGCGGCCAACGGACGCCCCGGCGCCATCGAAGCCGGCGCCGCCGAGTTCCTCGATTTCCTCATTGGTGCCTCCCCCAAGCCCCGCCAAACCCTCTACCGCTCCGGCCTCGATCATCTCGAAACCGAGTCCCGCCGCCTCTTCAAAAAACCGTTCAATGAAATCACTGCCGATCAGGCCGACAAGATCCTCCGCCCCCTCCTCGTCCCCTGGACCTTCGACCCTCCCTCCAACCCGCACCAACGCTTCCTCGCCGACGTCCGCGCCGACGTCCGCACCGCCACCCAAAACTCAAAGGAAATGAGCCAGGTCGCCGCCACCACCAATCGCCGCCGCCGCGGCCCCGGCGGCCCCGCGCCCTACTGGCTCCCCATCGATCCCACACGGTAATCCCCCATGCCCAAACAAATCTACGACGTCCTCATCGTTGGCTCCGGCCACTCCGGCGGCATGGCTGCCGGCGTCCTCACGCAGAAGGGTTTGCGCGTTCTCATGCTCAACGCCGGCCCGGTCCCCGACCTTGAAAAGGACCGCGTCTTCAAGCCAACCCACGAACTCCCCTACCGTGGCTTCGGCAATCCCAACGCCCATCTCGATCACGTCTTCCAGGCCAACGAATTCAACGCCAACACCTGGGTCAACGAAAAGGAAATCCCCTACACCCACGCCCCCGACGCGCCCTACAATTGGGTCCGCGTGCGCCTCCTCGGTGGCCGCTCCCTCTTCTGGGCCCGCCAGTCTTTCCGACTCAGTGACTTCGAGTTCAAAGCCGCCAACTACCCCGGCGGCGCCGGCGACAATTGGCCCGTTTCTCTCGCCGATCTCGATCCCTATTACTCTCGCGTCGAACAGCAGTTTCGCGTCGTCGGCCGCAAGGAAGGCTGGCCGCAATTCCCCGATGGCAACTTCACCGCGGGCGTTGAAGGCACCGACAGCGAATGCCAAAAACGCATGACCGCCGCGGCCAACAAAATGGGGATTCCGGTCTCCCGCATGCGCGCCGCGCTTGGTGAAAACGGCCTCGCCAGTTCGCTCAATCTTTCCATCCACAGTGCCCTCGCCACCGGTAAACTCGACATCGTTCCCAACGCCGTTGTCCGCGACGTCACCGTCGACAAGGACACCGGCCGCGCCACCGGCGTTCACTTCTTGGACCGTCACACCCACCGCGAAATGCACGCCAGCGCCCGCGTCGTCATCCTCGCCGCCGGCACGCTCGAATCCACGCGTCTCCTTCTTAACTCCGGCATCGCCAACTCCAGCGGCCTCATCGGTCACTATCTCATCGATCAACTCTACGGCTGCACCGTTGTCGCCGCCATGCCCGAAGCCCGCGATGGCAAGGCCAACCCCGCCCTCATCGGCGGCGGCCTCTTCATGCCCCGCTTCCGCAACCTCGGCAAAGATGAGAAACGCAACTTCCGCGGCGGATACTGCCTGCCAATGGGCACAGGCTCCACGCCGGATGCAAAGTACTTCCCCGAATACGGCCCCGCGCTGCAATCAAAACTCGACAGTTACGCCGGCGCCTGCATCACTGGCGGCATCTACGGTGAGGTCCTCCCCCGCTACGAAAACCACGTTCGCATCAACAAATCGCAGCAGGACGCCTGGGGCATCCCCACGCTCCACATCGAAGCCCGCTACGGCGAAAACGAACGAAACCTCTGCAAGGATGCCGCCGACACGATGGAGGAGCTCTACAAAGCCTGTGGCTTCGAAATCCTGGTGAAGAGCGATAAGGTCAACCCGCCCGGCTACAGCATCCACGAACTCGGCACCTGCCGCATGGGCGACGACCCGAAGAAGAGCGTCCTCAATAAATGGAACCAAAGCCACGACATCAATAACCTGTTCGTTGTCGATGGCAGTGCCTTCGTCACCGGTGGCTGGCAGAACCCAACAATGACCATCCTCGCCCTCTCCATGCGCGCCTCCGAACATCTCGCGGAAGAGGCGAAGAAGGGCAATCTATGAACGCCGTCGATGAAGCGTTGCTCGCCTACTCACGCGAAGAAATCTCCAGCATGGCCGTCCTTCGCGCCATGGCGGAAAGCGATGGCTGGTACGTGCCTATGCTCTTCGCTGCGGACAATCTTGGTGTTGCCGTCGCCGATCACACCATCATTCTCAGCACGGAATTCATCGGCAATCCCCGCGAACTGTCGCTGTTTACCGACGGCGACGCGGTCCACCGCGCCTCCGGCCAGCCGCTCGGAGCGTTCTCTGGCGCCCTGCGCGGAGCCGCCATCTTCGACGCCCTCAATGAATCGCAATTCGATCGCGTCAACGTCAATCCCGGCTCCCAGCGCGAACTCACCTTCTACCTCGACAGCGGCGCCTTCGGCCTCTGCAAGCTTGTCTCCCAGGTTGTCCGTCTCGAACAGGCTCTCGCTGGCGCCACCGATTCCGAAATTCCGTTCGCACAACTCCGCGATCATCCAGGCTTTATGATCGCCATCAACGCCGCCAACAGCGCGCCGGCCACCACCACCGTCAACGGTTACGAAGGCGTCTGCGCCATCGCCTTCACCTCGCCCGATCGCTTCGAGCTCTCCACCAAAAGACTCACTGCCGAACAGCGCGCCGGCACTTCCACCGTCACCCTCCCCGGTCACTCGCTCTTCGCCCAGTTACAGAACTTCGCGGTCACAGGCCTCGTCCTCAATCCCTTCTGCCCCGGTACCGTCGTCCTGCCATCGTTTCTGTTCCCGCGCGTCGTAGCCGGGGCGTAGGGCAAATGGCATAAACTGACGAGGACATGAATCGCCGTTCGTTCCTCTCCGCCGCCCTCGGCGCGACGACATTTTCCACCCTCTCAGCCGCCCACAAAGGCAAGATCAAAATCACCGACGTCAAGTGCATGATCGTCCGCGGCACCTGGGATTGGAACCTCATCAAGATCGAAACCGACGCCGGCATCTCCGGCATCGGCGAAGCCTACTGGGGCCCCGGCGTCAAGGACATTGTCCTCCGCCTGCTCAAGCAGCACATCATCGGCGAGGACCCGCTCAACGTCGACAAGCTCTATCACAAGATGCTCATGCTCACCGCCGGCGCCGGCGCCCAAAGCGGCGTCACCGTCACCGCCGCCAGCGGCATCGAAATCGCCCTCTGGGATCTCGCCGGCCGCATCCTCGAAACCCCCAGCTGCAATCTCCTCGGCGGCCGCTTCCGCGATAAAGTCCGCTTCTACCGCACCACTCAAGCCCCTGCCAACGTCGAAGATATGGGCGCCTGGAAAGCCCTCGTCCAGGAGACAAAGGCCGAAAAGTTCGGTTGGACCGCCTACAAGTTTCAGGGCGATGGCATCCCGCCCAAAGCCGATCCCGATTACAAGGAACCCGGCCACGATCGCTACACCCGCGGCCTCACCCTCAAGGATCTCCGCCGCATCGCCAAGGCCATGGAAACCGTCCGCGCCGAACTCGGCCCCGATGCTGACTTCGGTGTCGAAGCCCACTGGAAGTACGATGTCCGCGACGCCATCAAAATGGCCCAGGCCATCGAATCGGTCAATCCCATGTGGCTTGAAGACCCGGTTCCCCCCGGCAACGTCGACGCCATGGCCCGCGTCACCCACGCCGTCAACGTTCCCATCTGCACCGGCGAAAATCTCTATACGCGCAGCGAATTCCGCCGCCTCATCGATATGCAGGGTTGCGACATCGTCCACCTCGATATCCCCAAATCCGGCGGCCTGCTGGAATCGAAACGCATCCACGACATCGCCGAAAACTCCTTCATCGCCACCGCCGCGCACAACCCGGCCAGCCCCATCGGCACCATGGCTTCTTGCCACGCCGCCGCCTCCATGCGCGACTTCCGCGTCCACGAACTCGCCAAGTACATCGACTGGTGGCAGGACCTCGTCATCATCGACGGCCCCATCATCAAGGACGGCTATTTGACCATCCGTGACAAGCCCGGGCTCGGCCTGGAAATCAATCCCGACGTGGCCAAGAAGAACCTCGCCCCCGGCGAAACCTGGTGGGGCTAGGCCCCAACACGGGGCCTTCCCGTTCAGCCTCTCCGGGAGTAGTCTGTAGGCAGAGGCGAACTGGTTATGCGATTGGCATGGCTGTTGTGCGGGCTGTTGTTGACGTCGATGGGCGTAGCGGGCCAGTTCAGGAAGGTCATCTTCGGCCGCCATTCGGATTCCTTGGAAAGCTTCACCACCTTCGCGCGCCAGGCGAAAGAGTCCGGCGCGACGCATATCGTCATCACCGCTGAAGACCTCCCCTGGGCCATGTGGCAGATGGACACGCCCGGCGATCCCTACCCCGCCTGGGCCGTCTCGAACGTCGGCCTGCTCAAGGTCTCCATCCCCGACGCACTCCAGCCCTTCTTCCCCAAAGCCTACTCCAATACGGTGATCGGCCTCTTGCGCGAACGCTGCGAAGTACTCCGCAAACTGGGCCTCAAAGCCGCGTTCACGACGTTCGAACCGCAGATCCTCCCGGAGGCCGTCTACACCGCGCACCCCCTCTGGCGCGGTCCCCAAGTCGATCATCCGCTCCGCTCCCGCGTGCCGCGCTTCGCGCCGTCCATCGACAACCCGGAGGTCCTCGCCCTCTACCGCGAGTCCATCCGGAAGCTCCTCGCCGTCTGTCCCGAAATCGAAATCCTCTCGCTCCACACGAATGATTCCGGCTCCGGCATGAGCTGGAGCCAGGGCCTCTATCAAGGGCCCAACGGCAGCGCCATCGGCAAGGATCGCAACATGCACGAGCGCTATCGCGACTTCTTCGGCGCGCTCCAAACCGGCGCGGCAGAAGCCCGCCCTGGTCCGCTCGAAATCGACGCCGAGTGGGTCCGTGAACCCGCCCCGGAACTCGTTGCCGGCAAGCTCGGCCCCGGTATGGCGGTAGCCAACCTCGAAGGCCCCAACGCGACCGTCTACAAAGCCGATGTCGGTTTCCTGCTCGACTACTTCTACCCCTTCTATCCGGCCCTCGGTCTCCCGCTCCCCGTGCGCTACCTCGAAGAGCTCGAAGAGGCCTCCCGCAGCCGCGCCCCGCGCCTGTTCTACTTGATCGGCGACCGCTACGATACCGACCTCTACTTCCAGATCTACAACGCCTTTCAGAAGAAGCCCACAACAGACGACACCAGCCGCATGCAGTTGCTCCGCGCCATCGCAGTGGCCCGCGTGGGCGAAGCCAACGCCGGCGCCATGGTCGACGCCTGGATGGCCCTGCAGCGCGTCCAGCGCGATTGCGACATCCTGAACTTCGGCGGCACGTTGTTCTACATCGCCTCCGTGCATCAGCGCTGGCTCACGCGTCCCTTCGTGCCGTTCCCGGCGGAGCTGACCGATGACGAAATCTCCTACTACCGGCCCTTCCTCTTCCAGGCCCGCGGCGAGGATCGCGCGCGAGACCTCGGCGACATCCAGGGAACACGCCAGTACGAAGGCCTCGGCGGCATGGCCGTCTCCGGCCAGTTGCTCATGCGCATGAAGGTAGACCTCGCACGCGCGCGCCTGGATCTCCAACGCATCAGGAACATGCCGCTCCTCGACAAACGCATCCAAGTCTTCGAAATCCTGGTCGAGAACTGCCGCAACGCGTTGCAGTATCAATACCTGCTCGACTTCATGAAAGGCGGCCGCCTGAAACGCCCCATCGAGTTCCAACAACACCTCACCGACATCACCGAATGGCGCGCCATCAAAGAAGTAGCCCGCCGCGAAATGGATTCGAGTATCGTCCTCGCCGAACTCCTGGAAGCGAACAAAGACGTGCTCATCGACACCGCGAAAACACAAGGCGACGAAAGCATCCGCGTCCTCGGCCCCGATCTCGCCAAACAGCTGCGCCGCAAGGTGCGGATCATGGCCGCCCACTGGGAAGACTACGAACGCCTCTTCGACGAAGAGAAGAAGAAATAGCCCCCCAAAAAAGAAAAGCGCCGTGACCGAAGCCACGGCGCTTTCTCAAACAAGCAACGAACTAAAACGCCAGCTTCAGCGCCAACTGCACCACGCGCCAGCTCTCGCCGTTCTGGTTCGTGTTGGCCGAACTGGTCGTCGACAGCGTCACGCAGCAAGCCTGCCCGAATACCGCCGAGTTGATCGCCGGCGACCCTACAGAGGCGTCGCGCGGATTCCGGAAGTTGGCATGGTTCAGCGTGTTGAACGTTTCCGCACGGAACGTCAGCCGCACCTTCTCCGCCAACTGGAAGCCCTTCGCAATGCCCATGTCCAGGTTCCAGAACGATGGGCCCTGGAAGATGTTGCGGCCCAGGCCCAATTGCCCCGGTCCCGGATTGGCGAACATCGACGCATCCTGGAAGAACACCGGACCCGTTACGCCCGCCTTGCTCTGCAGTTTTGCCTCAGGCAACTTCGTCACGCCCGGCGCCAGCGCCGCGCGGCTCTGCGCCGTGCCATTCGCCGTCAGGAACCCGGAGCGAACCGAGAACGGTTCACCGGATTGATACGTGTAGATCCCGTTCAGGCTCCACCCGCCAATCACCGTGTTCACTGCCTTGTTGGCATTCCCAAACAGCGACTTGCCCTTGCCAAACGGCAGTTCATACACACCGGTCATGTTGATCACATGCCGCTGGTCGTAGTCGCTGCGCGCCTTCTCGTTCTGGTAATTGCGCCCATCCACCGGCGTACGCGCCGCCGTGGTCGTCAAGCCGCCACCGGTCGTCGCCGCCACCGGGTCAACCGACAGGTTATCGATCGACTTGCCCAGCGTGTAGCTCCCGCCGAACAGCAGGCCCGCCGAGTCAAACCGCTTGTGCAGCGAAGTCTGCAGCGCGTGGTAGTTCGAATCCGCGCCGTTGTCCAGCATCAGGATCTGAGCGAACTGCTGATTCGGACGCAGCTTCGCGGCCAGCGTGTTCTGCTCCAAGCGCAGCGCCATGTTGCCTGCCGCATTCGCCGTCGGCGATAGATCGGTCGTCGAAGCCGCCGAATTCGCAAACGCCGGTGTGATGATGCCCGACTGAATCCACGGCACCTGAACCGCTCCGTTGCAAGCGGTGTTGTTCGCCAGCGTGCCATCCGCGCGGCATCCGCCGCCGATCGCGATATTGCGCTGCATCGCGATGAAGCTCGGCAACATCGGACCTGCGTCGATCTGGTTCGTGTCCCAGCTGCGCCACAACCGCGTGCCGCGCCGGCCCACATACCCAACGCTCGTCACATAGCCACGGCCAAATTCACGCTGCACCGTGAAGTTCCACATGTGCACCGTCGGCAACTTCAGGTTCTGGTCGAACACGCGCGCCGTCGCCGCCGTAGTCTGTAGCGACACGGGAGGCGTCAACTGGCTCGAAGGCTTCGCCGTCGGCGCCGGCAGTTCGTTGGGGAACGCGCTCAAACGAACGTCCGGCGCATTGCCGCAGCCGCTCGTCGTCGCCTGCGGCGAAACCACCGCCGTGCAGCGATACACCTGCCCCGGCACTGCCGAGGCAACCGAGGTCACCTGGAACGTCGCAACCGGATCAAACGCCAATCCGTAGCCCGTCCGGATCACGGTCTTCGTCGAACCACCCGGCGACCACGCAAAGCTCAAACGCGGTGCCACCGCACCGGCGTTGTTGTTCTGGAACCACCGGTCGGCCTTCACAAAACTCACCAGACCCTGGCTGCCGCTGATGTCCTTGTTCGGTACATAAACACGCCCGCCGGCTTCGCTCGGAGGCGGGTTCAATTCCCAGCGCGCGCCAATGCTCATCGTCAGGTTCCGCTTCAGCTTCCATTCATCCTGGAAGAAGAAGTTGTACTGCTTCGTGCGCTGCCCCTGCGCCCACAGGCTCACCGATTTCGGCCCCGTCAAAAACGGCGCAAACGTATCGGATTTCAGGTCGCCCAGGAAGTTGTGCGACAACGTCGCCGGAATGCCGATCAGATCGTTGATCATGCCCTGCAGCCGGTTCAAGTCGTTCGTCGCAATGCCAGGCGTCGTGGCCGTAGCCAGCGCAGGCAGATTGAACCCGGCCGGAGGCCGCGTCGCCCGCGACAGCGAAATCGCCGGCGTCAACGACACACCGCCCACATCGCCGCGCTGGTCGTTGTGCTGATACATGCGGATGTTGCCGCCGAACTTCAGCACGTGCGCGCCGGTTACGTAGGTCAGGTTGTTGATGATCTGGTACGTGTTCACCACGCGCCGCGTGCGCGGCCCGGCGATGTAGTCCACATCGGAGTTGTTGAACGTGAAGCGCGGCGCATTCGGGAACGCCGGATTCGCCTCGCCCTGCGTGAACAGGAAGTCGAACCGTGAAAAGCCGAGCGTCAATTCGTTCACCAACCGAGGAGACAAAACGCTGCGCAGGCCAACCGCGATATTCGTCGCCGGCCGGTACACTTCGCCGCGCGCCGGATAGCCCGGCAGCACGATCGGACGCGAGTTCAACGGATCGCCGTTCAGCGTCGTCTGCTCAGCGCCCAGGTAGCGGCCGAACAGGTTGTGCTTATCGTTGATCACGTGGTCAATACGCGCCAGGTACTGCGGCCCGCGAATCTGGAACGGCGAATTCCATTGGAAATTCCCAACGTTCAGCCCATCGCCGCCATTCAGCGAATTCGGCGCCGGATACCCACCTAAAACGCTCTTAACTGCGGAATCAAGCCCGCGCCGCAACGGATCATTCGCGAAAATGTTGTAGCTCTGCACGCAGTTGGCGTCCGTCGGGCTCGCGCAATCGCGAACACCCGCCGCATAGCCGCCACCCGGTCCATTCAACAGAATCGGCGTGTTCTGCGTAACCCGTTGTCCATTCACCACCAGCGGGTTGCGGTTATCCACCACAAAGTACTTGAAGATACCGCTCAGCGCCGACGGTTGATACAGCGACACCGTACCGAACGACTTATCAATCGGATCGGCGAAGTTCACCTTCTGCCCCTGCCACGATCCAAAGAAGAAGGTCTTGTTCTTCTTGATCGGCCCGCCAAACTCAAACCCATACTGGTTCAGCTTGATAATCGCCTTCGGCTGCCCCTGCGCGTTCGAATAAAATTCGTTCGCGTTCAGCGCCGTATTCCGGAAGAACTCAAACGCCGTCCCGTGGAACTGGTTCGTGCCGCTCCGCGTCGCCACCGAAACGTTCGCGCCCGAGTTGCGCCCTTCGTCGGCCGACGGGTTCTGCGTCGTAACTTTAAACTCCTGCACGTTGTCCGGATTCAACCGGAAGATGTTCTGCGTCGGGTTCGGATTGGTGCTCTCGTTCGCCTCAATACCGTCAATGGTGACGTTGCCCGCGCCCGTGCGCGAACCATTCACGCTCACCTGGTTCCCGCTCCGCTGCACCACGCCCGGCTCGTAAATCAGCAGGTTCAGCGGGTTCCGCCCGTTCAGCGGCATCGCCTCAATCACCTTGCGTTCAATAACGTTGCCAATCGTCGCGTTGTTCGTCTGCAGCGTCTCGGCCGTTGCCTCCACCTGCACGGTTTCCGTCGCCGCGCCAATATCCAACTTGGCGTTCACCGTCGCCGGTGTATTGATCTGCAACACAATCTTCGTCAGCTGGAATTTCTTAAATCCAGTCTTATCGACCGACAGCGTGTACGCCCCCACCGGAATCGAAGGAAACGCATACAGCCCCGCCTCCGTCGTCACAACGGAGTATTTCAGGCCCGTGGCCTCGTTCGTGGCCGTCACATTAGCGCCCGGAACAGACGCGGAAGTCGTATCAGAAACCGTGCCGCTCAACTGAGTAGTCGAGGTCTGGCAAAAAAGTCCCAAGCTCGCAACGAGGAGCAGGGAAGGTGCGCGCAAAGCAGTACGCATGAATAACAACCCCCTGAGGATGGATTGTTTCCATGGTAACGCCTTTGACCCCCCCTACGGCAGTTCGCGAATTGTTACGTTCCGGAACCGGTGCTTCCCGCCCGGCACCCAACGGTTCCCCGCATGCACCTGCACGGCTACCATCCCGTCGGTCGCCCCGCCCGCCGCATGGTTCGCCGTGTCGGTCCAATCGGTGATCTTAATCCCGTTCATCCACACCTGAATATGCGGCGTGTCCCCCTCAATCCGCGCCCGCAGTTGATTCCAATCCCCGCGCTTAAACCACTCCTGCCACACCGGCACGAAAGTCTTCACGTCCTTCAAACGTTCCCCGTAAACCCCGCCAACCGCCCCGCCATCCAGGTAGTCCAACAACACCTGGTACGCCTCGCCCTTCTCGCTCGCCCGCAGGAACAACCCGCTATCGCACCCGTAATCCGGGTTGATCTCCAGACTAATCTCAAAGTTCTTATACTTCTTATCCGTCAGCAGAATGCCTCCATGCCCCGGCTTATCCTGCGTCCCCGTAATGGCTTGCTTATCCACCACCCACCCGCTCGTCTTCCCGTGATGGTTCACCTGGCTGATGTGCCACCCGCTCAGATCCGAACCAGTAAACACGCTTTTAAACCCACTCCCACCCGGCACCAGCTCAAACCGGTGCGGCTTCGGCATCGCCATCGCCCGCTGCTTGGCCACCAACTCCGCTTCCACCTTGTCCAACGCCGCCATCCCCTCCGCCATCGTCTCCTGCACGTCGCTCTGCAACGGTACCTGCAACGTCCGCCACCGCGCCTGATGCACGCCCGTGTGCTTGATCGTCAGCGAATGCACCCGCATCGCCTGCTCCCACATCGGCGTCTGCAACATCGCCACGTTCACGCCCGCAGCCCACTCCGCCGCGGTCTTGGTCACCACTTCCGACCCATCAATCCGCAACGTGTAAGGACCCGCCGCCAACCCCTGCACCTTCACCACCTGCTGGTTCAACGTCTCCACGAAATCAGACGATTTCACCGCCAGCGCAATCAGCGGATCCCGCATATCCACCGGCATCGGTAGCGCATCGTCGGTCTGCGTCCACGCCGCCCCCGCGCCAAACCCGACGTTCACAACAGACGCACTCTCATACTTCGTCACCCGCTTCGCCTTCGCGTCAATCGTCACGGAACTCACCACCGCCGGCGCATTCCACGCCCGCAACAGCGCCGCCGCCATAATCAAATGGCCCGACGCTCCCGGATGCACCCGATCCGGAATAATCTTCTGCGATAGCGTCGCATCCGCCGCCTTCGCCCGTGCCAACATCGCCGTCACCGGCCGGTTCAAATCCGCCACCGTCAACCCCTGCGCCGTCCCCAGCTCTTTCACAAAGTCCGAATACTTCAACAGCACCCCGTTATACCCGCCCGCGAACCGCGGCTCGTAGGTAACGTCGTCATAAGGCGAAGGCTGAATCGCCGTAATCCGCGTCGCCCCATCGGCCTCCTTCACGCGCTTGACAATATCCCGGTACCCCTTCGAATACATATCGAACAGCTGTGCATCGAACGCCCGCACGCGCCCGTCGTTCATGCCCAGCATGATCGTCATCACCGTCGGCTTATACGCAAACACATCCCGCGTCAGCCGCTCCTGAATGCCGCCGCCCGCGCCGCCCGTCACCCGGTCCCCGCCCCACCCCGAATGGACGAAGCTGATGTTCCGCTTCGGGAACCGCGTCACCGCAAAGGTCTCCGCAAACGTCGTGTACAGCCGCTGGTCCGTAATGCTGTCTCCAAAGAAGACAACCCGGTCCCCGTCCTTCAAATGAAAATCCTGCGCCGGCATCAGCCCGGCCAGCAACAGTGCGGCGTAACGAATTTGCATGCCGCAATCTTATCGAATCACGCGCTCCAATGAGGACATCACCACCGGCGCCCGATGCCCCGTCATCTGAAAGGCCAACCCTTCCAAGTGAGCCGGCGCCACGCTCTGGTACAGCGCCTCCACCGTCACCGTCACCGGTCCGCCAACCGGAACCGAATAATGAACCTTGTCCGACCCGGCCTTAAAGTCCGCGTCCGCCGCCACCCCCACCGGAGCAATCTGCGCGTTCGAAACAAACCCCAACGGCAAAATGCGGTTGTCTTTTGAATACCCCGCCGCCCGCAGCAACGACATCGTCGGCGCGCCATCCGGCGTCTTCATCGCCGCCTCATACACCGCAACTTCCGAACCCCGCGTAATCCGGTCCCGATGCTCCTGCCGCGCCGCCGCCCCCACCAATTCGCCCGAGACGGCATCCCAAGCCCCACTCTCAAACACCACCGCCCCGCCCGCATCCTTCACACGCACATGCAGCCACATCCGCCGGCTCGGAAACCCCGTCGGCAGCTTATGCCCGGTCTTGTTGAACACCTCCACCGCCAATTCCGAAACACCCTTCTCAACCCGCCCCCTAACCTCCAGCGCCACTGCCCCCCGCAAAAACTCCTCCGCCCGCCCGGCCGTCTCCACACCCATCACCCGCAACATCTGCGCATTCCCACCTAAAAACAAGTGCTGCCCAAACGGCTTCCGCGGCCGCGTCGGCGGAAAGAACCCCGCGCCCATATGCGGCATGTGCGCAATGTACTGCTCCACCTGCGCCCCGTTGGCATCTTTCAACACCGGCAGATGACAACTCTGACAAGTCACATTGCTCTTCTTGAAATCGCTCGCCAGCCACTCCAAATACGGTGCCTGCTCCACAAACTCGCCAATCTGCTTCCCCGCCGCATTGAGCGTCGGCGTAATCACCGTATGGCAACTCCCGCACAGCGCCGAGTCCAAAATCTGCCGCCCCTCCTTCGGAAACTGCTCCGCATGATGCATCATCGGCATCGGGAACGGATCCTTATGCGGTCCGTAAATCTCATTCTCCGTATTAATCTTGAACCCGCCCGTAAACGACGCCCGCTCTCCCAACCCCTCCGGGACAATCTTGTGGCACACCGTACAACTCACCCCCTCGGCCCCTTCGGGGTTCAACGCTCCCATCCGTGCCAACTCCCCCTTCGCCCGCAGCGGATACTGCTGCATCGGCGCATGGCACCGCATGCACTTGTCCTCAATCACCGCCCGCGCCGCCGGCGTGGTGTCACCCTCGAACTGCACCTTGGCCTTCCAATACGGGTCCTTCCCCGCATGAGCCATCATCGATCCCGCCCACAACGGAAACGCCCCCACCACCGCCGCCGCGGCCTTCGCCCCGGCAGGTGCCGGAATCTTCGTGTGGCACATCGCACAGGTCTCCGCCGGCTCAAACAACTTCTGCTGTCCCCAAGCCATCCCAACCGCGAAAACAACCAATACTGACCGCATACTAATCCCGATGCAATCGCATCGGATTCCGTGACAAGACAAAATAGAACCATGCCAGAATTCGAATTCGCCGTCATCGGCGCCGGGGTCTTCGGCGCCTGGCTCGCCCGCGCCCTCCACCGCCGCGGCCGCCGCGTGCTCCTCATCGATCAATACGGCCCCGCCAACAACCGCGCCTCCTCCGGCGGCGAAACGCGAATCCTGCGTATGGGCTACGGAGCCAAGGAAATCTACACCCGCTGGTCCTGGCAGGCTCTCCAAATGTACAAAGAGTTCTACGCCACAACGGCCCCCTCTCTCCTCCAAACCACCGGCATCCTCTGGCTCTCCCGCCCCGGCCACCAGGCCGCCCTCGATACCCTCCAAACCTTCGCCAACTGCGCCATCCCCCACGCCGTCCTCACCGCGGAAGAAATCACCCAACGTTTCCCCCAGTTCCAAGTGCCCCCCGAATACTGGGCCATCTGGGAGCCAGACGCCGCCGGTCTCCTCGCCCGCCGCGGCGTCCAAACCGTCGTCCGCAAGACGATCGAAGAAGGCCTCACCTACCGCCAGCAACAGTTCACCGAACCCAACGGCGAAGCCGAAACCTATATCTACGCCTGCGGCCCCTGGCTGCCCAAAGTATTCCCCCACTTACTCGCCGATATCATCCGCCCCACCCGCCAGGAGGTCCTCTACTTCGGCGCCACCCCCGGCGACCGTACCTGGCACGCCCCCGCCATGCCCTGCTGGATCGATAGTGCCCACGGCCTCTACGGCATCCCCGACATCGAATCCCGCGGCTTCAAAATCGCCATCGATACCCACGGCCCCGTCATCGATCCCGACACCGAAAACCGCTCCGTTCCCGAACAAACTGTCGAAAAAGTCCGTGGCTACCTCGCCCAACGTTTCCCCAAAATCAAAGACGCGCCGCTCCTCCAAGCCGAAGTCTGCCAGTACGAAAACACCGCCTCCGGCGACTACCTCATCGATCGCCATCCGCAAAATGATAATGTGTGGCTACTCGGCGGCGGCTCCGGTCATGGCTACAAACACGGTCCCGTCATCGGCGAATATGTGGCCGACGCACTAACTAACAACGCCCCCATCGACCCCATCTTCTCCCTCGCCGCCAAAATCTCATATAACAACGGCACCCGTAACTCCACCATATGATCCCCCTCCTCTTACTCGCCGCAATACTCCCTCTCGAACTCACCCACGTCAAAATCACCCCGCCCCGCCCCAACTGGGAACTCGGCATGATCCCCTCCTCCGCATCCGACGGCAAAGGAACAATCTATCTCCTCCAGCGCGGCCTCTCCGCCCAACCCGTCGTCGCCATCAACGAAAAGGGCAAGGTCCTCCGCGAATGGGGCAAGGGCCTCTATCAAATCCCCCACAGCATCCGTATCGATCCCCAAGGCAACATCTGGACCGTCGACGCCGCCAGCAGCCGAATCCTCAAATTCACCCCCCAAGGCAAAATCCTCCTCGACTTCACCGTAGGCGAACAACCCAAAACCAAGAGCCCCTTCAACGGCACCGCCGACATCGCCTTCGCCCCCGATGGCCACCTCTTCATTGCCGATGGCTACGGCAACGCCCGCATCCTCGAATATGACGCCAACGGCAACCGTCTCCGCCAGTGGGGCACACAAGGCGAAGGCCCCGGCCAGTTGAACCTCCCCCACGGCATCGCCATCGATAAGGACCAAATCATCTACGTAGCCGACCGCGAAAACGGCCGCATCCAGCGCTTCACCAGGGAAGGGAAGTACCTCTCCGAAATCCCTGGAAACGGCAACAAAACCTTCTCCCTCCACCTGCAAAACGGCGCCCTGTGGATCGGCTGCCAGCCCCGCAACGAGCCCAACGGCGCCCCCGGTTGGATCATGAAGTTGGACCCCGCCACCGGCGCCATCCTCGGCAAAATCGATAGCCCCGGCCACCACTCCATCGACGTATCAAAAAAGGGCGAAGTCCTCACCGGAGTCCGCCCCGACCAGTTACTCTGGTTCCGCCTTAAGAAAGGATCTCAGTAACTACCCGCGCCGGGAACTGATCCGTCAGCCGTTCTTTCAATCCGTGCCGTTCATACACTAAGTCACGGTGCTTCAATCCCAGCTGATTCAGAATCGTCGCATGGAAGTCGTGCACGCTCACGCGGTTCTCAGCCGCCTTGAATCCAATATCGTCAGTGGCGCCGAACACCGTCCCGCCCTTCACGCCGCCGCCCGCCATCCACACGCTAAACCCGTTCGGCCCGTGGTCACGCCCGGCGTTCTTAATCGCGCCCTGCGAAATCGGTAACCGCCCAAACTCGCCGCCCCAAACCACCAGCGTCGAATCCAGCAGTCCACGCTGTTTCAAGTCCTTCACCAGCGCCGCCACCGGCTTGTCCGTCTTCCCGCAAGCGTAGTTCAGGCTCCCCAGAATATCCCCGTGGGAATCAAAAATCTGGCTCTCAATGTAGAGCTGCACAAACCGCACGCCGCGCTCAATCAGTCGCCGCGCCATCAGGCACCGCTTCCCATACGAAGCCGTCGCCGGATCGTTCAGCCCGTAAGCCTCCCGCGTCGCCTCGGTCTCTTTGTTCACATCCAAAGCGTCCGACGCCGCCATCTGCATCCGCGCCGCCAACTCATAACTCGATATCCGCGCGTCCAGCTCCGGCTGATATGGCCGCTCCGCCAAATGCGCCGCGTCTAACTTCCGCAGTAAGTTCCGCTCCGCCTCCACCAGCGGCGTTGGAATCTCCGCCCGAGGCTCCAAATTCAACACCGGCGGCCCCTCCGTCCGGAATCGCGTCCCTTGGTAAATCGGCGGCAGCCATGCCGATTGCCAGTTCGAAATCCCGTTAATCGGCAACCCCTTCGGGTCGTCCAGCACCACATACGCCGGCAGGTTTCGGTTCTCCGTCCCCAGCCCATACGAAACCCACGATCCAATCGCCGGACGGCTCGCAATCGTCCGCCCCGTATGCATCAGGAACAGCGCCGGCTCGTGATTGGCGTGCTCGCCATACATGGACCGGATCACCGCAATGTCGTCCGCGCACGTCGCCAAATGCGGCATCGCGCTCGAAATATCCATCCCGCTCTTGCCATACTTCTTGAACGTAAACGGCGACGGCATCAACACGCCCGGCGTGTCCCCATTCGAAATCGCAAAGCTCAACTCTTTGCTCGGCGCCGTCCCCGCCAATTGAGTCAACATCGGCTTCGGATCAAACAAATCCACCTGGCTAGGGCCCCCATTCATGAATAACTGAATAACAGCCTTCGCCTTCGGCTGGAAGTGCGACTTCTTCGGCGTCAAATCATACACGCCGCTGTTCGCATACAAGTCATTTCCCAACAACCCGGCCAGCGCCGCCCCGTGCAGCCCATTCGCCACCGAAGAGAAAAAATCGCGTCTGGAAGTCTTAGCCATAAAATTCCTTAGTCAACAAAGCTGAACTCAGCCGAATTCAAAATCGCGTGGCAGAAGTTCGCCACCGCCAGCCAACTCGCCGTCGCCGCCCGCGGCTCCGCCCCGTTATCGGATTGCAACCGCGCCGGCCAGGCCTCGCGGAAACTCGCAATCGCCTCCATCCCGGTCTTCACTTCGGCCTCAGTCGGTCGCCGCGAAAGCGCCCGCAAATAGACCAACTCCACCTGCCGCGCCCGGTCCCCATCGGCATCGTCAATCACGCGCCCCGCCATATACCGCGATAGCTCCCACGCCATCGATCCGTTCATCATATGCAGCGCCTGCGTCGCCACGTTGGACCGCCGCCGCTCCGTACAATTCGGCGTCATCGAAGGCTGGTCAAACGCATCCATCAGCGATACCGGCGTCTGCCGCCGGTGGAGCACATAAATACTCCGCCGGAACCCATCTTTGCTCGCCTTCACAGTAACTTCCTTGTCCGGCCGAATGTCTAACTCCGCCGCCGGTCCGAACGCCGTCGTGTCCAGTCGCCCCGCGGCCGTAATCAAGCTGTCGAACAGAGTTTCGGCATCCATCCGCCGCAACGGCATCCGCGAAACCAACACATTCTCCGGGTCCGCCGCCAGCAGCGCGGAATCCACCTTCGACGTTTGCCGGTACGCCTGCGAAGTCATCATCATCCGGTGCATGGTCTTCATACTCCAACCCCGCGCCACAAACTCCGTCGCCAGCCAATCCAGCAGTTCCGGATGCGAAGGCGCCATCCCCGACCGCCCGAAGTTAGAAACCGAAGCCACAATCCCGCGCCCGAAATGCCGCATCCAAAGCTGGTTCACCGCCACCCGCGCTGTCAACGGATGGTTCGGCTGCGTCAGCCATTTGGCCAACCCCAACCGCCGCCCCGTCGTCCCGGCAAACGCCGGCGCCGGCGCATACGGTTTCAGCGCCGCATTCGCCAGCACCACCGGCACGCCCGGTTCAACAACCTCTCCAAAGTTCGTCGGCTCCCCGCGCCGCAACAGGTAATGCGCCGAAGGCTCTGCATTATCCGTCAACACGCGCACATGGGGCTTCGGCTTCATCTTCCCGCGCAACTCCTGCATCTCGCGTTGCAGCGGCCGCACCGCCCCGGCATACTCCGGATACTTCCGCTCCAGATCCCGGTCCTCAATTTTCAAGGTTGCCGCAAACTTGTCCGCCAGATACTTCTGCGCCTCGGTTCGTTTCTCCGCCGGAACCTTCAAATCCTCCCGCACACCCTCCGGCAACTCCTTCAACCGTTCTTCCAAAAGCTGCGCCCGGAACGGTTCGCCCGCCTTCTTCATCGCCTCTTGCAGCTTCTTGATGTCGGCCTGAATCGGTGCATTCACCTTCTCCGTCTCCGCCCGCTCGGACTCCAGTGCCAAATCGAGTTCCCGCTTATTCGGCGTCCGCCACTCATACGGGTCATAGGCGCCCTGCAGAATCGCGCTCAACCGGTAGTGATCCCGCTGCGGAATCGGATCGTACTTGTGGTTATGGCAACGCGCACAACCGACAGTCAATCCCATCACCGACGAAGTCAAAACCTCTAACTCCTCCGCCACAATATTCATCCGCTCAGAAATCAATCCACGCTCCGCCGAGTTAGTCGGGTCCGGCGTCGTCCGCAAAAAGCCCGTCGCCGCCAGCCGGTCCAAAACCTCCTGCGACGCCACGCCCTTGGCCTTCTTCCAATCGTCCGACATCTCATCGCCTGCCAGCTGCTCGGTCAGGAAAACTGAATACGGCTTATCCGCATTCAACGACCGGATCACATAATCCCGGTATCGCCACGCAAACCGCCGCACCCCGTCATCCTGCCCGAACCCCTCCGAATCCGAATATCCAGCCAGGTCCAGCCAATGCTGCCCCCACCGCTCTCCATACCGCGGCGACGCCAACAATCGGTCAATCAACTTCTCATAAGCGTCCGCCGACGAATCACCCAAATACGCCGAAATCTCCCCCGGCGTCGGTGGTAACCCCGTCAAGTCCAGCGTCGCCCGTCGCAACAGCGCCAACTTATCCGCCTCCCGCGAGTAACTCAACCCCTTCGCCTCCAATTGACTCAACAAAAACGCATCGATCGGATTCCGAACCGTGCCCTTCACCGAAGGCGTCGTCGGCCGCACCGGAGGCTGAAATGACCAGAACTGCTTATCTTTATCGGACACCGCCGTCAACGCCGGCAACGGCTCCGGCCCCGGCGCGCCCTGCGCAATCCACGCCTTAATCTTCGCCGTCTCCGCCTCCGTCGGCAGCTCCACCGCCAACTCCTTCGCCATCTTTTCCGGCGGCATCTGCCCACTGACGATCCGCGAATACATCGAACTCGCCTCCGGCTTCCCCGGCACCAGCGCCGGCCCGGACTTCCCGCCCTTCAATCGGCTCGCCATCGAGCGTAAATCCAACCCGCCCTTCTGGCTCAGGCCCCCATGGCAAGTCACACACCGCGCCTGCAGAATCCCCCGCACCTCATGCTCGGAAACCCGCGCCACCGTCTCCACCGGCGGCAGCTTGTCCACCCACCCGCGAATCACGTCAATTTCGGCATCGCTCAGCTTCGCCTTGCCCGGCGGCATCTGCCCGGTAACAACCTTATCGATCAAAAAACTCTTCGCCGCGTTCCCCGCCACAATCGCCGGCCCCGACGCGCCGCCCTTCAGCGCCGCCTCCTCCGTTCGCAGGTCTAGTTTTCCCTGCGCTGCCGCCCCGTGGCACCCCGCGCATTTCGCCTTGAAAACAGGCCCCGCGGACGCATCAAAGTTCTGCCCGGCCGCAGCCAGGGCCAGGGTAAAAAGAAGGAAGGTGGTTCGCACGCTCCCTGCATTATATAGGGTTAACGTACCGCGAAATCGTACAGCGCCGTCGCCGTCCGCACCCACATGTGCCCATCGGCAATCGCCGGCGTCGCGAACACTTCTTCATCAAACGAACCCGACGATCGCACGCCCCAATTCGCCCCCGCCTCCAACACCGTCACGTTCCCCATCCGGCTGATGAAATACACCTTCCCATCCCCCGCCACCGGCGACGCATAATACTCCTCCAACGCGTTCGGCAACCGCCCCTGCTTCTTCATCTCCCCCGTCGCCGGATCCAGCGTCTGCAAGATGCCGCCATTCCGGACCAGATACAAAACGTTCCGGTACAACAACACCGACGGAACATCCGGCAGCGACTTCTCATACTTCCACATCACATGCGTCTGCGACACGTCCCCCGTCCCGCCCAACTTCATCGCCATCGCAAAGTTGTTCGCCCGCCGCCGATTCTGATAAACCTCCCAGTCCCGAGCGCTATAAACCCCGTCCTTATCCAAATCCTGCATATCCCAGTTACCCGGCATCAACGCCTTCGGCACCTCGGACTTCGCTAACTTTCCATCCTTGTTGGTGTCATACTTCTCCAACATCTCCGGAAAGTCCGGCATCACCATCTTCTCCGCCGGCTCCGCCCCCGGCGCCCACCCGTTAAAATACAAAATGTCCCCATCCACCACCGGCACGGACTTAACCTGGTAAGTCATCCCCCGCACCCGCCAAATCTCTTTCCCCGTCGCCTGCTCATACCCCACCATCTGATACGAACCCGGCACAATAATCTGGCTCTTGTAAATTACCGGCGTCGAAAAACTATGCACCGCCTCCGGCCGCATCGTCTTCCAAACGGGCTTCCCGGTCCCCGCATCCAGCGCCAGCAGATGCGCCTCTAAGTCCTGATCCACAATCATGAATACGCGCCCGTCGGCATACACCGGCGACGCACCCATCCCGTGGAAATTCGAAAAGGGCCCCATTGCCGTCCGCCACCGCTCAACCCCATCGGCCGTATACGACAACAGCCCGAACCCCGCAAAAAACACGTAAACGTTGGTCCCGTCGCTAACGGCGCTCGGTGCCGCCGGATCGTTCAACGCGTTCCGCTTCTCTTCCCGCGCCCCCGGGGCCTCGCGCGTCCACAGAATCTTCCCCGTCTTTCGATCGAGTCCAATCGTGAATAACTTCCCGCCCTCATGCCCCGTCAAAAAAATCCGGGAAGAAGTCACCACCGGTGACGACTTCCCCTTCATCAACGCCGTCTTCCACACAAACGGCTTATCGGCGCCCAACTCCGCCGGCAGCGCCGCCCCATCCGCCACTCCGGCGCCATTAGGGCCACGGAACCGCGGCCACTCCCCGGCGATTCCAAAACCAATAACCCCAATGGCCACCAGAAGCAGCTTCATGAACTTACACCACAATCTTCCACGGCGCGCGTTCCGGACGGCTCATATACTTCCGCAACTCCGGCTGCGCAATGCGGTTATTCGCCTCGTCCCAATCCACGCGCTGCTTGGATTGAATCGAGATATTCGCCAACAAACAAGTTACCGTCGACTTATAACAAATCTCAATATCCGCCGCCGGCCGCTGCCGCGTCTTGATACATTCCAGGAAGTTCGCCCAGTGCTTCACGTTCGAGTTATCGGACGCCTTCTCCTCCACCACTTCCATCGATTCCGACCCCGCCTCCGGCACAATCCGGTACAGCGAGCGGTCCACAAACAGCGTCCCCTTCGTCCCGTGGAACATCGTCCCATAGCCCTGCTTGAACATCGAATTCGCGTTGAACATCCGGTTCTCATACTGCGCCATGAACTTCGGAAACTCGTAGATGGCCGACAGCGTATCCGGCGTATCCCGGTTGTCCTGAATCAAAAACTTCTGCCCCATCGCCGACACGGCCTTCGGCATCGCCTCGCCCATGCCCATGCGCGCAATGTCCAGAACGTGCACGCCCCAATCGGTCATCATCCCGCCCGCAAAATCCCAGAACCAACGGAAGTGCGAAAACGCCTTCGGATCCACGCCCCACTTGTTCTTATTGAACTCCTGCTTCGGCGCCGGCCCCAACCACATATCCCAATCCAAATCGGCGGGCGGCTTCCCGTTCGCCGGATTCCCGATTCCCTCCACCTTCCCATTCCCGTAGTTCCAAGTCTTCACCATCGTCACATCGCCCACGCGCCCCTGCCGCACCAGCTCGCAAGCATCGATAAAATGCTTCGCCGACCGCTGCATCGTCCCGGCCTGCACCACGCGGTTATACTTCCGCGCCGCCTGCACCATCTTGTACCCGTCGCCGATCGTCACGCTGATCGGCTTCTCAACATAAACGTCCTTACCAGCCTTACAAGCCTCCACGGCCATGTACGGATGCCAGTGGTCCGGCGTCGAAATGCAAACGGCGTCAATGGATTTATCCGCCAGAATCTCCCGGAAATCCTTCACCGCCCGCGCCGCGCCCGTCGCCTGCGCCTTGGTCTTGTCCACCGCGTTGTCCAGCGCCGGCTGATAGATATCGCACACCGCCGCCACGTGCAGTTTGTCCTGCTTCATCGCGGCGTTCAGGTTGCCCAGACCCATCCGGCCCATGCCGATAAATGCGGTCTGCAACGTGTCGTTCGCGCCGAACACGCGCCCGGTGAAAAGGTTCGTCGTAAAGGCGGCCGCGGCCGACTTCACCAGGTCTCGACGTAAGGTTTGGTCTGACATAACTTTGTGGGAATTCTATCACGCCACTCCCAACTCCTAAGCCGTTCCCGCCGCCTTCAAATACTCCCAAACCTCGCTCTGCCCGAAGTGCTTCGCGGCTCCCTCGGCAGTCGACTGATACAGATCTTCTCTGATCGTTCGATCCGCGCCCCGTTGAACCAGCAGCCGGACGACTTCCATATGCCCATACTGCGCCGCCATGTGCAGCGCCGTGATTCCTTGCCCGTGCGAAAATCCGCCAAACGTGGCCTTTTTATTGATATCCGCCCCGTGATCCAGCAGCCATTCGACAGCGTCCGGCCGATCACACACCGCCGCCCACACCAGCGGCGTGCCGCGATACGGATCGGCATCCAACCGCGCGCCGGCCTCCACCAGCCGCGCCAACACGGCAACCCGGCCGGTCTTGCACGCCCACACCAGCGCTTCGTCGAGCACCTCCTGCGGTTCCCCCGTTGGCTTCCAGTCCGGAAAGCCACTGTGCGGACGATAAAACCCCCGAGCCGCACAAGCTTCCGGCGTCAGTGTCCCATCCGCGCCGAAGCACGCCTCCACAAGTTCCGCGCGACCCAGCCCGGCGGCAACGCGCAGATTGTTCGGTGCGGCGAAGTCGCCGCCCAACAGATCGGCCACCTCGCGATGTCCCCAGAACAGCGCGACGACGAGCGGTGTGCCCCCCGCGCCATGCGCCTCCAAGTCCAGAGCGGCGCCCCGTTCCATCAGCATTCCGGCGATCTCACACTGATTGGCATACGCCGCCTGATGCAGCGGCGTCCAGCCGCGATTGTTGCCCTGATTGACGTCCGCACCCGCCGCCAGCAGCGCCTCCACCGCGGGAATACTCGCAAAACTGACGGCCAGATTGAGAAGCGTATTCCCATTCGTGCCACGCTCCCCGGCCAGCCGCGGACGCGCCCGCAGCAACGCTGCAAAGCAGCCCACATCGCCCACTCGCAGGGCGGCAAACGCGCCCAGAAACGGCTCCGCACTCGCGGCAGCGGCGCCCACAGCGAGGACCTTCACGCGACTCGCCAATTCGTCCCAAGTGTCGAACCCGTGCTCCTTCGCGTAGACCAATCGCGCATCTTCCACCGTGAACGGCGCTTGCCGAATCTCCTCATCGCTCCAGTCACAGAAGCGCGGATGCCATTCCCGAATCTGCTCCAGCGCCGCCGGGCCCGCGGAATCCTTCGTCCGCAGCAACCCGAGCACGCGGTCCATGATCCAAGCCAAGTCCGTCACGTAGAATCGAGTGTGCCCCAATCGGGCAGACGGCTCCGCGTGCGCGCTCAGTTTGGGCCAGCTGGCAAAACCCAGTTCCCGGGCCAGCGCAAACTCCGCATCGTGTAGCGACACATGCACCCGCACGTCGCTATCATCCGCCGCCGCCCAACGCGCATGATGCCGGCGCAGCCGCGAAAGGGCACAAGGGTCCCCAGCTCGCATCGCCCGTAACAACTCCCGGGCCTGCTTCTTCTGTTGTTCAAGGTTCAAGACAAGCTCCTTCATCGGCCTGGTCCGCATGTCAGGCGAAAGAGAGTCAACCTACGAAAGATGCCTCGAAGGAGCAGGTGGGCGCAGCCCTTTCCGCGGACAGGACGCGTCCTGCACGCGACCAACCGTGAGTCTACCAAAGCCGGCAAGCCGCGAAGAATTATCCCCACTCAAACCCGGCAATCGCATACACATCCCCCGCCGTCGGCACCGCCCGCCCCCGCACCATCCGCAACAGTCGCCGAGCGGGCACAAACCCCAACCGCCCCGCCACCCCCGCCGCCGGATGCTCCGGAAACAGGTCCCACATCGCCCGCCCCCGCCCGCCCAAAACAGCCCGGGCCACCCCCTCCACCGCGGCCTCCGAAACCCCATAACAAGGTCCAAAATAAAACGCCGAACTCCCCGCCCGCCCCGCGCCCCACGCCCCTTCACACTCCGCGCATACATCCACCGGCACCGCCGGCGAATGCCGCAACGGCCCCCCATACCGCCCCGCCGAACCAGCCCCGGAAAACGGAACCTCACCCACCCACCGCTCAATCACCGCCTCCTCCACAAACCCCAGCTTCCGGTACAACGGCTCCCCCGCCGCCGTCGCGTCCAGCTTCACCGTCTCCACCACCCCATCCAAATACGCCAACGTCTCCCCCAACAAAGCCGTCGCCAACCCCCGCCCCCGATACGCCGGGTCAGTCAATACCATCCCCACCCAGCCCACGCCCCCATCCGCTACCGCCGTCGCCGACGCCACCACCCTCCCATCTTCTTCCACCCCAAAACAGCCACCGGGCGAAGCCGCCAGCAAAGCCATCCAATCCGCCGCCGTCTGGTTCCACCCCGCCGCCTCCTTCAATCGCATACAATCGGTCACGTCCCCTTGGCCCAGCAGTCGAATCTTCGGCATCGTGCTTCTATTCTTGCCATACTCAGAGGAGACAATCCGCCCGATGAATCGTCGTCAATGGCTACGCCTCGGAAGCGCCGCCGTCACCGCCGCTGGTAACCTCCCAGCCTGGCAGGAGACGCCGCCCTACCCCGGCGTCGCATACCGTCAATACGCGCACTGCCTTCCCGCCTATCTGCGGGAACTCGCGCTTGCCGCGCACAAACGCCGCAATGACGATCTCGCCAAACTCACCACCCCCGAACTCGTAGCCGAACGCCGCCGCTGGGCCCGCCAGAAATTCTGGTCCCTCATCGGCGGCCAGCCCGAACGTACTCCCCTCAACGCCCGCGTCACCGGCTCCATCGAACGCCCCACCTACCGCGTCGATAAAGTGGTCTTCGAATCCCGCCCCGGCTTCCACGTCACCGGCAATCTCTACGTTCCCACCCGCGTCCGCCGCCCCATCCCCGCCGTCATCGTGCAGATGGGCCACGCCCCGCAGGGCAAGTCCTACCCCGCCTACCAGCGCCTCTGCCAAGGCCTCGCAAAGCTAGGCTTCGTAGCCTTCGGCTTCGACCCCATGGGCCAGGGCGAACGCATCTACTACCCCGACTCTTCCGGCAAACGCACCCGCACCGGCTCCGTCGACGACGAACACTCCACCGCCGGCCGCCAGATGCTCCTCACCGGCGATACCGCCACCCGCCTCCAAACCTGGGACGCCGTCCGCGCCGTCGATTATCTCTACTCCCTCCCCTACGTCGATCGCTCCCGCATCGGCACCACCGGCCAGTCCGGCGGCGGAACGGACTCCATGTTCCTCCTCGCCGTCGACGACCGCGTCTCCGTCGCCGCACTCGCCAGTGCCATTACCGAGAGCTACGCCACCCCCGGCTTCACCGCCCCCGGCTCCACCGATGACGCCGAACAAAACTTGATCGATTCCGCCCCCAATAACTTCGACCGCTGGGACCTCCTCTACCCCTTCGCCGGCAAGCCCCTGCTAATCAGCGTAAGTGATAAGGATTTCTTCGGCACTTACTCGCCCCAATACATCGCCTCCGGCTGGGAGGAATTCCAGAAGCTGAAAAAGGTCTACGACTTACTCGGGAAACAGGATCATCTCGCCTGGGCTTCCACCCCTCTCCCCCACTCTCTCGCCTACGATTCCCGGCTGCAAATCTATAACTGGTTCCTCCGCTGGTTCCGTGCCGACGTCAAAGGCGTCACGGAGGAGCCCGCCACCCAGCCCGAACCCGAAGATTCGCTCCTCTGCACCGAAAACGGCTCCACCGTTCGCAATCTCTCCAGCGTCACGCCCCATCAAATGAACCGCCGCCGCCTCGGCCGCATGACGCCCGTCCCGCTCGACCGCCTCCTTCGCCTCGACCGTCCCCCCGCGGCGACATACCAGACCCTCCGCCGCACCATCAGCCGCGGCGTCGAAATCGAGGCCCTCGAAATCCCCTCCGCCCCCCACGTCTTCCTCCCCGCCTGGCTCTTCCTCCCGCGCCCCGCGCGCGGCCCCCGCCCCCTCATCGTCGTGCTCGATTCCTCCGGCCGCAATACCGACTGGCACGAAGGCGAACTCTACCAAAACCTCGCTTTACAAGGCTTCGCCGTCTGCGTCCCCGACCTCCGCGGCCTCGGCGACCTGCTCCCCGAAATGGGTCCCGGCAACCCCCGCCACGCCCGCTCCCACAACGACGAGGAAGCCTACGCCTGGGCCGGCCTCATGCTCGGCAAGCCGATGCTCGGCCAGCGCGTCACCGACATTCTCTCCGTCATCCGTGCCGCCAAGGCCCACCCTGCCCTGCAGAACCGTCCCATCCTTCTCGCCGCCCAGGGCAAGCTCACCGTCCCCGCCCAGTGCGCCTCCGCCCTCACGCCCAATATCAACCGTCTCTACGTCGCCGGCGGCCTCACCTCTTTCCGCAGCATCGTCGAAACCGAAAACTACGGCCACGCTTTCGCTAACTTCGTCCCCGGCCTCCTGGAACATACCGACCTGCCCGACATCACCGCCCAGTCCCAGGCCCGCAAAATCGTCTTAGGCGGTATGTTAGACGGCGCCGGCCGCCGCCTCCCCGGCGACGAAGTGCGCAAGTTATACGAAAAAACTCGTAACTTAGAAGTCTTCGATCAAGCGACCTGGACCGTCGACTCACTAACAAAAGCCGCCACCTTATAAATCCCTTCACCCCGCCACAGCGTGGGGACACTCTGATCCCCAGTCCGATGGCTCTCCTCTGTCCGAAACGAAGAGTGTTCCCCCGTCCGTCAATCCCCGTTCCTTACCGCCCAGGCAATGTAAGTCAACGTACTCTCCTCCACCTCCGGCGTCTCCACGCTCACCCGCAACCCCTCAACCTCCGCCCCATCCATCCCCACATAATTCAACCGGCAATGCCGCAAATCCACCCCGTCAATCCGTAACGCCGGCCCATGCAACCGGCAAGCCACCGGCCGCCACGCATGTAACCCGCAAGCCCCCGTCTCCAAATCCAATACAGGGCAGGGAAGCCAAGGATGCGCCAGATCAAACAAATCCGCCGCGCCCAAATCAGTCACCCCCCCGCTCTCCCAATCCCCCGGAAACCCCTCCCGCATCACCTCCCGAGCCTCCCGGAACCGGGCCGCCATCCGCTCATCCCCCACCGCCGCAAACCCCTCCCGCAAACGTGCCAAATCCCGCTCCGTCACCGCAAACGGACCAATACAACAATGCGTGCACCCGCTCTTGCAAGCCAGCGCCGCCCCTGCCCGCCGCGTCGCCTCCGCCACCGCCGCATCCACAATCTGGACTAGCTCCGCGTCACTCGCCATCGCGTTCCAACAGCGCTTCCGTCCACCGCCGCAAATCAAACCCGGCAAACGCAACATCCACCGTCAGCACCGAAACCTCCGCCGCATCCACCGCCTGCAACACAGCCTTGAACGTGCCCGTACCCTTGCCCGCCACCGTCGCCCGTTGCTCCCCGCTCACCAGTTCCCACCCCTTCGGCACATTCCACCGCACCCGGAACTCCTGCGGTTTCGCCGTATGGTTGTCGACCCGCAACTCCACCGAAACCCGCTTCCCCCGGGAAGAATACGGATAGATCCGCGCCCAGCTCTCATCCACCGCATAGTTAGCATCCGGCAACGGAGTCAACTCCGCCAGCAGCCTCTCCCGCTTCGACAACTCTTCCCGCATCCGCCCCATCTGCCCCGCGTCATACCGGAACATCGGCAACACGTGCTGGTTAATCAGCCAATGCGTCCCGCCCAGCTTCTCCAGTAAGTCCAGGCAATACCGGTACCCTTCATTGGCATGCACGAAATTCCGGTTCTGCAAACAGTAATCATCAGTGCCCGAAGGCGTAAACGAGTCGCCAACGAAGAATAACTTCTCCGCCCCCTCCCGCTCCACCGAAAGTCCTCCGTGATACAGCGTCTGCCCCGGAAAGAAGTAACTCGTGAACTGAAACTCCCGCCACGCCCACCGCTCTCCCTCGCCCCGCGCGTCGCCCGCAATCGGGCTGGTGGTCAAACACGGCATCCGGTACCGCCCCGGATTCTCCACGATGTCCTTGATCCGTTCGTTGAAAAATACCTTCGCCCCAAACTTCTTCGCGACTTTGGAAACATGGTCCGTGTGGTCGTCGTGGTAATGCGTCACCCACACTCCCTCCAAATTCCGGAATCGCCCCGCCGCCTGCAACTCTTCCAATTTCTCCACAATCTGCGGATACCCCGCGTCCAGCAAAAACGCCGCCCCGGTCGTCGAAACCAGCAGTCGCGAATTCCCGATTGCAATCACATACCCCGGCAAATCGCGTTCCACCGCCATCGGCATCGGTGCCGACGGCGCCTTCCCCATCGCCAGCGTCGCCCGCGTCTGCCAGCTCTCGGGCCCCCAATACCACCGCAGCGCATCGGTCGCGAAGTGACTATCCAACAGCGCCTGCAGCCGCCCGATCA
Source organism: Acidobacteriota bacterium (assembly GCA_947470805.1). Taxonomy (GTDB): domain Bacteria; phylum Acidobacteriota; class Terriglobia; order Bryobacterales; family Bryobacteraceae. Next base: position 10,812 of record CANIVU010000001.1, on the reverse strand, counting down.
ACAGGTCAATCTCCGCCGCGGGCTTTGTAATCACCGGCCCGCGCGCCGGCACCAAAACGTCCGCCCCCACCTCCCGCACCTTCCGTAAGCTCGCAATCAACTGCCCCGCGCGCGCCGCAAACCCGTGATACCCCCGCGTCTTCGTCTCCGCCACCGCGTCCTGCAAGCTATACAGATCAAATAGCCGCCCGCCGTTATAAATCAAATCCCCCGTCGCCACATACTTCTTCCCGCCCCGTTCATACACATACGAAACCGCCCCCGGCGTAAATCCCGGCGTGTCGATAACTCGCACAGTAACATCGCCATAAGTCAGCGTGTCCCCGCCCTTCACCGTCCGCGTAACTGCATACTCCCGCTCCGGTACCTTCGTCGACTTCTGCGCATAGTCATGGAACCGGGTCTGCCGGAATAACGACCAGAACTTACCGGCCTCGGAAATCAGCCGCGCCTCCCCCTCCGGCGCCACCAGCCCCGCTTCCCCCGCCGCCCACAATACGTCCCGCCGCGCATGGGTCACCAAAACAGTCCGCGCCCCCGGCGCCCCATAAATCGCAGCCCCCTCCGGCAACGGGACAGAGTTGATCTGCCCGTACACCGCCACGCACGCCAAAACCCCAATCGCCACCCGCATACTACAGCGTCAACTTCCCGTCCACCACCATATCCGCCAGCTTGAACTTCTTCCGGAATTCCGCCGGCCCCACCTTCGACACAAACTCCACGTCTTTGTCTTCCAGCACAATCTCATCCGTCTTCGGGAACGCAAAGTAAATCAGGATCTGCTTATCAGCGACCCCAATCTCTACCTGTGCCGGCGAAATCGGCGTCTTATCCCCGTGCTTCAACACCGTCGATTTCTTCAAATTCTCCTGCAACTTCGCCCCGCCCATCTGCGCCATCCGCTGCGGCAACCCTTCCAGAACCAAAACGTAGATATCGTTCTTCGCCGTCAGCACCTGCTGCGCTTGTGTCGACGTCGCCGCTTCGGCCCCGTACTTCATCTTCACCAGCGCCTGCTTCACAGGCATCGCCGTCTGCCACCGTACCTTGGCCGTCACCGCCGGTGCCGATCCTCCCCCGCCGCCGCCAACCGCCCCTCCCCCGCCCACATTCGCGCCCGCTCCCCCGCCCATCGTTTCGACATCCATTCCACCGCCGCCACCGGCCCCGCCGCCGCCCCGTCCGCCGCCACCGCGTCCGCCACCGCCACCGCGTCCTCCGCCCGTCCCGCCGCCGCCCCCACCACCAGGCAACACCGCCGTCACCTCCTTCGCCCACGGCGAATTGGTCAGCAGCTTCTTAAGCTCTTTCTCGTTCCATTCCGTATACGGTTTGGTCTTCCAGAAATCCTCCGCCAACAGTGGCGCCACGCACAGAATCCAAAGAACGGGTAAAAATCGCATGCCTAAACTTTATCAGGTGCCTCACGCGCAAAAAAGGTTCCGCGCCCTGATACGATTCCCCCGCCGCTTCCGTTAGCCCAAATAGAACCCAATTCGAAAAGGAAAAAGCATGAAACTCAAAACCCAAGTCAAATCCGGTCTCGGCAGCGGCTGGCTCAGTAGCAATCACAACCAAACCAACCGCATCACAACGGGCATATAATACCCTCCGGCATGCGCCACCAAACTCTCACCCTCACCCTCACCACGCTCCTCCTCTCCGCCTGCACCCAGCCCCAGGAGAAGCCCGTAGCCAAGCAGCCCGAAGGCCCCGTCGAAATCAAGGCAACCCTCCTCGCCTCCGACCCCTCCTGGGGCAACACCGAAGGCCCCGCCCTCGACACCTCTGGTAATCTCTTCTTCACCTCCCGCGGCACCTACAAAGGCGTCGTCAAATGGAACGCCAAGGACGGCGCGGCCAAATATCTCGACATCGCCACCGGCGCCGGCCCCGGCGGCCTCTGGCTCGACGACTCCGGCAACCTCTACGCCACCGCCACCAACGAACGTCAGGTCCTCAAAGTAACTCCCGGCAAGAAGGTGTCCGTCCTCGCCAAAGCCTTCGAAAAGGACCCCAAAACAGCCACCGGTCCCAACGACCTCACCGTCGCCAAAGACGGCACAATTTTCTTCACCGACCCCAACGGCTACGATGGCTCCTCCCCCAACGGCACCATCTACAAGATCGATCCCGCCGGCAAAACCACCCTCTTCTCCGACGCCATCACCGGCCCCAACGGCATCCTCATCAGCCCCGACCAACAATCCCTCTACGTCGCCCACAACACCGCCGCCAACACCAGCAAGATCGAAGTCTTCCCCGTCACCGGCGGCCCCCACAAAACCCTCATCACCATCGAAGGCTGCCAGGCCGACGGCATGGACATCGACAAGGAAGGCGCCCTCTGGCTGACTTGCTACAGCTACGGCACCGCCTACCGCGTCACCAAAGAAGGCAAAATCACCCACAAAATCACCACGGACCAGAAGGCACTGACCAACTGTAAGTTCGGCCGCGGTGCCGACGCCAACACGCTCTATCTCACCAGTTCCGACATGACCCGCGTCACCGGCTACGTCTACAAGGCGACGGTGCCCGTCGGCGGCACCAGATAGGAACGTTTAAGATAGGAGCAATGATTAAAGTCAGCGTCATGTACCCGGCCGGTGAAGGTAAGACCTTCGACATGGATTACTACAAGTCCACCCACAGCGCCCTCTGCCACGAAGTCTTCGGTGCCGCCCTCAAACACTTCGAAATCGACAAAGGCCTCTCCGGCCCCTTCCCCGGCTCGGAGCCCCCCTTCCTCGCCATCGGCCACCTGCAGTTTGAAACCGTCGAAGGCTTCCTCGCCGTCATGATGTCCAACGGCGCCAAGCTCATGGAAGACATTCCCAACTACACCAGCTCCTCCCCCACCATCCAGATCAGCGAAATCGTCACCTAGGGCCTTGAACCAGGAATACAGGACATTCACGGAGCAACTGGCGGCCGACGCCGCCAGATCTTCCCGTGTCCTGCATACTCTCAATCCCTTTGCCTGGCTCTCCGGCAACTGGACTTGGCACGGACAAACCGTGACCTTCGCCGTTGCCCCCTACGGGATCTCCCACGAGTCCGATCCGTTTCTCATCTACAACGCCACCGTGCGCATGTGGGTCCTGGCCGTCACCGATCCCGATTCCTTCGGTATCCTCGTCGGCCTCCCGCCCAAGAATGGCCGCGTCCGCTTCTCCGGTCTCGTCAACATCGCCGGCGACATGGTCGAGCTTCGCCAAACCTGGTATCTCCTCGATGCCGACAACGTCGAAATCGAAAACGAGCGCCGCGAAGGCCATGTGTGGACTCTCTGGGACCGCGCCCGCCTGGAGCGTGTGCAACCAGCGCTAGGCGACTGGACTCACCCGGCTCACGCGAAACACTAGAAGTCCGCACAGCAACACGGCCATCACCAGCAGCGCCTGATTCACCGTGCTGAATAGCGTCGCCCGGCTCAACGCCGCCGATTCCAGCGTCTCCGCCTCACTCACCAGCCCGCGTATCTCCGCCCGCAGTCGCTCCCGCAGCTCTTTCTCCCGCGTCTCCTTGCCGTCTTCGTAGGACGCCAAAGCAACCACGCGCCGCGACGCCGACGCCAGCGATTCCGCCCGTGTCGACTGCGATAGCCGTTCTGCCATGCCGGTCAACTGCTCTGCCACCGCCGGCTTCTCCTGCACCGGAGCCGTCTCGTACCGCGCAAATACCCGCGAAAACTCAGCGAGCGTCTGCCGCGAAATCTGCTGCCGAACCGCTTCGGTCTGTGCCGATAGGCCAACCCACTGCAGTCCCGCCGATGAGGCGACAGCGATAAAGGCACCGATGATCAATACACGCGAAATGGGGGAAGGCGTAGTCGCCATTACTACTTCTATCGGCAGAGCGGGGCGGAAACTATAGAACACCTTCCCGGAAATGGTACCGCTTGGCCGCCACAGCTTTCCCCGTCGCCGGGTCGGCCGTCACAATCACCCCATGGAACTCCACGCTCCCCTTGGCCCCTTCCATCCGCACCGGCAGCGACGTCTGGAACTTCCGCAGGATCGGGCCCTTCTCGACGCCAATCACCCCCGCGTACGACCCCGTCATCCCCGCGTCCGTCTGATACGCCGTCCCGCCCGGCAATACCCGCGTATCCGCCGTCGGAATATGCGTATGCGTACCCACAACAGCCGTCACCCGACCGTCCAAATGCCACCCAAAAGCAACTTTCTCCGACGTCGCCTCGGCATGGAAATCCACAAACCGGATCTTCACATCCTCCGGCAGCGTCGCCAGCATCTCGTCCACCTTCCGGAATGGATCGTCGATGGTGGCCATAAACGTACGCCCCTGCAGGTTCAACACCGCATACGGCGCCCCGTTCCGGGCCTTGCCGACATACATCCCCGTCCCCGGCAGCATCGGCGGATAGTTCGCCGGCCGCAGCAACCGCGGTTGCCGCGGCAGGTACTCATGGATCTCGCTCTTGTCCCAGACATGGTTGCCCGTGGTCATCACCTCGACCCCAATCGACAACATGTCCTCGGCAATCTGCGGCGTCACGCCAAACCCGCCCGCGGAGTTCTCCACGTTGGCGATAATCAGGTCAATCCGCTCATCGGTGACGATCCGGTGCAAGTGATCGGACACAATCCGGCGTCCGGGCGACGCATAGATGTCGCCAATAAAAAGTATGTGCATGAAAAATGACTACAGGAACGGGCAAAAATGCAATGAAAGAGCGCACCAGTCAGCCGTACAACCTTTTGCCTTGACCCCTGGAAATGCTAAGGGTGGAGTCCTCCGCACACCTGCAGGCTTCTCCCTGGACCCGCGAAGGTCAGGAGCTTGCTCAACGGCGTTTTTGCAACGAGATAGACCCCGATTCGAATGGCATCGGATCAAAAATGAAGGCCGCACCTGCCTCCCAGGAACGCTCCAAGGGAAAGCATAGCACGGCCCTCAATATCCCGAAACTCGAACGGAACTACGCGGCCGGGTGCCCCATCGCCTTCTTCTGCTTCGCGATCGCCGCGAAATGATACTGGAAGAAGAAAATGGAGAAGAAGAACGTCAGCACCGCGCCCGTCGTGTCCATCAGGTTGATACCCATCGGTTCCACCGTCGTGTAGTAGTTGTGGATCGACTCGCGCATCTTGAACGCTCCCAGGATAAGGCAAACATAGCCGCCCAGAACCACCGCCATACCCAGCATCGAGAAGATCATCACCAGCCCGGACTCCATCGCCGCGCCCAGGACCGTACCCAGGATCACCAACAGATATCCGCCAATGATGCCCGCAATGGCCATCCCATAGAACTTCGGAGCCTTCGTCTGCGGATCAATCCGTTTCACAAACGTGATTTCCTTCCACAGCCAGAACAGGGAGAAGAACCCGCAAACAAAGCTGATGATCGCCACCAGCCACCATTCCATATCGGGCGGCATCGGTCCAACCGTGCCACCGCCAAATCCTTGCTGCGGTCCGCCAAAACCGCCCGGCGCGCCAAACCCGCCCTGCGGCGGTTGACCCTGCGGCGCCCCGCCAAACGCCTGCGCTCCAAATGCGCCAAACGCGCCCGGAACATCGGAGGCCTGCGGCTGCTGAATCTGCGGCTGGCCGAAGCCGCCACCGCCAAACCCTTGGTCCGCAGGAGGCTGCCCAAAACCAGCCGGAGCCGGAGGCTGTCCAAAGGCCGGCTGCTGTGCCGGAGGCTGACCAAATCCGCCGCTACCAAACGCGGGCGGCGTGGAAGCCGGCGGCTGCCCAAATCCACCACCGCCAAACGCCGGCGGGTTCGTCCCAAACCCAGGCTGTGGCGTCGTCGCGGGCGTCGCAGCCGGCGGCGTATATCCGCCAAACGCAGGGGCCTGCGGCTGCGGAGCCGGTGTCACCGGGGGCATCGGCGTTTCCACCGGGGCCGGCGCAGGGTTCAGAACCTGTTGCCAAGGCTCCCACTGCTGGCTGTCTTCCCGACGTACCAGATCGTTTGGCCCAATCCGGTTTTCCGCCTGATACCGCTTCAAATCATCATAGGAATACGGCCCATAAGTGCGGCCATCGCGCTGAAGAAAGTATTTCATATCGCCCTCGAAGGTCGGTGTTACACAGCTACCGCTCCCCGACTCTACCACATCTGGAAACACGGGTTAAGCCCGTCCCTCCGCCCCCGGATTTCCCTGGGAGCCGTGCTACCGGGCAATTCCGTGATTTCCGATTCCCCCGACCCCAAAACAAGCAATTCCCCTGCCCGCTATTCCGCCCCAGATTCCCCTTGGTACCGGGTAACCAGCGAATTCCGTAATTTCAGATTCCCCCGAGCAATCCACTAAGCCCGGTGCAACAGCTCCGCCAATTCCTTCTCCGGAATCGCGCCTTCCCGAATCACCTTCCAATACGGCTCAGTAATATCAATGGTCGTCGACCCCAACCCCGGGCAAGTCCCCCCGTCCAGCACCAGATCCACCCGCCCATCCATCGTCCCAAACACTTCAATCCCGCTCGCACACGTCGGCTGCCCGCTCAAATTCGCGCTCGTCGCAATCAACGGCTGCCCCGTCCGCTCAATCAACGCCTGCGCCACTTTCGATTTCGATTGCCGCAGCGCCAGTCGCCCCGTATTCCCCGTCACCCGCAGCGGCACCTTCGCCGACCCCGGCACAATAATCGTCAACGGCCCCGGCCAGTAATTCCGCGCCAACAGCCGGAACCGCGCCGAAACATCGCTCGTCAACTCCTCGGCCATGATCAGATCGCCCACCAGCAGCGGCAACGACCGCGCCTGCTCCCGCCCCTTCGCCGCAAATACCCGCGAAACGGCATTCAAGTTGAACGGATCCGCCACCAGCGCATACCGCGCCTCCGTCGGTATCGCAATCACTTTTCCGCGCAGCAGCGCCGTCGCCGCCCGGTCAATCGCCTCTTCCGTCGGCGCGTCGCTGTCGATAACTATCAGGTCGGTTGGCAAGTGTGTTAATCCCGTCTCTCTATCACTTCGGCAACATCGACCGCCATTTGATATCTTCCGAACGGGGCAGATAACTGTACTCCATCCACCATCGGTTGTACTCTCCGCACCATATCGCGGGCTATCTCCACGCCCTCCAACCGCGCCGCCTCAGCCGACTCCGCCACCCGCATCCGTTCCATATACTCTTCCGGCACCGGCACCCGCAGCTCATTCACCATGAACTCGGCGTTCCGATGACTCGTCAACGGCCAGATACCGCACACCACCGGAATCCGCACATGCTCGATCCGCTTCAAAAACGTTTCTAACAGCCGGATATCAAACACCGGTTGCGTAACAACGTACTCCGCCCCGGCCTGCACTTTCCATTCAAACCGCCGGATCTCCTCGTCCATGTTCAACGCGCCGGGGTTCGCCCCCACGCCCATCACCAGCGCCGTCTGCGACCCCATCGGCATCCCGCCAATGTCCAGCCCGTGATTGACGTTGTTGACGATATTGCACAACCCAATCGCGTCCACATCGAACACTGCGGTAGCCGACGGATAGTTCCCCATCCGCGGCGGATCACCCGTAATGCAGATCAGGTTCCGGACGCCAGTCGCGTGAGCGCCCAGCAGTTCGGATTGAATGCCTAAAATGTTCCGGTCCCGGCAGCAGAAGTGCAAAACGGCTTCAATCCCCGCCTGCTCCTGGAAGATCTGACAAGTCACCTGCGCGCTCAACCGCGCGCTCGCCCGCGGCCCATCCGGGACGTTAATGACGTCAATCCCAGCGGCCTTACAAAGCTTCGCCCCCGCCACTTCCTTCGACGGATCCACCCCCCGCGGAGGCAGAATCTCCACGAAGGTCACAAACTTTCCCGCCGCCAACTTCGCGCCCAACTTGCTCTTCTCCGCCAACGGGACTTTGGGAATCGCCCCGCCCGTGTGCGCATGCGCCTCCACCGTGGCCGAAATGTTCCGCTGCGCCGGCTGCAAGCTCCGCGCCTCGCTTCGAACTTGTTTAATGTGCTCCGGCGTCGTTCCGCAGCACCCGCCAACAATCTTCACGCCCGCCCACAGAAACCGCCGCGCATACTGCGACATGTACTCGGGCGAACACAAGTAGATCTTCCGTCCCTCCACCTCCGCCGGATGCCCGGCGTTGGGCATCGCCGACAGCGGCTTCTTGGTGAACGACATGATCTTCTCAAGCGTCTCCAACGTCGCCTTCGGCCCCACGGAACAGTTCAACCCAATCACATCGCAAGGCCATTCATTCAGATGAGCCGCAAAGGTCTCCGTATCGGTGCCGTCCAGCATGCACCCGTCGTCATTAATGGTGACCTGGGCAATAATCGCCATCGAGTCGCCAACCACTTCGCGAGCCGCAAACAGAGCTTCCCGTAACTCCAAAATCTGGTAAAAGGTCTCAAAAATCAGCAGGTCCACGCCCGCCGCCACCAGCGCCTCAACCTGCTCTTTAAAGACGGCCCGCGCTTCCGTAAACGAGGTCGGCCCCAGCGGTTCAATCCGGACGCCAAGCGGCCCAATCGCCCCGGCAACAAAGGCGATATCCTTCGCCGCCTCCCGCGCCAACTGCACCCCGGCCTTGTTGATGGCCTGCAACTTCTCCGCCATCCCAAACGCCGCCAGCCGCGTCCGATTCGCGCCAAAGGTGTTGGTTTCCAGGATCTGCGCCCCGGCCTTTACATAGGCCTCGTGGACTTCCCGGACAATGGTCGGCGTCGACAGATTCAGCTCGTCATAGCAACGGTTAATGAACACGCCTTTTTCATAAAGCATCGTGCCCATCGCCCCATCGGCGACAAGAACACCCTGTTCGAGAGCGTTCCGGAATTCAAGTGCCCGGCTGACGGGCGTGGTGTCTGTGCTCATGAGCGGCTAAGAAACGAAACCCGCGCCGTACAACGTGGCACAGCGGCCCGGCCGGGAGGACAGCAATACCCCGAGTGTACCACCCCCACCCAAACCCCCGCCGTCACACAAAAGCAATAATCCGGTGTCAGACACCTCATTTTTTTTCTTATCCCTCAGGATTCCCCTGCCCCCCCATTCAGCCTCTCGCCATCCACCCCCAATCCCCATCAACGCACCCGCCCGGCCCCCCGCCCGCGCCGCTCTCTGCACTCTCCCTCCCCATTCGCTCAATCGCTACGGTGCCCCCCCCACCGCCCGCCACGACGAATACGCATTCACCAAAAACTCACCCCGGTCCAATTCCCATGAACTCATCCACCTCCGGCTCCGTCATCGCCGCATCCCATCCCGGCTCCTCCCGCGTCAACCCCCGCGCCGCTCCCAACGCCCTCACCGATTTCGCAATCAGCGGTTTCAACTCCACCAACGGATGCCCCGCCCGAGAAACAACAACGGTTTCCCCGGCCAGCGCCCGTTCAATCCAAGCAGCCAATTGGGTGCTCGCCTCCTCCACGTCCAGAGTCATCCCGTGTCCCTCACCCGCCCACCAACATCTCCCCCACATCCTCCCTGTACAACACCTCCACGCAAACAATCGCCCCATCCACCACATCCAAACTCACCAACCCCTCATCCGTCCCCAACGGCACATTCCGGTGCCCCGGCCCATACGTCCCCTCTGGCCGCTCCCGCACATAAAACGTGGAGCAAAAATCGTCCCCACACCCGCAAATCTCCACAATCCGCAACTCCGCCACCTGTCCCGCCAACCCAGCCTCCCCCCGCTCCACCAGCAACCGCCGCATCTCCCCGCCAAACTCCGGCAAAACGTCCGTAACCAGCCGTCCCACTACGCTCATAAACCCCTCCCAAAATAGAAAAAGCGCGCCCGCCACCGGCAGGCGCGCCAAAAAACTGTCCCTACTTCGAAGGCGCAAAACAGTAGAACAACCCGGCCCCGCCCGTCGCCACCAGGTTCGCCTGGCTGCAACCGCGCGAAGGATGAACGGAGTTCCACGAAATCCCGCCGCCATTGCGATCGGAATGGCCCAACTGCGCAATCCCATCGGTGGCATTGGAAGTCCAGTTCTTGCAAGTATGATCAGCCGCGTCCGAATACGCCCGCCCGTCGGACTGCGAACCCGTCAGAACATCATGCTGATTCGGCGTAGCACCGACGCCATTGATCTGCTCGCCCTTCTCATTCAAAGCATTGTTTTTGGTGACCAGATTCCCAATCCGGGCCTCTTCCACCGAATCGCCATGCAAATGACCCAGATCCCGTGCCACCATCGCGCCCTTGGCGTTATGCCACGGCCCGGCGCCAATGCGGTCACGCGCATTCACCGCCGGCTTCCCATCGGCCGCCTGCGTGCTCAAATACGCATGCCAAGTCTTAATGGTCGATCCCGCCGCCGCAGCCAACTTCGCGCAATGCGCATCCGCCCCGGCCAGTCCGCCCAGCTTCGCGCCATCGCCCACTCCCACCGACGTCACAAAAAACGTCATCGGCGCCGGTGCCTGCTTCGGCGCCTGCGCCAGCAAGCCCGCCGCGGTCAAACAAAACAAAAGGGTTTTCATTCATCTCTCCTGGTACGACAATTCAAACGCTCAAAAAAGCCTACTAAACTCCACCCCCTCCCGTCTCACATCCGTCTGAAACCCGTGTCAGTCACCCTATTTTTGTCCGTAAAACAAAAATACGATCACAAGACTTCAAAATAAATATTTCCCAACCCAATCTCAATCCCCTCAATCACTTACCCCATCCAGTACCAAAGCCAAAACAGTACTGACCCCAAAAAACGCATGCTAGAAGTGGTTATAGGAGGATATTTCCTATGCCAACACGGCAACAGAAGCAACAACGTGCGATGCAAGCCCGAATCAACGGAGCCAAGTCCAAGGGCGCCAAAACCGCCGAAGGCCAGCACCGCACCCGAACTGCGTCTCT